>CAJFGS010000017.1:0-724 GCA_904377855.1 Candidatus Avimonas merdigallinarum
AGCCCAGCAGGCCGCCTTCGCCACTGGTGTTCCTCCTAATATCTACGCATTTCACCGCTACACTAGGAATTCCGCCTGCCTCTACTTCACTCAAGAACGACAGTTTCAAATGCAGCCCCGGGGTTAAGCCCCGGTATTTCACATCTGACTTGCCATCCCGCCTACGCACCCTTTACACCCAGTAAATCCGGACAACGCTCGCTCCCTACGTATTACCGCGGCTGCTGGCACGTAGTTAGCCGGAGCTTACTCTTCAGGTACCGTCATTTCTTTCGTCCCTGACTACTTAGGTTTACAATCCGAAGACCTTCTTCCCTCACGCGGCATTGCTGGTTCAGGGTTTCCCCCATTGACCAATATCCCCCACTGCTGCCTCCCGTAGGAGTCTGGGCCGTGTCTCAGTCCCAATGCGGCCGATCAACCTCTCAGTTCGGCTACCGATCGTCGCCATGGTAGGCCGTTACCCCACCATCTAGCTAATCGGACGCGAGCCCATCCTTCAGCGAATTGCTCCTTTGATTGCAGGACCATGCAGCCCCGCAATGTCATGCGGTATTAGCGGCCGTTTCCAGCCGTTATTCCCCACTCAAGGGCAGGTTGCTCACGCGTTACTCGCCCGTCCGCCACTAAGATATCCAAAAGCAAGCTCTCAAATATCTCCGTTCGACTTGCATGTGTTAGGCATGCCGCCAGCGTTCGTCCTGAGCCAGGATCAAACTCTCTA
>CAJFGS010000017.1:815-55786 GCA_904377855.1 Candidatus Avimonas merdigallinarum
CCCTCTCCCGGGCCCCCTTTTCAGGGCCGCCCCTCAAGAGCGCTTTGCTATAATACCACCTCCTATCCCCCTCTGTCAATACCTTTTTTCCCGTTTTTTGAAATTTTTTTGAAAAAAGCGGTTTTCCACGCGAAAAACACCGGAATACGACACGGTTTCCATTGCCTGCGAGAAGTCCCAGGACAGCACCTTCCCGTCCGGGAACAGGTCGCGCAGGGGAGCGAGGACGAACCCCCGTTCCCCCATGCGGGGATGGGGAAGGGTCAGTTCCGGGTCGGCAGCGCTCTCCCCTTCCATCACCAGCAGATCCAGATCCAGGGTGCGCGGGGCGTTCGGGAAACTGCGCACCCGGCCGAGCGCCGCCTCGATGCCCAGGCAGGCCCCCAGGAGGGCGCGGGCGGAAAGCGCGGTTTCCACCACGGCCGCCATATTCAAAAAGCGGGGCTGGTCGGCATACCCCACCGGCTCGGTCTCGTAAACGGAGGAGACTGCAGCCACCTCCGTCCCCGGCAGCGCGCCCAGGGCCTCGAGCGCTTTTTCCAGGTTCTCCTCCCGCCGGCCGAGGTTACTCCCCAGCGCGATCACGGCGCGGCTCACGGCCTGTCCCCCCGCGAACGGGTAATCTCCACTGCGACATACCCGAAATCGGCCGCGATCGGCGCCCGCGGCTTTTTGAGCAGCACGGTGACCGCCTGCACCAGGGGGAATTCGCCAAGGACGGCCTGCGCCACCCGCTCGGCCGCCCGCTCGATGAGGTCGTCCTTCCCCGCCTGCATGGTGCGCAGGACGCACTTGGCCACCTTGGAATAATTCACCGTATCGTTTAAGTCGTCGGTCCGCCCCGGGCGGGAAAGATCCGCCGCAAGGGTCACGTCCAGCTCAAACGGCTGCCCTTTTTCCTTTTCCTCCGGGTTCACGCCGTGGTAGGCAAAAACGCGGAGCCCGCGGATATAGATTTTATCCATGACTGCCTCCTTATATACTCTGTATATACTCTGTGGATTCCCTTGCGCGGCCCGCCGGCGCTTCGCCCGGAGCGGCTGCTCGAGCCCCCACATCAGGAAGGCCAGCAGCAGCGCCGGCAGGGCGGAAAAGGACACGGCGACCAGCCATCGCACCGGGATTGCCACTTTCCATGAATAAAACGGGAGGGCTCCCCAGACAATGTCCAGCGCCAGGGCCATTAGCAGCGCCGGGAGGAGCACTGTCAGCGCCACCGCCGCCAGGTCAATCCACCCGGCGGGAAGGGCGGGAAAGCGCCAGGTAAGGACAGCCGCTGCCGCCCGGAAGGCGACGGCGGCCCCCAGCGCCCCCGCCAGCAGTACGCCCAGGGCGTTCCACAGCGCCTGGGGAGCCAGGGGCTCCCGCAGGAAGTAATCGAAGTAACCACGCGCGTAGGCAAACACCCGCGGAACGTCCTCCTCCGGCAGCAGGAACAGCGACGCCGCGACGACGGCAAACAGCGCCGCCGCCACCGCAATCGCCGCGAGGAAAAACAGCAGTTCCTTTTCCCACAAAGGCATCTTCCAGCGGGGAATTCTTCCGGTTTCCATCCTGTTTCCTCCCTTTGCCTTTATTTTTACCTTCTATTTTGCCGCACGGCGCAGGGCGTCGGCCACCCGGGCCGCCTGGACCGCCGCCGCCACGTCGTGCACCCGCAGGATGTGCGCCCCGTTCCACTGCACCACAGTATGGAACGCCAGCGTCCCCGCCAGCCGTTCCCCGGCCGGCGGCTCGGGCGAGCAGCAGGAAGCGATTACCCGCTTGCGGGAGGCGCCCACCAGCACCGCCGTATCCGGGAATTCCGCCGTCAGTTCCCCCAGCCGGGCCGCGAGGGCGAGATCCCCCGCCCGGTCCTTGCCGAAGCCGATCCCCGGATCCAGGCAGACCCGCTCCGCCGGCAGGCCGGCGGCAGCAGCCGCCTCCAGCGCCGTGCGGAAATACCGGCGGACCGCTTCCAGGGCGTCCCCCCGGCCCGCATCGTCCGCCCCGCCGCCGGCATGCATCATCACCAGGCCCGCGCCGGTTTCCGCCGCCACGCGGGGCATCCCGTTCTCCAGGCTCCCCGAGACGTCGTTGATGATCGCCGCGCCCGCTTCCACCGCGGCGGCGGCCACCGAGGGATAGTAGGTGTCCACCGACAGGGGGAGGGCCGTCCTCCCCCGCAGGTTGCGGAGGACCGGCTCCAGCCGCGCCCATTCCTCCTCCGCCGTCACCGGGGTGTGGCCCGGGCGGGTGGACTGCGCGCCGATGTCCAGGATGTCCGCCCCTTCCCGCTCCATCTCCTGCGCATGGCTCAGGGCGGCGTCCCGACCGAAATACCGGCCCCCGTCCGAAAAGCTGTCCGGGGTCACGTTCAATATCCCCATGATATAGGTGCGCTCCCCCAAAGGGAAGCGGAAGCTGCCCGCGCAAAAATCCGCCATTTTTCCTCTCTCCTGTCCGTGTCTGCCTGTCCCCGTCTTGATAAGGATATCATACCAGAAAAGGCCCTCCCCGGCAAGGGAGACGGCCTCGGGCCCCCTTTTCAGGGGGAGGCAAAAATTCCTCTGAAATTGGTGAAAATCCGAACGGCATAAAGAGAGGCCCCACCCTTTGGGTGGGGGCCTCTGAGAAACCATGTGATTTTATTCCGCATTCGATTCGGCAGCGTTCAGCAGTTCGTTGGCGTAGTTATTAAGCGCCTCGCAGGGCTCGTATTCTGTTCGATAGCCGACCCCGTCAATGACAAGGAATGGATTGTACTCCTTGATGCTGGTCTGCGTGCCGTCCGTCATGGCCAGGGTGAAAGTAACCGCCTGACCCGCATAGTCCGTATAAGAGCTGTCTTTGCTATAAATTACCACATCATTCAAAAGCGCGACCAATTCGCCGATATCCTCAACCGGGAGCGTTTTGTCGGGAGGAATCAAATGCACGGTGGCTGATGACACCTCCTGCGCAGTTAAATCCTGATACGGCCTTGTGCCGGAGCTGGAACACCCGGCAAGGCCCCCTATGCATGCCACAGCCAACAGCCACGCAACTAACTTCTTCATACAGATCCCCCTCGCTGCTGCATGCCCTTCCATGTTATGGACGGGCGCAAAAAATCACGGGAAGTTTCTTGGCTGTTTTTGGCTTTCGGGCGAGACGTTGACGGAAAACCGCGCGAACGCTTTCTCCGCTTTGCCTTACCCGGCGAAATTTTTCCGCCGCAGCATGGCTTAAAAAGGGGACGGCCCCGGGTTTTTCTGCCGTGCGGCTTTTTCAGCGCGCCTTCTTATGTTCCAGCGCGGCCGAAACCAGGCCGCGGAACAGCGGGTGGGGACGGTTGGGGCGGGATTTGAACTCGGGGTGGAACTGGCAGCCCACAAACCACGGATGCTCCGGGATTTCCACCATTTCCACAATATGCTTGTCCGGGGAGATGCCGGCGAGCAGCATACCGCCCTTCTCCATCTCCTCCCGGTAGTCATTGTTGAACTCATAACGGTGACGGTGCCGCTCGTAGATCAGTTCCTCGCCGTACAATGCATAGGAACGGGAATGGATATCCAGTACGCAGGGATATCTCCCCAGCCGCATAGTGCCCCCGCGCTGGCGAACCTCCAGCTGGTCGGACATCAGGTCGATGACCGGGTGGGTGGTATCCGGATCCAGTTCGGTGGAATGCGCGTCGGCAAAGCCGAGGACATGGCGGGCGAACTCGATGACCGCCACCTGCATCCCCAAGCAGATACCGAGATACGGCACTTTCTTTTCGCGGGCGTACCGGGCGGCGGTGATCTTCCCCTCGGTCCCGCGGCTGCCGAACCCGCCGGGCACCAGGATGCCGTCCGCGCCGCCGAGCAGGTCGTCCGCGTTGTCCCAGGTCAGCTCCTCCGCATCGACCCACTGGATATCCACCGCCGTGGCGGACGGGATCCCGCCGTGCTTGAGCGCTTCCGCCACGCTGAGGTAGGCGTCGTGCAGTTCGACGTATTTCCCCACCAGGGCGATGCTCACCGACTGCTTCGGGTGGCGCAGGGTATCCACGATCGACTGCCACTCGGTCAGATCCAGCGGCAGCTCCCCGAGCCCCAGCTCGCGGCAGACGATATTGGCGAGCCCTTCCTCCTCCAGCACCAGCGGCGCTTCATACAGGATCGGCACGTCGCAGTTGGCGATGACGCAGTCCCGCTTCACGTTGCAGAACAGCGCGATCTTATCCTTGAGTTCGCGGGTGATCTCATGCTCCGCCCGGCAGACGATCACATCCGGCTGGATGCCGAGGGAGAGCAGCTCCTTGACCGAGTGCTGGGTGGGCTTGGTCTTCATCTCCTGGGAGGCGGCGATGTAAGGCACCAGCGTCACGTGGACGAACAGGCAGTTTTCCCGCCCGTTCTGGACGGCGAACTGGCGGATCGCCTCCAGGAAGGGCAGGCCCTCGATGTCCCCCACCGTGCCGCCGATTTCCACGATATGCACGTCGTATTTATCGCTGTCCAGCGCGATGCGGCGCTTGATTTCGTCGGTGATATGGGGGATGACCTGCACGGTGCCGCCGTCGTAATCCCCCTTGCGCTCCTTCTGCAGGACGTTCCAGTACACCTTGCCCGAAGTCACCGAGCTGTTCTGGCTCAGGCTGACGTCGATAAACCGCTCGTAATGGCCGAGGTCCAGGTCGGTTTCCGCGCCGTCGTCGGTCACGAACACCTCCCCGTGCTGGATGGGGTTCATGGTCCCCGGATCCACGTTCAGATAGGGGTCAAGTTTTTTCACCGACACGGTCAGGCCCCGGCACTTCAGCAGCCGCCCCAGCGAAGCCGCCGTAATCCCTTTCCCCAGCCCGGATACTACGCCGCCCGTTACAAATACATATTTCGCCGCCATCTTGCATCCTCCCAATTTATAACAATCCTTTTCATTTCCTAGCTACGCTACCGGACGCACCGGGATCCCCCGCGACGCGAGGAATTCCTTGAGCGCCGCGATCTCCACCTCCCGATAATGGAAGAGGGAGGCCGCCAGCACCGCGTCGGCCTTCCCCCGGGTGAAGGCGTCGGCAAAATGCGCCATTGTCCCGGCGCCGCCCGAGGCAATGACCGGGATCCCTGCCCGGCCGGACACCGCCGCCGTCAGCTCCAGGTCGTACCCCGCCTTGGTGCCGTCGCAGTCCATGCTGGTCAGGAGGATCTCCCCCGCCCCCCGGCGCTCGGCCTCCGCCGCCCACTCGAGGGCGTCCAGCCCCGTGTTCAGCCGGCCGCCGTGCTTATATACATCCCAGCCGGAGCCGTCCTCCCGCCGCCGTGCGTCGATGGCCACCACCACGCACTGGCTGCCGAACCGCTCCGCCGCCTCGGAAATCAGTTCCGGCCGGTCGATCGCCGCCGAGTTAATCGATACCTTGTCCGCGCCCTGGAGCAGCACCGCGCGGAAATCCTCCGCCGTGCGGATTCCGCCGCCCACAGTGAAGGGAATGGACAGCTGCTCCGCCACCCGGGCGGCCAGGTCCACCACCGTGGCCCGCCCTTCGTGGGTGGCGGTGATGTCCAGGAACACCACCTCGTCCGCCCCTTCGTCGGAATAGCGCCGGGCCACCTCCACCGGGTCGCCCGCATCCCGCAGGCCGAGGAAGTTGACCCCCTTCACCACACGGCCGTCCTTTATGTCCAGGCAGGGGATGATCCGTTTTGCATACATCTGCCGGCCACGTCCTTCCTTTTCTGCATTCCGTATCCGCCGGGGAGGAGCGCTTCCCGCCCCGCCGTTATCCCTGCCTGCCTTCCGCCAGCGCCGCGAAATTGCGCAGCATCCGTTCCCCCTGCCGCCCGGACTTCTCCGGGTGGAACTGGACGCCCATCACGTTCCCCCGCTGGACGGCCGAATGGAAGGGCACGCCGTATTCGGTCACCGCGAGCACGTCGGCAGGCTGCGCGGCCTCGCACGCGTAGGAATGGACAAAGTAAGCGTACGGCTCCTCCGGGAGGCCGTCAAACAGCGGGCTTTCCTTCACCGCGCGCAGGCTGTTCCAGCCGATGTGCGGGATTTTCAGCCCCCGCGCCGGCAGCCGAACCACCCGGCCGGGGATCAGCCCCAGCCCCGGGATCCCCCGGCCTTCTTCGCTGCCGTCCAGCAGCGCCTGCATCCCCAGGCAGATGCCGAGCAGCGGCCGGCCGGAAGCGGCATACTCCCGGATCACCGGGATCAGCCCCCGCTTCTCCAGCGCGCCGACGGCGTCCGCAAACGCGCCGACGCCCGGGAGGATCACCCCCGCCGCCGCGGAAATCTCGGCCGCGCTGCCCGTCGCTTTTGCCGGGACGCCGATCCGGCGGAAGGCCAGTTCCACGCTGCGCAGGTTCCCCGCGCCGTAGTCAATGATCGCAATCAAAACGCACAGCCCTCCGCTCTATATCAACACTATTCTTCTATATTACCATTTACGACAAAAGCGGTCAAGACAGCAAAACGGCTTTCCCACAATTTCCCGCTCCCGGGGAGGGTAGAAGATTTTCCTCCAAAAGGCCGGGAAATGCGCCGAATCCCACAAACCGGCAGGGGAATGGCGGACGGACGACAGGCGGGCGCGCCTCCCGCCCGCTCCCTGCTCCCTGCCTGCCGGTAAAATCACCGGCGAGCCGGCAGGCGGCCCATCTTCTCAAGGGGCGGGAAATCCTGTCACGGCGCTGCATGCCCCATCGCCGGCAATCAGCCCGATTGCATTGCCCGCGGCCGCTTTCGCTTAAGCAGGAGGCTCTCCCGCACAGCGCTTCCCCTCCTGAGAAACCGGCTGCTGACCCGTATTCCCCGCCGGCAGGGCCGCGGGCCTGCTATGCGCCGGCGGGCGGTGGGCACGCTCCGGCAAAGCGGGGTCCTGAAGAAGCCCCGGGAGGGCGGATAATCGGCAAACGCCCCAGGACGTGCCGGGACGTTTTTCGGCTTGCATCCCCGCCTCCGCGGCCTGTGAACGGGCGAGCTGCCCGTTTTAAAAAGCCTTCCCCTCTGCGGAAATTGCCGGCAGGCGTCCGCTCCGCCCCTGTCCGGAGCGAGCGCTTTTTTGCAGGCCGTTCCGTCAGGACGGCCAGCGTTCCGTCAGGACGGCCGGCGTTCCGCCAGGACGGCCGGCGGTTCCCGGGGCAACCGGCGGTTATCCTGGGAAGCGCCGGTTACCCTTGAAACTGGCGGGTGCCCCGGCAAAGGGAAAGCCGCCCCGCCGGCAATCAGCCCGGCAGGACGGCTTTGGTTTACTGCTTTTGCTCCTTTTGTTTCGACTCCGCCCGCCGGCGGGAGCGCCGCACGGCCAGCAGGATAATCCCCACCACCAGGAGAAGGGCCGCTATCAGCAGGACAATCCCGCCGGCAGAGGGGCTCCCGCCCTGTTCGGTGACAATCTGCGCGTTGGCCGACAGTTCCCAGGAGACCGCGCTGCTCTCTTCCTGCGGATCGCCGGTGTAGGTAAACGGGCAGCGCAGGGTGATCCCGTATTCCACCGAATCCCCCGGCCTCAGCGGATTTATGGACAGCAGGGGGACGGTGTCCGCCAGCCCGGTATACGGGCCGGTGTAGACCACTGTGCCGTCCTCCGCCCGCCAGATGGTCACGGTCAGCCCCGCGAAGTAGGTCATGGCCACGGTGTCGTCGTAGGGCAGGTCGGGCGTCATCGTCACCGACACCGCCCGCATCGTTTCATTCGTTATCCGGAAGCGGCCGGTCCGCTCCTGCCCCGCCGGGAGCAGGGGATGTTCCCAGAACGCATACTCGAGCGGCTCGGTCAGGATCGCCCCCTGCCCGTCCTGCTCCACAATGCGGAATTCCTTATCCACCGGCTCGCTCTGGGACGCGGTGGCGGAGGTGGCCCCCGAGCCCGTCTGCGTGCTGTCCGCCGCGGCGGGGAAAGCCGTCAGGACGGCCGCCAGCAGCCCCGCCAGGCAGGCAAGGCGGCGCCCATTCTTCCTTTTCATGGTTCTTCCCCTCCTTTGCCGCCGCGCCCCGGGCCGGGATCCCCCGGATCCGGATTCCCCGGAGGGTTCTGCGCGGCGCCGCCCGCCGGGCCGCCTTGCCCGGGAGGGGCGGGGGGACGGTATACGCTGAGGAAAATCGACAGGCCGACAACCACCGCCAGCAATCCCCCTATCAGCACAACCGTCCAGACGGGGAGGCCGAAGAGAAGCCCGTCGCCATCCTCTTCTTCCGGGGCAGTGGTCGGGGCAGCCATCGGGGCAGTAGGGAGGGAGGGGGCGGTGGTCGTCGGAAGCTCCGCCCCTTCGGCCAGCGGATCCACGCCGGCGTACAGCATGGCGATCTGCTCGGCCGTCATCGCGAAATCATAAATCGCCATATCGTCAATCATCCCGCGGAAGGTGGGCTCCCCCTCCCAGCGGCCCCCGCCGATCGTGAGCATGTTGTTACGCATTTCCTCCACGCCGAGGATGAGCATCTCCTCAAACCAGAGCCGCCCGTCGATATAAAGCCGGATGGCCTGCCCATCCATTACCAGCGCGACATGATGCCATTCGCTCAGCGGCAGGCCGTAGCTTCCTTCCCCTTCCACCACGGGGTTCCAGCATTTCAGGTTGGTCACTTCCCCGCCGGTCCCCTGGTAAAATTCCAGGTATACGCCGTCCAGGATCCGCCCCTGATCGTCCTTCTGCTCGGCGTCGCGGGCGTGGGGCATCACCGTCAGCCACAGCTCGTCGCTGTGGGAAAGGGTGAACAGCCGCTGGGAATACAGCCCTTCGTCCGTCCCGTCGGCGCTCCCCTCCCAGTAATACCAGCCCGCGAAGGTCATGGTGTGCATCTGAAGCTGGTTGTACTCCAGTTCCAGCGTCTCGCCCTCCCCGTTCAGGGAGATGGCCTGGCCGGTATGCCCATTGTCGCTCCAGGTCATGTCGGCCGCCGTCTTCTCCTCCCCGTTGAGGTGATAATGCACATAGGGCGAATCCTCCCCCAGTTCGCTGACCACCTGCAGCCGCCCCCCGGAAAACCCCTGCACCGCGCCGGCCTGGAAGCCGGCGCAGCACAGCAGAAACGCCGCGGCGAGGGAAGCGCCCCTCCGCAGCCAAAAGCCCCGTTTCCTCATGGTATCGTCCATGCCTTTCTCCCTGGATTGGCGGGCTTCCGCCCGCATGGGCGGCCCCGCCTTATTTTTTCTTTTTGGATAAAACGGTAAGGACGGCCAGGGCGATCACCAGCACCACCGCGACGCCCATGATGATAAACGGCATGGCCGACACACTTTCCCCGGTAGCCGGGGAAAGCCCCTGCGCCGACGCGCTCAGGCAGGCCGTCGCCGCCGTCGCCGACGCGAGCAGCAGACGTCCTATGATTTTCCTTTTCATTGCACGTTTCCCTCCTTTCATTGGGCGGCGGCCCGGCAAAAACCGCCGCCCCCACGCGGGGCGTCCTTCCCCGCCGGCCCGTCCCTCCCTGCCCGGGGAAGGACCGCGCCATATGTCCAAAAGCTGGTATCAGTATACGCGGTTTTTGGGCGGATTTCAACCGTCCGGCACAAATCGGCCGAAAAAAGGCGGGGAGGACAGGCAAAAGGCAGGCGGCGGGCGGAAAAATCCGGGCGGCCCGCGGAAAATCGGGGAAGCCCTTGCGGATTTGGCGGAAAACCGATACAATAGGAATATATGCCGCCCCGAGGCGGAGAATTCGAAAATGAAGGAACGGTGGATATCCATGCCCAGCACGTATGAAACGCCCTTTGCCTCCCGCTACGCCAGCCCGGAGATGCAGTACCTGTTCTCCCCGGACAACAAATTCCGCACCTGGCGGAAGCTGTGGATCGCCCTGGCCGAAACCGAGCAGGAACTTGGCCTGCCGATCACCGACGAGCAGATAGCCGAACTGAAGGCCCATGCCGACGACATCAACTACGACGTGGCGGCCGCCCGGGAAAAGGAGGTGCGGCACGACGTGATGGCCCACGTCTACGCCTACGGCCAGCAGTGCCCGAAGGCCAAGGGGATTATCCATCTCGGCGCGACGAGCTGCTACGTCGGGGACAACACCGACCTTATCATTATGTACGACGCGCTGCGGCTGGTGCTGAAAAAGCTGGTCAGCGCCGTGGAGCTGCTGGCCAGCTTCGCCGAGGAGTACAAAGACCTCCCCACCCTCGCCTTCACCCACTTCCAGCCCGCCCAGCCCACCACGGTGGGCAAGCGCGCCACCCTGTGGACCCAGGAGTTCCTGATGGACATCGAAGAGGTGGAATACCGCCTTTCGAACGCCAAGCTGCTTGGCTCCAAGGGCACCACCGGCACCCAGGCCAGCTTCCTCGAGCTGTTCGAGGGGGATCACGCCAAATGCCGCGCGCTGGACCGGCGGATCGCGGAAAAGATGGGGTATGCGGACTGCTTCGCGGTTTCCGGCCAGACCTATCCCCGCAAGCTGGATTCGATGATCCTCTCCACCCTCTCCGGCATCGCGCAGAGCGCGGCGAAGTTTTCCAACGATATCCGGCTGCTCCAGCACCTCAAGGAGATCGAGGAGCCGTTTGAGAAGCACCAGATCGGTTCCTCCGCGATGGCGTACAAGCGCAACCCGATGCGCAGCGAGCGGATCGCCGCCCTGGCCCGGTACGTCATCGCCGATTCCCTCAACCCGGCGATGACCGCCTCCACCCAGTGGTTCGAACGCACGCTGGACGACTCGGCCAACAAGCGGATCAGCGTGGCCGAAGGCTTCCTGGCGGTGGACGCGATCCTCTCCCTGGTCATCAACGTGGTGGACGGGCTGGTGGTCAACACCGCCGTCATCGACCGCGACCTGCGGCGGGAACTGCCCTTCATGGCGACCGAGAACATCATGATGGACTGCGTTAAGCGGGGGGGCGACCGGCAGGAGCTGCACGAGCGGATCCGCACCCATTCCATGGAAGCCGCCCGCCGCGTCAAGCAGGGGGACGGCGTGAACGACCTGCTCGAGCGGATCGCGGGCGACCCGGCCTTCGGCGTCACCCTGGCCGAACTGGAGAGCGTGCTCGAGCCGTCCCGCTACGTCGGCCGCGCGCCCGAGCAGACCGCCGAATTCCTGGCGGAGCAGGTGGCCCCGGTGCTGGCCCGCCACGCGGATATGCGGGGCGTGAAGGTGGAAATCAACGTCTAACCGGCCCTTCGCCGCCGGACGGGGCCCGCGCCCTGCCCGGCGGCGTTCTTTTACGGCGGAAAGGAGGCCCCCTGTGAGCAGCAGCCATATCAGCCTCGATTTGTATCACGTTTTCTGCGCCGTCGCCCGCTGCCGGAGCGTCACCCTGGCGGCGGAGGAACTCTACCTCTCCCAGCCGGCGGTGAGCCGGAGCATCCGGCAGCTGGAGCAGGCGCTGGACTGCCGGCTCTTCCTGCGGACCCCCAAGGGGGTGGCCCTCACCAGCGAGGGGGAGGCGCTGTACGAGTATGCGTCCGCCGGGATTGCGCAGCTCCGGCTGGGGGAACGGAAGCTGCGGGAGCTGCGCAACCTCGAAGCCGGGGAAATCCGGGTGGGGGCCAGCGACATGACCCTGCGCTTTTTCCTCCTTCCCCATCTGGAGCGGTTCCACCTCCTCTATCCGGGGATCAAAATCAGCGTGACCAACGGCCCCACCCCCGAAACCCTCCGCGCCCTGGAGCAGCGGACCATCGACTTCGGGGTGGTCAGCCGGCCGGCGGCCGACGGGGACGGGGATGGAGACGGGAGCGCCGGCGGGGGGTTCGGCCGGGACGCCGACGGGCGCTTCACCTTCACCCCCGTCGGGCAGGTGCAGGACATCGTGATCGCCGGCCCCCGCTTCGCCAGCCTGTCGCGGCGCACCCTCCCCCTGCGGGAGCTCGCCTCCCTCCCCCTGATTTTCCTGGAGAAGAATACCAGCACCCGCCGGTACCTGGACGGCTTTTTTGCGGGGGCCGGCCTCCATCTCCAGCCGGAATTCGAACTGGCCACCAGCGATCTCATCGTCCGCTTCGTGCAGCGGAACCTCGGCGTGGGCTGCGTGGTCGGGGATTTTGCGAAGGAGGCGCTCGAAAACGGGACGGTCCTCCGGCTGATGCTGGACGTGCCGATCCCGCCCCGCCGCCTCTGCGTGGTGCAGAGCGGCCGCCCGGTGTCGAAGGCGGCCGGACGGCTGCTGGAACTGATTTTCGGGGCCGGAGCCGCCCCGCTCCCCCCGGATCTGGGCGCCCACTGATATAACAAAAAATTATGAAGATTATGCGCAATATGTATTTTACTTATGCCTTTCTTTGTGGTACACTAGCAGGCGGCTGGGAAACGCGCCAAGGCGCGGGGCTCCGGCCGCCTGTTTGGCTTCCGGGCGGGAACGCCCGGGGAACCGGGCCGGCGGGCGTTCATCCCCTGCCCCTGCCGGGGCATGTACCGCAGTATGCGTGAGAAAGGAATGGTTATCCCCATGGTCAGAGCGATCGTAGGCGCCAACTGGGGCGACGAAGGCAAAGGGAAAATCACCGACGTCCTCGCCGCGGAATCGGACGTTGTCATCCGCTTTCAGGGCGGCAGCAACGCCGGCCACACCATCATCAACAATTACGGGAAATTTGCCCTGCATCAGCTTCCCTCCGGCGTGTTCTACCCCCACATCACCAATATTATCGGCAACGGGGTGGCGCTGGACATCCAGAAATTTTTAAACGAAACGGCGGCCCTCCGGGAAAAGGGGATCAACCCCCGGCTGCTGGTTTCCGACCGCACCCAGGTGGTGATGCCCTACCACGTGCTGTTCGACCAGTACGAGGAGGAGCGGCTGGGGGGCAAATCCTTCGGCTCCACCAAATCGGGCATCGCGCCCTTCTACTCCGATAAATACGCCAAAATCGGCTTTGAGCTGTGCGAACTGTTCGACGAGGAATATTTTTACGAAAAGCTCAAGGGCGTGCTGGAGGTCAAAAACGTCCTGCTCGAGCAGCTTTATCACAAGCCCGCCCTCGCCGTGGACGAGGTGTTCTCCCAGATGATCCGCCTGCGGGACGCGATCCGCCCCTACGTCGGGGATACCTTCCGCTTCCTGCAGGACGCGCGCAGGGACGGGAAGAACATCCTGCTGGAAGGGCAGCTCGGCGCGCTGAAGGATCCGGACTACGGCATCTACCCGATGGTCACCTCCTCCTCCACCCTCGCCGGCTATGGGGCGATCGGCGCGGGCCTGCCCCCGTATGCGATCGAGGATATTATCGTGGTGGTCAAGGCCTACTCCAGCGCGGTGGGCGCGGGCGCCTTCGTCAGCGAGATTTTCGGCGACGCGGCCCAGGAGATGCGGGTGCGGGGCGGCGACGCCGGCGAATTCGGCGCGACCACCGGCCGGCCCCGCCGCATGGGATGGCTCGACTGCGTGGCCTCCCGCTACGGGGTGCAGGTGCAGGGCGCGACCCAGGCGGTGCTGACCGTGGTGGACGCGCTGGGCTATCTAGACGAAATCCCGGTCTGCGTCGGCTATGAGGTGGACGGCAAGGTGCTGCGCGACTTCCCGACCACCCCGACGCTGGAAAAATGCAAGCCGGTGCTGGAAGTCCTGCCCGGCTGGAAATGCGACGTGCGGGGGATCACCCGGTACGAGGATCTGCCGGAAAACTGCCGGAAATACATCGAGTTTATCGAAAAGGAACTGACGGTGCCGATCACCATGGTTTCCAACGGCCCCGGCCGGGAGGAAATCATCGTCCGGTAACCGGCCGGGAGGAATCCAGGGGAAAGCGCACAGCCCTTTGGGCAGGTGCGCTTCCCCTTTTCTTTTTTGCCCCTTGTTTTTTTGCGGGAAGTTCTCTATACTTTTATCATACGGAAAACAGCCAGGCTTGGCAATGCACAGGAAAGGCAGGAAGCATCCATGAATAACGAAACCGTTCTGGTGCTGGACTTCGGCGGCCAGTACAACCAGCTGATCGCCCGCCGCGTCCGGGAGGCCGGGGTTTATTCGGTGGTCAAATCGTACAAGACCCCGCTGGCGGAAATCCAGGAGGCCGGATACAAGGGCATCATCTTCACCGGCGGCCCCAACAGCGTTTACGACGAGGCCTCCCCCCATTATCCCAAGGAGATCCTTTCCCTCGGCGTCCCGGTGCTGGGCATCTGCTACGGCGCGCAGCTCATGGCCTGGATGCTGGGCGGGCAGGTGGTCAGCGCCGAGCGGGAATACGGCAGCACCACCGCCTCGGTGGACGCGGGCAGCGCCCTGTTCCGCGGCCTGGATGCCGAGCAGCAGTGCTGGATGAGCCATACCGACTGCATCGCCGCCCCGCCGGAGGGGTTCCGGATCACCGCCGCCACCCCCCACTGCCCCTGCGCCGCGATGGAAAACGAAGAGAAAAAGCTGTACGCCGTCCAGTTCCACCCGGAGGTCAACCACACCACCCGCGGGGCGGAAATGCTGCGGCATTTCCTGTTCGACGTGTGCGGCTGCAAGGGCGACTGGCAGATGTCCTCCTTTGTGGAGGATTCCGTCGCCAAAATCCGGGAACAGATCGGCTCCAGGCGGGTGCTCTGCGCCCTGTCGGGCGGGGTGGATTCCTCGGTGGCGGCGGTCATGGTGGCCAAGGCGGTCGGTCGCCAGCTCACCTGCATCTTTGTGGATCACGGCCTGCTCCGCAAGGACGAAGGGGACATGGTGGAGAAGATGTTCACCGAAAATTACGACATCCACTTTATCCGGGTCAACGCGCAGGACCGTTTCCTTGGCAAGCTGGCCGGGGTGTCCGACCCGGAGGCCAAGCGGAAGATCATCGGCGAGGAATTCATCCGGGTGTTCGAGGACGAGGCCAACAAGCTGGGGGAAATCGATTATCTCGTGCAGGGGACGATCTACCCCGACGTAATTGAGAGCGGCAGCGACAAGGCGGCGGTCATCAAAAGCCATCACAACGTCGGCGGCCTGCCGGAGCGCATGAACCTCAGGCTGTGCGAGCCGCTGCGCGACCTGTTCAAGGACGAGGTCCGCCGCGCCGGGCTGGAACTCGGCCTTCCCTACGACATGGTATGGCGGCAGCCCTTCCCCGGCCCCGGCCTGGCGGTGCGCTGCATTGGCGCCGTCACCCGCGAGCGGCTGGACATCCTGCGGGAGGCCGACGCGATTTTCCGGGAGGAAGTCGCCAAAGCCGGCCTGGAACGGGATATCAGCCAGTATTTCGCCGTGATTACGGACATGCGTTCGGTAGGGGTGATGGGGGACAGCCGCACCTACGATTACACCATCGCCCTGCGCGCCGTCACCACCACCGACTTCATGACCGCCGACTGGGCGCGGATCCCGCTGGATATCCTGGCGGCCGTCTCCAACCGGATCGTCAATGAGGTCCAAGGCGTCAACCGGGTTGTATACGACATCACGAGCAAGCCCCCCGCAACCATCGAGTGGGAATGAGAATGAACTCCCCGGAAACCCGCATAAATGCTGGGTTTTTGGGGCTTCTTTTTGCCTCGGGGTACACGAAAGGTACACGAGGGCATTTCAGCCGTCTCTCATATCTCACGCGCAGAGCCGATCCAAGCGCCCTGCGACCTCTTCATCCTTCTTGGGATACAGATGGCCGTAGATTTCCAATGTGGTCTCCACATCTTCGTGCCCAAGCCGTTCGCTGACAAGCAAAATGTTCGTACCAAGCTCGATCAGCAGACTGGCGTGGCTGTGACGAACATCATGAATCCGTATCTTTTTGACGCCGCTTTGTTCGCTGATGCGTTTCATCTCGTGATACAAGAAGCCTTTGGTGACGTCAAACAGCCGATCTCCGTCCTCATAATCCACCAGCCGGGATGCATAGTCTTTTACCATATCGCATACACGTTCCGGAATCCCAATGGTACGGTTGCTCTTGGGGGTTTTCGGTTCAAGGATCAAATCCTCTTTATCCAGTCTGGCATAGTTCTTGTCGATTGTAACTGTCCGTGCCGCAAAGTCGAAATCCCGTAAGGAGAGAGCCAGCAGCTCGCCGGAGCGTATGCCGCTCCAGTACAGCAGATTGAAAACGGTTTTGGTAATCACCTTATTGCCGATGGCTTCGTCGAATGCTCGGAATTCATCGAGGGTCCAAAAATTCATCTTATCCGCTTTCTTTTTCCCCATGGAACCGCATTTTCTTGCTGGATTTTCCTTTAAGCCGTAGAAATTGCAGGCGTAATTGAAGGCGGCAGATAACTGGTTGTGTATGGACTTCAGATAAGTCGGTTTATATTTTCCCGATGACAACATTTTGGTCTGCCATTGTCTGACGGTGGTGGCCGTAATTTCATTCAGTTTTAACTCGCCGAAGTACGGCAGGATGTGCTGCTTGAAAATATTGACCTTGCCCGGATATGTTGTCACTTTGATTCTGGCCTTGCAGTCTTCCAGATACAGATCCACAAACAGCCGAAACTTCATGTCGCAGGATGCTTGGGATTTGCTCAGGAAGTCAAGTTCAAACTCCTTCGCCTCTTTCTGAAGCCGGAAGCCCTTTTTCTTTTTCTGCCGCCGTGTGCCCGTCCAATCCGTATATACGAATTTACAGTACCACAGCCCGGTTTTTTCGTCTTTGTAGGTCGGCACGGTCTTTCACCTCTTTTCTTTGAAAGGATGGCCGTGACGATCTTTCGTCTCCGAGATTACAGATATGTATTTTCATAGAAATATCTGGCGGACACTTTGCCCGCCACAGTGATCTTTCCGGCCTTTTCCAGTTCCGCATTTAACCTGTGAATAATGCGGTAGGCCGTACTTCTGGATACATCCAAAATTTCGGCGACTTCCGTTGCCGTCAGGAATTTTTTTCGCGCAGGCGAAAAGGCTGCCGTTTGATTGCAATCCGCCATCTTAACCTCCTTTCCGGCAGCAGGCATGCAGCAGAATTCCTCACGACCTCATAGTTATTATACAACTTTTCACAGAAAATCCCCCTGCAGCGCCTTGCCGGCCTGTTTTATTTCAGACTTTTGATTTCAAAAAAGACGCCTAACCGCCGGACCATTTCCTACGCTCATTTCGACCGTGTATTTGCAGGCTGCCGCTGTGCGGCATTTCATCTGTGGGCGTGCTCGATAAGAATGTCATGGCACACTGTCCGCAAATCCTGTATAACTCCCGGCGGGGGCTATTCAGTTTTCAAAGTACAAAGATGAACGTTGCTCTTGCTTGTCCGTTCATCTATAAACATGCCGTAGCATTCCGATTTTCTGCAAAAATCAGAAAACACTATATACAGAGAATTAATGCTTGACAATCTCAATATATAGTGGTATAGTGTTTCTGTAATTGATTTTTGTGCGATTTCCTTTCATGGAACAGCGGATTTGTTGCCGCCTTGCACACTTTGTTGATTGTTTGTATTGATAGTCAGTAGGATATTTGCGTCAACCGGCGCATTTCTTACTGGCTTTTTTGTCGTTAACCTTATTATTTATATAGCGAGAATGACACCGGCCCACAGCCCTGTGGACGACATTACCGTTGCTGCGGTTTTAGGTGTTATTCTCGCTTTTTTTATTGCCCAAAAAGCCTCACGGCTTTTGGATAAATATTTTTCAGAAAGGTGGAGCTATGAATGAGAAGACGAATCTACCGGCGTTACAAAAGACGGACGCCAAGACCTGCGATTCTCAAGCAACAAATTCTAAGAAAGGAGGCTCAAAAACGCGCCAAGTACCCGATGCGTCTCATTTATCTGCCGTCGTCTTATGTGCGGCACGCACGAAAGCGAGGCGCATAGAGTATGGCAAGTTTACCACAAGCCTATGTGCCTGCGGTGTTGGTGGATACTGACGGACTGCCGGAGGAGACATGGCTGGAGTACCGACGCAAAGGAATCGGCGGCAGCGACGCCGCTGCTATTCTGGGGGTCTCCCCGTTTGCTACCGCTCGGGATCTTTATTACGACAAACTGAACTTGGTCGGGTATGAAGATCGTGAGAGCAACTGGGTAGCCAAAAAGGTGGGGCATCTGCTGGAAGATTTGGTAGCTGAGATTTTTCATGTAAAAACGGGATATCGAATTTATCAAATCAAAAAAATGTTTTATCATCCACTGCATTCCTTCATGCTGGCGGACATTGACTATTTCATTGATCTGCCGAATGGGAAAAGAGCCATCTTGGAAATCAAAACGACGCATTATCAGGCAAAAGACCATTGGTGGCGTGACGGAGAAGAAGTTGTCCCGATCAACTATGAGGTTCAAGGCCGCCATTATATGTGTGTTATGAACGTTGACGAAGTGTTTTTCTGCTGCCTGTACAGCAACAGTGAAAATGATGTCATCATAAGGCACATTGTGCGGGATATGGCCTATGAACACGAATTGATTGCGCTGGAGGAAGATTTCTGGACGAATCATGTTCAAAGCAGGATCCCGCCTCCTTATACGGAAGATGGCGAGTTGATTTTAGACAGTGTTAGAAATCATTTCGGCCCTGCCAACCCTGACGCGCCGGAGGTGGAATTAAGCCTGCCGCTGGCGAGCAGTGTCATCCGTTTTATCGAACTGCAGGCGCAGAAAAAGCAAATCGATGCGCAGTCGAAGGCACTGGAAAATGAGATGAAGCGTATCCAGGGCCGCATTGTCGCGGAGATGGGAAGAAGCTGCACAGCGGTTTGTTCTGTTGGAGATGAATCCTATACGATCACCTATAATCCGGTTCGTAAAGCAACCATCAACAAGGAGGGACTTACCCGGCTTCAAGCGCAGCATCCGGATATTTATGAGGAATATGTTACTGTCTCGGAAAGCAGAAGATTTTATGTCAAAAGGCCGCAGGAAAACGCGGCTTAATTTTTTTATGGAAGGAAGTCTTAACTATGGAAAATCAAAGTCATATCGGGTCCGCCGGTCTGGGAGTCCTCGGAGTGCTGACGATCATTTTCGTCGTTTTGAAGCTGCTCCACATTATTGAGTGGTCTTGGCTGCTTGTTTTCTCACCGGCCTTAATCGGCTTGGCGCTGAAAATCATTCTGATTATCGGCGCTGTCCTGATGGTTATGCTGGGAACAAGGAGAGGGAGGAAGTCAAAGAAATGAGTTATATGGGTACTTATGACCGGACGATTTTCTATAGGTGCCTGTGTGGTTCTCATCCTTTGTCTTGTTGTTGGTCTGAAGCAGCAGGATCGGGTAAACGGTCTGGCCGTCAACCGCCGTCTGAGCGGTATATTCCACGCTCACCTTCACCCACTCGTCCGTCTTCTCGTCGATGACGCCGCTCGCTGCGGTAAAGGTTGTATCACGATAGGGTATAATCGCCTTTGGTCCCATATCCGTACCCGCGAAAGCGGAGTTCCCGTTGGGATAGCCGGTGCTTCTGTTGCTGGGCGCGACAAAAAGCTGTAACTCCTTGCCGTCGGTTTCTTCCACCTTGTAGTCGAAGGTAATGGTGTAGGTGACGCCGGCCGTCCCCACAAACTTTGATTTGGCGGTGGGGTCATAGAGGTTCAGCACGGCGTTGGCGTTGTAGTTTTCGTTGTTGCTCTCCGTGTCGTAAGTGAGGCGGACGGCGGTGTTGCCGTCCTGCTTCGCCATTTCCGCATGGCTTCCGCGGCCATTGCCGGCAGACCAGTTCTCAGCGGTGCTGGAGTAATAGTCTGAGCCGTTGGAATCCTGATAGGTTTCCTCAAAGTCGAGTTTGATCGGTTCGGGAGCAATAATGGCTGGTTCTCTGATTTGAATATTGTCGATCAAAACGGAGGCATAGGCGCCTGTGTGGTTCTCATCCTTTGTCTTGTTGTTGGTCTGAAGCAGCAGGATCGGATAAACGGTCTGGCCGTCAACCGCCGTCTGAGCGGTATACTCCACACTGACGGTAACCCATCCATCCGTTTTTTCACTGATCACGTTGCTTGCTGCGGTAAAGGTTGTTTCACGGTAGGGCATGACTGCCTTTGGTCCCATATCCGTACCCGCGAAAGCGGGATTCCAGCCGGGATAATCCTTGCTCCTGTTGCTGGGTGCGACGAAAAGCTGTAAATTCTTGCCGTCGGTTTCCTCGACCTTGTAGTCAAAGGTAATGGTGTAGGTGATGCCAGCCGTCCCTGCAAACTTTGATTTGGCAGCGGGGTTATAGAGGTTCAGCACAGCGTTGGCGTTGTAGTTTTCGCCGTTCTCGGAGTCATAGGTGAGGCGGACGGCTGTGTTGTCCTCCTGGCTCACCATTTCCGCATGGCTTCCGCGTCCATTGCTGGCAGACCAGTTCTCGGCGGTGCTGGAGTAATAATCGGATCCGTCGGCATTCTGGTAGGTGTCCTCAAAGTCGAGAGATACCACTGGTATGGCAGCCTTATTTAAAGAAGAGTTTGTACTGCCAACCACCTTGAATCCTGAGGCATGAGCCATCGTCAGAAGAAAGCCCGCCGACAGGGCGAAGGCTGCGGCGCGCTTTAATGTAGACAATGCTTTTTTCATGGATTTTCCTGCCTTTCTTTTAGTTTATTGTTTATATGCTTTTATCAGCGAAAACAATATGGAAAGGATGGCGATGCTTTCGTTAACGACTCCGAGCCACGAGCCAACGAAAATATCATATAGAAGAAAAAACGCAGATACCGGAACGGAAAGTAGCTTTGTTAAGACAGGCCTTCGCAGCCAAAGCGAAACGGTGACCAGCGCGGACGCCGTTATCGGTAATATGTCAATAGGGGTACGGAAAGAGGCAAATCCTAAGGCAAAATTCATGGTAATAAACAAGAGCGGCCAAGCGGTATGGTTCGCCCACTTCTGTTCCTCCCGGTTTGCGAAAACAAGTTCCCGGAATATACCGACAAAATTGGGAATCGCGCCTCCGATGGCGCCGAGACATAGATAATGAAATACCCAGCACACATCGGCGCAGAATTTACAAGCTAAAAGTTTTTTGCGGTTTTGCTGCTGATAGAGAAAAAACAGCGACAGCATGGCGCCTATTCCGAAAAAATAGGACAGTATGTACAGCATAACAATCTCTTTTTTGTGATTTAAATTGTGCTATATTAATGATATACTATATTCGATATTCAATACAAGGCAGGATTTTGATTTAAATTGACACTATCTTGCGAGAGGGCGTAATAAGAATGAATATCCGCTATGATGTATACGAACAATATAAAAATAAAGAAAATCTTGAAGATTCTCCGGTAGTGTCAAGAGTTTTGCGCAAAAAGGTTTGCAGGTTCTGGCATGAATGAAGTCAGCCAGCAATGGAGGTATCCTCAATGGCAGCCTCCAGGTGCTTCATATTCATGTATTTCTTGTTGCCCCACTGGGTGCCCGCCACATGGCGCAGTCGGGCACAGACCAGCATAAGAGCGGAATTACCGTCCGGGAAACTACCCACCACGCGGGTACGGCGGCGGATCTCCCGGTTCAGCCTCTCAATGACATTGTTGGTGCGGATGCGAGTCCAGTGCTCGCTGGGAAAATCGCAGTAGGTCAGCGTTTCTTCAATGCCGTCCTCCACTTTCTTGGCAGCTTCCTTCAGCTTCATAGAGCGCAGCTCTTCCACCACCGCTTTAGCCTTCTCCCGGGCGGCTTTCTTGCTCTCCTGGGCGTGGATCGCCTTGAGCATCTTGGCTACCAACTTCACCTTGGAGCGAGGTGTGACCGAGAACACATTGCGGTAGAAGTGGACGGTACACCGCTGGTATTTGGCCTCAGGAAACACTTCGCCCACAGCCTCCAGCATACCAAGACACTTGTCTCCAACGATGAGTTTTACGCCGTCCAGGCCACGGCCACGCAGCCACTGGAAGAAGCTGACCCAGCTGGCCCTGTCCTCTTTCATGCCCTCTGCGGCACCAAGAACTTCACGATAGCCGTCCTCATTGACCG
Organism: Candidatus Avimonas merdigallinarum; assembly: GCA_904377855.1. GTDB lineage: Bacteria > Bacillota > Clostridia > Oscillospirales > Acutalibacteraceae > Avimonas > Avimonas merdigallinarum. The sequence goes on from CAJFGS010000017.1 coordinate 22,534, forward strand.
CAATCGCCACCAGAATGGCCACATTTTCAAACTCTCCGCCCCAATTACGGCGCAGGTAGATCCCATCCACATAGACATACGGATACCGCCCGCCTTGCAGAGGACGGTTCCGCCAATCCTCGATGTGGACATACGCTTTCCTGTTCAGCTCACTGATGGTGGAGGGAGAGACCTTGCTACCCCAGAGGGCCTCCGTGATGTCCTCCACACGCCGGACGGACACGCCTGCCAGGTACATCTCGATCAGGGCTTCTTCCACACTGCTCTCCCGACGGCGATACCGCTCAATAATGGCTGTCTCAAAGGAGATTCCCTTGAGCTTGGGCACCTTGAGGGTAACATCTCCGGAAGTGGTGGTAAGGTTTCGGCTGTAGTGGCCGCTCCGGTAGCCCTGGCGCTGCTCATTACGCTCGTACCGGGCTGCCTGGGTCAGTTTCTCTGCCTCGGCCTCCAGCAGCCCGTTGAGCGTTTCCTCTACGCTGCCTCGCACCAGCTCCTTGATTTGACCCTTGATTACTTCCTCGTTTAGCTGTACAATCTTCTCGGACATGGTTTGCTCTCTCCTTTCAGAATGGTGTGTCGCAACTTCATTCTACCAGAGTTCTGCAAACCATGTCTTTTTATTTTTGCGAAACTTATTCTACCTTATCGATTCTCCTTGCGTGATATATGACAAGATAAGAAAAGAGCACCATAACTGCGGCACATGCGCGAATCGGCATGAAAACCTGGAAATTCAGCTTTGCATAGGCGGCGAGGGATATGTCCTCATCGGCGGTGAAAGATACGATATGGAAGAAAACCGCATGGTCATCGTGAACACCAATCAGATCCACTATACGGGTACAGAAACTGAATTAACCTATTATCCCATGATTCTCGATACGGAATTCTGCAAAAGAGCCGATATAGACTGTTCTTCTCTTGACTTTGCCCCCACCATAGACAGCAAAATGGCGGTGAACCTGTTCAATGAAGTAGTCAACCTGTATTATGCAGATGGGATTCCTTTCAAAAAGGCGAAACTACAAGCGGCGTTATTAAATCTGCTAATCGAGCTTATCGAACATCATGTCGCCCCCGGCAATACTGCGCTCAAGGCTAATAATGGAAGCAGTCTTTCATTTAGCCAGGTAAAAAACGCCATACGGTTTATCCGGGAGCACTATGCAGAAAAGCTCACGCTTGAGAGGATCGCAGAAAACTCATTGACCGACAAGTATAGCCTTTCTCGAAAATTTAAGGAATTAACAGGTCAGACTGTTGTGCAGTTTATAAACGCTTACCGCTGTGAAAGGACAAAAGAACTGATACGAGATGGCATGCCGATCAGCGAGGCCGCCGCACAGTGTGGATTCAACAACATGTCTTTCTTTACCAAGATTTTTAAAAAATATACAGCTAGGCTTCCCTCCGATTATAAAAGGAAGTAACCAGCTATTGGTTACTCGCCGCTGCTAAATCTTAGCGCCTTTACTGCTGCATGATTGTCCATGTTTATTATATTATTTTTCCCTTGCAGGTTCATAGGAAAGTTCTGGGGATTAAACGTAAGGGGGCGCTTGTAAAACGGCTCCATTTAAGCATGTCTTCGGTTTCTTATCCTAGTCAAACGTGCTATCCGGGATCTGGAAAGGGCGGAGCTGCTTCGCGGGGAAGCGTGCTACCGAAAAAACGGGAGCGCCACCTCCCATCGGCATTATTTTCTTTAAACCGGCCGTTCAAAACGTATGGCCGCCAAGGAGGAAATGTGTCCATTTAATGGACTGAGGGGAGGTTCATTGTGCCCCCTTGAATCTCCCGCTTAAAGAATTTGTTTCCGCAGAAAAGAAAGGACACAGGAGTTTTAAGCAAACGGCCGCGCCACTCCCCAAACCAGCGGAGAGTTGGCGCGGCCGTTTGCGGTCGCTTGAATTTTCTATGCTAATTTTCCCGATTAGGACAACGTTTTTTATCGATAAACCGCCGCCAGGGCAGACTGGCCGCAAAAGAAACGACAAAGCCAAGTAGGCACAGCGCAAGCAGTAACCCGTTCACACATTCCCATCCCCAGTTCCCGGCAGCGAACCCCAGCCCCCAGCCGGACAGCGCGCTTCCCAAATAGGCCGCGGAATTTGTCAGCCCCGCTATCGTGGAGGAGCGGCCCGACTCCGTATAATGGCATGGCACATAGCTGATCAGGATGGTGTTAATCCCTGTGGCCAGTACGCTTACCAATGCATAAAAAACGATGTTGGCGACCGGAAGGAAAGAGCCAAGCAAAATGATCAACAGCATTCCGACGGCAGAGCAGGCGAATAGTCTGCCGCAGTTTACCATGTCGTTACTTTTGGAATGCCTTTCGATCCCTTTTAGCATCCACACCGATGTACTGTTCATGAGCGGTATGGCCGCGGATAAAAAGACCGCATGAGCCGCTTCTATATGTAAGCTGTCCATTGTCATCTGCGGCAGCCAGGTCAGAAGTCCATTTTGGAGAATTCCCATCAGCAGGATAGCGAATAAAATGAGCGGCAGGCCCGACCTCCAATACAGCGTGCTCTGTGGAATTGCAGGGCGAGAGACGGAACCGGCTAAACGCTGCTCTTTTCTAACCCTAACCGGTCCCGTGGTGTGTGAGACTATCAGCCAGCCAACAGCGCTGAGTCCGCCCATAACGGCCGGCACAAAAAAGGACAATCTCCAGGAAAAACGGGCAATCAGCCACGCCGTCAGCAGATATGTGCCCGCCTGCCCGAAGGCTGTACAATAAGAGAAGACACGCATCGTTCCGCGCAGCCGCTCTTTGGATACATACAGCGACAGCAGCTGGACTATCGGTCCCCAGTAGAGAGAACTGCTGATACCGTTCAATCCCCACGCCAGACGCATAACGGAAATATCGCTGGAGACTCCCATCAGCACATTGCTGGCAGTGGAACCCAAAATCCCACAGAAAACCAGCGCCTTGGGATTCAGCCTGTCCCCCAGAAATCCGCTGAAAAACTGCCCGAAACCATAGGTGGCAAACAGAATGGAGGCTATTAGACCCATCTCATGTATATCCAAGTCCTCCGTCTGACCAATCACAACCATTGCCGCCGAATAATTGTAACGAAGAAAATAGTTGATAAAATAAACACTCCACCCCATAATGGCTATTTGCCAACAGGGCTCCAAACGTTTTATCCCTCGATGCAAAAAATCTTGGCTCCTTTCCCTGTACACACAGAAACCGGTATTTCCCGCTCTGTAACAAAAGACGTGTTGACTGCCTCTCTCCCAGCCTCCTACTCAGGCTAAGAAAGGGTGGTGCGTATATCTACAGAATGGGTCTGCCGTCAGAACGGTTCGGAAATCCGGCGGATGATTCTTAAGCGGCACAATGAAAGGCGCTGGTTTCAAGCGGGAAAAGCGGCGGACATCTTCTCTTTCTGAACTAGAAGCCCTTTTTCCATTCCTCATCAGCAAAAACAACCTCATTTTTCATAGGCAGGGATAAACCGGTTCGTTATTACCTGCCAACCGGATACCAACCGCCTCAAAACAGCAGATTTTTTAATACCCCGCCGATTCGTTCCGCCATAAAGTGAAAGCCCAAATCATTGGGATGCGTACCGTCAACCGTACAGTCCGCCCTGACTGCTTCAGGAAAAAGGCTATCGCCGTCTATAAAGAAAACGTTAGAATCGCCGCGGTTTCTAGCGTTCAAAAAGGTCTGCATGACGACCGTCCGGCGCTGCTGAGCCTCCTCCGTATATACGGTGTCTGGCTTTGTAACAAACAGCACGGGAAGCAGGGGATGTCTTTCGCGGACAATTTTAAAGAAAGGCTCATGCGTTTTTTGGAGGTATGCGGCGTCAGGAGCATTATAATCGTAATCCATTACAAAGGCCGCCATGTCCAGACCGGCGATATATTCGGCAAGCGCCGGTTCTCCCAGGGCGCTGCCGGAAAAGCCAAGATTGATATAGTCGATATTTAACCTGCGGGAGATCATATTCTCATACGCATTGCCTGGCCGCGAAGCCGCTGCCCCCTGCGTAATGGAGGAACCGTAGAACACAACCGGCTTTTGGATGGAATAGGGACGGCTGTTGGTAATCCGGCTTCCCTTTTTCAGGCCAACCTGCAGGCTGCGAATCTGTTTGCCATAGGGGAAGCAGAGCAGGAGCTCTTTATTTCCCCTTTCTCCTATATAACGGATACCTTCATAGCCGGTTTCCGTATCCAGAGGAGGCAGAAAGCTTTGCACATAGGAAGTCCTGCCGTTTTTTTCAATATAGAGATCAAAGCCTACGCTGGCCAGCTTGGTCACATGGGGAGATCCGCTGTTATAGGCTGCGTGTTCAACCTTTATGGCCACATAGGGGGAATCGGTGGCAAACCGAAGCCGTATGCCGGCGGCCGCGAGTGCGTGGGTATGCACGCCTCCGCTGGCGGCTTTGGCCGTATCCTCGGGAAGCCTGGAAAAGTAACGGTCCGTACTGCAGGCGCCATATATCTGGAATGGCGGCTGGCGGATGTCGAAATATTCCACGTCGGTTTCCTTTACGGCCAATCCCTTCTGCGAATATCCTTCCCATATTTCCATGACAACCTCACACCTTTAAGAGTAGATTTCAGCGACCACGGAATTTGATTTTTCACGCTGTACGCCTCTTTCATTTTATACGGCTTCACCGTATAGACTAGCATCCTCTATACACAACGCATTGGCGGGATATTTGAAGGTCAATTTGCCGGCACCCTTATCCAGCCGTATCTCTCTTACGGCCTCGGTTCGGTTTCCCATGGCCCCGCAAACCGTAAAGGAGGCCATATATTCTCCGTCCACATAAACGATCACCGTGTTCTGAGATAATTCCGAAGCACAGGAAAGGATGCAGACCTTTAAGAAATAGGTTCCGCCGCGCTCACAGGATAAGGGGTATTCCGTATCGGGGGAAACCTGCTGAAGGGACCACAGCTTTTTGGACAAGTCCATCCGGCTCACAGAATCCCCTGTTGGAGCTTCGCCGCTGTTGAAGCGCTCCATGGCGTTGGAGTTCATCAGAAACCGGCAGATGTTATCCGCGTTCCTTTGCAATATCCCCTTTTTCAGCCGTCCGGACTGCAAAGCCTCCAAAAGATTGCTGAACCGAAAATCCGCGGCGGTTTCATGCACCATGTAGATATCGTTCTGCGCCTCCGCCATGGGAACCAGATTCAGCGGAGGTGTTTCGTCTGTTCGTCCCCAAAGGATGGAATCCCGCTCGATTTTGGCCCACCAGTCGGTCATGACAAAACCGCTGAAGCCCCATTCCTCTCGGAGAATCACGGTCGTCAAATCGTAATTTCCGGCAGACCAGCAGCCGTTTACCGGATTATAGGAGGTCATCACCGCACGGCAGCTCCCATCCCGAACCGCCGGTTCAAAGGCTTTCAGATAGATTTCCCTCAAAGCCCGTTGGGAAACCACGGAATTGACGGAATGGCGGTTGGTTTCCTGGTTGTTGGCGCAGAAATGCTTGATTGTGGCTGTCCCCCCGGAGCGGGCGATGCCGCGGCATACGGCGGCAGCCATCCGGCCCGTGAGCAGGGGGTCCTCGGAAAAATACTCGAAATTCCGTCCGTTCAAGGGGTGACGGTGGATATTGACGCCGGGGCCAAGCAGCACGTCTATATCATAGGCTGCCATTTCGAGCCCTTCATACGTATACAGCCTTTCCACCAGTTCGTCGTTCCAGCTGGCCGCCAGCGCCGTACCGCACGGCATCAGGGTGGCCTTGGCGCCGCAGTCCATCCGGATACCCGAAGGGCCGTCGCTTCCGCAGGCAATGGGAATGCCATGCCGCAGCAGTTCAGGTGTCACACCGCCGAAGGCGCAGCCTGTTCCGCCTGTGACTTTGGGACTGTTCATCCCTTCGCCTATGGCGATACAGGCCAGCTCCTCGTCGGTCAGCTGGGCGATAAACGCCTCCATGGAGTGGGTCCCGTTCTTTACATCCATGAGCCGAATGCCCTTGTCGCCTGTAAAGGGGATATCGTCGGGATACTGCCGCAGAGCGCGGTCGGAAAAGCTGCCAGGCTGCACCGGAACCGTTTCCCTGGAAATGGTATATCCGCCGTTTTCCATTACCGGCTTGATCCTCTCAAAAGCCTCCTGCGGCGGCAGGGCTCTTGTGCATTGTTTGACCACACGGCTGTCGTCCAGAACAACCGTATAGCGGTATAGGTCGGTCAGCGAATCGGCGCTGACATAGATTTCATAGGTCCCCTCCTCCAGGATAAAGCAGCAGGGATGGCCGGTGACGCCGGAATCGTCATAGGCGGCCATTTGGCTTAAAGGAAGGCGGATCTCTACGGTCTCCTTACCGCCGGGCTCCAGCAGCCCGGTTTTATGATAGGTCGCCAATTCCCTGGCGGGCCGGCCAAGCCGGCCCTGAGGGGCGGAATAATAGATCTGTACGACCTCCTTGCCCGCGGTGGTTCCCGTATTACGTACCGTGAACTGGAGCCGGACGTCGTCCCCACTTCTTTCGCCCTGAAAGCCGGAGACGTTAAAACCCGTATAGGAGAGCCCATAGCCGAAGGGATACAGGATTCTGTCTTTGGCAAAGGTATTGAAATAGCGGTATCCGACATAAATGTCCTCGCTGTATACGTTTTTATCGGGATTGCCGAAATTTGCGGAGGAGGGATAATCCTGGATATCGTAAGCGATGGTGTCGGGCAGCTTTCCAGAAGGGCAGACATGTCCTGTGAGAATATCGCCCAAGGCTCCTCCCCCCTCCTGTCCCCCCTGCCACGCATACAGTACGGCTGTCGGCTGATAGGTTTCGACCCATTTCATATCCAGGATATTGCCGGTATTCAGTACGACGATCACCTTTTGAAAATGGGTGGTCACCTTTAACAGCATATCCTCCTCAGCGGCCGAAAGCAGATAGCTGCCTTCCGTCGCCTGGTTGTCCTTGTCCTCCCCGGCCGAACGGCCGATGACGACCACAGCGGCGTCGGATTTAACCGAAGCGGTTCGAACCACCGCGTCGTCCAGCGGCATTTCCTCCTGGGACCACGGTTCGCTTGCCCAGCCCGTTCCGTTGTCAAAAGGATGATCCTGTTCCCATGCGGCATATAGATCCGCCAGCTCCTGGTTAACGGTCAGCCCGGCCTGCCGGAGTCCATCTGGAATCCCCACAACATATTTCACGTTGACGAGTCCGCCGGAGCCGGTTCCGCTTTTGATATAGTTGGTTTGTATTCTGCCGAAAACCGATACGACGGTGCCCGGAGAAAGGGGGAGAGCCGCCCCGTCGTTTTTCAGCAGGACGACCCCTTCGCTTCCGGCCTGACGACACAATTGCCGGAAGTCCGCCTCCAGACTCTCCGGCGACGGCACGGCATGGTTATGTTTCAAAAGGTTTTTGTCCACACAATCCCTCTTTTCTGTTATTTCAAAATCGGGAGCTCCCGCACCCGCGGCTGCTCCTTGAGATATTTCGCCAGAATGTCCGGATGGAATCCATTGTTTTCGATAATCTCCTTATAAAACCAGGCGCTGGGCTTGGGGGTTCTTTTGAAATCGTGGGCGCGGTCTACATCCACCAGGCCGAAGCGGGGGATGAAGGTCCACCATTCATAGTTGTCCAGCAGCGACCAATACAGATAGCCCCGGACATCGACCCCCGCTTTGATCGCTTCGTTGAGTGCGCAAAGATATTCCGTCAGATAGACGATCCGAAAATCGTCATCCTCGCAGCTGCAGCCATTCTCCGTAATGTAGACAGGCTTATCCATCAGCCGCGTCAAATTGTGCACCATGCATTCCGGGAAGAATTCATCTAGATAAAAGTTCATGGGCAGCATGCGGGTTTTGGTAAAGGCATAGCGGTCTCCCATCGTATCTGCTTTACGCGTGTCCACCATTTCGCGGGTATACAGATTGATCGACCAAAAATCGCAGGTATCCTTGATGGTTTTATCGATAACGGCGTCCTTGGAGGGAAGAACCAGCTCACCGGTGCGGATCGCGTGAAAAAAGAATTCGTGATTGACCGCGTCCTTATAGGCCTGGACCGCACGGTCAAACGGATCATTTTGGCGCTTTCCGTAAAACTGCACCAGCGCGTGGGCGGAGCTGACGGGCTTGTTGGAATACTGCTTGATCAGGTGATATCCGTGAGCGTGGTAAATCACACTGTTGAATTTGTGGGTCATCTCTCTTTCGGTTAAACCGAGATTGAATTCATTGATAACATTCCAGAAATCCACATACGGACTGATGCGAGGAAGGATATATTTCAAATACCTCTCGAAATAGACGAGATTGTCCAGCTTTTGAAAATCCCCTTTTTCGGCGAACCACTGCGGAACCGAAAAGTGAACCAGTGTGACAAAGGTTTTGATCCCTCTTTCCTTGAGCATGGCCAACTCGCGCACATAATGATCCGCTTCCCCGTCCAGAAACATGCCTTCCTCCGGTTCAATTCTCGCCCACTCGACGCCCAGACGGAACGCCTGGTGTCCCAGGTCGGAAAGCAATTGGATATCTTGCTCTACCATATTATAATGATTGCAGGCAGAGCTCGAGATCTCATAGTTTGGATCCGCTTTCAGCCTTTCCTGTTCTCTGTGCCAATTGCTGGAATGGATATTGTTCCCTTCGATCTGATGGGCAGCGGTGGAGCTCCCCCACAGAAAGCCTTTTGGGAACTGAAACGCCTGAATGGAAAATACATCCGTCATAGATAATCAACCTCTCTATAGCTTTTCATCAAAAGTCGACAAGGGAGTTACTATCTTTTATTTTATAACATCGTCAGGTGTCCGCAATCAGAAAATGCTCTGCATTTTGTTGTAAAAAATTTTTATGACAAAATGGATACTTTTTTGTGATTGTTTAGGAGTGACAAAAATGTTAAACTTTAAGTGTATCAAGCTAGATGGTTTTGGCTATTCTGGTTGCTTGATGATCCTGTTTTATTCATTTTATCGATTTTAAGGGAGGAAGTTGTTGGATGAAGAAAAAGAACCAGTGGATAGCGGCGTTGTTGGCAGCATTACTCTGTCTGCCACTGGCGGCCTGCGATGGCACAGGAAAGGAACCTACTGAATCCGGTAAAAAGGGGGACAATAGCTCAGGTTCTCCCGTATCCGACAAGGAAGCGGAGTATTTTGACAATGTGCCGGTGGAGCTGGACGGCACCACGGTGAAATTCGCCACTTGGATTGACCACAAGTCCAATGAATCCGCTATGGTTCTTTCCGATTTCACCGACCTTACCGGCATCAATGTGGAGCTGACCAGAATCGCGCAGACCGAGTACGTTTCCAAAATGACCTCCCTTGTGGCGTCGGACGATTCGCCCGATGTCGTAGTGTGCAATGGGGAATGGCCGCGGCTTCTGCCGGTGATGCAGCCGCTGGACGATACCATTTTGGATGCCTCCGACCCGTTCTGGGATCAGGGAGTTGTGAAGACCTACACGGTGGGCGGCCGGCCTTATCTGGTCAATGTAGAGCAAGGGCCGTGGGATATGGGTTCCGGCTGCGTCTACTACAATAAACGGATTTTTGAGGACAACGGCATCACCACCCCCGACCTGTATGTGCATGAAAAGCGCTGGACGCTGGACAATTTCTACAAGGCGGCCAGGGAATTGAAGAACGCTATCGGCTGCGGCGTGGGAATCGACACGGAAACCTATTTATACGCTTACGCGGACGGCTTTGTTGAGTGGGACGCCGAGGCGGGCGAATTCAAGAGTGGAATCAATGACCCGGCCTTTCTCTCCGCCTGGCAGCGCATGGCCGAGGCCCGGGACGCGGGCTATGCCGAGGTGACCTCGGGCGGTTCCCGCTGGATGTTTGAACAGCAGAAAATGGGCATGCTGCTGTCGGGGGGCTACGGCCTGAGAAAAACCGGCTGGTTTCAAGAACACGACATCAAGTGGGAGGATCTGGGCTATGTGCCGCTGCCCACGGACGCGGACGGCAAGCAGGTGTACGGCGCTCAGTCCGACCGGGGCTACGGTATCTGCAAGGGGGCCAAAAATCCCGACGGCGCGGCCTATTTCCTGCGGTATTTCCTCAACGGCGATCATTACGACGAGGATGAGCTGTATAAAAACGCGGAATGCGCCAAGCTGTATCACGAACTGCAGAAAAACAAGGACACCTCCAAGTTCGGGTGCAGTTATGCGGTGTTCAGCATCTTCAGTAACGACAGCGATCCCATGTACGGCGTTTTCCCCGACCTGAAGGATTGCACAGCCGCTCAGATTCCTACGGTGCTGGCCACCAAGGCCAATACCTTTAACTCCTGTATTGAGCGGGCCAACACCATCCTGAAGGACGCCATAGCGCAGAATCAGAAATAAACACGGCGTCATTACACTGCGTGAAGATATTTGGATTAAGGAGGTTTTTTGGTGAATAGCAAAATTTTACGGAGAATACTGGGCGTAACGGCCGCCCTGGCAATCACGGCAACATTCTGCAGTATAGAGCGTTATATGACTGTTGCGGCAGCGGAGGAAGAGCCCCCTTATGTAAAGGAAAGCTACGCCATTGATTTTACCAATTATAAGCCGACGGTAGCGTACGATCACTGGGGAGAAGAGGCTGGCTCCTGGAGCTTTGCGCAAAAGATCCAATGGAAGAAGCTTGACGACGGGACGGTGGAACAGTATAAGGAGTCGGACGACGACAACAGCAGCATATGGAATCGCGGTCCCGGTCTCCATTTGATGAACCTGAACAGTACCGGCGCCTATCAGAACGAAGACGCCGGAGTGATTCAGCTGACCCCCGGGGCTACCTATACCGTTGCCATGACCTTTAAGTTTGAGTCGTGGGGAAGCATGTGGAATGCTGCGGGCGTAGCGATGTATCTGGGGGTTGGAACCGACAGCAATCTGCCAAAGGATTGCTATACCGGTGCTGGCGGATGGAACGGCTATCAGCTCAACGGCGCCATGCTTCTGGAAGCCTTTCAAGGGGATGTGAAGGATTGGGTAACCAAGACCTATACCGTCACCGTTCCGGATGTGGCAAAGGGCCGTCTCCTTTTACAGGTAGCTCCCTATTTAGCCAACGATGCGGGGGATATAACCGCCCATTATACCCAGACGGGAGGAGGCTCCTATACCTTCACTCTCAAGGACGTGCAGATCGACCGTGTCTGCCATCATGTGAATACTCAAGAGGTTGCGGCGGAGGCCTCCACCTGCTTGAAGCAGGGTCACGGGGCCTATACCCTGTGCAGCGACTGCGGCGAGGTTACCAGCGGATCCAAAGATCCCCTGCCTCTGGCCGATCACACCTACGGCGATTTGATTCCGGAGGTTCCGGCGAAGCACACCCAAAGCGAGCTGGTTCCCGGAACGGCGGCGCATTATCGATGCTCCGTCTGTCAAAAGCTGTTCGATAAAGACAAAGCGGAAACGACCGCCGATGCCCTGGTGATCCCCGCGCCTGAGCATTCTTACGAAGATGAGTGGAAGAGCGATGCGGTCAACCACTGGAAGGCGTGCTCCTGCGGCCTTATCGCTAACCAAGCCGCCCACAGCGGCGGGTCCGCCACCTGTAAGGACAAGGCGGTCTGTGCGGTCTGCGGCACCCCCTATGGGGAAAAGGATTCGTCCAACCACACCGGTGAAACCGAAGTGCGGAATGCGGTTGCAGCCACAGAGGAAGCGGCAGGTTACAGCGGCGATCTCTATTGCAAGGACTGCGACACTTTGATCACTCAGGGACACACGATAGATAAGCTAGACCATACTCATGCGATGGAGAAAATCTCGGCTAAAGCCGCCAGCTGCACCGCGGCCGGCAACAACGAATATTACCACTGCACCAAATGCGGCAAATACTATAAGGACGCCGCTGGAAGCACCGAAACCACCGTGGAGGCGGAAACGTTGGCCATGACCGCCCACAGCGGCGGGTCCGCCACCTGTAAGGACAAGGCGGTCTGTGCGGTCTGCGGCGCTGCCTATGGGGAGACGGATTCGTCCAACCACACCGGTGAAACTGAAGTGCGGAATGCGATTGCAGCCACAGAGGAAGCAGCGGGTTACAGCGGTGATGTTTACTGTAAGGATTGCGGCGTGAAACTGAAAAATGGAGAGAGCATTCCCAAGCTGACGCCGGCTGGTCCCCCTGAGACTCCTGCCACCGGTGAAGACACCCTTCCACGGACTTATGCAGCGATTTTGCTGCTGGCCGGTGTCAGCCTAATGGCTGCTGTGGCTTATGGCAAAAGAAAGGCTTTGAAGCGGTTGTGATTCTGTAAAGCAATCAAAGTAAGGCGCGGCGATAAGAGCCCCTTCTGCTGCGCCTTGCTTAATTTTGTTGTGTATTGTCCGTCGATCCCCTGCAGTGCGCATGAAAAAATTTTTTCAAAATATGCGGGGAAAAACCCTTTGAAGGATTCGGAGGTCCGACTATGAAAAAAAGAGTCAGGCGTATCCTGAGCGTTATAGCTGCGGCGGCTGTGACGGTATCCTGTTTCATACCGGTTTGGCTACCGGTTACTGCCGAAAACGGGAGCGGAAGCGACGAATTTGAAAATGAGCATTACGCGATTGATTTTGAGAAATTTTCCAGTAATGGAGAGGGCTGGGGAGAGCCACGCGAGGCAAACGGGATAAAAATCGGCTGGAGTCTGGAGGGCGCGGACGGCGAAAAACACTTGCGTTTTACCAAAACCGCTCCTCCGGCCGGAAGCGAGAGCGCCTATATTGACTGGGCCGCCGGGGGCGCCTGCATGATCAATTTGAACGAAACCGGCGCCGCGATGAACACGGAAGGAAGCATCAAGCTGACCCCCGGCGGGAAATACCGGGTGAAGATGCGCTTTCAGTTGTCCGGTTTCCAGGCAACTGGAGATTTTCCACAGGTGGATCTCTTTCTAAGCCTGGCAACTAAAGGCACGCAGCCGTGGGAAAGCGTTCCGACAGCGGACGGCGGCTGGCACTGTGTACCGGATGGGCTTATGGTGCTTGACGGGCTGACCGCCGATACCCGGAGCGGCGACGACAATTGGATAGAGAAGACCTATGTTGTGACGGCGCCGGACAACGCGGATCAGGGCAGCCTGCTGTTTGGAACCGGATATATTCGCAGTGATAGCGATTATTCGGATTTCTTCTCCCCTATGCACTGGGCCTCCTACGATTTTCTCCTGGATGGCGTGCAGATCGACCGGGTGGAAGAGGTGACGGTTCACGGCATCGACCCCGACGGCGGCGAGACGAAAACCACCTATTACGGCGCGCCTGGGGACTACCTGACCCCGGACAACGACTGGGACTATACCTACTACAGAGTCTACAATGCCGAAACCGGAGAATTCTCCGATCCGATTACCCCGGACGAGGGCCACGCGGGACAATACCGGTTTACCAACCGCACCCATGTGGATATTTATTATCTCATGGATCATGTCCGGGAGGAAAACCACACCATCGATTTTGAAGGCTTCTCTCCTGACTCAAACGCCTGGGGAACGCCTTATACCGGTGCGGACGGCAAGGTCAACGGCTGGAGTCTGGAAGGCGAAGCGGGCAGCAAAAGGCTGCATTTTACCAAGCGGCATCAGGGCGAAGCCGACGGCAACTGCGGGAACGCCTTTCTGGTAAATCTAAATGAGACAGGCGCCGCGATGAATGAGTCCGGCACGGTCTTGCTGACGCCCGGCGGAAAATACACGGTGAAAATGCGCTACAAGCTGTCGGGCTTTCCGTCTGGGCAGTATGGGGATTGTACGTCCGTGAGCCTCTTTTTGGGTGTGGCGAAGGGCGATAGCCTCCAGGACAGCTTTGTGAGCACAAATTCCGGCTGGTCGAATGTAGTAAACGGCCTGATGATTCTGGATACCTTAACCGAAGACACCAAAAGCAGTGACGACGGCTGGATTGTCAAAACCTATACGGTGACCGTTCCGGCGGATGCGGGCAGCGGCAGTCTTCTGTTCGGCGCGGCCTATCTCAACCCGGAGGCTGACTACGGCTTCAGCGTCCATAACTGGGGGACCTATGATTTTTACCTGGACGAGGTGCAGATTGACCGGGTGCCCAGCTTTAGCCAGCTGGAGAAAACCTCTTTGGTGCTGCATACCAACGGGGCAGCGGGCGGAGACGTTACGGAAAAGGGCTTCCCCGGAGACTATGCAACTCTGCCTATACCGGTAAAGGATGGCCATGATTTTGCGGGCTGGTACCGGGACGAAGCGCTGACCCAGAAAGCGGGTACGGTGTATTTCCCGGACAACGGCGAGCTCCACCTGTATGCCCGGTGGATCCCCAGGGGTTCTTTGGAATACGACGCCATTATGGATTTTGAAAGGCTTCCTTATGATACGGCAAATAAGGACAGCGTCCAGTTTAATGCGAACTTTTTCACGGTTATCGACAGCGGCGAGGTGTTCGCCGGCGATCAGTCCCTTCAATACCGTCATCAGGCGGGGCAGCCGGATTACTTCCGGCACGACAGCGCCTTTGCGGTTTATAACCGGGACGGACAGGGGGTATTCCTGAAAGACAATACCACCTATATGCTTCACTTCTGGTATAAGGCGGGGCAGATGGACAGAAGCGTCCGGCTGACCCCTATGACCGGTTTTCGTGACGGAAACGGTGCGAACTATTGGGCTGACGGCAAGATTGTCTACGATATGTCCGCGTACATCATTTCCCCGGACGAGACGGGAAACGACTGGAAGCAGGGGGTAATGACCTTTACCACCGGGAAGGTGGAGGAGGATCCCTATTGGGGCTATGATCAGCTTTTCCTGCAAGTGAATGTGGTTGCGGATGCCGACGCGACGATCTATCTGGATAACATAACCGTCACCGAGGTGGAGAATATTGAAGGCCCCGAAAAGGTCGATTCTGTCACCGACTTTGAAGATGTACCGTATACACGAGATGGGGAAATAAACAACAATTTGTTCACCGTGGTGGAATCAGGCTGGAAATCCGCAGATGATCACGCCCTGCAGTACAAACGTGAAAAGGGTCAGACGGAGGCCTTCGCCTCCTTCAGCGCCTTTGGGATTTACAGCCGGCTCAACCGGGAGGGCATCCGCCTGACGGACAATACCGGCTATAAGCTCACCTTCCGGTATAAGGCGGATTCCCTGAGCACGGCGGTGCGGGTGGAGCCCATGGCGAATTTCTGGGACGGAAACGGCGGAAATTTCTGGGTTCGCGATGAAAACGTCTCGGTCTTCAGCGGCAACGGCTACACCATTGTCCCTGAAGACGCGGACGGCGAATGGAAAACCGGTACCCTGTATTTTACCACGGGAGAGGTAGAAAGAGATCCTTATTGGGGTTATAACATGCTCTTCCTGTGCGTCAACGTTCTGGAGGATACCGCGGCGACGGTCTACTTTGACGATATCACTCTCCGGACGCTGGCGGAAGAAGAATTGTACATTTCGGAGGTGTACACCTCCGATAAAAACGTGTTTCTGACCACTGTCCCCGACGGGCAGGGCGGGCGGCGGCCCCTGCAAAAGGGGGATACGCTGGAGCTGGGCGTTCCCACGACCCCCGGCTATGCCTTCAGCGGCTGGTATGAGGACAGTACCTTTACCAAGCCTATTCCGGAGGGCCGGTATATGGTCAACAGCTCCGGATGCGTTTACGCTAAATGGCGGCTTTCCTATGCCAAAACCGACTTTGAGCGCTATCCCGACTCATGGAAGGCGGATTCCCTTCGGCTCTCAGAGGGGATGAGCATCGCGGAGGACTTCGGTTATCAAAGCGGCGGGTCCCTGCGCTATCGCTATGATGGTTCGGCCGACAATTATTGGGCGTACGCCCAGCTGTACAATGCAAACGACATTGTGGATCTGCGGGAGGATCCGCTGATTGTCGAAAAGGGGCAGTCCTATAAGCTGTCCTTCCAATACTATGTCGCCGAAACGGACAGCCGCATCTCCATCACGCCCGTTACGGCCTCCCGCACAAACTGCTGGGCGTATAAGGTCGAAAATTACCCCGGCTATATCATCAAGCCAACGGCAAAGGGGACGGGCTGGCAAAGGGCGGAGCTGGTGTTTACCGCCGACTCCATGGATCCGCAGGACGGGGAATACGGAGATTCCCTCTATCTCAAAATAACCGCCCATGGCAAAGCGGCGGATATCTATGTGGACGATGTGGAGCTGACCTCTCTGGGGGACGAGGTATATATCGCTTTTGAGGCCAATAACGGCTCGAATCAAACCTTCGTTACCGGTAAGCCCGGCAGCGCCGTCGGCGCCCTCCCCACCCCGTCGCGCGCGGGTCATACCTTTGCGGGGTGGTATACCGACGAGGCGGTCTCCTCGCCATTTACGAGTACCGTTTTTGCAGCCTCCTCCATCACTCTTTACGCAAAATGGCAGGTCAACGACAGCGTTACCTTCAGCTTTGAGGACGAGTATTACCGCAATTTGCAGGAAATGCAGCACGACTGTGCCGAGGCGTCCGACGACATGGCCACAGACGGCCGGTATTCCATGAAGGTGGATAAAACCGTAAACAGGCCCAACCGAACCCACGCCAGTCTCATCCTCAGCCTTGGAGAGGTTCCTTTCCGGGCGGAAAAGGGAGCGACCTATGCGGTGATCTTCGACTATTATGTCCAATCCACCAACGTAGACAATCTGGATAAAGGAGAGGCACCTAGTGTAGGGGTTCTGCTGGGCGAGGAGAATAATCTGTGGGCCAATATTCATTGGCCGGAGGGAAGCTATTCCTTCACCCTTGCTGAAGAAACCGGTATCTGGCGGACAGGAGCCTTTATGTTCACGGCGGATTACACCCAGGACAGCGCCAACGTGCTCTATTTCCGGGTATCGTCCAGCCCTCGTTTCTGCGGATATTTCGACAACGTCCGCTTGACCAAGGTTACCGCCGCCGACGACACCTCCGCTGTTCTGCTTGATCCGGCCGGCGCGTCCTCACTGGGCGGCGCTCAGCTGCTCCACTATGGCCACGAAGGGGACACGGTGAACCTTCCTACCACCCTGACCCGGAAGGGGCATGTATTTACCGGCTGGTATCGAGACAGAAATTGTACTGACGCGATACAGGACAATATTTATACCTTTGGGCAGGTCAATCAGACCCTGTATGCCGGCTGGGCGAACCTGGGCTTTGTTCAGGGCTTTGAAACCTTCCCTCATTACTCCCAGCAAAATTACTACTATATGGATTTCGACTATGAGATTTGCAACAGTGCCGATAAAGCCCACAGCGGTTCTTATTCCCTTCATCGGATAGGCAAGGATCATCACAACGCAGCGGCGCAGATCATTTCCAAGGAACTCAATGCCCGGTTGAGCGAGGGACAGATCTATAAGCTTACCATGTATGTCCGCCTGGAGGAAGGCAAGCATTCCGACGGCGCTGTAGCGATTGCCTGTACGGATATCATGAAGTATGCCTGGGCCGTAGCGGGCGAATGGAAAAACATCATCGCCGTTAAGGATCTGCAGGATCACCAGTGGCACAAGGTGGAATATACCTTCCTCGCTACCGGCAGCTATCTTTCCATCCGCACTCCGGGGTATTTGGATCTTTACATCGATGACATTTCCTTTGAACTCTTGGAGAATGCGAAACCGGAGGACTGCAGTAAACCGGTGGAATGTACGGAATATATTCCCAAGCGTCTGGACGAGGGTACGTCAGAGGATATTACCAAAAACGACATCGATACCTCGCTTCTGAAAATGGCGGGCGGGAGGGTACAGCCTCTGCCGCAGAAATCCGGCCTGAGCATCGGAGCGATCATCGCTATCGTTGCTGCGGCGGTTGTGGTTGCCGCGGGCGCCGCCGTACTGGTGGTAGTCATTGTGAAACGCAGAAAAAGGAGGAACGGCTGATGAGACTGAGAAGATATATCGCTTTGGTTCTTTCCGTCGCTGTTCTGCTGGCCGCCGCAGGCTGCGGCGACCGGCAGCCGGTCCCTGCCGGTGAACAGGGGGAACCGCTGGCCACCGTCAACCCCAACAACGAGAAACGGTTTGCCTATGCCATCACCTATGCCGAAGATTCCTCGCAGGAGGTCAAGGAGCTTGCAAAGGAGATGCGCAAGACGCTGCGAGGCACATTTTCCTCCTCCGTCACCCTGACCACCGCCTCCAAAAGCAGCGGCGGCATGGAGATCCTCATCGGACAGACAGGACAAAGGGAAACCCAGGAAGCGGCGCAGCGGCTGAAGGACAACCGCCAGCTCTATTATCTGGACTTTATCATTAAAGTCATCGGTGACAAAATCGTCTTGTATTCCGAGAATGACAGTATGCTGCAAAAGGCGGTGTCCTATTTTACCGAAACCTACTGCACCGGCGCTGATGCCTGGAATCAGCTTACCACCCTCACCGAAATCATCTATGAGGCGCCTTTGGAAGCAAAGCCCCACGAACTGGCGGGAACTCCGTTGGAGCAGTTTACGATTGTGACTCCCCGCGACATGGAATACATCTATGGCCGGGCGGTAACCGAACTGGTGGAGTATCTCAATCAGGACCAGGGCTATACCCTTCCTGTGCAGGATCAGCGCAACGAGCCTGTAGAGCACGAAATCCTTATTGGCAATCTGGAACGGGAGGAAAGCCGTGCGGTTTCCGTGTCCGGGGAGAACGCTTGGATCCTCCGGCTGGCAAATGGCAAGCTGGTGATCAAGGCCGGCAGCAGTCTCGCGCTGTGGGCAGGCATTCACGCCTTTACAGAGGAAATCCGCCGTCAGGCGGCCGGGGCTCATCTGAGCCTGGCCGACGGTTATGAGCTTACCGGCGTATATGAACCGGCGGACGACGAGTATGCCTATGTCTGGGGAGACGAGTTCAACGGGAATGCCCTGGACCGCAGCAAATGGGGCGACTATTACAACGACCCCGTCGGAAATACCGCCCCTTCCCTTCTGGGCGGCCAATTTATCCAGAAAGGATATGAGAACGTCAAACTTACAGGCGACGGTATGGCCACTGTTTTTACAGAACGAAACGGCAAGGATTTCACTGGCGGATATCTTTGCAGCGACGACCATATGCAGTATCGGTACGGCATCATGGAGATGCGCGTACAGCTGGGCGTCAAGCCCGCTCACTTCGCCCTTTGGATGAACGGCGGAAATATCCCCCGGGGCGCGGCAGCCGAGTTCGATCTGCTCGAAAATTTCGGAGAGACGGACAGCTTTGCGTCCAACATCCACAACTGGTCCGAGGGCATGTACCATACCTCTCTCGACGGCGGGGAATTCCAGGAGGCCAAGCAGTACCATTTTAGCGACAGCCTGGCTCCGGAAGAGGATTTGAGCAACAGCTTCCATGTCTATACCCTGGCGTGGGACGACCGCAAGGTGGACTTTGCCTTTGACGGAAAGGTGTTTTTCTCCTACAGCCTGGACGATCATGAGAATGTGGATTACTGCAGGCTTTCCACTCTTCTGCTCATTACCGCAAACATGGGCGGCACCGGCTGGGGCATGAAATATGAAGAAGGAGATCCGGAGTATGCGGAACTGAAGGTGGACTATGTGCGGCTGTATCAGCGTGCGGATATCGGCTTGTTCTATACGGCGGATCAAATCGCCGCCATGGAAAGACCGGCGGAAGACTAGGCCTAGCTTATCGATGGATTTTTCATAAAAGCAGTCTCTTAAGCGATAAGGCATACCGGATGGCAAAGCACAGCTCCCGAGGGCGGCATCCCCGGGAGCTGTGCTGACCGGCGTATCCTATGCATGCAGCCGGGCGATATAGTCCTTCAGATTGTCCAAGTGTATATACTTGGAGGCTGTCTGGATAAACTCTTTTTTATTATGAATTTTTGCGGATTTGAGCATCTGATTCAGGTGATATTGCAAGGTTTGCGGGGTGATGAAGTGCTTTTCGCAGATGGCGGCGTTGGATTGTTTTTCAAGAAGCATTTGTAAAATCTGAAGCTCCAGGACACTCAAGATGCGAAGCATGTTCTCCAAGTTGATGATTTCCGATAATATAGGCTCGTTTTTGAAAGGCCGGATTTTGGGAATATCACTGGACAGAAGAGGAAGCCTACGCCCCAGGGAGGGGTATTTTATGCCGTTGTCATCGCTTGTTTCAAAAGGAAGGTTGCCGGTTGACTCGCGCGTCACCAGGTCATCGTACAAGGACACATTCAAGGTCATGCACAGATCGGGATTTTTACTCCGCACCTGATGAATCCAGGAAAGCGCACGGATGGCACTTTGCGTCGAATAGGAGCAGGTGGTCAGCGAGGGAGAATATAAGTTTGAAATGATGGTATTCATGGTTCCCACGATAAAACACTGCTTCAAATAGGCCGGATCGTATCGTTTGAGTTCGTTGATCAGAGCGATGGCGATAAAATCATTGGGGCAGATAATGGCGTCATATTCCCTGCAATTGGAAAAAAAGGATTGAAAGACTGCCTCCAGCCCGTCGGCGGTGGCAGGAAATATGTCTTTCCGGTGAAAGCCGGAATACATGTCGTAGAGCGTTTCGCAGCGCTTCATATCATGCGGTGAATACGGATTTAAATAGAAAAAGCAAATACGCTTTTTATCATACATAAAAAAATAGTCCAGTAGTACAGCCATGCTCAGCCGGAAATTGTCTGAAATCGTATCATAAATATATTCCGGAAATGTGTCGCTAAAGCTGTGAAGCGCAATCACTGGAACACGGTGCTGATTGCAGAAGGCAAGAATATCGCGGTGCTCATTCGCAAGGGTATGGGAGATCAACAGCATGGCTGAAGGGTCGTTTAATAAAGCCGGGGTATCCTCCATGCCCGCAAGAAGCTTTACAGGTATTCGTTTCTGATTCAAAGCCTTGACCATAGCAATTTCCTGATGATTTTTCTCGGGAACAAAGTCAACAATGTTCGGATCGGACAGAATATAGATAGACACAAGATCACCACCGTCTACAGTATGCCATAGCACCGCCCGGCAAAATACCTTTTCAGCGGCGCGCCTACATATTTATTATACCACAATTTGACTGCGCGGAGCGCAGGAGCGGTACAGCCGCCGGGGCGTCAGTCCCAAATTGTGGGAACAATGTTCTCTCAGGCGTCCGAAGGCTTGCTGCGCAAGGCTTCGGCCTACGCTGTGAGGTTATTATACCACAAAACCCGGTTATTTGCGCAGGAATTAAATCGAAAAACAATCCGGTAGATTTCTCCTGTTGGTAGCAGGGCCAAAACGCAGAATTCTTTCAAAGGATGTGACTGATTATGAAGCTTCAACACCTATCCGTTCTCTTCAGGCGGGGGATAGCGTCTTTTCTGGTCGTTTGCCTCATGGCAGGTATCACAGGAGCAGCGGAAGAAGTTCAGTCGGCGAAGGCCGGTTCCGGAAAAGAAAAGACCGCCTCTACGGTTTACAGCAGCATCGATGAGTATTCCTATCGGAAATACCGTGAGAAAAACGCAGAGGCCGACGCCGGGGCGGGAAATCCAACGATTTCAGGCGTACCCATAGAAGGAGCTGGGGACAAGGGCAATGAAACATATCCTCGTTATACAGATAGCTCCGGCAAAACCATTGAGAACGTATTGCTTTGGGGTTCGGGAAAGGATATATCGTATCACGTTACAGTGGAGAAGACTGGACTATATACAATGACGCTTTGCTATCTGCCGGTTGGTGAAACCGGGAATACGGTCTCCTTCTGTCTTAAGTTGGACGGCGAATCCCCTTTTACCGAGGCGCAGACCATCTCACTGCCCCGGGCTTGGCGCGACGCGGAAGAGGGGCAGCGTTCCGACGCTTTTGGAAATGCCTTTACGCCTGAACAGGTGAATACAGGCGAATTTCTGACCCGCGCGTTATACGATGACAGCGGCGCCTATAACGATCCCTTTGTCTTTTATCTGACGGCGGGCAGCCACACCATATCTTTTACCGATTCCAATGAACCCGTTCTGCTGGCCGGCCTCTCCCTTCAGGCTCCCTATAACCCGCTGGATTACGAGCAGGTATCGGCGGACTACCCTTCCGGTACGGACGCATCCGAGCCGATTGTTTTAGAAGGTGAAGAGGCGGCGATCAAGGACACCCGTTCCATTGTTCCAAAATCCGACACCTCCTCCGCCGTTCTGCATCCGGCCGATTATAAAAAGCAGTTGCTCAATTATATCGGCGGCAGCAATTGGAAATCCCCTGGCGAGCGGGTTATATGGAAATTTCGGGTCGAAGAGAGTGGGTTGTATGATCTGCGGTTGATTGTCAAACAGGATCAGACCGTGAATGGATATTCCTATCGCTCGTTGGAGATTGACGGCAAGACGCCGTTCCGCCAGGCGGAGGAGTTGGCCTTTTATTACGATACTGCCTGGTATCCCTGGTGTTTTGAAGATCAAGAGGGTCAGCCGTATCTAATTTATCTGGAAGAGGGTGACCATACTCTTGCGCTGACAGCCACCCTTGGACCAACCGAAGAATATTATCAGCGACTTATGGATATCACCGCTGAGCTGGGCGATCTCTATCTGGAAATTGTGATGATCACCGGCGACAGTCCGGACAGCAACCGCGATTACAACCTTTTCCGGCAAATACGCGATTTTGACCAGCGCTTGGGCGGATTTTCCACTGATCTGCGAGGCTTGGCGGACGATATGACGGCGCTTTCGGGCAACCAAAGCACGTCCTGCATATCGGCCATACGCAATATGGACCGCATCGTCACGTCTATGCGGAACAATCCCTATACCGCGCAGAATTATGTAAAGGATTATTACAATACATACACCACCCTCAGCGCGTGGCTCTACGATATGAAGGCCATGCCCCTGTCCATAGACCGGATATACCTTGTCCCAGCCGGTTCGGACTACCGAATTGAAATGCCCGGCTTTTGGGAAAGCCTGTTGTTTTCGGCAAAGCGTTTTCTGGTCTCTTTTATGTCGGACTATAACGGCACGGCAGTTGGCGGGACAACAGACAGCATTAAAATTTGGGTGAACTGGGGCCGCGACCAGGCCATGGTTCTCAACTCCCTGATCCAGGAATCCTTCACACCGAAAACGGGAATAACGGTCAATCTGGAGCTAACCGATGCCACCCTTGTCAAGGGTATTCTTTCCGGTAACGCACCGGATCTCGCGCTGTACATGGCCAGGACCGAGCCCGTCAATCTGGCGATGCGGGGAGCTTTATATGATTTGAGTAAATTCCCCGATTATTCTCAGGTGATCCAGCGATTTGAGGATTCGGCCGTCACCCCCTATATGTACGAGGGGGGAACCTATGCTCTCCCGGATTCCCAGTCCTTTTACCTGATGTTTTACCGCAGCGATATTCTAAACAGGCTGGGGATAGAGGTGCCGGAAACGTGGGAAGAATTTTTGCAGGCTACCGCAGTGCTGCAACGCAATAATATGGAAGCCTGGATTCCCTATACGCAGATCACCGATTCGACTACTGTAAATACCGGCGTAGGCGGCTTGAACCTGTTTGCCACCATTCTCGGGCAGAGGGGCGGCAGCCTTTACAACGACAGCGAAACGGCATGTCTACTGGATTCCGCCGATTCGCTTCAGGCGTTTACCTATTGGACGGATATGTATACCAAGTACAAAATCCCCACCACCACCAGCTTTTATAACCGCTTCCGCATCGGTACGACGCCGCTGGGAATTGAGATGTATACCCAGTACACCATGCTGGCTCAGGCAGCACCCGAAATAGAGGGGCGCTGGGGAGTCGCCCTGGTTCCAGGAACGGTCCGAGAAGACGGCAGTATTAACCGCACAGTGGCCGGGGCAGGAACGGGATGTGCAATATTAGCCACAAGCGATAAAGAAAAACAGGCGTGGGAATTCCTGAAATGGTGGACGGATGCCGATACTCAGCTGCGATACAGCAATAATTTGGAATCGATACTGGGGGCGGTCTCCCGACCCGCCTCTGCCACTACCGCTGCGCTGGACAATATGGCTTGGAAGAAAGCGGATCTGGATGTCATTCAAGCGCAAAGGGCTTTAGTTCGAGAACTGCCGGAGGTCCCGGGGAGCTATTATGTTTCCCGCGCGGTGGATCAGGCGTTTTGGAGCGTGATCGGCGGAGCCTCAGCCAAGGATTCCCTCATGAAGTGGAATGAGATTGCCAACAGCGAGATCGAGCGCAAGCTCCGTCAATACAGCGGTACCACCGTGGGAAAGGGGTGAAAGAATGAAAAACATAACTTTAGGGGGCAAGAAAGAACGTTTCAGGGACAATCTGCAATGCTACATCATGTTGGCGCCCTTTGCCCTGTTATTTCTGCTTTTTCTGGTGCTGCCCATCATAGCCTCGTTTGTTTTGAGCTTTTTTGAATTCGATATGGTATCAACGCCGCGCTTTACCGGATTTTCCCATTACTTCCGGATGCTTTTCGATGACGAGGTGTTCCTTACCACGGCGAAAAACACTCTGGTTTTTGCCGTGATAACAGGACCGGTAGGTTTTTTGCTTTCCTTTGTGCTGGCCTGGTTTTTAAATGAATTCCGCCCCTTTACCCGTACAGTACTTTCCTTTATGTTTTACTGTCCGGCCTTGGTGGGCAACGCCTACTATATTTGGCAGGTGGCCTTTTCCAACGACAGTTATGGGTATATAAACAGCCTGCTGCTCTCAATGGGCTTCATTACCGAACCGATGAATTGGCTCAGGGACGCCGCCTATACCATGCCGATTGTGATTATAGTTCAGCTGTGGATGAGCATGGGCGTTTCCTTTCTGGCGAATATTTCCGGATTGCAGAATATCGGACAGGATATGTATGAGGCGGGCGCCATTGACGGCATTCGCAATCGCTGGCAGGAGCTCTGGTATATCACCCTTCCATCCATGCGGCATATGCTGCTTTTCAGCGCTGTCATACAGATCTCATCCGCCTTTTCCGTCAGCCAACTGCCGATTGCCCTGGCCGGTTATCCATCGGTGAGCAACTCGGTGGACACCATCGTCTCCTATTTGTCCGATGCGGGTACGGTTCGTTACGAAATGGGATATGCCTCGGCTATCTCGGTAGTGCTGTTCCTAATTATGATTGTCACGCGGATTGTCGTGGGTAAGCTGATCAATAAGGTGGGAGATTAATATGGCCGTGATCATTGCAGAAAAAAAGACGGGACGCTTCCTTCACAGGATAAGCGGGCGGCGTTCCCGGGGCCTGTCCCAGAGCAGGCGCTATACACGTTCAAAAGTGGGAAATTTCTTTTATGTCTGTTTTTTGATTCTGCTGGGACTGTTTTCGGTTGTCCCGCTGGTATATTGTGTGCTGACCTCCTTCAAGCCGTTGGATGAACTGATGATTTTTCCTCCACGCTTCTCTGTCAGCCGCCCTACCATGCAGAATTACCTGGCTCTTCCAGGCTTGCTGTCCAATCTGCGTATTCCCCTTTCCCGCTATATTTTCAACAGCCTATTTATCAGCGCTGTTACCACGATTCTATATGTCCTGATATCTTCTATGGCGGCGTTTGTGCTGTCGAAATCGCATGTCCGGGGGAAAAAGGTCATGTTTTTAGCCGTGCAATATGCGCTGCTGTTTACACCCTTTACCCTGGCGATTCCGCAGTATCTCATTTTTTCGTATACGAGGATGATCGACACCTATTTTGTGTATATACTGCCTTATCTCGCTTCAACTATGGGCGTTTTTCTGATGAAGCAGTATATGGAAGGGAGCATCCCCGACGCTATCTTGGAGGCGGCGCGGATTGACGGTGCCGGATATTTCCGGATGTTTTGGAGCATTGTGCTGCCTATGGTCAAGCCCTGCTGTATGACCCTGATGCTTTTTGGGTTCCGCGATGTATGGTCAGCCCTGCCCAACGGCACCATCTTTAACGAATCCCTCAAGACCCTTCCCGCCGTCATGAGCCAGATAACCGCGGGGGGCATCGCCCGTTCGGGAAGCGCCATGGCGGTCACCGTGATTATGATGATTCCGCCGATACTGGTATATTTGGTATCCCAAAGCAATGTACTGGAATCCATGAACAGCGCCGGTATCAAAGAATAGAAGGGAGGGGCTTTGATTTGAAGAAGGCTTTGGTTAAACTCATGACGGCTGGAATGCTGACCTGTATCCTCGTATCGCCGGCCTCAGCTGCCTCCCCTGCCGGAGATTCCGCCGGAATTCCCTACACCTCTTATAATTACTATTACGGGGATGTGACAAAACCCGCGGAAATCAACGCTTTCTACGATGTGGAGACCGTGCTGACGGCGGCGCGCGCAGGGGTGGAACCCTTTCAGGAGATCAACGACATCTGTACCGATTCCAGCGGGAATATATATATTCTGGACGGTAAGGGCTCGCGTGTTGTCCTGCTCGACGGAGACTATCGCCTGCGGGGAGAGTTTTCCGGTGTCAAGGATGGGGACGAAATCCTGAGCTTCAGCGGCGCACGCGGAATTTATGTATCCGGAGAAAGCTTGTATATTGCGGACACGGAACATGCACGGGTACTGGTATGCGATACGTCGGGGACGCTTATGCATACCATCCTTCTGCCGGACTCGCCCCTTATTCCGGAGGGCTTTCTTTACCGTCCGATCAAAGTGGCGGTAGATGCCAGCGGGTATGTGTATGTACTCAGCGACGGTTCCTATTACGGCGCCATTCTTTACTCGCCGGAACAGGAGTTCCTCAGCTTTTACGGCGCCAATTCTGTGAAGAACACGATAACTCAGGCGCTGGCTAAGCTCTGGAAAAAGCTTACGGCAACCAACGATCGGCTGGCCAACTCAGCAAGCCGCCTGCCCTATCAGTTCACCGATCTTTATGTCGATACTGACAGCTTTATCTATACCGCCACTGGCAAGACGCCCGATTCCGTTCAGGCAGGTCAAATACGGCGGCTCAGCCCCGGCGGAAAAAACGTTCTGGAGTCAGAGGATATCACTTTTGGAGATCTGTCGATCTCCATGGCAGGCGGCGAGATGCGCACGCAAAATATCGCGGGGCTTGCTGTGGATACCGCCGGCTTTATCTACTGTTACGATATCTCTTACGGAAGAATCTATCTTTACGATGCGGACTGTATGCTGCTGGCCGCCTTCGGAGGGGGTATCGGCAACGGACAGCAGGACGGCACCTTTGCACAGATTGGCGGTATCGACATTTTGGATGATGGAGACCGCATTGTGGTGGCCGACAGCTTGCATACATCGGTTACGGTATTTCGCGTGACCGATTTCGGAAAAAAAGTAAAATCGGCTCGGAGTCTAACCCTCAGCGGCGCCTATCACGAGGCCGTCCCATTGTGGGAGGAGGTCTTGCAGGCGGATGCGGGTTGTCAGATGGCTTATCTGGGTCTTTCCAAAGCGGCTCTGGCTCAAAAGAATTATGCAGCCGCCTTGGAGTATGCTGAAAAAGGCAACTCCGCCTCAGTATACAGCGAAGCCTTCAGCTATCAGCGCCGTGATTTTATTGATAGCCACCTCAATGGGATTATGGGAATACTGCTGGCTGTCACAGCGGCTGTGGTAGCAGTAGTGATCGTCATAAAGAAAAAGAAGCTCGTGCTCGTAAAGAACCAGGCGGTTCGGCAGATGTTCGCCGCGCCCTTCCATCCGGCGCTGGTATTCGGCGAGGTGAAGGAGAAGAGGAAGGGTTCAGTCGCCCTCGGAGCGGCCGTCATGGCGGCGTTTTACGTTTCTCTGATTCTCAAGACCACCGCTTCTGGCTTCCTGTTCCGGACAGACGCAGGCTCCTTTAATTCGGTGCTGGTGCTGCTGCAGACAGTGGGATTCGTTTTGCTGTGGACCGTGGTCAGCTGGGCCGTGGCTACCCTGCTAGGCGGCATCGGCAAGCTCCGGGAAATTTTCGTGGTTGTGACATACAGCCTATTACCTATGGTATTCGGCAACATCGTCAGTACAATCCTTTCGTATGGACTCACCGAGGAAGAGGGGGTTTTTCTCACTGTTTTCGGTGCGTTCATGCTGCTGGTGTCTGTTTTTATGCTGATTATCGGCTCTATGATCGTTCACGATATTTCCTTTGGTAAGTTTTTAGGGATTACGTTGCTTACCCTGGCCGGAGCGCTGATCGTGCTGTTCCTGCTGGTGTTGATTATTATTTTGGTTCAGCAGACGGCAGGTTTCGGCGGCACACTGATTCGTGAACTCTTTTTCCGATAGGAGGAACGACCGATGAATAAAAGAGGGTTTGCCGGATTTCTCAGTTGTCTGGTTTTGCTCGGCGCCGCGGGCTGCGGCGCCGAGACGCCGACCGGTATCCAGCGCTATGATCCTGAGCATTCCACGAACTTTGAGGAGAGCTTTATCGCTGCGGAGAATGGGACATATACCCTGGAATGGGACAGCGAGCATTATCGTGTGCTTCTGCGTGAGACCTCCAATGGGCGGGTCTGGTCCACTCTGCCCAACGGGTTAATGACGCCCCGTTATGACAGCGAGGGATATGAAATTCAAAACCACCCGCAGATGGAAAATCCGCTGATTGTGGAATATATCAATGAAACCACCGTCCAAACCGAATATCGATACGCCTATACCGCCAGCCTCAAAAAAGGCGATTACCAGATAGAACGGATGGAAAACGGTCTGCGGATCACCTATCATTTTGCCCAGGAATCCCTTTCCGTACCGGTGGAATACACTTTACTGGAGGACGGGATGAATGTCTCGGTGAATCCCAGCGACATAGCCGAAGGCGACACTCGCATACGCCGCATCACGCTGTCTCCATTTTTCTGTTCGGTTTCCAACACAGACCCAAATGGTACGCTGCTGATTCCGTCGGGAAGCGGCGCGCTGATCGCCCCCTATGAATGGAAGGCGGATGTGGGGTACACCTGCTCCTATCCGGTATATGGAGAGGATCTGCAGTTAGCGGAGAGTCAAAACGACAGCATAAATAACCATGAACCCGTCCGGCTGCCGGTCTTTGGCGCCGCCAATGGGGAAACAGGGGTTTGTGCTGTCATCGATTCCGCTGAGGAGGCGGCCAGCATTGAATGCAATGTGGGCAATGACAAATTCGGCTTTTCGGCGGTTTATGCCACCTTTGAGCTACGCGGACTTTCTCCCTCCAAATCCTATTCTGATACGCTAATCGAGGAAACTATATCGGTCAGTTATTATCCGCTGACGGGCGGCGATGCCAATTATTCCGGAATGGCCCGCCGATACCGGCAGACCCTAGGCCTTTCCCGGCAAGATCCGGAGAACTTTCCTGTCGCGGCGCTCAAACTGATCGGCGGCGCCCATGTGGATGCTCAGGTGCTCGGCGTACCCTACCGCGATTTATTCGTGACTACCTCCCTGGAGCAAGCACAGACCATAGTCCAACGTTTTCTGGAAGAAAGCGGCGTGACTCCCGCGGTGACGCTGGTGGGGTTTGGAGAGTCCGGGCTGGATGTGGGCCGTGTGGCGGGGAATTATAAATTATCCGGTAAATTCGGCGACAAAAAGGCACTGACCGATCTGCAAAGTACCTGTGAAACGTCCGGCGTGCCGCTGTACATGGATTATGATCTAGTGCATTTCTCCCGTTCCGGAGGCGGACTCCACACCCTGACTAATGCGGCCGTTACAACCATAGGACAGAGGGCGCTGCGCTACAAAACCCAGTTGGGAAGCGGTGCAAAGGTCACACTGAAAGAATACTTCACTTCCCGGGTTCTCCTGCCGAGCATCGCGGAACAGGCCGCCGCTGCGGCCGTAGACAGCGGATTTCAGGGCATCTCCTATGCCACAGCCAGTGCCAATGCCTATTCCGATTATGCGGATCGCGCGTATTACAGCAAAGGAAATTATGCCGAAGATTATGCCGTTATAGCGGATCACGCCCGGAATAAGGGGCTCCGGCTGGCCGCGGATAATGCTAACGCCTATGCGGCGGTGTCGGCCGGTCTCATCACCTGTGCGCCGCTGTCATCGGACAAAAACCATCTCTTCTATACCGATGTTCCCTTTTACGAGATTGTATTCAGCGGCGCAGTACCCATGACGTCGGACGCTATAAACCTTGCCGTTGAACCGCGCACGCAGGTGCTTCGCGCGGTGGAGTCCGGCATAGGCCTCGGGTACACCTTCATCGGAAAGTATAGCGATAAGCTGCTGACAGCGCAGGAGAGCTTTTTTCATGCAGCGGTATTTGACGGCCATGCCGCTGAGGTCATTAAAACCGTCCGGGACTATAGCCAGTATTACGACCAGATCCGCGGCGCGCAGATTGCGGAGCATACCCTGCTCGGGCGGGAAGTCCGCAAGACCGTTTTCGACAACGGGTTTGCGGTATATGTCAACTACAGCAACGAGGACGCTGCGGTCGAAAACGGCACAGTGCCGGCCCAAGGATATCTGCTGGTCAAAGGAGGCGGAAACGCATGAGGACAAAGAAAAAGAATCGGGGGATAACCGCACTCAAGGCCCGGTACGGTTGGATTTGCGTGGCGCCTTGGGCGCTGGGTCTGGTCCTGTTCTTTATCTGGCCGGTTATCCAGTCCGTCGTTTATTCGTTTTGCAAGGTGAACCTTTCCGCCGGCGGAATGAACATCACGTTTTTGGGACTGGACAATTTCAAATACATATTCATGGAAAATGCGAATTATCTGGATTTTATGGTGGAATCCCTGGTGAAATTCCTGTATTCCTTTCCGGTCATCCTGGTTCTCAGCCTCATTCTGGCGCTGATTTTAAATCAACGTTTTCGGGGGCGGCTCTTTTTCCGAGCCCTGTATTTTCTTCCGGTGATTATTGCCAGCGGAGCGGTTTTGAAAACCATTCTCTCCTCCACGGCGGCCGGGGTCTCCAATATGCAGCAGGACGAGAGCATTGCCATGAGTATGTTCAGCGTATCGGAGCTGGTGACAAGCCTTGGTCTGCCGCAGCAAATGAGCAGCTATTTTGTCACCTTGATGGACGGTATTACCGGACTGATTTGGAACTGTGGGGTACAGACCGTACTTTTCATTGCCGGACTTCAAGCGATTCCGCCCCTGCTGTATGAGGTCTCGCGGGTGGAGGGTGCTACCAGCTGGGAGGAGTTTTGGTTCATCACCTTTCCCATGCTGTCACGCGTGATAGTGCTGGTATCGGTTTTTACAATGGTTGAGCTGATAACCGATCCCACTAACAAGATTATGGATCAGGCCTATGCCTTTATGCGTTCGCAATTTTACGGGGAAAGCTCTGCTATGCTTTGGAGTTATTTTCTGATAGTAGGCGTGCTCATGGCTGCTTTGTTAGGGCTGTTTAAAAAGTTCTGTCTCAACAAGTGGGAGTAGGAGGGAAAGGAATGCAGAGGATTTTACCCGTCAAAAAGCGTGGAAGCCGCGGGAAACTCAAGCGTGCGCAGACGATACCGCTGGCTATTGGCCGCTATATTCTGCTCATCTCCATCGGTTACCTGGTGCTGTATCCGGTGATTTATATGATTTCCTCTTCGCTCAAGCCGGTCAGCGCGTATCTGGATGCCAGCATTATCTATATTCCGCGTGAATTCACCTTTGAGTTCTATGAATTTGCAATCAGAACCATAGACTATTGGGATGCGCTTGGCTCTACATTTCTCTATGAAATGGCAAGTGCCGCCCTGGAAGTCATGATGTGTTCCTTTATTGGCTATGGAATGGCACGATTTAAATTTAAGGGCAAACGTTTTTTTGATGTTATGCTCATACTGCTTATATTGATACCGACCCAGATGATCATCACGCCAATGATGATGAACTACTCGCAAATGGACGTATTCGGCATCGGGGGATTGTTTCATTCTCTGACCGGCATCGATTTACGGCCGAATATATTGGATACGGTCTGGACTTTTTACCTGCCGTCACTATTGGGGGTGGGGCTGCGGGCCGGAACCCTTCTATATATCTACATCCAATTCTTCAAGGGGTTGCCTCAGGAGCTGGAGGAGGCAGCCTGGATTGACGGCGCCGGGCTTTTCAGAACCTTCTTTTCCATTGCCTTGCCTTCCTCCAGCGTTGTTTTCACCACCGTGATGATTTTTGCTCTGGTCTGGCATTGGAACGACTATTTTCTGCCGATTATGTACTTGTCGGACAATTTCCCGCTGGCGGTTAAGATCTACGATATCGAAAGCCTGCTTACTCTTCAGAATGAGTGGGGAACCTATGCTTCCATATCCACAAAAGGCGCGGCTTGCTTTTTGTTTATCCTGCCGGTGCTGGTGGTTTACCTTTTCCTGCAGCGGCGCTTCGTACAGAGCATCGACCGCGTAGGAATCACCGGATGACGGCTTGAAACGCCGGGAGAAAGACAGAGGTATGAGAGATGAGCTTTAAAAACGGACAGAAGAAAGTGTTGACGTTCAGCTTTGACGATGGCAACGAGGACGATGTGCGGCTGGTGGGGCTATTGAATCGGTACGGGCTGAAGGGAACCTTTAATCTCAACGCCGGTCTCCTGTCCCATACCTCCTCTTGGAATTTTGAGGGAGGAAAAGAGGTTCGCCATATCAATTATACAGAGCATCCTCATCTGTACGACGGCCACGAAATCGCCTGCCACACCTATACCCATCCCCACCTTGAGGCACTAGATGCGGCCACCCTTGAAAACGAAATTGTTCTGGATAAAAAGGTGCTGGAATACCTTTACGGCTGTGAAATACACGGCATGGCGCTGCCCTTTGGCTCCTACAATGATGCAGTAATACAAGCCGCCGCTGAAAACGGCATGGCCTATTGCCGGACCACCTGGGCGACTCAGAGCTTTTCTCCACCTGATTCGCTTCTGCTGCATCCTACCTGCCATTTTTTAGACGGGAATATAGGAGAACTGGCTCGGCGGTTTCTGGAATCCGAGACGAAGGAGCCGCAGCTTTTCTATATCTGGGGCCATAGCTATGAGCTGGTGACGGAGGATGACTGGGCCGCTTTTGAAGGTTTCTGCAAAAGCCTGTCCGGGCGGGAGGATATCTGGTACTGTACCAACATCGAGGCTATAAAGGCTATTCAAAACAAAGAAACAGGCAGGGATAACGATGAAAAACTATGAGAACCCGGAAAAGACGAGCAAGGGACGGGAGGAAGGGAGAAGCTGGTATATCCCGGAGGGGCTATCGGAATACCGGCTGCTCAATGGCACCTGGCGGTTCCGGTATTTCCCCCGGGATATAGACGTGCCGGAAGAGATCAGGGAGTGGGACACCATTCCTGTGCCCTCCTGCTGGCAGACGGAGGGATACGAAAATCCCAACTACGCCAACATCAACTATCCCTTTCCCTGCGATCCGCCCTATGTGCCGGACGACAATCCCTGCGGAGTATATGAACGGGATTTT
>CAJFGS010000018.1 GCA_904377855.1 Candidatus Avimonas merdigallinarum
GCTGAGTCCAGGACCGTGCCGGTGCCTTCCGGGGTAAATGCCCCTTCCGGCACAGCCGATTCCGTTTCGTCCTCCGTATCAGAGCTTTCAGAAGAATCCTCTGTTTCTTCTTGGGAGGTCGAAGGGGTCTCGGCGGCCTGGCTGCTTTCCGAATTGCCGGAAGCATTGTTTGCCGAAGGAGAAGGTGCGGGCGTTTGGGAAGGCGCGGCCTGGGTTTCCCCACCGGAAGATTGAGGCGCGGCAGAGGAAGCCGCCTGGGTCTGCGCCGGTTCCTCATAATAAGGGTTATCCAGTTTTACCTCTTTGGAGCGGTTGCCGGAATAGTCCACCGCGTAAACCGTCACTTTCTTGCCGTCCCCGGCGTAATCCTTTAATGCCACGGTCCCCTTGCCGTTGACAAGGCTGTTGATACGGGTGTCATCCACATACACCGCCTCCACGCCGGACATATCATCGCTGGCCTCCACCGCCAGCTTATCGTCCGTTAAGGCCGCGGTAGGAAAAAGAAAAATCTATGTGTTGTTACGAATGCAAAGCTGCGCGTGTTGACTTCCAGTGTTTTTCACCCGTTTGAATCGTTCCGCCTCGTGAAAGAGCAAAAACAGGGTTCTCTGTGGATCGCCTGCATTCTGTTGGTGATATATTATCTTGTCGCTGCATTAAAGGATACAGCCGCAGGCTATTCGTTCAACCAATTTGACGCTTCAAATTACAATTCTTTTTATCTCCTGCTGAGTACGGTGGGGCTGGTGTTGCTTTGGACAGGAGCAAATTGGCTGGTTTGTACGCTGCTGGGAGGAATCGGCCGGCTTGGAGAAATCTTTATTGTTGTCTGCTACAGTCTTGTCCCGACGGTTGCCGCCCAGGCAGTCAGCACGATCTTCACTCATATCCTGGTACCGGACGAGTTTGTCTTTGTTACAATTTTTGAGACAATCTGTACAATGTATACTTTTTTCATGCTAATGATCGGAACCATGAAGATACACGATTATGAATTCGGAAAGTTTTTGAAAACCACATTGCTGACAATTGTCGCTATGATGATTATTGTATTTTTGCTGTTCCTGGTCTTCTTATTGGCGCAGCAGGTATATGGCTGGATTTCAACCATTTACGTGGAAGCAAAATATCGATAGGGGGATGAAGATGAAAACAGAAAGGCTGAAAGTATTTCCCCCGTTTTTGGCCATTATCCTCTGCTTGATTCCGATTTTCGGTGCATCTGGTTGCTCTTCCGAAGATAAAGCATCCAATGCTCCGGACACCCTTCGCTATGACAGCATATCGCTTTCCCAGCAGTGTGAAGGGTCCGGAATAATCTGCGAAAATGAGAACTGGCGCTTGGACTGGGATTCGGAAAGGAAGCGGGTTAGTTTTGCGGAAAAGGCTACGGGTATCGTTTGGAGCCCTATGCCGACCGAGGCAATGGAGTTAGTGGAGGACAGCGACGGGATGCTGCTGAAAAACCACCCTCAGGTAGAATCGGATCTGCTGGTCTATTATTATGATCCCAACACCTTGGATGAAAAAGTAGCGCTTTCCGCCAATGACGCCGAAGAAAACGGGGGAATCTATACCCAGAGGCTGAAGAACGGTCTGCGATTAATTTATGATTTTGCAGAGTTGGAAATTGTGGTGCCGGTGGATTATACCATAGAGGAAGATCGCTTTTTAATTACGATTCAGCCCAGCTGGATTGCCGACAACGGTGAAAATATTGTTACTGCCGTCGCGCTTGCCCCGTTTCTCTGCGGACTGCAGAACAGCCGCGAGGACGACAGCTGGTTATTCCTTCCTGATGGTTCGGGAACGTTGATTGCCCCTTGCGAGATTGACATTGTAGGCAGCACCGGAATGGCGGGAGTCTACGGCGAAGATTTTGCTGTTCAAAACTATAATTTTACTTCTGTTACCCAGCAGATGTACCTGCCGGTTTATGGAGTAAAAAAAGGCGACTCAGCGTTATTGGCCGTTATTGATTCGGGTGCCGAAGGAACGGCGCTTGCGTGGAATATTGGTGCGCAGAATATCCGATATTCGACCGTCTATCCGTTTTTCCGAATTCGCGGCTATAGCTTAGTGGAAGCTCCACGGGGGTTCAACTCTCCGCTGACGGAAATCAAGGTTTTTGCCGATCAAATCAGCACGGTTCCGCTACGAGTGGCTGGATATTCCCTGTCGGGGAAACAGGCAGATATTGCAGGGATGGCGCAAACCTATCAAGACTATTTGATCAAACATAAGGGCTTGGCTGAAAAAAGTCAAAGCCAGAAAATCGTTTCTTTCCGTTATGTCGGCGCTTTGGTCCAGCCCAGCTTTTTTCTGGGAATGCCTACCACCAAGCTCTATTCATTGACCACAACAGAGGATGCAATTCAAATGACCAAGGAACTTGTGGACGAGCTCGGTGCCGATTTTGATCTGAATTTAACCGGATTTGGCAATTCGGGGGTAGATCCCGGCGCTTTCGCCGGAGGTTATACAGTTGCCGGTTCTTTAGGCGGTGAACAGGGAATGAGGGAACTGGCTGAGGAACTGGACACACTTGGCTTGGACTGGTATATGGATTTTAATCTGGTTTCTTTCAACAAATCCTCGGATGGCTTTTCCAGAAACAACGATATTGCGGTTTTACCGAACGGTCAGGCCGCGTGGTTCAGCAGCTACAATACCGTAACCAGAAAGCAGAATCCGGATCGCTTTTTTCTCCTGTCCAGGAACCAGTTATCCAACGCAGCCGAAAGATTGGTGGAAAAGGCAGCGGATATGCAGCTCTCCGGAATCTCCCTCAGCTCGCTTTCCCATATTGTTTATTCTGATTATGCCTCCAATGAGACGGGCGTGTCTGCCGGAATGGCAATCGATGCCGAAACAGCCTTTCAGATAGTGCGGCAGGGAGGCTATAAGTTGCAGGCTGTGGCGGCAAACGACTATGCCGCAGTCAATGCGGACACTATTACCGGTGTGCCGCTCTATTCCTCGGGATATGATGTTTCCTTTGCGGATGTTCCGTTTTATTCAATGGTCTTTAAAGGCTTTGTGCCGATGAGTTCGGTGGCGGTTAACCTTTGTGCGGATATGGAGGATGCATTGCTCCGGTGTGTTGAAAGCGGCATCGCGCCCTCTTATACATTGATGTTTCATTATGATAACACTTTGATTACCAACAGGCACTCGTTTGTATTTGGCAGTGATTTTTATGGGAACAAGCAGCGGATTATTGACAGCGTTAATCAATTGAAAGAGTATTTGGAAAGCGTAAAGGATGCTTCGGTGGCTGAATACCTGATGGACGAAGAGGTTCGAGTCACCATCTTTGACAATGGGGTATATGCAGCGGTGAACTACGGTGAAGGAGAGGCATATACGGCATATGGCTACGTACCACCACACGGGTT
Organism: Candidatus Avimonas merdigallinarum; assembly: GCA_904377855.1. Classification (GTDB taxonomy): domain Bacteria; phylum Bacillota; class Clostridia; order Oscillospirales; family Acutalibacteraceae; genus Avimonas; species Avimonas merdigallinarum. Next base: position 3,402 of record CAJFGS010000018.1, read on the forward strand.
TATCACGGGGAGGCGATCGCTTGAAAATTAACCGCGCGCGCGCGAAAAATCGCAAGCCAAAAGGAATAGAAACACTAAAGTCCAGATACGGTCTGATTTTCCTTTCTCCTTGGCTTGTGGGGATGGCACTTTTCTTTGTGTTTCCCATCTTTCAGTCATTGTACTTTAGCTTTTCAAAGCTGAATATTGTGGAGTCAGGTGTGAATACTGAATTTGTTGGGCTTGCCAATCTAAAGAACATTTTGTTTGTTAACCCAGACTATGTAAATAATCTGCTGGAAGCGGTCCGAAGCCTGTTTGTCTCTATGCCATTTACCATTATTATCAGTTTAATATTGGCACTGGCGCTGAACGGCCGCTTCCATGGCCGGCTGTTTTTCCGTTCTCTGTTTTTTGCCATTGTTATTATTTCCAGCGGCCCAGTGCTGGAATTGTTTCTTGAAGCGGCCGCTGCCGACGCTACGGAAGTAGCCTTGTCGGACGCTGTCTCTTTCGGGATGATCGATTTTGCAGATATGCTGCAGGGGCTCAATCTCCCCTCTACTATTGAAACGTACCTGTCAGTAGCACTGGACAATTTGTTTATGCTGGTTTGGCAAAGCGGCATCCAGATTCTTTTATTTATTGCCGGCCTGCAATCGATTCCCGATATGCTGTACGAGGTCGCCAAAGTCGAAGGAGCCACCAAATGGGAAGAATTCTGGTTCATAACGCTTCCTATGCTGCTGCACACCATATTTCTTGTGGTGATTTTTACTACGGTTGAAGTTATCACTTTGAAAACCAATCCCGTAATGGCACAGGGATATAATCAGTTTCGCAACTTAGAATTTGGGGTAGGTTCGGCCATGCTGTGGTTCTATTTTGCTATTGCCGGTATATTTATTGTGCTCATAATGCTGCTTTTTCAAAAGGTGATTCTGAAGAGATGGAGTTAATTGTGATGAAAATCGGCAGAAAGCTTACGGTTACCCATAGTAGCAGGATATGTAAAAAATCCATTGCATTTTCTTTTTCGGTGATACGGCTGCTGGGCCTTTTGCTGGTTGGCTATATTGTGCTTTATCCCTTGTTATATATGGTTAGCTCTGCAGTCAAAACTAAGGCGGATTTTTTGGATGTCAGTCATCAATGGCTCCCGTTGGAGGTAACTCTTGAGCAGTTTCAGGTTGCTTTTAAGGCCATGAATTTTGTAGAAGCCCTGAAGCAGACAATGTTGCTGCAGGTTTTGAGCGCCTGCATGGAGGTAATGATCTGCGCTTTCGTCGCCTATGGATTTGCCCGATTTCAGTTCCGCGGAAAAAGGTTGGCAACGGTATTCTTGATTCTTTCCCTGCTGATTCCGGTTCAAATGTACAGCCTGTCCTTGTCGGTGAATTATCGAATTTTACATATTTTCAATACCCCGTTTGCCTACTGGCTACCGTCTGTGTTTGGCGTGGGCGTTCGTTCCGGCATCCAGATCTTCATTTTTCAGCAATTTTTTATCGGGTTACCTAAAGAACTGGAAGACGCTGCTTATGTGGACGGAGCGGGTCCTATCCGAACCTATTTTAAAATTGCGCTTCCGTCCTCGGGAGTTGCAATAGTGACGGTTTCGGTCCTTTCGCTCATCTGGCATTGGAATGAATATTATTTGGCCGAACTCTGCTTTTTAAATGAAAAACGCCCGTTAGCTGTAACAATAGGAAATCTTTCGGCAGCGCTATCCCAACTCGGCATTCAGCCGGGCAGTGCAGTTTATCCTGCAGCGGTTTCGGCGGCATGTTTATTGTTTATAGCAATTCCACTTGTCTTTTATATGGTGGTCCAGCGAAATTTCGTGAAGAGCATTGATAGAGTGGGCATTACAGGATAATATGCCCATCTTCACAGACTTTCCATCTCGGGAAATATGTATAAGGCATCATGTATAAAACAATCTTATCACGTTTTTGCATTTCTAAGCCGTTGGCTGCCAAGTTCAAACTGGCTACGAAAGAAACGCAATAAAGGCCGCCGCCACAGCTTGCTGCGCAACACAGAGACTGCCCAGGTCTTTGCCAAAAGTACAATGAAAAGTTTGAAGTGCCGCAGCAGCTGAGTGCGGTGGCCAAAGCTCCTGGCCAGACATTTCCCGGTATTATAGATAACGAAAGAAAGGGAAACCCGTCCAATGCGTTGGGCGGGTTTCCCTTTAACTGCTTATTTTTTATTTAGCTTTTTCAATGCTGGCGTGCTCGCCTTGCTTTTATAAACCACGCTGTGACGATCCCGGCAACCACTACTGCGGCACCGGAAATAATCAGAATCCATATCCAGCCCTGGCCGTCAGTCATATCCTCCGACGGAGCGATAACCGCTGTTAAAAGATCGCTGGAGCGATAGGTTCCGCTTTGTATGTCCTGCCATTCGGAAGACTGATAGGCTATTAACACCATTCCTTTTGGATCCACGGAAGCACTGATTCCGTGCAGGGCAGTACCATGATCCAGATAAGTCTGCGCCTGGCTGCATACGCCGGTATGCGGGTTATAAAAGGCGCCGTTCAGCTGAAATGCGCCGTCCCGGTTTGCGTGGAGCCAGTACAGGAATACCAGTTCCCCATTGGTTACCGCGTTAAAGGAAGCGGTATTCGCATCCGGAATGATCACCTGTTCCTTTCCGTTTCCCAGGCAGGCAATGGCGCCGTCCTCCCGGGAATAAAAACGGGTTCCCGCTGCTTCGATAAAGTCTTCGCCGGTCTCGCCGGCATGTTCAGAAGCTGACAGCAGCTGTACGGCGGCCATGTTACCACCGGCCGTCGATTCTGCAGAGGAAACCGTCCATTCGCCGTCCTCATAGACTGCTTCATAGGCTTGATTTGTCCCTTGCGAAAACAGGAGATCGCCTTTGTCGTTCGCCACCCAGACTGCCGATACTTTGCCGTTTTGGGCCGTCAGGTCATGCATACCGCAGTAACCGGGGATTCCTTCGGTCAGATTGGTGATTTCCTGTATCTGTCCGTCCTTGATAACGGCCGCGTATATATCTATGGATAAAGCATACTCGGAGGAAGACACACTGCCGGAAAATTCCTTGTCCGCATTTTGCCAGATCAGATACACCGTTTCCCCGGCCACTACTGCCCGCGGGGCATAATCCGCCGTACCGTCGTCATGAACCGGCACGGGGTCGCTCCACCGGTTCCCGTCATAAGGGGAATACACCAGCATATAGCGGTCCATTTCCTGGCGTTCAGAAGCATCCTTCAGCCAAAGCATGGCTGCCGGGCCTTGATAACTCCCGCCTGACACAACCGAACCGCCTCCGGTGGGAAGGAGGATCGGATCGGCGTTGCTGCCGGAATCCTCCACGACCGGCGTACCGGGCTTGCCGTCCGGCTTTGGTGCCGCAGGAGCGGCATCCGGATGAAATTTCTGGCTGTCCTGGCTGTTGGTTCCGGTTTCGCTGCGTCCTGGGAACCTTTCAATCGGCTCCGGGATCTCATACTCGCCATCTTCCACGACCGGATAGTATTGCCAGTAAAAGCCCGGCCAGACTTTTTCCCACCCAAGGAGTTTCACTTTCGCCTGCAGGTTCCCGGTCAGCTGCACAAAATCCTGGAGGATATCCACGCCGTTTGCCATCTCCGCCTGAAGATTGAACAGCACGCCGCCCGAGGCTTCCGCCCCCAGCTTGGTTGTCAGCCTGCCAAACTTCACCGGCTTTTCCAACTTGACTCCGAGATAGGCGTAAACCGAACCGGAGCCGCTGATCCGGGGCACGAATTCCAGTTGGCCGTCTTCTCCCTTCTTTCCTGTCAGTTGGATTTGGACGGGAAGTTCCCCGTCCAGCCCCATCAGCCCCCAGTTGACATTTCCCGAGAAGGTCAGTGAGCCGTTGACGTTGGCGCTGACCAGTTCCAGACGGGCTTCCCTTTCATTCCAGCGGGCCGTTACCTCGCCGCGGATCGTGGGTTCTCCCTCAAACAAAAGCTGCGCCAGCCCGTCCATTTGAAACGAACCGATATAGTTCCCGGTTTCCGTGTCTCTTTTTAGCGTCACCTCGTTGCATACCAGGTTTTTGACCGCAATAGGAAAGGGCAGGGACTCAAATTCCGCTTCGGTATCCAAAACCACCGGCCCGAACGCCTCGGCGGCGAACTCTACTGCCTGGATGGGGACGGTAAAGGTGTCCGGCAGCCTTTGCAGTTCCACCGTCACCGTTTGCGACAGGTCTAAAACAGATACCTGCTGCTTTGTCCCCTGGTATCCCGCACAGGAAACCGTCAGCTCCGTATTCCCGTCCAAATGCATATGTACATCGTTCTTCGTAGCTTTGCCGGAAGAGTCCGTCCGAACCGCCTGCAATGCGCCGCCGGTTACCAGTGCGCCCTCCAGCGGCTTTCCCGTCTCCTTGTCTTGTACCAGCACCGTCTGGGTGTGGCTGCCGCAGGCCGCTTTAATGCAATCATCGCAAAATCCCGATGTGTTTCCCAGGGTGGAATCGCCGCAGTGGGTGCAATACGGCGCCGGCGGCGTCCAGGTGACGAAGCTGTACTCATTCCGGTCGATGGCCCAGCAGGTGTAGCAGCGGGAATCCTCCGCCCAGTCGCCCTCCCGTGCAAAAACAGGTTCTCCGCAGCCGGAGCACTCTCCGACGGGCGGCTGCAAATACATGGATTCCGGCAGCGCCCCTTCGCTGTCCTGCGCATATACCGGCGCTGTTCCGCCAAAGGGCCCCAAGGCCGTTATCAGCATAACCGTGCTCAACAGTAGCCCGATTCTTCTTTTCACAATTGCCCCTCCTTATTGTTGAAATAAAGGCAAATAATATATTAACCTATTGTCATTTTGAGATGCCTTCCGTCTGTGCTATACGGCTCGGAGCCGTTTACTTCTGTCTGCTTATGGTAACGCAGGGCTGTGGACAAAAGCGGGAACATACAGGGCGCTTTCATCTTTACAGTTCCAATGCGCCCTTATTCGGAGGAATCCATACAAGCTGAAATGCCTTTCTTTCTGCTGCCTGAAATTGGCGCATCATTTTTCGTTTGAAAAGAGAGCATTCCTGCAAATATCGTAGATAACTGACGATGGCATGGTCGCTGACCTTCATTCTTACGCTTTGCAGGGCACGGATGCTGCGTATTACGATCTTCTCAAGTTTAAAACTTCAGGCAATTATCTACAAAGTTCCAAATAAATCATACCATCATGCAAGAAAAAATCAATGTTTAAATTAGAGATAAAACGGTGTGCCCCCTCAACTCCTAAATCATATGTTTTTTCGAATGTATCCGCGTCTGATTCGTTTATATAACGAAAAACGGCAGCTTGCTGGCAAAATGCGAAAGAGTTTTCTCTGCAGACAAGGTGTCGGAGGGGATTTTGCCGACTGGCATTCGCGGGGACACAAGAACTGTGCGGAAAAACAAAGCACACAAGAGACAAATCGCAGTACAGGTGCTGACAGGTATGTGTCCGATGGTTTTATAAAGGAAAACCCTTCTTCAATTTTGCAGGCTTTGAGGAGCCAAAGAGCCGGGACACTGATCCAAATCTTTTGATGCGGTATCTAAAAAATCTGTGGCGAAACATCAAGACTACCGGGCCATATTTTCTGTTGGGGCTTGTTTTATCTGCGGTGTTCCAGCGGTATGTTCCGGCAGACACAATGACTGCTCTTTTGGGCGGCAACGAAGCCTGGGGTGTTCTGATGGCGGCTACGATCGGCGTTCCCCTCTATGTCTGCGGCGGCGGAACGATCCCTCTGCTGCAACAGTGGCTGTGGGAGGGGATGAGTGTTGGAAGTGTCGCAGCGTTTATGCTGACCGGCCCGGCGACGAAAATCACAAACCTGGGGGCGTTGAAGATCGTATTGGGAATAAAGAAGTTTCTTTTATATCTGGTTTTTATCATCGTTTTTTCGATAGCAACCGGCTTTATTATAAACGGAGTAAATTTATAAATTGCAAGGCAAGGCGGTACTTGCCGGAAAAGGTCAATCTGCCTTGTGCGGATTGGCCTTTTCTGCACTCTACGGGGAAAATCAAAAAATCTCGAAAAATTTTTCAAAAACTTTCCGGTTTGCACCCCTGAGATGTGTTCTGGTTATGTGAGGAGGCGAAAAAGAACCAGCTCAAATCTGCAGGAAGGAGGGATGCGGCATGATGTCTCCCTCTGACTATGAAAAACGGATCGTCGCCATGGTGGACTCTTTCACCAAGACGGTGGCCCGGAATTTCATCAGAAATCTCAAACGGGCGAAGGCAAACCGGGAGAAGCATTTTTCCGATGAACCAATAGACTATCTTCTTGAACTTTTAAGCCACGGCGACAGGTACCCGTCCGATCATTTTGTGCTTTATGCGGACGAGCTATCCTGCGTGGTTCACAGCGAAATTTTATATAAAGCACTCTGCTCCCTGCCGGAGAAGCAGCGGAAGGTCTTACTCTTTGACTTCTGGGGAGCCTTCCCGGACGGGGAAATTGCGGCCAGGATGGAGGTGACGACCCGCACTGTCTACAACCTGAGACAGCGCGCTTTCAAGGCAATCCGAGAATTTTATGGGCAAAGAAGCTCAGAGCCATGAATTAACCTATGACCTAATCAAGCAAGCGGTTCACGGCGACCAGCAGGCAATCGAGGCATATCTCCGGTATGTAGCGATGGAAGACTTTGACGAAGATGTAATTAAAAAGGAATTTGAGGATACCCTGGATATCTGTAAAAGAAATGGCTGTGCCGTGGAATTTATTTTAAAGGATATCAGCACGGTGCATCATCAACCGGAAAGATTGAATAAGTGGGCTGAGATTGCGATGAAAGCGGTTTGTGGTTGACAAAAGTGGTATTGAAATGTGCCTGAACTTCCAAGCTTACTGGAATTTAACTTCAATCCGTGATATGACGCTTTTACAGTATGGCCCGGATTCCTGCCGCGGCAGGTACTTCCGCTATGGGAATCTGGAAACGCCGGTTAAGCTGACGGCGGGCAACGAATACATCATTACCTCGGCGGAATATTCCGGAACGGATAATTGGTATAACGGTTATCCCGTAGAGGGCAAGTATGACCCCGATGTAGTCGATGAAATTGATCCGGTGTATTCGGCGGATTATGAGGGCGATAATATCGGCATGCAGAATCCCGGCACCAGGGACTTGGGCCAAGCCCATGTTGCCTTGAACTTCTGGTATGAAGAGACTCCCACTGTCGCTCCTGTCCCCCCTGCTGGAGACAACAGCTTTTTGACGCTTCCTGCCGACTTTACGGGTGCGGCAACGGGCAACACCCATAATGGTCTCATGGGCTTTACCTTCACGGCCAAAGCCAATATTACCGTCACGGCGCTGGGGCGTCCCGATGTGATCGGCGGTGCCGCCATGACGCAGGATCACGAATTGGCCATCTGGCAGGTGCATTGGAACGAGGATCGGACCGAGAAAACCATGCCGGTACAGTTGGGCAAAGTGACCGTGACGCCGGATTCCGAGTTGTATAACGGCTACCGCTATGGGAATTTGGAAACGCCGGTTAAGCTGACGGCGGGCAACGAATACATCATTACCTCGGCGGAGTATTACGAAAAAGATAGTTGGTATAACGGCTATTCTGTGGCGGGCAAGTACGACACCGACGTAATCGGCGAAATCGATCCGGTGTATTCGGCGGATTATAACGGGGATAATATCAGCATGCAGAATCCCGGCGGCCGGGGAGCCGACCAGGCGCACGTCGCCTTGAATTTCTGGTATGAAGAGACGGCCGGCGAACCTGACCCGGGCCCTGGCGAGGACGATTCCCCCATCAAAGGCGACAGCCTCCTGAACATCCCGATCGATTTTACCGGCGCAGACGCCAGGAACACCCATAATGGCCTGATCGGCTATACTTTTACAGTCAAGGCAAACGTTAGCGTGACGACGCTGGGCCGCCCCGATGTAATCGGCGGTGCCGCCATGACAAGGGAGCACGAACTGGCCATCTGGCAGGTAGAGTGGAACGAGGATCGGACCGAGAAAGCCATGCCGGTTTTGCTGGGCAAAGTAACGGTATCGCCTTCTTCGCCGGAATATAACGGCTACCGTTATGAAAATCTGGAAACACCGGTCAGACTGACAGCGGGGAAAGATTACATCATCACTTCGGCAGAATATATGGGCTCCGATTATTGGATTAACCGGTATACTGTGAAAGGCCAATATGATGCGGATGTCATTGCCGACGTCGATCCGGTTTATTCCGCAACTTATGACGGCGAACAGATTGGGATGCAGGATCCCGGTACGTTTGGTACGGATGTTATGCATCTCGCGTTAAACTTTTGGTATGTAGAAAGCGGAACGAGCCCCGCGACCGGCGAAAATTCCCTGAGTTATGTATTTGCCGCTTTTGCGGTCTTCTCGGCGATCGTTCTCATTGTACTCAAACGGAAATACACCGTAAAGAATGAAAATCTTTAGGCGTTTGCCGCTGAAAGGGCAGGTGTTATGCCGATTAAACTGTGGGTATGGATAACGCCTAATGCCTTTTGAGTACTTCCCCAAAAACCGCTTCAAAGCAAAATGTTCAAGCAGCTGAAAGGGGTTGCCGCCTGTTATTCACAGACGGCAACCCTTTTTGTTAAGCCTAAAGGCAACAAAGACAGTCGCTGCGGAGTTGCAGCTCCACAGCGACCAAGGCTTTCAATACACCTCTCAAGCATATTTCCAGCTGACTCAAGAATACGGCATTACTCCTTCCATGTCAAGACGTGGGGACCCATACGACAACGCCATAGCGGAAAATTTCTTCTCCATGCTCAAGACGGAATGTATCTACCGCCACAAACCGGCCACTTTTTCCCAGGCCAATGAAATGATCGACCGATACATCTACTTTTACAACCATGAGCGCATCCAGTACAAAACAGGAGTGGCGCCGCTGACGCTGCGCCACTCATCCTAAAACTCAATTTTTCCTACCAGGGGCCTTTTTTATCCTGTCCGCACATCTTGGGGCAGTTCAAAGGGGAGGCCGGGTCGTCCTTTTTCTATTCCGTTTATCCGGGCTTTTCCCCGGTGCAGGGGAAAAAGCCCGGATTCGCTTCTTAGGCGAAATACCGCACCCCGCTGAGGAAGATCTTCTGATCCTTTTCCCCGGGGACGTTTTTATACAAGTCGTTCCCCTGCCGTTCGCTGTGGCCCATCTTCCCGAACACGCGGCCGTCGGGGGAGGTGATCCCTTCGACAGCGCAGAACGAGCCGTTCGGGTTCCATTCCACCGAGGCGGAGGGGACGCCCTCCGGATCCACGTACTGGGTGGCAATCTGCCCGTTTGCCGCCAGCGCGCGGAGCGTTTCGTCCGAGGCATAGAAACGGCCTTCCCCGTGGGAAACCGGGACGCAGTGCAGTTCGCCCGCTTCGCATCCCGCCAGCCACGGCGATTTCACCGAGGTCACGCGGGTGTAGACCATCCGGCTGACATGGCGGCCGAGGGTGTTGAAGGTCAGAGTGGGGTCGTCCTGCGCCAGTTCGGTAATCCGGCCGTAAGGGACCAAGCCCAGCTTAATGAGCGCCTGGAACCCGTTGCAGATGCCGAGCATCAGGCCGTCCCGCTTTTCGAGCAGTTCGGTCACCGCATCGGCAATGCGGGGATTCCGGAAGGTGGTGGCGATAAACTTGCCCGAACCGTCCGGCTCGTCGCCGCCGGAGAAGCCGCCGGGCAGCATGACAATCTGTGAAGCGCGGATCGCCTTTTCCATGCGGAGGATGGTTTCCTCAATCGCCGCCGGGGAGAGGTTCTTCACCACCAGCACCTCCGGCTTGGCGCCGGCCCGTTCAAAGGCGCGGGCAGTGTCGTATTCGCAGTTGGTGCCGGGGAAAACCGGGATGAATACGCGGGGCTGCGCAACATGGAGAGCCGGCGCCGCCGCGTTCCGCTGTTTGTACAGGGGGACTTCGGGGCTCATCGGGGGTTCTTCCTTCGGGATATTCGGGAACACCGGCTCCAGCGGGGCCATCCAGCGCTCGATTAGTTCGTCCAGCGGCAGTTCCTCGCCTTCGAGGATAATTTCCTCTTCTTCCACCGTGGTGCCGAGGAGTTTGTAATCCAGCCCCTCTAGGCACATGTCGCCCTCTTTCAACTCTACCACAAAGGAGCCGGCCAGCGGGGCGAACAGGGTGGCGCGGTCAATCCCGCGGTTAAAGGCAAAGCCAATTTTGTTTCCGAAGCACATGCGCGCGACAGCGGCGGCGGCGCCGCCTTCCCGCACTACCGACGCGGAGCAGACAACGCCGTACTGGACCAGCTTGGAAATCTCGTCCACGAGCTCCTTTGCCTTTTTCCAATCGGGCAGACGGGTGCCCTCGTCCACCGGCATCGGCAGGAAGGCCACCAGCGAGCCGGCATGCTGGAAGGCGGCGGTGCCGGTCTTTTTCGCAGAGGTCACGTCGCAGGTGAAGCTGACCAGGGTGGGGGGGACGTCCAGTTCGTTAAAGCTGCCGGACATCGAGTCCTTGCCGCCTATGGAGGGGACGCCGAATTCCTTCTGCGCGATAAAGGCGCCGAGCAGGGCGGCCGCCGGCTTGCCCCAGCGTTCCGGCACGTCGCGCAGGCGTTCAAAATATTCCTGGAAGGTCAGGCGGGCCTTGAAGGGATCCGCGCCCATGGCTGCCAGTTTCGCTAAGGACATCGTCACCGCGAAGGCCGCCCCGTGGAACGGGCTCCAGCGGGAGATGCCCGGGATGAATCCATAGGTCATCGCGGTGGCAGCGTCGGTCTCGCCCGAGAGGACGGGGAGCTTCGCCGTCATCCCCTCCTCCGGGGTGAGCTGGTATCGGCCCGCATAGGGCATCATAACGGTAGCCGCGCCGATACTCGCGTCAAACCGCTCCACCAGCCCTTTCTGGCAGGCAACTTCCAGCCGGCCGAGATTTTCGCGGAACGCGTCCGCCAGCGGGATCACCGCCAGGCCAGAGGGGATGGCGGTACGGTATTCGGCATCCGGGTTGGGGGCGGTGATGACGGCCTTTGCCGTCTGCGTCACGCCGTTGGTGTTCAGGAAATCCCGGCTGATGTCCACGATGGTGTCGCCCCGCCAGCTCATGCACAGGCGGGCTTCCTCGGTGACCGTCGCAACGGCGGTCGCTTCCAGGTTTTCCCCCCCGGCCGCGGCGATAAAGGCGTCCACATCCTCCGGGGAAAGGACGACGGCCATGCGTTCCTGGGATTCCGAAATCGCCAGTTCGGTCCCGTCCAGCCCTTCGTATTTTTTGGGCACCTTATCGAGATCCACCCGCAGGCCGTCGGCCAGTTCGCCGATCGCCACGCAGACGCCGCCCGCGCCGAAATCGTTGCAGCGCTTGATCATCCGGGCGACGTCGCCGTTGCGGAACAGGCGCTGGATTTTCCGTTCGGTGGGAGGGTTGCCCTTCTGCACCTCCGCGCCGCAGGTATCGATCGACGCCGAGGTGTGGGCCTTGGAGGAGCCGGTCGCGCCGCCGCAGCCGTCCCGCCCGGTCCGGCCGCCCAGCAGCACGATTACATCTCCCGGCGCCGGGGTTTCCCGTATCACGTTTTCCTTGGGAGAGGCGCCGACCACCGCGCCGATTTCCAGCCGCTTGGCGACATAGCCGGGATCGTATAGTTCGGCCACCTGGCCGGTTGCCAGCCCGATCTGGTTGCCGTAGGAGGAATAGCCGGCCGCCGCGCCGGTGGTGATTTTCCGGGTGGGAAGCTTGCCGGGCAGGGTGTTTTCAAGCGTTACGCGGGGATCGCCGGAACCGGTGACCCGCATCGCCTGATAGACATAGGCCCGGCCGGAAAGCGGGTCGCGGATGGCGCCGCCCAGGCAGGTGGCCGCGCCGCCGAACGGCTCGATTTCGGTGGGATGGTTGTGGGTTTCGTTTTTGAACTGAACGAGCCACTGCTCGGTTTTCCCGTCGATTTCCACCGGCACTTCGATGGAGCAGGCGTTGATTTCCTCCGATTCGTCCAGGTCAGGGATCATCCCCCGCTTTTTGAGCAGCCGCATCCCCATGGTGGCCATGTCCATCAGGGTGACGTTTTTCTGCGGCAGCCGCTCGCCGTAGACCTCCTCCCGCGCCTCATAATAGGCGGCGAGGGCGTCCTCAATGGCGGCGGTCAGCGCGCCGCGCTGCACTTCGATTTCGGAAAGCCTGGTGAGGAAGGTGGTGTGCCGGCAGTGATCCGACCAATAGGTGTCGATCACCTTGAGCTCGGTAATCGAGGGATCCCGCTTTTCGGTATCGCGGAAATAGTCCCGGCAGAACATCAGATCGGCCGGGGACATTGCAAAGCCCATGGAACGCCAGTATTCTTCAACTTGCCCGTCGGTCATCCCGATAAAGCCCTCCACCCGCCGCACATTTTCCGGCGCGGCGGCGGACAGATCCAGGGTCTCCGGTTTGTCCAGCGAGGCGACGCGGGATTCCACCGGGTTGACCAGGTACTGCTGCACACGCTGGAACTGCTCGTCGGACAGGTTCCCCTTCAGGCAGATTACCTTCGCGGAAGCTACCCGGGGACGTTCCCCCTGCGTCAGGAGCTGCACGCACTGCGCGGCCGAATCCGCCCGCTGATCGTACTGCCCCGGCAGGTATTCCATAGCGAACACCCGCCAGCCTTCCCCGGCGTCGAATGCTTCGTCGTACACGTCGTCCGCGTTCGGTTCCGAAAACACAGTGTTCCGCGCCTGAGCGAATTCTTCGGCGGTCAGTCCCTCCACATCGTAGCGGTTCAGCAGGCGGAGCGACTCAATCGCCTTCATGCCGAGGTTCTCCCGCAGGTCGTCCAGCATATGGCGCGCTTCCACGTCGAAGCCGTCCCGCTTTTCGACGAAAACCCGAATCACGTTTGACATAATCCAATTCCTCTCTTTGTCACGATACTACACGATACCCCTTGGCAATAGATATTATATAGGATACCATAAATTCAGTCGGAGAAAAAGAGGGAATCTCCGAAAAAAGCGGGTATTTTTCCCCAATGGTTTTTGTGCTTTTCGGTTGGTCGAGGCGGCATCCCTAACGGGAAGCGGAAAATCCGCTTTTTCTTGAGATGCCCTTGATTCAACAGTAAAAAAAGCCTATAATGAACACTTAAGGCAATGCGGATTTTGTCGCAGCCGGCTTTACCAGGAGAGGATGGACGCAATGACCGATTTCCTAAAACGCACATGGGCGGCGATCGATTTGGACGCTGTCCGGGAGAACTACCGGGCAATCCTTGACATCCTTGCACCCGGCTGCCGCCATGCGATGGCCATCGTTAAGGCGGATGCGTATGGGCATGGGGCGGGCCCGGTGTCCCGTGCGCTGCGGGAAGCGGGGGCGGATTGGTTCGGCGTCTCCAATCTGGACGAGGCCCTCCAGATCCGGAAGGCGGGGATTTCCCAGCCAATCCTGATCCTGGGATATACCCCGGCGGAGGAAGCGGCGCGGCTGTCGGACTTCCATATTGCCCAAACGGTGTGCAATGGGGAGTACGGCCGGGAATTGAGCCGGGCAGCGGCCGCTGCCGGCGTGAAGGTGCGCGTGCATATCAAAGTCGACACGGGGATGTCCCGCCTGGGCTTCCTCTGCCAGCGGGAAGAGGAACTTCCCCGCGCGGCCGAGGAGGCTCAGGCGGTCTGCCGCCTGCCCGGGCTTGTACCGGAAGGCATCTTTACCCATTTTGCCTCCGCGGATGAGGAAGAGGGCGAAGCGTTTACCCGCCGCCAGTTCGCCCTGTTCCAGGGGGTTATCGCCGCGCTGGAGAAAAAGGGGATCCGCTTTTCCCTGCGGCACTGCTGCAATAGTGCGGCGACGCTTCTGTATCCGGAAATGCACCTGGACATGGTGCGACCGGGGTTGATCTTGTACGGGCTTTTCCCCGCGCCATGGCTGGCCGGACGGCTGCCTCTCCGCCCGGTCATGGAGCTGAAAACGGTGGTTTCCATGGTCAAGCGGGTCCCGGCCGGGGCGGTGGTGAGCTATGGACGGACGTACACGGCGGGACAGGAGACAGCGCTGGCGACAGTCCCCATCGGATATGCGGACGGGTATCCCCGCAGCCTCTCCAACCGGGCCTGCATGCTGATAGGCGGCTGCCGGGCGCCCGTGGTGGGTCGGGTCTGCATGGATCAGTGTATGCTGGATGTATCGGGGCTTCCGGAGGTACGGGAAGGGCAGACGGTGACGGTATTCGGCCGGGACGGGGAAGCCTCGCTGCCGGTGGAGGAATTCGCCGCGCTTTCCGGCACCATCAATTATGAAGCCGTCTGCCTGATTGGAAAGCGGGTGCCCCGCGTCTTTTTGAGCGGCGGCCGGCCGGTCGGACAGCTCAATTATATTGCGCCGGAGGGGTAAAGCAAACGGGCGTTTGGGAGGAGAGCTCCAAGGGGAAAGGAGGAATTGCAATGTCGGAATATGTCGCGACGGCTCTGGAAATGGCGCTTCCCATCCAGCGGATTGTCACGGTGCATTATTTTGAATATGCCAAGAACTATGTGTTCGAAGGGGAATGCCATAATTTTTGGGAAATCCTTTATGTAGATAAAGGCGAAGTCGAAGTAATGGCAGGGGATGTAGGCTACCGGCTGCGGCAGGGAGAGATGATTTTCCATAAGCCGAACGAATTCCACAACGTATTTGCCAACGGGGTGGTTGCGCCCAACCTGGTAGTGATTTCTTTTGAATGCGACGCGCCGGCGATGGCTTATTTTGAAGGGAAAGTGATTGCTGCCGGCGAAGATGAACATACGCTGCTGGCGCGGATCGTCCGGGAAGCGCGGGACGCTTTTTCCAACCCGCTGGACGATCCGAATACCAAGATACTCGAGCGCGCGTCCTCCCACGCCTTCGGAAGCGAACAGATGATCGCCATCCTTCTGCAGGAGATGCTGATCCGCCTCGTCCGCCGGGGGGTGGCGGATGCCCACGGCGTAAAAATTTCTTCCTCCGTCAAATCCCGTTCGGATAATGATTTAGTAAAACGGGTGATCGCCTATATGGAGGAAAACGCTTATGGAAGCCTGACGTTCTCGCAGGTCTGCCGCTTTTCCGCCCAGAGCGCGACCAACCTGAAAACCATCTTCAAGGCAGTGACCGGTTATGGGGTCATGGAATATTACCGACGGATAAAGATCGAAACAGCGAAAACCATGCTTCGGGAGGGGAATGGGAACATCACCCAGATAGCCGAACGGCTCGGCTATGCTTCCGTCCATTATTTTTCCCGTTATTTTAAGCAGGCTACTGGGATGACGCCGAGCGAATATACCCTTTCCATCCAAGCAAAATAATCCGTTCGGCACAGGCAAGCGGCAAAGGGGGCCCAGCTGCCGTCCGTTTTTTCGCTGAGATATGGGCATCCTCTTTTTCCGCCGACTTTGGTTATCCGTCCCTTGTGGAGTTATTTCTTGCGCGAAAGAGGGAGCCCCTGGTGCAACCGGGGGCTCCCTCTTTTATATATTTTCCTCAAAGCTCTTAGAGATCCAGATCATAATCCGAAGGGCGCTTCTTCCGAGGCTGGCTGTCCGACTGGTTCATCAAATCTCCCAGGGATACGCCTTCCGCCGGATCCTGAGAAGGCTCCTGCTCCATCTGGGTCCAACGGTGCCCGCCGCCGGCCGCCGGAGCGTTCGATCCGCCAGGGCCATTGGAAGGGCCGCTGGGATAGCCCTGTGAGAAGGAATGGATATCTCCGCCGTTGTCATTACCGTCGTCATTGCCATTATCCTCATTGTCCTCTTCGGCGACAGTCTCTCCGTCCTCCGGATCCTCAGGGGCCGGCTTGCGCAGGAAGAAGAAATAAATCAAGAGGCCGGCTCCGACAAGCAGCAGTACGCCCACCACAATCAGGATTATCGACACAATGGGGATGCCGCCAGTGGACCCGCCGCTGCCCGCAGCCTGGAAACCGAGGATGGCCACGGACGAAAAGCTGGTCAGCGGGAAGGAAAGGATCCCGTTTTCCACCGTGGGTTCAATTAAGCGGGTGATGCCGTTCTCACTGAGGATCGCGATGGCAATCGTATACTCCTCTTCATCGCTCATCGAGGCGGGAACGGGAAGTTCCACCGTGACCTCGTCGCCCGGCATGGCGATTGGCGAATCGATCCCCTGCGCCGCGTTAATCAGGTGGAGGGACAGATCCAGCGGGATCCGAAGGGTATCCGCCGGGGTGTAACGGCTGTATGCGGATTGACCGCTGATGGCCGTGGAAATGAACTGATCGGTTACCTCCAACGACGAGGAACGCGCTTCCATCATCAGTACCGCACTGTTCTGGCCTACCAGAGCGTCGTATGCCTCCTGGCCCAAAAGCAACCGGGCGCGCCGGGCGAACTCATCCGAAGAATAGCCGAAACTTTCCGCGACATGGGTGTCGAAACTAACATTGACAGCAATCTGCTGTCCCACCACCGCTGTGGTGCCGGCACCCTGGACCATCGAATATGTGGTGGTCGTTGTGGAAACGTCGGTGGAATCGTCCGGCTGCTGGGTCTGGGTTTGCGACTGTGAAGAAGAAGTGCTGGTAGTGGAATCTGAGGAAGGCGGGGTGGTAGTCGGCTGATTCGCCGTGGTGCTGGTGGTCGGGGTGACAATCTGCCCGCCCGGGGAGGCTGCGCAGCCAGTATATCGGACGAACCCCACCGTACGGTTGTCCGCGGTACACAGGATGCTGGAGTGGTCGGAAGGCGCAGTGACGTCAAAGGTAACCCTTCCATTTGCATCGGTATTCTTCGTCGCCTGCGGGTAATTACTGAAAAGCAGGTTTATGGGATAATCGGCCAGCGGACGGCCTTCCTCGTCGATGATTTGGGCAGTGATCCGGTTATTTACAATGGATACCGTCATTTCGGTATTCAGCTCACCGGCAACTTCCAACGGACGTTCCTCTTCCACCAACGTCCCATTGCTGAGTTGATAGGCCATCTCGTATACACCGGGGGCGATGATCCCGCGGCGCACCAGCCTATCCAGGTCGATGGTGAAATTCCCGGTACTGTCCGAGTCCCCGCGGACAGTACCGTCAATGACAACGGAAACCGAGACGCCGGGAAAATCTTCCGCGTTCCAAGTAATCTGCAGGCTGGTGCCGTCATTGTTGACAAATTCGAACTGCGGTTCCGCCGGGGATGTCGGAGGAGTATCCTCCGTGGTTGTCGTGCTTTCGTCCGTGGAAGTATCCCCGCCGGTGGTAGTGGAATCTCCGTTTTCCGCATAGACCGTCGTCGTCAGAAAAGTAACCATCAAAACGACGGCCAATAAAGAGGCCAGCAATTTTTTCATAAAGGCGTTCCATCCTTTCCGTGCGACTAAGGGGAGCGAGCCTGAAAATGGCTGCTTTAAAAAGCCATATAATATAAAATACCACACTTTACGCAAAAAGTAAACGGATTTCTAAAAAGATCCACAAGCGCCCCATTTCCGCAGGACATTCCGTAACAGCAAAATACGGCGGGGCGGGACCCGCGGGAGATAGACCGCCCGTCCAGGCACCGCTCCGTCGTATGAAATTTATGAGAGAAGGGATAGAAATATGCGGGAAGGATAGAAGCCCCGTTTAGGCAAAGCACCGATTCCGCAGGCCCTCAAATGCCTTGCTATGCCGTGTTTCGTCTCTATTTAATAAGAATTATTAAAATTTGATATTTTTTGGCCATATTTATTGCAATATTCCTTAATCATTTTCTCGACCTGATTATACAGTTTCGAGTTCACTTTTCTTAGCGAAACTTTATCTTTTGCATCTTCTGTCATTTCTAATATCTTTGCAGAAAGGTTTTTTAATTCTTTGGTTGCGTCTGCAAATAAGTCAATTGCCTCTTGTGATTTATCACCATATAAATTTTGATTGGAGGCAATATCTTGCGCTAATGAAATGTAATACGTCTGTAAAAATGCATAATAAGGTGAATCGCCACTAAAAGCAGGATATATCGTTTCTTTGGTAAAACCAATATTTTCGATTTGTGTTGCCATAAGATTGATTTCTGACCAATGATAACAATTGTGCTCTGCCACATTTCTTTGCCAATAACTCTTTTCATTGCATACGTTAATAAACATTGAAACAATAAAAACTGCTAGTGCAAGCCCTATAATCAACAGTACGGATATTGTTTTTTTATTTACTTTTTTCATTCAAATTCACCTCGCAATCACCTCGTAAATTGGGACTTATCTACTATAAATATATCACAATTGCTCAAAAGGTGCAATGGTAACCAAAAAATATAAATCATGCTTTAAATCCCACCATCATGCAAAAAAAGAGACACCCGCCAAACACGGCGGATGTCCCATAACCCCTTTATTTATGCGGTTTTTCGCTTATTTGAAGTAGCGGTTCAGCAGGCCCTCAAACGCCTTGCCATGCCGTGCTTCGTCCTTCGCCATCTCGTGGACGGTGTCATGCACAGCGTCATAGCCCAGTTCCTTAGCGCGGCGGGCCAGCTGCATCTTGCCTTCGGTGGCGCCGCATTCGGCGTCTACACGCATCTGCAGGTTCTTCTGGGTGCTGTCGGTTACAACCTCGCCCAGCAGTTCGGCAAACTTGGCGGCGTGCTCGGCCTCTTCATAGGCAGCCTTTTCCCAATACAGGCCGATTTCCGGGTAGCCTTCGCGGTGCGCCACGCGCGCCATGGCCAGGTACATGCCGACTTCGGTGCACTCGCCGGTGAAGTTCGCGCGAAGCATCTCTACCACTTCGGCATCCAGCCCCTTCGCGATTCCCACGCGGTGCTCGTCCGCCCATACACGGGCCTCCGAAGCCGCTTTCGGAGCGGCAGCGGGCGCAGCAGCCGGGGCCGCGTCACCCATCTCTTTGAACTGATCCGCCGTGGCGCCGCAGACAGGACATACGGCCGGGGCGGAATCGCCTTCGTGAACATACCCGCAGATTAAGCAGACATACTTTTTCATTTTTTGTTCCTCCTAAAAATTATAAATTATAAGGAATAAACCATTGCTGACGTTAGTGACGAAGGGGAGCGCAGTGCGGGCAGAGCCCGGTGAAGAAAATATCTCCCTGTTCCCCTTGGAATCCCGACGGGCAAAGAGCGTGGAGGGCTGCGGGATCGATGTCGAAATCAAAGATTTCCCCGCAGGAAACGCAGCGAAAATGCCCATGGTCGCGGATGTTCCCGTCAAACCGCTGTTCGTCCGGGCTGATGTTGACCGCCCGGATCAGTTTGGCCTCCAACAGGGTGTTCAGGGAATTGTAGATGGTGGTGCGGGAAAAAACCGGATATTGTTTAGAAAGCGCATTATAAATGGTATCCGCCGAGGGGTGGGTGGGATGGGTCAGCAGATAATCAAAAACGGCAATGCGCTGCTGCGTGGGCCGTACGCCGTGAGCGGACAGCACCGCCGCCAAATTTTGATTAGCCATAACTGCCTCCAAAAATGGAATTAATAAATTTTTGTAATAGATACAAATTAAGTATACCGTTTTTTTGCCGTTTGTCAACCCCTTTTCAAAAATTTTTCCAGGATAGGGGAGCCTCGGCCCGGGGCAGGGATATCAGAGAGCGGCCGGAAAATCGGATAAAAAAGCGGGCCGCATGCCGCGGCCCGCAGGGAGTAGGGGAAGCCGCCGTACCTGGCGGCCGTCCCGGCTCAGTTTCCGTATTCGCAAAGCAGCCTCTGTTTTTCGTCCCACAGGGGCTGGGACAGGTCCACATAATACCGGTGCGGGTTTTCAAACCGCAGGACCTCGTCCCACATCGTGCCGATCTGTTCCTGGCAGTACTGCCGGATTGCCTCGATATCCGGGGAGTCGTATACCTTTTTCCCATGCAGGAAGAGAGGGACCTGCAATTCTACCGCCCGGAAATTCTCCAGTGTTTTCCGCTTCCAGATATGCTCCGGATCGAAAATAGTGTACGGCTTGGTATCGTCGATTATCTCGTCCCGCAGGGTCATGACGTCGGCCAGCGCTTTCCCGCTTTCCCGGTCGTAGAGCCGCCACAGCTTCTTAAAGCAGGGGTTGGTAATCTTGCTGACGTTTTCGCTGACCTTGATCCGGGGGACGATTTTGCCGTCGGCTTCCACCGCCGCGAGCTTATATACCCCGCCGAATACCGGGTCGCTGGAAGCGGTGATCATCCGCTCGCCCACCCCGAAGCTGTCCACGCAGGCCCCCTGCTGGATCATGTCCCGGATGATGTATTCGTCCAGGGAGTTGGAGGCGGTGATTTTGCAGTCGGGGAAGCCGGCCTCGTCCAGCATTTTCCGCGCCTTTTTGCTCAGGTAGGTGATATCCCCGGAGTCGATCCGGATCCCCTTCGGACGGAAGCCGCGGGGCAGGAGTTCCTCGTTAAACACCCGGATTGCGTTGGGGATCCCGGATTTCAGGGTGCTGTAGGTATCCACCAGCAGGGTGCAGGACTGCGGGTATTCCCGGGCATACACCCGGAAGGCCTCCAGTTCGCTGTCAAAAAGCTGCACCCAGCTGTGCGCCATGGTCCCCAAGGCAGGGATACCGAATTCCCGGTCGGCAATCGTGCAGGCGGTGCCGACGCAGCCGCCGATGTAGGTTGCCCGCGCGCCGTAGACTGCCCCGTCGTACCCCTGCGCCCGGCGGGAGCCGAATTCCATCACCGTCCGGCCCTGCGCGGCCCGGACGATCCGGTTGGCCTTGGTTGCGATCAGGGACTGGTGGTTGATGGCGAGCAGCACCATGGTTTCGATAAACTGCGCCTGCACCACCGGCCCGCGCACCGTGACAATCGGCTCGTGCGGGAAGATCGGGGTTCCCTCTGGCACCGCCCAGACGTCGCATTCAAACCGGAAGGTGCGCAGGTATTCCAGGAAATCCTCGCTGAACAGCTTTTTAGAACGCAGGTAGGCGATATCCTCTTTCGTAAAAGAGAGGTTTTCAAGGTATTCGATCAGCTGGGCGACCCCGGCCATAATCGCCAGGCCGCCGCCGTCCGGGATTTTGCGGAAAAACATATCAAAGTAGGCGATCTGGTCCCGGCGGCCGTTCTGGAAAAAGCCGTTGGCCATGGTCAGTTCGTAAAAATCCGTCAGCAGGGTCAGGTTTTCCTTGCCGAAGCGGACGTCTTGCTGGTCCGGTTTTGTCATATCGAACAATCCTTTCCTGGAAAATATACGGGATAACCGTTTAGAAAAGCAGAGAACGGCAAAGCTCCGCGCCGTTTGCGCGCAGGGAATAGAGCGCGGCGGCGTTGGCCAGATCCGCGGCGTGGCCCGGCGCGTCGAAGGTGTCCGCCAGCGCGGCGGGGATAATGACCCGCAGCGGCCGGTTCCGGGTGTTGGCAAAGGCCTTGGCGGTCAGGGCGAACTGGTGGATGCAGATGTCGGTGCAGTCCCCGACCACCACATAGGCGCCGATATGCGGGTGTTCCCGCCGCCAGGCGTCGAAAACCGGCTCCACGAACCCGTTGGTGGAATTCTTTTCAATCAGGGTAAAGCTTCCCGGCATATCCTCCCCGGCGCATTCCCGCATCTCCGGCACCAGCTCCGATTCCGCGGTTCCCCGCAGGCAGTGCGGGGGATATGCGGCGAGCTCGGCGCTGTCCGGGGTATGGGTGTCCGCAAAGGCGACCACCGGCATCCCCTTCTTCCGGCAGGCGCGCGTCAACGCGGCGATCGGCGCGGCGAGCGCGCCGACGCGGGGGCTGGCGAGCGCGCCCTCCCGCGCGAAGCCGTTCACCATGTCCACGACGATCAGCGCCGTGGAATGCGGATCCAGCGCGGAGAGGGGCAGATCCGGCAGGGCGGCGAACTCGTCGTACAGGGCGGAGAGCTCTTGTGCACAGCGGGATAAAAACGCGTTTTTCTCCGAAAAAATCATTGTTTGACCATCCTTTCCCGGCGAGGGCGTTTCGCGCTCAGGGCCGCTTGCCGCAGAAATACCGCTCGTATTCCTCCATGCAGTGCTGGATAATTTCCACCGCCGCCTCCCGGCCGAGCGCTTCCTTGACCACCGTCTGCCTGCCTTCGAGTGACTTATACACGGTAAAGAAATGCTGGATTTCGTTAAAGGTGTGGGCGGGAAGCTGGGAAATATCGGTGTAGCCGGAGAGGGAGGGATCCCGGAACGGGACGGCGATGATCTTCTCGTCAATGCTCTCGTCGTCCACCATCTTGACCACCCCGAGGGGATAGCAGGAAACCAGCGTCATGGGGACGATGGCCTCCTGGCACAGCACCAGTACGTCCAGCGGATCGCCGTCGTCGGCGTAGGTGCGGGGGATAAAGCCGTAGTTGGCGGGATAGTGGGTGGCGGTGTACAGCACGCGGTCCAGCCGGAGCAGGCCGGTTTCCTTGTCCATTTCGTATTTGTTTTTCCCGCCTTT
This sequence comes from Candidatus Avimonas merdigallinarum, assembly GCA_904377855.1. Taxonomy (GTDB): domain Bacteria; phylum Bacillota; class Clostridia; order Oscillospirales; family Acutalibacteraceae; genus Avimonas; species Avimonas merdigallinarum. Next base: position 25,685 of record CAJFGS010000018.1, read on the forward strand.
TGGGATCTCGATGACGGCGGTGAAATTTTCCGGTTGGATACAGGCGGGGCTGATGTCGTGCCAGATGTTCATGACATGCGGCTCCTCTCGTTCTCAATTTGTCCTATTATATCGCGCATCCGCCGGGTTGGCAATCCCTCCCCGGACGGAAAAGCGAAAAATCCGTTGATAGAATTCCCGCTTTTTTCCACGCTATGCGGGTAAAAAGCATAGGCATTCCACACGGCGGGCAGGGAAAGCGCCCTTTCGACCAAGTAGTGAAGAAGTCCAACGAAAGCACGCTTCCGGAAGGAGCGCCGGGCGGGCAGCCGCTTCTCTTCTGAGCGTTTCCCGGCGCGCAGAAAAGGGCCGCTTGAAAAGCGGCCCTTTCGGTTGCGTTATTCCGTACAATCAGACAGCGCGGGTGACCTTGCCCGAACGCAAGCAACGGGTGCAGGCGTAAACACGCTTCGGAGTACCGTTCACCATCGCCTTGACACGGCGGATGTTGGGCTTCCAGGTACGGTTGGAACGTCTGTGAGAGTGGGAAACCTGGATACCAAAGGTAACGCTCTTTCCGCAGATATCACATTTAGCCATATGGTCTGCACCTCCTTTACGAAAACGGCGAAAAGGGAAATGGCTTTCCCCCGCCTCTTCAAATCAACGAATAGTATATTAGCAGATTTGTCCGAGAAAATCAAGGCTTTTTTTGCATGTGGCAAAAAAGATCGATGGGGAGGCAGGAGAAGGGGGCGGCGGCAATCGCCGGGCAGGGCTTAGGGATAGAGAAAAGCGCGCGGGTGCCGGCAGGGGGGCCGCAGGAGGAATGCCCGGAGGAAAATGTAAAAAAAGGTTAAATTCTCTTCTTTGAAAGAGGGGACGGCTTGTAATCCGCCGCTTTTTCCAGTATAATACTTTCCGTCATGTTCGCATTGTGTCCGCATTCCCAGCCGGATCCCGCCGGACGGCACGGCGTGGGATCTCTGTCGCCATCGTATGAGACGCCCGCCGCAGGCCTATACTCCTTCTGGCGGGCACGAATTCAAAAAAGCGGAGGAAGCGCAGCCATGCTTTTATATTTGTTGAATAATCGAGGGAATTTGTCCTTTGGGATGCTCCTCTTTACCTTTTTATCATACGCCATGGTCATCCTGCTGGCCCTGCCGGTGCATGAACTGGCGCACGGTTATGCGGCGGATAAGCTGGGGGACCATACCGCCCGCTGGAACGGCCGGCTGACCATGAACCCCTTCGCCCACCTGGACGTCATGGGAACCCTGATGATCTTCCTGTTCGGGGTGGGGTATGCCAAGCCGGTGCCGGTCAATCCCCGCAATTTCCGCAATTACAAGACCGGCATGGCGCTGACCGCCCTGGCCGGCCCGGTTTCCAACCTGCTCATGGCGTTCCTCTCACTGTTTATCCTGCGGATCCTTTACTGGGTGATGCCGTATGGGATAGCGCTCCAGCTTGCGCTGGTCTTTTTCCAGCAGTTTGCGCTGATTAATATCAGTCTTGCGGTCTTCAACCTGCTGCCGGTCCCGCCGCTGGACGGGTTCCGGATTGTGGCCAATGTGCTCCCGCCCAAATGGTCGTATTATGTGGATCGGTATCAGATGTATATCACCCTGGCGGTGATGGCTCTGGTGTTTTCCGGCGTGCTGTCCCGGCCGATCAATTACGCATCCATCGGTATTTACAACTTCTTTGTCCGCATTCTCCTGTTTCCTTAACCAATGCCTTGAACCACCGGAGGGAGAACCCGCATGGAGACGATATCCTACCGGCTGCCGAGTTTTGAAGGGCCGCTGGACCTGCTTCTGCATCTGGTGCAGAAGCACAAACTGAATATTTACGATATCCCGATCGCCGAGCTGCTGGATCAGTACATGGCGGCTATCCGCGAATGGCAGGAGGCGGATCTGGACGTGGCGACCGAATTCCTGGAAATGGCGGCCCGGCTGGTGCATATCAAATCCTCCATGCTGCTTCCCAAGCACGAGGAGGCGGAGGAACTCCGCCGCGAACTGTCCGGCGAACTGATCGAGTACCAGCTCTGCCAGGAGGCGGCCCGGCGGCTGGCCGCGCGGAATATCGGCGGGGATCTGTTCGTCCGGGAGCCGGAAGAAATTTCCCCCGATCGGACCTACCGCCGCACCCACCCGAAGGAAACGCTGCTGGACGCATACCTGGCGGCCGCAGGGCGGGGGAAACGGCGGCTCCCGCCGCCGGTACAGGCGTTCAGCGGCATTGTTTCGCGGAAAATCGTGTCGGTGTCCTCCAAAATCATTTACGTGCTGCGCCGGCTGTACCGGCGGGAAACGGTGAGCTACGATTCCCTGTTCGAGCGGGCCGGCAGCAAATCGGAGCTGGTGGCCACCTTTCTGGCCCTTCTGGAACTAATTAAGGCCAAGCGGATCCGGGTGGACGGGGAAGGCCGGGACCAGCAGGTGACGATGAACCGGGGCTCGGACGCGGAAGGGGCGGACGATCTCCTGGCGGACGGCGCCCCGGTATGGGCGGAATGAAAAGCGCAGAGGAAGGGGGCGGATGCCCATGGAAATCAAACAATACCAGGCCGCCGTGGAAGCGATCCTCTTTGCGAGCGGGGAGCCGGTTTCCGTCTCCCGCCTGGCGGAGGTGCTGGAACTGGACGAGGCGACGGTCGTCCGTCTGACCGACGACTGGATGCAGGAGGTCAATACCCGGCCCGGGGGTCTGTCGATCGTGCGGCTGGGGGACAAATACCAGATGTGCACCAAGAGCGTTTACGCGGAATATATCCGGAAAGCGCTGGATATCCGGCGGAATACCCCTCTCTCCCAGGCGGCGATGGAGACCCTGGCGATTATTGCCTACAATCAGCCGGTCACCCGCGCGTTTATCGAACAGGTCCGCGGGGTGGACTGCGGCGCGGTGGTGCAGGGGCTGGTGACGAAGAACCTGGTGGAGGAAAAGGGCCGGCTGGAACTTCCGGGCCGCCCGCTCCTGTACGGGACCACGCCGGATTTCCTGCGCTGCTTCGGAATTTCCTCCCTGGAGGAACTGCCCCCCCTCCCGCAGAAGGAAGAGGACGGCATGCAGGAAACCACCCTGGACGAAGTCATCGAAGACGCCGAAAACGCGGCTGCGGAATGAGGGCTGCCCATTGATTGTGCTGTATGTTCTGCTCGGGCTGGTCGGCCTGCTCCTGCTGCTGATGCTGGTGCCGGTGCACCTGAAGGCGGCATACGACGGGGCCCTGCGGGTGAGCGTGCGGTATCTGTTTGTCACCGTCCGGCTGTACCCCCGGCCTGCCGCCCCCAGTAAAAAGGAAAAGCGGGTAATCAAAAAAGCGGCGGGGAAAAAATCCGCCCCGGAAACGGACACGCTTTCCGGGTGGGAGGCCCTGCTGCGGGAAGAAGGGCCGTCCGGCGTGGTGCGGGCGGTCGCTGAACTGGCGAAACTGGCGGGGACGGCGGCCCGGCGGCTCCTTGCCGCCATCACCGTGGACAGGCTGGTCCTGCGGCTGGTCGTCGCCTGCGGGGACGCGGCGGAGACCGCGGTCGGCTACGGCCGCGCCTGCGCGGCGCTCTATCCGTCCCTGGCCGTTTTGGAGAGCGTGGTGCGGGTTCGTCGCCGGGATATCGCCGTGGCGCCCGATTTCCTCCGGCAGGAGGGGGAGGTACGCGGGGAAATCCGGCTGCACGCCCTCCCGCTGCGGATTTTATGGACGGGCCTGCGATTGGCCGCGGCCTATCTGGGAAATACTTTCAAACAGCAGATAAACAAACAGGAAGAAAGAGGTTGATGAGCATGGCGGAAAACAATTTGCAGGGGCTCCTGGGCGTGTCGATGGATAAAATCCGGGAAATGGTGGACGCCAATACGGTGATCGGCGAGCCGATCCAGGCGGGGGAGGGCACCACCCTCATCCCGGTATCCAAGATTTCCTACGGGTTTGCCGCTGGCGGGTCGAACATCCCGTCCAAAGCACAGGCGGAGCTGTTCGGCGGCGGATCGGGCGCGGGGATCAACATCACCCCCATCGCCTTTATCGTCATCAACCAGAACGGGGTACAGACCCTGCCGATCGTTTCCAAGCCGGAGACCAGCGACAAGATGGTGAATCTGGTGCCCGAGATGTTCGACAAGCTGACCAGTCTGTTCAGCAAGAAGAAGGAAACCACCGAGAAGGTGGAGGTGAAGGCCGGCGGGGAATCCGGCGAGCCTTCGGTAACCGTCACGGAAACGGAAATCAAGGGCGGGGCGGACAAATAGCGCCGCCTTTCCAGCATCCCGGCAGGAAATTCCCGAGCGGGTATTTCCTGCCCTTTTGCCGCATACCCTCTCTTATGGAGAGGCGGCGAAGGACGGAGGTCCTCCGGCTGCCCGGCGGGAGGGAACGGGATGAACGGAAGAAAAATTTTAAAGCATATCCGGCGGTGGCTGGCGGGGGCGACGGCGGCGTTGTTCTGCCTGGCCTGCACGCCGGCAGCGCAGGCGGAAGGGGTCGGCGGGCTGTCCTCCCTTTCCGCCGTGCTGTACGAGCCGGAATCCGGGCGGGTGCTGTACGAAAAGGATGCCCATACCCCCCGGCCGATGGCCAGCACCACCAAACTCATGACCGCGCTGATAGCGATGGAAAGCTGCCCGCCGGATTTGGAAATCGAAGTGACGGCCGAGGCGGTCCGGGTGGAGGGATCCGCCCTGGGCCTGCGCGCGGGCGATCGGATCACGATGGTGGATCTGGTGACCGGGCTGCTTCTGGCGTCGGGGAACGACGCGGCCAACGTCATCGCCTATACCGTGGCGGGAAGTATCCCGGCCTTTGCCGAGCGGATGAACGAACGCGCGGTCGAAATCGGGATGGAGGACAGCGTTTTTGTCACCCCGTCCGGCCTGGACGAGGGCGGGCATTCCTCTTCCGCCTACGATATGGCCCTGCTCGCCGCCGAGGTGCTGAAAAACGAAACCCTTGCCTCGATCTGCGGGATGAAGACCGCTGTGATCGAGTTCGGCAACCCGCCGCGGGAGGTCACGGTTTCCAACCACAATAAACTGCTGCGCCTGTACCCGTACGCCATCGGGATGAAGACGGGCTTTACCAAGAAATCCGGCCGTTGCCTGGTGTCCGCCGCCAGGAAGGACGGGGCCACCCTGATTGCGGTCACCCTCAACGGCGGGGATTACTGGAACGACCATATGGCGCTGTACAATTACGGCTTTACCCAGGTGGAGGCGGTGCCTTTGGCCCTGCCGGCTCTGCCGGACCTGCCGGTAGCGGGCGGGCAGACGGGGGCGGTGGCGCTCTCCACCCCCGCCCCGCCGGTGAAAACCCTGCTGGCCGGGGAACGGGATACCCTGCGCACCCAAATCGAGCTGCCGAAGTTCCTCTTTGCGCCGGTGACGGCGGGGGAGGAAGTGGGCCGGGTGCGGTATTTTGCGGGGGAGCGGGAACTCTGCGCCCTGCCGATTACCACGGCGGAGACGACGGCGGCCCGCCCGGTGGCCGGGTATGGGGAACGGTTTGCCCGTATCCTGGGGGAATTGCTGGGGGAGTTCCTGCGGCTGTGACGGTCGGAGCCGTTAAGACGTAAAAAATCAGACGGCCGCTTCGGCGGCGAAAGGCATGGATGAAAAATGGGTGAGATACGGCTGCAAAAGCTGCTTTCCGAATGCGGGGTGGCCTCCCGGCGGAAGGCGGAAGAAATGATTGCCCGGGGGCAGGTGAAGGTCAACGGCCATGTTGCCGGCGTCGGGGATAAAGCCGACCCGAAAAAGGATATCGTGACCGTGGAGGGGCGGCGGATCGCCCGGCCGGAGCGGCTGCGGTATATCCTGCTGCATAAGCCGCGGGGGGTGGTCACCACCATGAGCGACGAGCGGGGACGCCGCTGCGTCGCCGGGCTGGTGGAGGACGCCGGCGCCCGCCTTTTCCCGATCGGCCGCCTGGACCGCGACTCGGAGGGCCTGCTCCTCCTGACCAACGACGGGGATTTTGCCAACGCGATTATCCACCCGGTCAGCCATCTGCCCAAGGTGTACCGGGTGACCCTCCGGCCGGGGATTACCGACGAACAGCTGGACGCTTTCCGCTCCGGCATGCGGCTGGAAGGGGAGGAGCGCCCCACCGCGCCGGCGGAAATCACCGTCCTCTCCCGGGAGGAACGCGCCGCCGGGGAGATGGACCCGCCCCAGGAACGGGTGGTGGCGGAGGTTGTGCTGTATGAGGGGCGCAACCGTCAGATTCGCCGGATGTTCGAGCAAATGGGGATCGAGGTCGCCCGCCTGAAGCGGGTGGCTCTCGGGCCGGTGAAGCTGGGGCGGCTCGCGCCGGGCAAATGGCGGGAACTGGAGCCGCAGGAAGTCCAGGCGCTGCTGCGGGCGGCGCAGAAAGGCCGGTCGGCCGGCCGGAAACGGAAGGGGGCGCAGGCGGATGATCGCCATCCTGCCCGCCGCTGACGAAGAGCGGCCCGCCCTGTTGGAACAGGCCGGCCTGTCCGGGCCGGGGGACTGCCTGGTTGCCTCTGACGGCCGGGAACGGCTGGGGAGCGTGGTTTACCGCGTACAAGGGAAGGCTGTGGAGATTTTTTCGGCGCAGGCGGAGGACGCGCGGCTGTTGGACGGCCTTCTGCGGGCGGCGCTGAACGCGGCGCTGGACGCAGGGGCGCGCACGGCGTTCTGTGCTGTCCCCGCCCTGTATCCTGCGCTGCGGACGCTGGGGTTCCGTGGGCCGGAAAACGAGGGGGCTTCCGGGCGGGAGCCCGTGCAGGCGGAGATTTTGGACCTCTTTTCGAAAGGCTGCCCGGGCGGCTGCGCCGGCATAGCCGGAAAATAGTGAAGGAGCCTCGGCGCCGTGAGCGCCGGGGCTGTTTGGCATACAGCCCGGCCGGGCATGGCCGGCAGGAGGAATCAAACGGGACAAGGCCCAAAGGCAAAATTCCCGGAATCCGCCGCCGGGAACAGCGGGAGGATCGCGCGGAAGGGAAATGAAGGGGATAAAGGGATAAAGGGATACGGAAAAACGCGGAAAATCCCTTGTGCTTTTTGGGAAGATACGGTATAATAACCTTAATTTGCGCAATCAACGGGGGACAGTCTGCCTTCGGTTGCACAATCGATTTAGGAGGAAGCGAATATGAACATGCAGGCTCAGCTTCAGAAGCTCTCCGACGCCGTTTCCGCATTGGAAGATTCGAAAGCGCGCGCACGGCTTTTGCAGCTGTTTGACGAGGGAACCTTTGTGGAGATCGATCGGCTGGCCCGTGACGGGGACAAGCCCGTGGAAGCCGTCGCCGGCTACGGCCTGGTGGACGGAAGCCCGGTTTATGCTTTTGCGCAGGATCGCGACGTCTGCTGCGGCGCAATCGGCAAAGCGCAGGGCGCGAAAATCCGGAAGGTATATGAACTGGCCGCGCAGAACGGCGCGCCGGTGGTCGGCGTGTTTGATTCGGACGGCGCGAAGCTGGGCGAAGGGCTGGACGCTATGGACGCCATTGCGGAAATCCTGCTCGCGTCCAACACGATTTCCGGTGTGGTGCCCCAGATCGCGGTGATAGCCGGCGCCTGCGTGGGTTCTTCGGCGATTGTGGCGGCCGGGGCGGACATCGTCGTGGCGGCGAAGGGCGCCGACTACTATCTCAACCCGGGCGACGAAAACGCGCAGGCCTCCATCGTGGCGGAGGATGCGGACGCGGCAATGGAAACGGCCCGGGAACTGCTGGGGATGCTGCCGGCCAACAATCTTTCCGTGCCGGTGGCTTATGAGTTCGACAGCGCGGCCATGGGCGCGTGCGACGGGATTGCCGGCGTCATCGACGCGGTGGCGGACGCCGATTCGGCAATCCGCCTGGGCGAAGGCCCCTGCGAGACGGCGCTGGCCCGTGTGGGCGGCGCGGTATGCGGCCTCGTCACCCTGGCGGAGGATAAGCTTTCCTGCTGCTCCGCCTCCCGGGTGGCGCGGTTTGTGCGGCTGTGCGACGGGTTCTCCATTCCGGTCGTCACGTTTGTGGACGCGGTCGGGTTTGCCTGCCTGAAGGGCGCGGCGAAGGTCTCCCAGGCGTATGCGGAGGCAACCACGGCGAAAATTACGGTGCTGGTCGGCAAAGCCTACGGCGCGGCGTATATCGCGGTGGCGGGGAAATCCGCCGGCGCGGACGCGGTGCTCGCCTGGCCGACGGCCACCGTCCTTCCCCTGGCGCCGGAAGCGGCGATCCATATTTTCTGGAAGGATCGCCTGGCAGATATGAGCAACCCCACCGAAGATCGGAAAAAGCTGGCGGAGGAATATGCCGAAACCGAAGGCTCCGTCTTTAATGCGGCGGCGGGCGGCGCGGTAACCGATGTGATCGCTCCCGCCGATACCAAAGCAAAGCTGATGGCGATGCTGGAAACGCTCGCCTCCAAGCGGGTGACCCGCCTGCCCAAGAAGCATGCGAACATCCAGCTTTAAGGCGGCGGAAAGCGATATTCCCTGAAATTGAATTTCACAGCTTTACTTGAAAGGAATGGATAGAATGAAACGGTTCAACATTACGGTTAACGGCAACACTTACGATGTCCAGGTGGAGGAACTGAGCGCCTCCGCTCCCGCCCCGGCTGCTGCTGCGCCGGTACCGGCTCCGGCCGCTCCTGCTCCTGCCCCTGCTGCCGCGCCGGCTCCTGCTCCGGCTGCCGAGGCCCCCGCTCCGGCCGCTCCCGCCGCTGCTGCCGCCGGCACGGAAACCCTGAACGCCCCGATGCCCGGCAATATCCTGGATATTAAGGTCAAAGCGGGCGACCAGGTCGCCAAAGGCCAGGTCCTGCTCATTCTGGAAGCGATGAAAATGGAAAATGAAATCATGGCGCCCCACGACGCGGTCATCGCCGGCGTGCATGTCAACAAGGGCGACAGCGTGGATTCCGGCAAGCTGCTGATTTCGCTTCAGTAACCCGGAACCCGCGTTCCCTGGATAGAAAGGATGGATGAACTTGGCTAAGGTCGGAATTACCGAAACCATACTCCGCGACGCCCACCAGTCGCTGATTGCCACCCGCATGACCACTGAGGAGATGCTCCCCGCGCTGGAAATGCTGGACGATATCGGGTACCATTCACTGGAATGCTGGGGTGGCGCTACTTTTGACTCCTGCCTGCGTTTCCTGGGGGAGGATCCCTGGGAGCGGCTGCGCACCCTGCGTGCAAAAATGCCGAAAACCAAGCTGCAGATGCTGTTCCGCGGCCAGAATATGCTGGGCTACCGGCATTATGCGGATGACATTGTCGAATATTTTGTGCAGAAATCGGTGGCCAACGGCATCGATATCATCCGTATTTTTGACGCGCTCAACGATATCCGGAACCTGGAAACCTCGATCAAGGCCGCGCTGAAGGAGAAGGGCGCCCATGTGCAGGTTGCGATCTCCTACACCACCGGCCCGGTATACGATATCGACTATTTTGTCAAGTATGCCAAGCAGATTGAAGAGGCCGGCGCCCAGTCCATCTGCCTGAAGGATATGGCGGGGCTGCTCGTCCCGTATCAGACCTACGAGCTGGTCAAGGCGCTGAAGGAAAATGTGAAAATCCCGATTCAGGTGCATTCCCACTTCACCGCGGGCATCGCCGATATGACGATGCTCAAGGCGATCGAAGCGGGCGCGGATGTCATCGACACCGCCCTGTCCCCGCTGGGGATGGGCACTTCCCACCCGGCGACCGAGTCGATGGTGGCCGCCCTCGCCGGGACCGAATACGACACCGGGCTTGACCTGAAGAAGCTCAGTGAGCTGACCAAGTATTTTCTCACCCTGCGGCATAAATACCTGGAAAACGGCCAGCTGAATCCGAAGATGCTCGAGGTGGACACCAACGCCCTGATTTACCAGGTGCCCGGCGGGATGCTCTCCAACCTGGTCAGCCAGCTTAAGCAGGCCGGCAAGGAGGATAAGCTGGAAGAGGTGCTCCAGGAGGTGCCGCGGGTTCGCAAGGACGCCGGGTATCCGCCGCTGGTTACTCCCTCCTCCCAGATCGTGGGCACCCAGGCGGTGTTCAACGTGATTGCGGGCGAACGGTACAAGATGGTCACCAAGGAGTTCAAGGGCCTGGTCCGCGGCGAATACGGCCGCACGCCGGTGCCGATCGAGCCGGAATTCGTCAAGAAGATTATCGGGGACGAACAGCCGATCACCTGCCGTCCCGCCGACCTGCTGGAGCCGGAGCTGGACAAGATGCGCAGGGAAGTCAGCGAATGGTACGAGCAGGAAGAGGATGTGCTGACCTACGCCCAGTTCGGGCAGGTCGCGGTGAAGTTCTTTGAACAGCGCCGCAATAAAAAATATGGGATTGACGGCAAGCATCTGAATGCGGAAAATCAGGTGCATCCCGTGTAATCGGACCGCGCGGCGTTTTCTCTTCTTGGGAAACCGGGCGCCGGCGGACGCCTTATTCTTCCCTTGTATCTGAGAAAATGGCGGAAACCGTCCGTGTTTCCGCCATTTTTCCAGATGCGGGGAAGCCGCGGGGCTATGCGTTGCTCTCCGGCTGAGCCCTGGCTCCCGCTTTGAGCGGCTCTGGCGAAGCGCTGTGCGGCCGGCCTGTATCGGCCGGCTTTTCTGCGGCAGGAAATGGATCCCGGCCCGCAAATTACGCCCCTTTCGTCCGGGCAGCGGGCGCCTTTGCCGTTTGCCGGGCAGCCCGTTCGCTCCGGACGGCGGTTGACAGCCGCTGCGGGAACCTGATAAAATAAATGAAAGCAGCGCCGTCCGACGGCGCGGGGAGGGTAGAGCCAATGGTTAGAAGCATGACCGGCTACGGCCGGTTCCAGCAGACGGCCGACGGAATGGACATCACGGTGGAAATCAAGTCGGTCAATCACCGCTATTATGAGTATTCCTCCCGGATTCCGCGGGCCTATGGCTTCCTGGACGATAAACTCAAATCGTATATCCAGCGCGCGATTTCCCGCGGCAAGGTGGACGTTTCGGTCTGGATCGAAACGGTGGACGCCCCCGGCAGCGACGTGGCCGTGAACTACACGCTGGCGGACGGCTATCGGCGGGCCTTGCAGGAATTGGCGCAGCGGTATGGCCTGGCGGACGATACGACCGCCGGCATGCTGGCACGTTTCCCCGATGTGCTGAGCGTCCACCGCGCGGCGGAGGACGAGGACGCCGTCTGGGAATCGGTGCGCCGGGTAACGGACGAAGCGCTGTCCCGTTTCGTTGCGATGCGGGAACGGGAGGGCGCCCGGCTGCGGGAGGACATCCTTTCCCGGGCGGCCACCATTCTCCGCGCGGTGGAGAAGGTGGAGGAACGCTCCCCGCAGACGGTGAAGGAGCATATGGAGAAGGTGGAAGCCCGGATGCGGGAGCTGCTGGGGGATGCTTCGGTGGACGAGCAGCGGCTGCTGACCGAAGCGGCCATTTTTGCGGACAAGATTGCCGTGGCGGAGGAAACCGTCCGGCTGCGCAGCCATCTCGAGCAGCTGGAGCATATGCTTTCGGGGGACGAGCCGGTGGGGAGGAAGCTGGACTTCCTGGTGCAGGAAATCAACCGGGAAGCCAATACCATTGGTTCCAAGGCGCAGGATGTCACCCTGGCCCGCATTGTGGTGGATATCAAGGCGGAGATCGAAAAGATCCGCGAGCAGATTCAGAACATCGAATAAGGCGCCGTGCAGAGAATTCCCGCGCGGAATCGCTGTAAGAGGGAAAAGCCGCCGCACAGGCGGCTTTTGGGGCCGGGTTTATGGCGCTTGCGGCGGTTTGTGCGCAAAAGCAAAATGGGTGGACCGGGAAGCGGAACGTTCGGCTGCCCGCTTCCCTGGCAATATGAGAAACGCACCCGATATTCAGTCGGGAAGGAAAGGACAGGGGAAAATGAAACTCATCAATATCGGCTTCGGCAATATGGTTTCTGCCAACCGCCTGGTGGCCATTGTCAGCCCGGAATCCGCGCCAATCAAGCGGATTATCCAGGAGGCCAAGGAACGCGGGACGCTGATTGACGCGACCTATGGCCGCCGCACCCGCGCGGTCCTGGTGACCGACAGCGATCACGTCATCCTTTCGGCCGTGCAGCCGGAGACCGTGGCAAACCGCCTGAACGATCGCGACGAGGACGGCGAGGAGGAACTGAACGAGGATGAGTAACCGCGGAATGCTGATCATCTTGTCCGGCCCGTCCGGTTCGGGCAAGGGGACGATCATCAAACGGCTTTTGCAGGAGCGGGCGGATACGGTGCTCTCCATTTCGGCCACCACCCGCGCCCCCCGCCCGGGAGAGCTGGACAATGTCCACTATTACTTCAAAACCCGGGAAGCGTTTGAGGAACTCATTTCCCGTTCCGCCTTGCTGGAATACGCCGAATACAACGGCAATTATTACGGCACGCCGGAGGAACCCATCAAAAAATGGCTGGATGAGGGGAAGAATGTGATTCTGGAGATCGAGGTGCAGGGGGCGGAAAAGGTGATGGATTACCGTTCCGACCTGGTTTCTATTTTTATTACCATCCCGTCTATGGAGGAGCTGGAACGCCGCCTGCGCGACCGCGGGACCGAAACCGAGGATAAAATCCGCGGCCGGCTGGCGGTCGCCAAGCGGGAACTGTCCCGCGCCTTCCGTTACGATTACGTCGTGCTCAATGACGAGGTGGATCTGGCGGTCCAGCGGATCCACACGATTATTGACGCCGAGAAAATGCGGTATTCCCGCATGGAAAAAATAGTGTTGGAGGTACTTGAAGATGCTTAGGCCCACAGATATCGAACAGATTAAGGGGAATAACAGCCGGTATGCGGTGGTGATTGCCGTGGCAAAGCGCGCCCGCCAGATTGCGGACGAGGCGGAGGAGAAAAACATTATCCTCACCGAAAAGCCGGTCAGCCTGGCCATTAATGATTTCCGCAACGGCGAATACGCTATCCTGCCGGTACGGGACGAGAACGAATAGGAAAGACGCCGTATTTTCGGGAAAGGCTGGTCGCGGGAGATGCTTCTGCCCAAGGTAGCGAAAATCGCCGTGGAGCAGACGGCGTATCATTATGACAAGCTGTATTCCTATACCGTGCCGGAGTCGATGGAGCCGCTGCTTCCCGGCTGCCGGGTGCTGGTGCCGTTCGGCGGCGGCAACCGGAAGCGGCAGGGGATTGTTGTGGAGCGGGATGACGCCGCCGATCGAAGCCGGCTGAAACCGGTTTTTTCCGTGCTGGAACGGGAGCCGCTTCTCAATGAGGAAATGCTGGCCCTGGCGCTCTGGCTCAAGGAGCGGACCTTCTGCACGGTGTTCGACGCGGTGCACGCCATGCTCCCCACCGGGCTGACCCTGCGGATAAAGCCGCGGTACCACGCAGCGGCGCTTCCCCCCGACTTGCGGGAAACGCTGAGCGGGGAGGAACGCGCGGCGGTGGAGTATGCGGCTTCCTGCAAAGCCGGGGTGGAGCGGGAACGGCTCCTGGCCAAAATCGGCCTTTCGCCGGAGAGCGATCTGCCGGAACGGTTGGTGCGCCTGGGGGCCCTCACCCGTTCCGACGACGCGCTCCGCCGTATGGGGGATGCCACGGTGCGGATGGTCCGGCTTTGCCTGGACGGGGAGGAGTTGGACGCCGCCCTTTCGCAGCGGAGCTGCACCGATAAGCAGAAAAAGGTCGCCGCCCTGCTGCAGGAGGTCGGCTGTGCCTCGGTGAAGGAGCTTTGCTATTTCACCTCGGTCACGGCGGCGGTCGTTCAGGCGCTGGAGAAAAAGGGGATTGTTGAATTTTTTGACAATGAAGTGCTGCGCAGCCCCTACGCAGAAGCGCCGGAGGCCCCGCCCTTGGCTTCTGTCCCGCTGAACAAGGAACAGCAGGCTGCTTTTGACGGCCTGCTCGCCCAGTACCGCAGCGGGAAGCCTTCGGCGGCACTGCTGTACGGCGTGACCGGAAGCGGGAAGACCCAGGTGTACATGAACCTCATCGACCGCGTGCTCGCGGACGGCCGGCAGGTGCTGGTGCTGGTGCCGGAGATTTCCCTCACTCCCCAGATGATGGAGCTCTTCCTCCGCCGTTACGGGCGCCGGGTGGCGGTCATGCACAGCGGCCTGTCCATTGGGGAACGCATGGACGAGTGGAAGCGGCTGAAACGGGGGGACGCGCAGATCGCGGTGGGAACCCGGTCGGCCGTGTTCGCTCCCTGCGCCCATCTGGGCCTCATCATCATGGACGAGGAGCAGGAGCACACATACAAGTCGGAATCCTCCCCGCGGTATCACGCGCGGGATGTGGCACGCTTCCGCTGCGCCCGGCACAGCGCCCTGCTGCTGCTGGCCTCCGCCACCCCGTCGATAGAAACCTTCCACGCCGCGCGCAGCGGCCGGTATTCGCTGTGGGAACTGCGTTCCCGCTATGGGGACGCCCAGCTTCCCTCCGTGGAGGTCGTGGACATGCGGCAGGAACCGGAGGGGGAAAGCGGCGGGATTGTCGGAACCCGGCTGCGGCAGGAGATCACCCAAACGCTGGAGGACGGGAAGCAGGCTATCCTGCTGCTGAACCGGCGGGGCTTCAATACCTTTGTCTCCTGCCGGTCCTGCGGCCATGTGCTTACCTGCCCGTCGTGCAGCATCAGTTTGACTTATCACCGTGCGAACGGGCGGCTGATGTGCCATTACTGCGGCTATTCCCAGGAGCTGGCCCGGACATGCCCGGAATGCGGATCGGATAAAATCCGCTATACCGGCCTCGGCACCCAGCGGGCGGAGGAGGAGCTGGAGCGCCTCTTCCCCGGAACGTCCATTCTGCGCATGGATACCGATACGACCATGTCCCGTTACGCGTATGAAAAGAAGTTCAAGGAATTTGCTCAGGGGAAATATTCCCTGATGATCGGCACCCAGATGGTGGCCAAAGGGCTGGATTTCCCAAATGTCGGGCTGGTGGGTGTCCTGTCGGCCGACCAATCCCTGTATGGGGACGATTACCGCTGCTTTGAGACCACGTTCGCCCTGCTCACCCAGGTTATCGGGCGGGCGGGCCGGCGGGACAACACGGGGAAGGCCGTGATCCAGACCTATACGCCGGACAATTACGTGATCGAGCTGGCGGCAAACCAGGACTATGAAGGCTTTTACGACGTGGAGATTTCCACGCGGAAGATGATGAAATATCCCCCGTATACCGATTTGTGCATGTTCGGTTTTGTCGGGGTGGAAGAGCAGGACGTCAGGCAGGCGGCCTATCGTTTCCTTTCGCTGCTGCGGGAGGCGGCGGTTGGTACCTTTTCGGATGTGCCGATGATTGTATTGGACCCTTCCCCGGCGTCGATCAGCCGGGTGGCAGGGAAGTACCGCTATAAACTGCTGGTGAAAACGGTCAATTCCGCACGGATGCGGAAGATGGCTGCCGGCCTGCTGGAACGTTTTTCCCGCGCGGCGGAAAATAAAGCGGTTACGGTTTATGTGGACATAAATCCGGCGGCAATGCTGTAAAGCGGGGCTTTTGGGATTAGGAGGCCCCCTGCCGGAATACAATATTGGTAAGCGAATATTCCCCGGGGAATCCCCGGCGACCGATCATAGGACGAAAGGAAGAGAGCAAAATGGCGCTTCGCAATATTTTGACGGAAAACGATCCGGTACTGCACAAGGTGTGCCGCCCGGTCACCGAATTCAACGAACGGCTGTGGACCCTCCTGGACGATATGGCGGAAACCCTCCATAAAGCGGACGGGGTAGGGCTTGCCGCGCCGCAGGTGGGCATCCTCCGCCGTGTGTTTATCATGGATCTGGGGGACGGGAGCGGGGTAGTCGAAGTGATAAACCCTGAATTCCTGGCGAAAAAGGGCAAGCAGGAAGATGTGGAAGGCTGCCTTTCCTGCCCGGGTGAATACGGCGTCACCCGCCGGCCGAAATACGTGAAAATCAAGGCGCAGGATCGGTATGGGAAGGAATTTACCCTGGAGGGCGAAGGGCTGAAGGCCCGCTGCATCTGCCATGAGAGCGATCATCTGGACGGGGTGCTGTTTAAGGAACATGTAATCCGTATGCTGGAGCCGGGGGAATAGAAAAGCCGCGTTTCCCGTCCTTTTCTGCTCGGCGCCAAAAGAGCGGGACGGAGCAGATGGGACTGCGCATCCCTGTAAAGGGATAGCCCCGCCCTTCGTGTCGGGATCGATGAAGGACGGCAAGCCGCCGTTTCCTCGTAAATGCCGCCTCTAACAGGGGCGGCATTTGCAGACAAAGGATGAAATATAGAGTAAACTAGAACAGAAAAAGCAGAGTGCAGGTGAAATGCAGATGAGAATTCTTTTTATGGGAACCCCGGAGTTTGCCGTCCCCTGCCTGGAGCGGCTGCTGTCCGACGGGCATGAGGTGGTCCTGGCCGTCACGCAGGCCGATAAACCGAAAGGGCGGGGATATACCTTGACGCCGCCGCCTGTAAAAGCTTGTGCCTTGTCGCACGGGATTCCCGTTTATCAGCCGGCCACCCTGAAAAACAATCCGGAAGCGTTGGAAAAGCTGGCTTCCTGCGAAGCGGACGTGGGGGTTGTGGTGGCGTATGGACGGATCCTGCCGAAGGCCGCGCTGGAAATCCCCCGGTTCGGCTGCATCAATGTCCACGCCTCCCTCCTGCCGAAATACCGCGGGGCGGCGCCGATTCAGTGGGCGGTTTTGAACGGGGAGAACGAGTCCGGCGTGACCACCATGCAGATGGACGAAGGTCTGGATACCGGGGATATGCTGCTTACGCGGCGCTGTGCGATTCCGCCGGATATGACGGCCGGGGAACTGCACGACCGGCTTTCGCTGGAAGGGGCGCAGGTGCTTTCCGATACGCTGAAAGCGTTGGAGGACGGGATGCTGACCCCGGTGAAGCAGACGGGGGAATCCAGCTATGCGCCGATGCTCAGCCGGGATCTCAGCGTCATGGACTGGGGGCGGACTGCGCAGGAACTGCATAACCAGGTGCGTGGCCTGAACCCGTGGCCGTCGGCTTCTACCCGTCTGCGGGGGAAAGTCCTGAAGATCCACCGGACGCGGATAGGGGAGGCCACCGAAGCCGTTCCGGGCGCCGTAGTAAAGCAAAACCCGTTTACAGTTGCTTGCGGCGGGGGAGGGACCCTGGAATTGCTGGAAGTGCAGTATGAGGGCGGAAAACGGATGGCCGGGGCGGATTTCCTGCGCGGCCGGCCGGTGGAGATCGGGACGCTCCTGCCCGATTGACCTTGGTTAGGAGTTGCTTTCGGTGGGAAGCGAACGTTGCTGCAGGCTTTGAAAGACGGATTTCTGGCGAGCGCCCTTTTTAGCAACGGTGTAAAGCTGAAAGACATTACAATGCAATAATAAGGGCTTCGGCCAAGCGCTTGCCGGGCGCCTCTATTGCCCCTGTGCTGGAACTATGGGTGCGGAACGGCAAAGCCCTTGAAAAGCGATTTTTTATGAAAAATAAAGGCGGAATTCAAAGGCTATTCATATTTTTCCAGTATATTAGTCTATACTGTAAATAAAAGGAGCCTGTAAAATTTGGCGTTGTATGCAGGCGGCGTAACGGTGGGAGGATGGCGACATGCCCTTTTTTATGGATTATTACTACCTGATTTTGGTGCTGCCGGCGGTTCTTTTCGCCTTTGCCGCTCAGGTTTGGGTACAGTCTACTTTCAAAAAATACAGCCGGATTGGGACCCGGAGCGGGATGACCGGGCGGGACGCCTGCCTGGCCATCCAGCAGGCAAACAGCCTGCACGTCCCGATAGAAACGGTCTCCGGTTCCATGACCGACCATTACGATCCGCGGGGCAATGTTATCCGGCTTTCCGAAACGGTGGGGCCGGTCCAATCGGTGGCCGCCATTGGCGTAGCAGCCCACGAGACCGGGCACGCCATCCAATATGCGGTGGGGTACGGCCCTATCAAGCTGCGTGCCGGGATCCTGCCGGTGACCCAGTTTGCTTCCACGCTTTCCCCGTATCTGGTGATTGCCGGGCTGTTGTTCAATTTTGAATTCCTGGCGATTGTCGGGGTGGCGTTTTTTGGGGTTTCGGTGCTGTTCCAGCTGATTACCCTGCCCGTCGAATTCAACGCCAGCGCGCGGGCAATGAAGGCGCTGAAAGCGCAGGGGATCCTGACGGCGGAAGAATTGGCGGGGGCGCGCAAGGTGCTGACCGCCGCGGCAATGACGTATGTGGCCGCCCTGTTTGTCTCTTTGATGAGCCTGCTGCGCCTGATCCTCATCGTGTTTGGCCGCGGACGGAGGGACCGCTGATGCCCGCGGACGCCCGCCGGTCCGCGGTGGAAGCGCTGGTCCGCGTGCACCGCGAGGGCGGCTACTCCCATTTGGTGCTGGATACCATGCTGGAGCGCAGCGGCTGGACGGAAGAAGACAGGGCGTTCGCTTCCCGCCTTTTTTACGGGGTGATTGAACGGCGGCTGACCCTCGATTATGTCCTGGCTTCCCGCTCCCGCATCAAGTTGAAAAAACTCCATCCCACGGTGCTGGAAATCCTGCGGGTGGGGGCCTATCAGCTTTTGTATATGGATCGGGTGCCGGCGGCGGCTGCGGTCAACGAAGCGGTCCGGCTGAGCCGGTCGATGAAACAGGAGCGTTCGGCCGGGTTCGTCAATGCGGTGCTGCGGGCGGTGGAGCGGGATAAAAGCCGCCTGTTTGACGATCTGCCGGCCGGAAGGGAAGGGCTTTCCGTACGCACCTCCTGCCCCGTCCCGCTTTTATCCCTGTGGGAAAAGGCTTATGGGCAGGAGATGGCGGCGCGTTTGGCCGAAAGTGCCAATGAGCCGCCGCCGGCGTATATCCGGGTCAACACCCTGAAAACCACGCAGGACGCCTTCTGCGCGGAGGCGGAACGGGCGGGGGTCGAACTGGAACCCTACCCCGCGCTGCCGGGCTGCCTGCGGGTGAAAAACCCTGCCGCGCTGAAAAAGCTTGCACAAACGTTCGAAAGCTGGTATTATTATCAAGATATGGCTTCGCAGCTTTGCTGCCGGGCGCTCGCTCCTCAGCCGGGCGAACGGGTAGCCGACCTGTGCGCCGCACCCGGGGGGAAAACCCTGACCGCCGCCCAGTACATGGAAAACCAAGGGGAGATCCTGGCGGGGGATTTGTATCCGGCCAAATGCGCGGCCATGGAAAAGCGGGCGGGGGCAATGGGCGTTTCGATTCTGCGCGCTGTGGTGCGGGATGCGTCGGCCCCCTGCCCGGAACCTCTCCGCGGCCGGTTCGACCGTGTGCTCTGCGATGTCCCCTGCTCGGGGCTGGGGGTGATCCGGCGGAAGCCGGAAATCCGGTATAAGGATCCGGCAGATTTCGTCTCCCTGCCTTCTGTGCAGTACGCCATCCTCTGCGAAGGGGCGCGCATGGTGCGGGAGGGCGGGGTGCTGCAGTATTCCACCTGTACGCTGAACCCGGCCGAAAACGCGGCGGTGTCCGCCCGCTTCCTGGCGGAGCACCCGGATTTTTCCCCGCGTCCCCTTCCGCTGGACCAGTCGCTGTGGGACGGGCGGGGCGCCTCCCATGAGGTGACGCTGTTCCCGCCGCTGCACGGCACGGACGGCTTTTACATCGCCGGGTTTACCCGCCGCGCCAAGGAATAAGGGGCGCTGGCGGGAAACTGCCGCCTTCTCCGGGCGGCAGTGTGCCCGGAATTTTTCGGCGGGGGCGGCCTATCCCTGCCGCGGCCCTGGGCCGAGATGGGGTGACCTTTTGACGCTGCTTGACTGCAAATCCATGCCGCAGGACGCGCTGCGCGCCGTGCTGACCGAGCGGGGGATCCCGGCGTTCCGCGCCGCCCAGCTCCGTTCCTGGCTGGACGCGGGGGCCGTCTCCTTCGAAGAGATGACCAACCTTCCGCGCTCGCTGCGGGAAGAATTTCGGAAGATTTTTTGGATTCCTGCGGTAAAAATTGAAAAAAAGCTTGTATCTCAAAGGGATAATACGGTAAAATATCTCTACGGCCTGTCGGACGGGGAAAATGTGGAATCGGTCCTGATGCAGTATCGTCACGGCTGGTCGCAGTGCCTGTCCACCCAGGTCGGCTGCCGGATGGGTTGTTCCTTTTGCGCCACCGGGATGGGCGGGTTTGTCCGCAACCTGCTTCCGGCCGAGATGGTTTCCCAGATTGAGGCGGCGCAGGCGGACACCGGGGTGCGGGTTTCCTCGGTGGTATTGATGGGGATGGGGGAGCCGCTGGATAATTTTGAGAATGTGCTCCGCTTCCTCCAGATGCTGTCCGAGCCGGGGGGCGTACACATCGGGATGCGGCATGTATCCCTGAGCACCTGCGGGCTGGTGGATCAAATCTACCGCCTGATGGAATATAACCTGCAGCTGACCCTGTCGGTTTCCCTACATGCGCCGAACGACGAAATCCGTTCAAAGATGATGCCGGTCAACCACCGCTACCCGATAGGGCAGCTGCTCAAGGCCTGCCGCGATTATGCGCAGAAGACCGGGCGCCGGATTTCTTTCGAATACGCGATGGTCGCCGGGGTGAACGACGCCGACGCCTGCGCGCAGGAATTGGGGCGCAAACTGCAGGGGATGCTCTGCCACGTGAACCTGATCCCGGTCAACGAGGTGGAGGGGAAAAGCCAGCGGCGCAGCCCGGTGAAGCGGCTGCGTGCTTTTTCCGCCATTTTGGAGCGGTACGGCATCCCCGTTACCGTCCGGCGGACGCTGGGAAGCGACATCAATGCCTCCTGCGGGCAGCTTCGCCGGCAGGAAAACGGAAATAAGGCAGGACAGCCGGGAAGCCTTCCGGAATAAATGGGAAGGCCCCGATGGATAAAGCCGGAAAGGAGGGATCTCCATGCAGCCTTCTATGCAGGCCTATGGAAAAACGGACGTCGGCCGTGTCCGGGAAAATAATCAGGACGCCTTTATCTGCGGCCGTTTGCCGGACGACGCGTTGTTTGTTGTGGTGTGCGACGGCATGGGCGGCGCAAATGGCGGCAACGTGGCCTCCGCCCTGGCGGTGAAGGTGATTTCCGACCGGATTGTGGACATATACCGGGATGGCCTGGCATCCGGCTCGATCCGCAATCTGCTGGAAAGCGCAATTGCGGCCGCCAATGTGGAGATTTATGATACCGCGATGGCCGATTTGGAACTGCGCGGGATGGGGACCACCGTCGTAGCGGCGATTGTGAAGGGGCGGGAGCTTTCCCTTGCCCATGTGGGGGACAGCCGGGCGTACCTGGTAGGCCCGGAGGGGCTGGAGCAGATTACCCGGGACCATTCGATTGTCCAGGCCATGGTGGAACGGGGGCAGCTCACGCAGGACGAGGCGAAAAACCATCCCCGCAAGCATTTTATCACCCGCGCCCTCGGGGTGGAGGAAACCGTGGAATGCGATTACTGTGAATTGGCGATTCCGGAGGGAACGAGGCTTCTTATCTGCACCGACGGCCTGACCAATATGGTGGAGGCCGATGACATATATGCGCTGCTTCAGTCCGGAGAAGAGGCGGGAGCGCCCGACCGGCTGATCCATGCGGCGAACATGGCTGGCGGCAGTGATAATATCACGGCTGTTCTGGTGGCATAGGGTCCGGCAGGATAGAAACGAAGATCGGATCCGAAATTCGTAATTTCAGGAGTGATTGGTTCGTGGATAAGTATATTGGCAAACGGTTGGACGGCCGGTATGAGATCCGTGAGATTATCGGCGTGGGCGGGATGGCCTATGTCTATAAGGCTTACGATACGATCGACGACCGGATAGTGGCGATAAAAATCCTTAAGGATGAATACCTCGCCAACGAGGAATTCACCCGCCGGTTTAAGAATGAATCCAAAGCGATTGCCATTCTTTCCCATCCGAATATTGTCAAGGTATACGATGTGAGCTTCGGCGACCGCCTGCAGTACATTGTCATGGAGTATATCGATGGCATCACGCTCAAGGAGTATATCGATCAGCAGAAGGACATCCGCTGGAAGGAAGCGGTGCATTTCACCGTTCAGATCCTCCGGGCCCTCCAGCACGCCCATGACAAGGGGATCGTCCACCGGGATATCAAGCCCCAGAACATCATGCTTTTGCCGGACGGCACCATCAAGGTGACCGATTTCGGGATTGCGCGCTTTTCCCGCAACGACGTCCGGGTCACCAGTTCCGAGGCGAAGGCGATCGGTTCGGTCCATTATATCAGCCCGGAACAGGCCCGCGGGGAGATTACCGACGAAAAGGCGGACATCTATTCGGTCGGCGTGATGCTGTACGAAATGCTGACCGGGCAGCTTCCCTTTGAGGCGGACAACGCGGTTTCGGTCGCCATCATGCAGATGCAGGCGGAACCGAAGCGCCCGAGCGAGATAAACCCCGATATCCCCGAAGGGCTGGAGGAAATCACCCTCAAGGCCATGCAGAAGGATCCGGCCAAACGGTATCAGAGCGCGGCGGAAATGCTGTATGACATCGATGAGTTCAAGCGCAACCCGAGCATCCATTTCGAATACAAATATTTTGTGGACGAAACGCCCACCCGCTTTGTGGAGGCTATTACCCGGGTGAAGGGTACGGAGCCGGAGGCGGAGGAAGCCGAAGGGGAAGACGCGGAAGGCGAAGAGGAAGAAGAGCATAAAGGGCCGCCGGTCATCCCGATCCTGGCGGCGGTCGCCGGGGCGTTTGTCCTGGTCGCCCTTCTGTTTGTCGGCGCGGTCGCCCTGCTCAAGCTCAACGGCGGGGAGTCGAAGGAGGAACTCACTGTTCCCAACCTCATTGGTAGCACCTACGAAGAAGCGATGGCGCAGTACGGCGACCAGTTCACCCTCCAGCCGGTGGAAGCATCCAGTGATCAGCCGGCGGGCACGATTATCGATCAGGATCCCAAGAGCCCGGTCAAGCGGAAGATAAAGGATCCCATCACCGTGACGGTGAGCACCGGCCCACAGATGGTCGAGGTTCCCGCGCTTGGGACCAACGAAACCGCCGACGTCGTCCGGCAGCGGCTGGAGGACAGGGACTTTGTGGTGCAGGTTTTCGAGCAATCCAGCGACGAGGTAGAGGCAGGGATTGTCCTGAAGCTCAGCCCGGCCCCCGGTGAAAAGGTGGAGAAGGGCAGTACCATCAGCATGTTCGTCAGCACGGGGAAAGAGCCGGTGGAGGATGTGGACGTCCCGAATGTGGAGAAAGCGCTCCTCACCTCGGCCAAATCCACGCTGCAGGAAAAAGGCTTCATTGTCAACGACGCCAATATCCAGTATCAGAACAGCACCGATCCGAACAATATCATGCCGGCGAATTACGTGATTTCGCAGGATCCCAAACCGGGTGAGAAATTGACGCCGGGTTCGGAAGTCAAACTGATTGTCAGCTCCGGCTATTGCGACGTAACGGTGCCGGTCCTGCTCCCGACGCCGAAAAATGTGAATTCGGCGACCCGGATCAACGTCCAGGTATTGGTCCAGGGAGTGGAACAGCCGGAGATGGCGCTGAACTCGATCCTCGCGCATGATTACGGGGAGGCGAAGTTCACCTTCACCGATTTCAGCGCGGGCTCCGAAAGCTATGAGGTTGCCATTTTGGTTGGGGAAGACGGAAAGGGCTTTGAGATCTACCAGCGGTATCAGGTGGACGGGCGCACCGGGAAATATACCCAGACGTATCAGCAGAACTTTGTGTATGAAGAGGATAAGGAGGAATCGACCCCGCCGGATTCCTCGGAACCAGACGACTCCGAATCGTCGGACGGGTCGGGCAACCTGCTGCTCCAGGATTCCTGGCTGGCCGGCATCTTTGACGACTGAGTCCGCGGAAAAGGGGCGTTTTATGGCGCTGAAGAATGAAAAAAGCAAGGCGGCGGCAGATCAAGCAGACGCTGCTGCCCCCCTCGTTTCGTCCCGCCCCCTTCATGGGATTATCCGGAAATGCATCGGCGGCTTCTATTATGTAGAAGCCGCCGATATGATATTTGAGTGCCGTGCCTGCGGCGCTTTCCGCAACCGGGGAATCACGCCGCTTGCCGGCGATCGGGCGGTGATTTCTTCTCTGGGGCAGGGGAAGGGCGTTGTCGAGGCGATCGAGGATCGGAAAAATTGCCTGATCCGTCCGCCGGTCGCCAACCTGGATTTGCTTGCGGTGGTGGCCTCGGTGGTGGAGCCGGCTTTCAATACGCTGCTCGTCGATAAGATGATTGCCCTGGCCGAGCAGAACCATATTGAACCGATTTTGGTCATCAACAAGGCGGACCTGCGCTCTCCCGGCGAATGGGAGGACATCTACCGTGCAGCCGGGTTCGATGTGTTTCCGGCTTCCGCCCGTTCGGGGGAAGGGCTGGCTCCTCTGCGGGAGCGGATTGCCGGGGGGATCACCGCGTTCACCGGAAATTCCGGGGTGGGAAAGTCCAGCCTTTTAAACGCGCTGGATCCCCGCCTTTCGAGGGAGACGGGCGCCATCAGTCATAAATTGGGCCGCGGCCGCCACACCACCCGCGCAACGGAGCTTTTCCGCCTGGAAAGCGGCGGGTACATTGTGGATACGCCCGGGTTTGCCTCGCTCGAACTGGAACGGCTCCAGCGGATTTATAAAGAGGAGCTGCCCTACTGCTTCCGGGAATTTGTCCCGCTGCTGGGGCGGTGCCGCTTTACCAGCTGCTCCCACACCAAGGAAACGGGCTGCGCGATTTTGGAAGCGGTGCAAGAGGGGAAAATCATGCGCTCGCGGCATGAGAGTTATGTGGCCATTTACAATGAAGTGAAGGATTTCAAAGCATGGAAGTAAAAAACGGGATTCCTGTGGAAAAACAGGCGGCCGGCGCTCCGTGCGAGCTGGGCCGCCGCTGCGTTATCTGCGCGGCCGGGCCGGTGGAGCGTCCGGAGGCCCTCCGTCCGTTTCTGCGTGAAGACGACTGGGTGATTGCGGCGGACGGCGGGCAGAGGCTTGCCCGCCGCCTCTCCCTCCGGCCGGCGCTTATTGTGGCGGATTTTGACTCTTCCTCGTCGTCGGATAACCGGGAGGGGATCCCGACCGCGGTTCTGCCGGTGAAAAAGGACGATACGGATACCATGGCGGCGGCGCGCATCGCCGTGGAGAAGGGCTTCCGGGAGGTGCTGATTTTGGGAGGAACCGGCGGGCGCCTGGACCATACCGCAGCGAATTTCGCCGTGCTGGCCTATCTGAGCCGGCAGGGGGTGCGGGCGGTGATGGCGGACGAGCATGGGTGTACCGAGATGCTGCTGCCGGGGCGCCACCATGTCGAAGCGCAGGCGGGGATGATGCTTTCCCTGCTGCCTTACGGCGGGATGGTTTCCGGCCTTTGGGTGAAAAACGCGGAATATGAACTGGAAAACGCCGTGCTTACCACGGATTTCCCTTTGGGGGTAAGCAATGCGTTCGTCGGGGATGCCCCTGTCGAAATAGAATTTACCGGAGGGATCCTCCAACTTTTTCTTTCAAAAGACTGACACCACTTTCGCCGTCCCGGAATATGCTGGTACTAAGACACGGGAAATCGCCGTGGCGGATATCAGCAGGAGGGACGGTGTTTTTATGAGACGGTGCAACAGCGGGGGATTGTGTTTCGCGGCCTTTGGCGCGGGACTGTTGGTTGCGTCCCTCTGCCCGGCGCAGCTAATCCTGGTATTGGCCGCGGCAGCCTTGGTGCTGCTGGGCGTTTCTCTGGTCAGAAATTGAATGGAGGATGGTTGGCAATGAAAATCGTAATTGTCAAGAGCCCCAAAATGGTCGGCGGGATCCTGCGGAAAATTTTCGGCATCAAGAAGGAAGCCTACATAGAACAGTAACGGCCGTCCCCGGCACAGAGGTGGAAAGGAAGGCCCCGGCGCGGTTTACAATCCGTGCCGGGGCCTTGCTGCGTGCGGCGGGAACCGGCCTTTCCGGATACCGGCTTCCCCGCGCGGCAGCCAGGCCGCAAACATGCGCCGAGCCCGGTATGACGGGCGCAATGAGAGGCCGATCTGGATGAAAAACGGCGCTTTTTCCTGAAAAACAGCCCGCCCCGGCCTCTATTTTCACCAAGCGTCCCCCTTTTGCGTAAAATGGGATAGTGGGCGGCGGGAAGGCCGCCTTCATGGAGAAAGGGGGCTTTTTTATGCGCCGTCGGCGAATCGAAGGCGTAATGCGCCGCCTGGGAAGAAGAGGCGGGCCGCGGCGGAGAGGGGGGCGGGCGCGGCTGTTCCTCCTGATGATTTGCCTGCTTGCCGCGGGGCTTGCGGCGGCGGTGGATGTCCGGGTGCGGCCCATGCTCAAAACCTATGGCCTGAACCAGGCTACCACCACCGCGACCAAGGCGGTGAACGACGCGGTGCAGCGTGTCCTGGATGAGATGGGAATGGGGTATGCGGACCTTGCCACGGTGACCAAGGACGAGGAGGGGAAGATCCTGTCCGTTTCCACCAATATGGCCAATATGAACCGCCTGAAAGCGGCGATAGGGGATGCGGTGCTTCGGGAACTGGAGGCGCAGGACTATCAAATGGTGGAAATCCCGATAGGCAGCATCCTGAGCGGGGGCCTGCTGACCGGCCGGGGGCCGAAAATCCCCTTTAAAGTGCCGATGAACTCCACGGTGCAGACTACCTTCGAGAATGCGTTCGAAGGGGCGGGGATCAATCAGACCCGGCACGAAATCACGCTGGACGTCAAGGTGACGGTTTACGCCATGCTGCCGGGCGAGGATACGGCCGTCGAAGTGGAAACCAATTTTACCGCCGCGGAAACCATCCTGGTGGGCGAGGTGCCGGACTGGGCGGCGATTACCCGCTCCTGACCGTTTTCCTTTGCATAGCGGGAGAGAATTTGGTATAATACTACGGAGGTTCTTTCCCTCATACGCCATACGCCGGCCTTTGTCCAAAACGGAAAAAGGCCGCGGCAGTTTGCCATAGCTATCAAAGGAAGGACGGGGAATCCCCATGGATTTTCAGGAAGCCGCCCGCCGGGTGGAGACGCTGCGTGAGCAGATAAAGGAATACAGCCGCTTGTATTATGAAGAGGATTCCCCCGCCGTGGAAGACGACGAATTCGATGCGCTGACCAGGGAGCTTCGCCGGCTGGAAGAGGAATATCCCCAGCTGGTGACGCCGGATTCCTATACCCAGCGGGTTCAGGGGGCGGCCTCCGCGCTGTTCGCCCCGGTGCAGCACGTCGTCCCGCTGGAAAGCCTGCAGGATGTGTTTTCCTTCGAGGAATTGCGGGAATTCGACCGCCGGGTGAGGGAGACGGTGGAGGATCCGGTGTACGTGGTGGAGCCCAAAATCGACGGGCTTTCCATCGCGCTGGAATATGTGGACGGCCGGTTTGTACAGGGCGCTACCCGCGGAGACGGGCAGGTGGGGGAGGACGTCAGCCATAACCTGCGTACCATCCGCACCATCCCGGAAAAGCTGACCCGCCCCGTGCCCCGGATTATCGTGCGCGGCGAGGTCTATATGCCGCGGGAAAGCTTCGCCGCTTTGGTGGAACGGCAGGAACTGGCCGGGGAAAAGCCCTTCAAGAACCCCCGCAACGCCGCCGCCGGCTCCCTGCGGCAGAAGGATGCGGCGGTGACCAAGGGCCGGAACCTGGATATCTTTGTGTTTAACCTGCAGCTTCTGGAAGGGGAGGAAGTTTCCTCCCACGCCGAGTCGCTGGAATATATGAAGGAACTGGGATTCCACATCATCCCCTTCTATTCGGTGGTGGCTTCGGTGGAAGAGGTCATCCGGGAGGTGGAGCGGATCGGGGAAAAACGCCGTTCTCTTTCCTTTGATATTGACGGCGCCGTTGTAAAGGTAAATAGCTTTTCGCAACGTGCGCGGCTTGGCAGCACCGCGAAATTTCCCAAATGGGCCTCCGCCTACAAATATCCGCCGGAGGAGAAGCAGACTACCCTGCTGGGGGTGGAAATCAACGTCGGGCGGACCGGCGTGCTCACCCCCACCGGGATTTTCGAGCCGGTGACCCTGGCGGGCACCACCGTCAGCCGTGCCACCCTGCATAACGAAGATTTCATTTTGGAGAAGGGGCTGGCGATCGGCGATACCGTGGCGCTGCGCAAGGCCGGCGATATTATCCCGGAGGTAGTGCGGGTGGTGTCCCATCTTCCCGGAGCGGAGCCGTATCAAATGCCGCATGTCTGCCCCTCCTGCGGGTCGGAGGCGGTGAGGGAAGAGGAAGAAGCGGCCCTTCGCTGCAACAACCCGGAATGTCCCGCACAGCGGATCCGCAACCTTATCCATTTTGCCTCCCGCGACGCGATGGATATTGAAGGCCTGGGCCCTGCCGTGGTGGAACAGCTGGCGGCGGCTGAACTGGTCCGTAACGCTTATGACCTTTACAGCCTAAAGAAAGAGGATATCGCCGCATTGGAGCGGATGGGGGAAAAGTCGGCGGAGAATTTGCTGGCGGCCATTGAAAAATCAAAATCCGCCGATCTTTTCCGCGTCATTTTCGCGTTGGGGATCCGCCATGTCGGGCAGAAAGCGGCCAAGCTGCTGGCCAACCGCTTCGGGTCGATGGAGGCGGTAATGAACGCGACAGCCGAACAAATCAGCGATATTGACGGGTTTGGCGGCGTCATGGCGGAAAGCGTCGTACAGTTCTTTGCCCTGCCCCAGTCCCGCCATTTTGTGGAGCAGCTCCGGCTGGCGGGCGTGAATATGGAACGGCAGGGAGCGCAGCCGGGCGGGGAGGATGCCTCCGCCGACGCGCGCTTTGCGGGGATGACTTTTGTGCTGACCGGGACACTTCCCACTTTGAAACGGGATGAAGCGGCGGCTATCATCGAGCGGTTTGGAGGGAAAACCTCCGGCAGCGTTTCCAAAAAGACGTCGGTAGTCCTCGCCGGAGAGGAGGCCGGCAGCAAGCTGACCAAGGCACAGCAGCTGGGCATCCGCGTCATTAACGAGGAAGAGTTCCGGGCGATGTTAAAGTAATACGGATGACGGCTTCCGTCCCAAAGCGGCTTCCTTACGCCCTTTGCGTTGCCATTTTTTGCTTTGCGGTACGGTGCGACCGTCCGCCGCATGCGCATGATATTTGGGTGCACGTTTTCGGGGGAGTTTCCCCGTATTGCGGCAGCTTTCAGAGGAAAACTTGAAAAATTTTAAAATCTGTAGGTTTGTCAAACATTTTGTACAGTGAAAGATTCAAAGAAAGCAGCAAGTTTTTCTTTGGGAGAGAGCCAGGCCAAGGGGCGCATAGGAAAGTTGT
>CAJFGS010000019.1 GCA_904377855.1 Candidatus Avimonas merdigallinarum
CAACTTTCCTATGCGCCCCTTGGCCTGGCTCTCTCCCAAAGAAAAACTTGCTGCTTTCTTTGAATCTTTCACTGTACAAAATGTTTGACAAACCTACACTCTTTTCTGCAAAATCCGCCCTTTTCAGCCGGACCTCCTTCAAATGGAGAACGCATACGCCGCCCGGGAAGAAACGACAAAAAGCGGGGAGCAGGAGAAGAAGCAGGAGAAAAAAGCGGCCGCCGCCGAAAATCCCGCATAAAACCCGGAAACCGCGGAAAAATAGGGCTATCCACTATGTTTGGGAGAGGAGCGTTTTCCATGGAGGTTACCGGGCAGGAATACCGGCAGATGAACAAGCAGACGGCCCCCAAATCACCGGTGCTGAAAAACTGTATCAAGGCATTTTTGATAGGCGGGCTGATCTGCGCCATTGGGCAGACGATTGTCAACCTTGTCCAGAACGCGGGGATGGAACTGAAGGACGCGCGGATGGTAGGTTCCATCACCCTGATTGCGGCCAGCGCGATTCTGACGGCTCTCAACGTGTACGACAACATCGCCAAGCACGCCGGGGCGGGGACACTGGTGCCGATCACCGGCTTTGCCAACGCGATTGTCTCGCCGGCCATCGAATTCAAAAGCGAGGGGCTGATCGTCGGGCTGGCCGCCAAAATGTTCACCATTGCCGGGCCGGTCCTGGTGTACGGCATCACCGCCTCCATTGTGTACGGGCTCATCCTCAACCTGCTTCAGCTGTTCCAGTGACGGCGGCTTCCCATGGGAAAGGTGTGAATAAACAATGCCGGAACGCAAAGGACAATATACCGTAACCCTCTCTTCCCGCCCGACCATCCTCGGCTATTCCGCCGTGGTGGGGAAGCGGGAGGGGGAAGGCCCGCTCGGCCGGTATTTCGACATGATTTTCGAGGACACCACGCTGGGCGAAAAAACCTGGGAAAAGGCGGAAAGCGCCCTCCAGCGGGAGGCCTTTACCCGGGCGATGAACAAGGCGGGGATGTCCCCCTCCCAGCTCAATTACCTGTTCGCCGGCGACCTGCTCAACCAGAGCATCGCCTCCACCTTCGGGATGCGGGAATACGGGGTGCCGATGCTCGGCCAGTTCGGGGCCTGCTCCACCATGGCGCAGACCCTGGCCCTCTCCGCCATTTTTGTGGACAGCGGCGCCGCGGATTTATGCTGCGCCGTCACCTCCTCCCACTTCTGCTCGGCGGAGCGGCAGTTCCGTTTCCCGCTGGAATACGGCGGGCAACGGCCCCAGACCTCCCAGTGGACGGCGACCGCCGCCGGGGCAGCGGTGGTGGGCCTGGGCGGGCGCGGGGTAAAAATCGCGGCGGCCACCGTCGGCCGGATTACCGACCTTGGCATCAACGACGCCAACAACATGGGCGCGGCCATGGCCCCCGCCGCCGCGGATACCCTCGCGGCCTTTTTCCAGGATACGGCCACCCGGCCGGACGACTACGACCTGATCATTACCGGCGACCTGGCGGCTGTGGGGAGCGACCTCCTCCGCCAGCTCAGCGAGCGGAAGGGATACCCGCTCGGCGCCAACTATACCGACTGCGGGCTGCTGATCTACGACCGGAACAAGCAGGACGTCCATGCCGGGGGCTCCGGCTGCGGCTGTTCGGCCGCCGTCCTCTGCTCCTACCTGCTGGGGAAGATGGAGCAGGGGGAGCTGAAAAGCGTGCTCTTTATCGGCACCGGCGCGCTCATGTCACCCACCTCCTCCCAGCAGGGGGAAAGCATCCCCGGCATCGCCCATCTCGTCCACCTTGTGGCCGGATAAAAATAATTTTTGTTTCCCTTTTCCCGGTGAAAAGGGGAACCCCTTTCTGCACAAATCCTGCACGAGCATACGGGCGGGGGCGGCGTCAGGCCGTCCCCGCCCTTTTGGGTATGGAGAAAACGTGCAGGCAGCCTCGTCCGGTGAAGCGCTTCACCCTGTGAGAAACGGCCGGGGGGGAATGCGGGGCGGAATTTTTTCTCTGTTTCCCGCTTGACAAGCAACTATATCTTGACTATAATTGTGCACAGGCGCTTTGCCAACACAATATATTGTGTTTGTTCATCGCTCCCCCTGTGGAAAAGATGTGGAAATGTTGAAATGCCTGCGGCACCCGCACAAACCCGGGGGATTACAGTATATGAGGAGGAACTTTCATGATCGCCACCATTATCAAGCGCGACGGGCGCACCGCTTCCTTTGATTCCGAAAAGATTGCGAGCGCGATTTATAAAGCGGCGCAGGCAATCGGCGGGCACGATTACCGTACTTCCCAGGAACTGGCGGGGGAGGTTGTGGACAAGCTCTCCGCCGTCACGGCGGGAAGCGCCCCCACCGTGGAGCAGGTACAGGATATGGTGGAAAAGGTGCTGATTGAAAACGGCCACGCCCGCACCGCCAAGGAGTTCATCCTCTACCGCGCGGAACGCTCCCGGGTGCGGGAGATGAACACCCGCCTGATGAAAACCCTGGAGGACCTGACCTTCAAGGACGCGAAGGAGAACGACGTCAAGCGGGAAAACGCGAATATCGACGGGGACAGCCCGATGGGGACCATGCTGAAATACGGCTCGGAAAGCGCCAAGCAGTTTTACGAGATGTTCGTCCTCAACCCCAAGTATTCCGAAGCCCACCGGAACGGGGACATCCACATCCATGACCTGGACTTCCTGACCCTGACCACCACCTGCTGCCAGATCGATCTCGACCGGCTGTTCGAGGGCGGGTTCTCCACCGGCCACGGCTTCCTGCGGGAGCCCAACGACATCGCCAGCTATTCCGCCCTGGCCTGCATCGCCATCCAGTCCAACCAGAACGACCAGCACGGCGGACAGAGCGTGCCAAACTTCGACTACGCGATGGCCAAAGGGGTCGCCAAGACCTACCGGCGGATCTACCGGCAGCTCCTCGCCCGCGCGCTGGAGCTGCTGACCGAAACCGAGGACGGCGCGGCGGACGCGCAGGCGGTCGTGGACGCGGCGGCTCAGCGCGCCGGGGCGCAGCCGGTGCTGGCGGACGACAACGGCTACCGCGAGGCGGAGGCCGACGTGCTGGCCGAACGGCTGGGGGATATCCAGCTGGCCGGCAAAATCCAGAAATTTGTGCGCCGCCGCGCCGTGGCGGAAACCGACCGCGCCACCTACCAGGCGATGGAGGCTTTCGTACATAACCTGAACACCATGCATTCCCGCGCCGGGGCGCAGATCCCGTTCAGCTCGATAAACTACGGCCTCGACACCTCGCCGGAGGGCCGGATGGTGATAAAGAACGTGCTGCTCGCCACCGAAGCGGGGCTGGGGAACGGGGAAACCCCCATCTTCCCCATCCACATCTTCAAGGTGAAGGACGGCATCAACTACAACGAAGGGGAGCCGAACTACGACCTGTTCAAGCTGGCCTGCCGGGTGAGCGCCAAGCGCCTGTTCCCGAACTTCTCCTTTATCGACGCCCCGTTCAACCTCAAATACTACCGGGAGGGCGACCCGAACACCGAAATCGCCTATATGGGCTGCCGCACCCGCGTGATGGCCAACAGCTACGACCCCTCCAAGGAGGTGGTGTTCGGCCGGGGCAACCTGTCCTTCACCTCGGTGAACCTGCCCCGGATCGCCATCCGCAGCCACGGGAGCGTGGAGTGGTTCTTTGAGGATCTCGACCGCAAAATCGATCTCATCATCGGCCAGCTGCTGGAGCGGTTCGAAATCCAGTGCAAGAAGAAGGTGCGCAATTTCCCCTTCCTCATGGGGCAGGGCATCTGGATCGATTCGGACAAGCTCGGTCCGGACGACGAGGTGCGGGAGGTGCTCAAGCACGGGACCCTCACCCTCGGCTTTATCGGCCTGGCGGAGTGCCTGAAGGCTCTGATCGGCGCCCACCACGGCGAAAGCCGGGAGGCCCAGAACCTCGGGCTGGAGATTGTGGGCTATATGCGCAAGCGCATGGACGAGGCGAGCAAAAAGTACGGCCTCAACTTCTCCCTGATCGCGACCCCGGCCGAAGGGCTCTCCGGCCGTTTCGTCCGCATGGACAAGGCGAAATACGGCGTGATCCCCGGCGTGACCGATCGGGAATACTACACCAATTCCTTCCATGTGCCGGTGTATTACGACATCAGCGCCTTCGACAAAATCGCGATTGAGGCCCCCTATCATGAACTGACCAACGGCGGCCATATCACCTATGTGGAGCTGGACGGCGACCCGAGCACCAACCTCGACGCGTTTGAGGCGGTGGTACGCGCCATGAAGGAGGCGGGCGTCGGCTACGGCTCGGTCAACCATCCGGTGGACCGCGACCCGGTGTGCGGCTACACCGGCATCATCGGGGACGCCTGCCCCAAATGCGGCCGCAGCGAAGGGGACGGGCAGCCCGACTTTGAGCGGATCCGCCGCATCACCGGCTATCTGGTGGGCACCCTCGACCGCTTCAACGACGCCAAATACGCCGAAGTGCGGGACCGCGTAAAGCATTCCCTCGGCACCGGCATGGGCGAGATGGAGCGGATCTGAGCCGCCCCGGACGTTTCAAGAAGCAAAACAGGCGGACAGGCCGGCAGGGATTCCCCCCGGCCTGTCCTTTTATCGGAAGGAGTTGCCCGTATGGAAGCCTCTGCATCCCCCTGTTCGTCCTGTTCCCCCGCTCCCCCCGGCGGCCCGGACTGCGCGGCGCCCTCCCGCCTCCGGCTGGCCGGGGTGATCCGGGAGTCCATCGTGGACGGCCCCGGCATCCGCTTCGTGGTCTTTACCCAGGGATGCCCCCACCGCTGCCCCGGCTGCCACAACCCGGGCACCCACGATCCCGCAGGCGGGTATGACAGCGCCATCGACGGCCTCCTCGCAGCCTTTCAGAAAAACCCGATGCTCAAGGGGATTACCCTGTCGGGAGGGGATCCCTTTGCCCAGGCCCCGGCCTGTGCGGAACTGGCCCGGCGGATCCATGCGCTGGGGAAGGACGTGGTCGCCTTCACCGGCTATACCTTTGAGCAGCTCCTGCGGGGGGCCACGCCGGAAAACGGCTGGCGGGCGCTGCTGGAGGAGACCGACATCCTGATTGACGGCCCCTTTATCCAGGAGCAGAAAACCCTGATGCTCCCCTTCCGCGGCTCCCGGAACCAGCGGATGCTGGACGTCCCCGCCTCCCTCCGGCAGGGGAAGGCGGTGGAAAGCGCGGCGGCCGGCGGGGAGGAGCCGGTTTCCCCATAAGGGGGAGGGACGGCATGCGCGCGCAATAAGCCGGGCAAAAATATCGCGCCGGAAAGCAGCGAAAAAGATAAGAGGATCGTTGCCGCGTCCCTCTTATCTTTTTGTATAGGGAAAAGAGCAGCTGTTTTCTTAGCTGAAAATAGCTGCTCTTCGTGATGTATTCTGTTTTTAAGCTGGCAGCAAACTCCGGGATAAACGGGATGCTGCGGCTACTTCGAATTTTGCCTTCCAATGATGTTGAATAAGCTGGATAGTATAAGGCTGCCTAATGCAACGCCTAAATATATGTTGTTTTTTTCATCCGAAAAAAGGCACAAGCAAGTAAATATCGCAGCGGACAGCAACAAACCCACGCTGGCTATTGTCAGCAATTGGTCAAGAATTTTTTATCCATTTTTATCTCCTACCCTCTCCATAAAACAGGATTTGCCGCACTCCCTATTGTTTTAAAAAATTGTACCATAAAACCGTGAATTAATCCACAGGATTTCAGCTTGCCATTCATACTGCCAATCTGCTTTCATCCTTTTTCCTTTTCAAACAGAAAAATGTTTTCTGCAAGACATGATAAAACGCCCAACGCAGCAGCTGCCTTTTGATTAGGACATGCCGTTTGGTGAAACCGACGGTGTTTGGACCATCACGCCGTATCCTGAAAAGGGGCCTTCCCTCTTTTTGCTTGCCTTGGAGCGGATTCGGCGGTATAATATTTATCTGTGACCAGCGCTTTTCCGCGGCGCGCCGACGGCCGGCCGGCCTGCCGCCCCGAAAAGCCGGAAAAAGGAGGAACCCGTATGACCGAATCCGTGTACCGGCTCCAGACGCCGGAGGGCTATGTCCCTTCGATGGACATTCTGGAAACCGAAAAAGCGATCAAGCTGTTAAAAGATACCTTTGAAAGCGAACTGGCCCGCGCCCTGCATCTCACCCGGGTTTCCGCGCCGCTTTTCGTCCTGCCCGAAACCGGGCTGAACGACAACCTCAACGGGGTGGAGCGGCCGGTTTCCTTCGACATCAAATACCAGGGTGGCCAGGTGGCGGAGGTGGTGCATTCCCTCGCCAAATGGAAGCGCTTCGCCCTCAAGCGGTACGGGTTCGCCCCCGGCACCGGCCTGTACACCGACATGAACGCCATCCGCCGGGACGAGGTGACCGACAACGTCCATTCGCTGTATGTCGACCAGTGGGACTGGGAACGGGTGATCACCGCCGACCGCCGGAACCCCGAATTTTTAAAGAAGGTGGTCCGGAAAATCTACGGCGTGTTCCGCGCGGTGCTGGGGAAGATCCGCGCCGCCTACCCCTTCCTCTCCTGCTCCCTGCCGGAGGAGCTTACCTTCCTGACCACGCAGGAGCTGGAGGACCGCTATCCGGGGCTGGACCCGTCCCAGCGGGAGAACGCCGCGGCGAAGGAATACGGCGCGCTTTTCCTGATGCAGATCGGCGGGAAACTCCGCTCCGGCCGGCCGCACGACGGCCGCGCGCCGGATTACGACGACTGGGCGCTCAACGGCGACCTGCTGTTCTACTACCCGGTGCTTGACCGGGCGCTGGAGATGTCCTCCATGGGCATCCGGGTAGATGCGGCTTCCCTGGCCGCCCAGCTGAAGGAGGCGGGGTGCGAGGAACGCGCCGCCCTCCCCTTCCAGAAGGCCCTGCTGGACGGCGAACTCCCCCTCACCATCGGGGGCGGGATCGGGCAGTCCCGCATGTGCCTGTTCTTCCTGGGGAAGGCCCACATCGGCGAGGTGCAGTCCTCCGTCTGGCCGGAGGAGATGCATGCGCGGTGCGAACAGGCGGGCATCCCGCTGCTGTAACCGCAAATTGACGCAAAAAACGGCCCCTTTAAAAAGGGGCCGTTTCAGTCTGTCGAAAAAGTAGCAGCCAAATAGCAAAATGCACAAGCAAAGATCGTTTATGAGGCGTGTTACGCCGCACCGGGGAACCCCCGGCGAGGGTTCCCCGCCGTAAAACGTCCCACCGGGACGTTTTACGCCCTTCCTGCGTTTTGTTTTCTTAAGCTTTTCGCGTCCTGCGGGACGCGACGGGGGCTCTGCCCCTCGACCCGGCCACCTTTTGAAAAAGGCGGCCGAAAACTTTGTGTGCAACATTTTTAACAAACTGACTTCTTTGACACTCTGAAACGGCCCCTTAAAAAGGGGCCGTTTTCCTTATACCGGTTATGCCGGTATTGCGGATTACGGCAGGACGTTGCCCGCCGAACGGTAAATTTCGTACCACTCTTCCCTGGTCAGGGTGATGTCGGCCGCCTTCACGCAGTCGGCCAGCCGTTCGGGGTTCATGGTGCCGGTCACCGGCTGCATCCTGGCCGGGTGGCGGAGGAGCCAGGCCATCGCCACCGTGGTGTCCGACACCCCGTACCTGGCCGCAATCTCGCCGATTTTGGCGTTGAGCTCCGGATACCGGTCGCTGCCCAGGAACACGCCGCCGAAAAAGCCGTACTGGAAGGGGCTCCAGGGCTGGACGGTGATGTCGTTCAGCCGGCAGAAATCCAGCACGCCGCCGTCCCGGTTTACCCCGGCTTCATTCATCATATTCACATTCAGCCCCGCGTCAATCATCGGGGTATAGGCGGCGCTGAGCTGGAGCTGGTCGACCACCAGCGGCTGCTTCATATACTTCTGTAACAGCTGCATCTGCATCGGGTTCTGGTTGGATACCCCGAAATGCCGCACCTTCCCGCTCGCGCGGAGGCTCTCGAACGCCTCCGCGACCTCCTCCGGTTCCATGAGCGCGTCGGGGCGGTGGAGGAGCAGCACGTCCAGATAATCGGTGCGCAGCCGTTTCAGGATGCCGTCCACTGAGGAAAGGATATGCTCCTTGGAAAAGTCGAACATCCCGGAACGGATGCCGCATTTGGACTGGAGGAACATGGTTTCCCGCAGGCGGGGGGTCATCCCGATGGAGCGGGCGAATATTTCCTCGCTCTTCCCGCCGCCGTAGATATCGGCGTGGTCAAAGAAATTGGCCCCCAGCTCCAGTGCGGTACGGATAAGCCGTTCCGCCTCCCGGTCGGTTTTTGCCTCCATGCGCATGCAGCCGACAGCAATCACCGGCACCTGCAGCCCGGATTTTCCCAACGGTATGGTTCTCATGCTTTCCACCTCTTCTTTTATCGATAGCCCTGTTCCTGGGCGGGACACGGCGCCCCGCCCAGGGTCAGAGACGCTCCCTGGATAAAGATTATCCTCCATCCCGGGACAGGGAACCCTGCCTGCCGCCCATCACCACGGGAACGGCCAGCGGTCCCTTGTCGTCGTTGTGGTGGTAGTCGGCGTCGTGGTTGTGGTCGTGGTGGTGGCGGTGGTCTGTCTGGTGTTGCTGACCCGCAGGGTCACGGTGCTGCCGGGCTCGAGCTCCTTGCCCACGTCCGAGACGCCTTCCACGATATCGATATCGTATTCGTCCGACACTACCCGCATTTCTTCCACATGGAAGCCGAGCGCCTCCAGATACAGCTTGGCTTGCTCGTAATTCCAGCCGACGACATTCGGCACCGCAACGGTTTCCGGCCCGGCGCTGATGACCACGCGGATGGTCGAGCCTCCCGGCGCGGTATTCTCCGCCGACGGGGTCTGTTCGAGGATTTCCCCCTTCGGGCGGCTGCTGAACTTCAGGCTGTCCACCTCCAGCTTCATGCCGCCGGTCAGGTTATCGTCCCGGATTTCGTAATAGTTTTTCCCCACGAGGTCCTCCACCGGGTATTCCTCCCCCTGGACCAGCGGGGAGGACGTCTCCGGCGTTTCGGAGGCGTCCGTCTGGATAGACGAGCTCAGCGAGCTTTCCCCGGCCGAGGACTCGTCCCCGCCTCCCAGGAGGTCGGGGAACAGGAGGAGCAGGACCGTGCCGGCGAACAGCAGGAGCACGATAAACACCGCCAGCACAATCAGCAGCGCATATTTCACCCGGTTGTCCTTCTTTTTGGGCGGGAGGGCTTCCTCTTCCTCCGGCTCCTCGGGTTCCGCCGGGGCCGGGCGGCCGACGGCCTGCCGCTGCTCGTCCGCCCGCATGGCGGAGACGGCGGGGGCGGTAGCCAGCTGATCCCGGAACTGCTGCATGGTGGGGATCCGCTTCCCCGGATTCACCTGCAGGGCGTTGAACAGCGCGGCGGCCACATAATCGGGCAGCGACTGCGCCACGTCGGTGGGGACAAAGAGATCGTTGGAATCCTGCGCGCGGCGGGATCCTTCCGGAGGGGGGGAGCCGGTCAGGGTGCGGAAAATCGTGGCCGCCATGCCGTACACGTCGCTGGATACCCCCGGCTCCGCATCAAAAGCGTACTGCTCCGGCGCGGAGTAGCCCGGGATGAGCTGCGGTCGGATCTCGCTGCCGACATGGCGGGCCTCCGGCAGGCGGAATCCCTTGAGACGCAGCTTGCCGTCGTTGCAGACAATCAGGTTTTCCGGCGAAATCCCCAGATGGCAGAGCCCCGCCGAATGCAGCGAAGTCAGCGCCGAAAGCAGCGGCATAAACAGGGGCCGCGCCTCCTCCCAGCGCATCCGGCCGCCGGCCACCTTCAGCCGCGCCTCCAGCGTGTGCCCCTCGCAGTATTCGGACACCGTATAGGCGGTGTTGTTCTGCTCGAAAATATCGTAAACCGAAACAATGGAGGAAATCTCCCGCAGCCGTGCCAGCGCCCGGGCATGGGCGCGGAACTTTTCGTAGTATTCACGGAAGGTGCCTTCGCATCCCGCGATCACCGCGACGGCCCCGCCGTCCGCCCGCTCGCACAGGGTATCGGGGAAGAATTCCCGGATGTAGATAGGCGCTTTGAGCACCTCGTCGTAACCGAGGTACACCGCCTCGTCCCCGCCGGCGTCCAGCAGCTTGCCCACCAGGTACCGTTCGGAGAGGACGGTGCGCACCGGCAGATAGGGCGAGGGGTTTTCCCCCTTGGCCGGGTACCCGCAGATGCCGCATTCCTCCCGCCCGTCCGGCAGGGGGTTCATACAGCCCATACAGAGTCTTTCTTGATTCGACATGAACGTCACTCATTTCCTTTCGTTCCGTCCGGCGCGCCGCCGCACGGCCTGAAACTCCGGGGAAGGGAACCCCCTTCCCGCCCTTTATTCTAAAACGGCGGCGCAGCGCCCCCGTGCTGTCCGTTTCCCGCCGGGCCGGGCCCTGAAAACCG
This sequence comes from Candidatus Avimonas merdigallinarum, assembly GCA_904377855.1. GTDB lineage: Bacteria > Bacillota > Clostridia > Oscillospirales > Acutalibacteraceae > Avimonas > Avimonas merdigallinarum. Next base: position 10,367 of record CAJFGS010000019.1, read on the forward strand.
GGTTCCCTCCCGCCGGCTGCCGGCGCTTTAGCGCAGGATACAAAAGGAATTGTACTGAAAACGGAAGATAAAGTCAAGCAACGCAATTGTAACCTGCCGGTTACAGGAATGAAAATTTTCCCATTTTTGCCTTTTTCCTGCCCTGTCAGCGGATTTTCTGCTGCAGCTTTATCTGCCGGATATCCTTCCCCACAAAGACAAGGGGCACAAAGGTGCCGATGAGGCGGGAGGTAATCTGCTCCCCGTACCGCTCCATGAGCTCCTTCTGCCCGAGGTTGGTGCTGATGATGGTCGGCTTCCCCTCCAGCATCCGGCCGTTTATCAGATTATACAGGCAGGAGGTGTAAAACGGGCTCGAAAACTCGGCGCCGAGGTCGTCCAGGATCAGCAGGTCGCAGCTGGTCATGAGTTCTTCGCTGTTCCCGTCCGCCCGGCCGAAATGCTCCTTTTCCAGCTTGTGCAGGAGCATCTGTACCGGCCCGTAGACCACCCCGTACCCCCGCTCGATCGCTTTGCGCGCGATGGCGAGGGAGACGTGGGTTTTCCCGATCCCGGTCGGGCCGCGGAGGAGCAGGCTGGGGGAGCGGCCGTCAAAGTCGTCGGCATAGCAGCGGCAGTAGGTCAGGATCTCCCCCATCCGGGCGCGGGGGACCACCCCGGTGCGGGGATCCGGCGTATCCGGGTAATACTCCAGCCGCAGGCTGTCGAAATCCGCCTCCCCCATCGGCCCGGCATAGCTCAGGCGGCGGTAGGCTTCCTCCCGCAGGAGGGAGCGGAAGCACTCGCAGATGTGCCCGTTCACATAGCCGGTGTCCTCGCAGCGGGGGCAGTGGTAGCGGGGCTCAAAATCGGCCTGGGGGATCCCCTCCTGGGCCAGGATGCCGGCCAGCTCCGCCTGCAGCGCCAGGTTCTGCGTCTTGATCTTGTCCACCGCCGCCTCAACGTCCCGTCCGTCCAGCACGGCCCGCGCTACCTGAATGGCGGACTGCGCCATCTCCCGCTCAATCTCCCGCACGCGGGGATGCCTCTCCGTCATCCGCTCGTGCAGGGCGGCGGCGCGGGAGCGGGCGTCGCTGCGGCGCTTTTCCAGCACCGCCATGGCCGCGTCATATACCTCCCGGCTGTATCCCATACCGTTCCCCTTTCCGCCGGGCTCCCCGGCAACTCAAGAATACAAATCGTATATTTTTTACTTTTTATACACAGGCGTGAACTCCGAAACCATGGATTCATACTCGTCCAGGTCAAAGGATGTTTCTTTGGCCGCTTTTTTGCTCTTCCGCTTCTCGGATTTTTCGGCCAGGGCCTTTTCCACCGTGTCCACCCCGTCCATCCGCCAATGCTCCAGGATCTTGTCCATATAGGAGCTGTTGAACTTCCCGGTGGCCTCCCGGCACCGCTCGTAAGCCAGGCGGAGAAGCCCTTCGTTGACCTGCCAGTCGCAGACCCAGCGCTCCGCCGCGTCCGATTGGGCGATCGTCGGGGACTGGGTGAGCCCGAGCAGCGCGCTCACGGTGTTCCAGGCCTGCCGCCGGCGCTCCAGCGCGCAGAGGTGCTGCTCCGCGGCCGCCATGGTGGTAATCCCCCGGTCGGCCCAGTCGAGCGCGACCTTCTCGATGAACCGCATGTGGTATTTCCCCTCGGCGACGGCATATTCGACCACCATCAGGATCACCTCCGCCGGCAGGCCGGCGGTATCGTACAGATACAGCAGGGTTTCCATATCCCCCTGGGAAATCGGCCGGCCCAGGCGGGCGGAAGCCGTCTCCAGCAGATAGGAAAACTCCGCGCTCTCCTTCTGCCGGGAAATCACCTCTTTCATCGAGGGCTTCACCGGCCTCGGCCGGGCGGCCGGCGGATTCCGGGTGGCCGCAGCGGAAGAGGGGGCCGGGGCGGCCGGCGCGGCCTTTTCCGGGGAGGGGACGGCCGGCGGCGCCCCGAAGGTTTCCCCGACCGGGAGCATCAATCCCGTGGCAAACCAATACTGCAGCGCGTCGCTGCAGTCGGCGGGGGACACCCCGATAGCGGCTGAGCAGCGCTCCGGATCAAAGGAGCCCCGGCCCTCCCGCAGGAGCCAGAGCAGGACCTTGAGCTGGGCCGAACCGGCCATTTTGATGTGGTCGTCCACCACGGCGGCGGGGACAGCAAACACCTCCCCGAGCACGGCGGGGTTCCATTGATAATTGACTGAGGGCAAGTCCATCGCGCCTTTCTTTTTCACACATCCGCTTTGCCGGGATAGTCTGCCGGTATGATTTCGGGCCTCTAGCTTATTTATTATATCGGATTCCCCGGCCGGGGACAACCGTTTTTCGGAAGTTTCCCCTTTCACTTTCCTCTCTCTTTTCTCTTTTTCTCCTCTTTTGGGTCCTCTCCCGGCCCTTCCCCTGCGGCCCTCCCGGAAAATGGTACGGCAACGGGGAAAACATCCATCAGCAGCCCGGTTGATTATTTACAAATAGTATAAATTTGATAATATATACATATTCGCGCCCCGAGCGAAAGTCCGGGCGCCCCGCATCCTTCGCGGCTGGGCGGCAGTCCCCCGCCTTCCGACCCAAAAGCGGGGAGGGGCCGGCCGTGCGCCTGAGTCCCGGACGCAGGGCAGCAGCCCTCCGGCGTGACAGAGAGCCTTGCACCCCCGGGGCTGGCCGGATAAGGAAGCGGCCGGGGCGGGGAAGCCGCCTTCGCCTGCGCCGGCTGAATCGGCGGGCGGTGAGGGCCCCGGGAAGGGGGGTTCCGGCGGGCGGGGCGGGCATGCAGGCCCCTTCCTTCCCCTCGCGGGGCGGGCGCCATACTGCGGCCATGGTAGCCTCCTGACGGCGTCGGGGAAGTAGGGAAACCGGCCCGTTTCCAAGGATTGACAGGGCCGGCCGGCGGTGGTACACTGAAAGGGAAGAATCCGGCATCCCGGCAAAGGCAGTCAAACGCAGGGCATCCTCCTGCGGGTTCCCGCCGTCCGCCCCCTTCGCCCCTGCGCGGGGCGCCGGCGGCAGGGGCGAGCCCGTCCGTCCATCCACCTTCTGCGTGAGGAAAGGAGCGGTCCGTTATGCTCAGTGAAACCCCTTTGCTGCTGTTGGACAACAGCGCGATGAATTCCGTGGTCAACCAGGGCGAATTCAAATCCAGCAACCTGTCCTTTGAGGAAGCCGCCGCCATCCTGGAAATGCACGGGGACGACGTGCTGCAGTGCTTTTCCAACCTGGCGCTGGAAAGCATCATCTTCCCCGCCATCGGGATCGCGGATAAGCAGTACGCCCACAAGCAGATCCGCAATATGCGCCCCAACCAGGACGCGATTGTTTTCAAGCTGTATGTCGCCCCCTCCGAAACCCAGCCGGTCATCCACGTGGAAGGGGTCGAAGCCAAAAAGATCCAGAACGTTTACGCGTACTGCCAGTTCCTTTCCCGGGTAAAGTAAGGGAAAAACAGGAAACAAACCGCCCCGTCCCCCGGCTCACTGCCGGGCGGTGGGGCGGATTTTTGTATAACAAAGCATAATATATACGAATAGTTTTATTTTGCTGCCAGCGGCTTCACTGCTGCGTGCGGACCCGCCACCCATCTTCGGTTTCGTGCCGGCGGGGACGCTCCATAAGCCGGGAGATCGCCTCCCGGGGCGGCTGCCCCTCGTAGCAGACGGCGTAGCACTGTTCGGTGATCGGCATCTCCACCTGAAGGGAACGGGCCAATTCCCAGCCGGCGAGGGCGGCGTGGTACCCTTCCACCGTGCCGACCTGCCGGACCGCCTCCGCAGGCGGGTGGCCCTGGCCTATCAGGATGCCCGCCCGCCGGTTGCGGGAATGGAGGGAGCCGCAGGTCACGATCAGGTCCCCCATGCCGGACAGCCCGGCAAAGGTTTCCGCCCGGGCCCCCATGGCGATGCCGAGGCGGGCGATCTCCGCCAGCCCCCGGGTCATCAGGGCGGCCTTGGTGTTGTCCCCGATCTCCAGCCCATCGCAGATCCCGGCCGCAAGGGCAATGACGTTTTTGAGCGCCCCGCCCAGTTCCACCCCGGTGGTATCGTCGCTCGCATACACCCGGAAGCGGGGGTTCATCAGCAGTTCCTGGACCTCCTCCGCCGCGGCGATGTCCTCCGCCGCGCTGATGACCGAGGTCGGCACCCCCCGCGCTACCTCCTCCGCATGGGAAGGCCCCGAAAGGGCGGTCACCCGCGCGCCGGGCAGCTGCGCGGCGATCACCTGGGTGAACCGCCGATGGGTTCCGGATTCCAGCCCCTTGCCGGCGTTGGCAACCAGGGTGCCCGGCGCCAGGTAGGGGCGCAGCCTGGCCGCGGTCTGCGCAATCGCAAAGGAGGGGACGGCCAGGATCACCAGCCGCGCGTCCTGCGCGCAGGACAGGTCGCTGGTCAGGCGGATGGACGGCGGCACCGGGACTCCCGGCAGCAGCTTCCGATGCTCGTCAAACCGCCGGATTTCCGCAATCTCCTCCTCAAACGGGGACCAGAGGGAAACCCTGTGCCCGTACTGATCCGCCATAATCGCCAGCGCCGTCCCCCAGCCGCCGGCGCCCAGCACGGCAATGGAAGCCTGTTCCGCCATTGTCCTTCCCCCTTCTGTGGCAAGTACGGGGCGTCCGGCCGGCGTTCCCGCCGCCGAAAGCCGCCGCGTTCTCTTTATTGTTTGCCTTCCTTGTCCTTTTTGCCGAAGGAAAGCTTGCTCTCCGTCCCGTGGGCAATCCGTTTCAGGTTGGGGATATGCTTGCATACCAGAATGAGCGCGATGAAAACCGTCATCAGGGTGCAGAACACCGTATCCGACAGGCGGTTGTGGTCCACCAATGCGCTGAACAGGTATGTAACAAAGGGCAGCGCCACCGCCGCGCAGACCGATCCCAGCGAGACCATGCGGAAGGCCAGCACCACCACGATGAACAGTCCCAGGCAGACGAGCGCCGCCCGCCAGTCGAGGATCAGCATCATCCCGAGGGAGGTCAGCACGCCCTTCCCGCCCCGGAAGCCGAAATAGAGCGGCTTAAGGTGCCCGATAATGCAGAAAAGCCCCGCCAGGTACGCGCCGATCAGCGCGATGTTCGCCGTGCTGTTCGCGGCGAAATCCGCGTTCATAGTCACCATAATCCAGCGGCCGAGCAGCACCGCCGCGATGCTTTTGAGCAGGTCCCCCGCCGTGGTCAGGATCGCCGGCAGCGGCCCCTCGGAGCGCAGCACGTTGGTCGCCCCCGCGTTGCCGCTCCCGCTGTCCCGGATATCCGAGTGGGAGAAAATCCGGGTGACGATTATCGCAAAATTGATGCTGCCCAGCAGGTAGGCGCACAGCGCCGTGAGCAGGAGGGACGGCCAGCAGGCCGCCAAAAATTCCGTATATTCCGTGAGCATTCCGCAATCATCCTTTCCTTTTCGGGGCGGCAGCCGCCCGGGCCCCCAAGGGGGCGGTTATTTGCTCCCGCCCGTTTCCCCCCGTTCCCGGATGACGAAGCGTACCGGCGTCCCCTCCAGCCCGAAGGTTTCCCGGATCTGGTTTTCCAGGTACCGCTGGTAGGAAAAATGGAACAGATCCGCCCGGTTGACAAAGCAGACAAAGGTCGGGGGCTTAATCGACGCCTGGGTCATGTAATAAATCCGCAGGCGGCGGCCCTTGTCGGTGGGCGGCTGTACCCGGGCGGTGGCGGCGGCCAGCACGTCGTTGAGCATGCCGGTGGAAATCCGCATCGCGTTCTGCTGGGCCACATACTTTATCAGCTCAAACAGCCGGTCGATCCGCTGGCCGGTTTTGGCGGAAATGAAGATCAGCGGGGCGTAGGCCATGAAGGAAAAATCGTCCATCAGCTTTTTGCGCATGGAGTCCATGGTGCGGCCGTCCTTTTCCACCGCGTCCCACTTGTTCACCGCAATGATGCAGCCCTTCCCCTGCTCATGGGCGATGCCGGCCACCTTGCTGTCCTGCTCGGTGAAGCCCTCCGTCGCGTCGATCATAATCACGCAGACGTCCGCACGCTCCACCGCCATCTGCGCCCGGAGCACGCTGTATTTTTCAATCGCATCGTCCACCCGGCTCCGCCGGCGGAGGCCGGCCGTGTCAATGAAAACAAAGTCGCCGTGCTGGTTATGCACCGGGGTGTCGATCGCGTCGCGGGTGGTGCCGGCGATATCCGACACAATCGCCCGCTCCTCCCCGGCGATCCGGTTAATCAGGGAGGATTTGCCGGCGTTCGGCTTGCCGATTACCGCCACCCTGATGACGTCGGCCTCCTCTTCCTCCTCCTCTTCCGGCGGGAGGTGCTCGCATACCGCGTCCAGCAGGTCGCCGGTCCCGTGGCCGTGCACCGAAGAAACCGGGACGGGATCCCCCAGCCCGAGGTTGTAAAACTCATAAAATTCCGGCGGCGGATCCCCCACGGTGTCGCACTTGTTCACGCAGAGCACCACCTGCTTCCCGCTTTTCTGGAGCATCACCGCCACGTCCATATCGTTCGCGGTTACCCCGGCGCGCAGATCGGTCACCAGGATGATGACGTCCGCCTGCTCGATGGCCAGCTGCGCCTGCCGCCGCATCTGGGCCAGGATCACATCGTCGGAACGCGGCTCAATCCCGCCGGTATCCGCCAGCATGAAGCGGCGGCCGTTCCATTCGCATTCGGCGAAAATACGGTCCCTGGTCACCCCCGGCGTATCCTTGACAATGGACAGCCGCCGGCCGATGAGTTTATTGAAAAGCGTGGACTTCCCCACATTGGGGCGTCCCACGACGGCGACGACTGGCCGCGCCATTCCCCTCACTCCTATCCTGTTGCAGGGCGTCGTTTCCCATGCCCTGCCATCTATTCTTTATCCTTACAGATGAAGCGCGCTGAGCAGCGCTTCCCCGTCCACCGGGGAAACCACCAGCTTCACCCCGAGCTCCCGCTCCACGTCCTCCCGGGATACGTCGTCCAGGAAGAGATCCCCCTCGTGGCGGAGCATCACCTCCGGGATGACGAGGTAGTCCCCCGTCCGCCCCTTCAGCTGGCGGATCAAATCGCCGCCGGTCACCAGCCCCGCCACGGTGATGGTCTCCCCGAAGAAGTCGTTGCGCACAGCGATCACCTCCGCCCGGATTTCCGGCCACCGCGCCTTTGCCTCGGCCGCCAGTTCCTCCATCAGGGGATGGGCGGCGACGCCGGTGGCAAAGGTCAGCCGGCTCCCCCCGGGCGCGGAGGTGCAGGCGGCCATCGCTTCCCGGAACTGGGATTTGAGCAGGGCGGTCATCCCCACCCCGTTTTCCAGCTGGGAAAAATCGCCGTAATATGCCTCGTCCTCCGGGACGGGCAGCCCCGCCTGGAGGTAAAATTCGTCCGCCGGGTAAAAAATCCGGCTTGCGTGCAGGGCGAGCATCCGCTCCCCGAAGGCCTCCACCTGCCGGACGACGGCCGCGGCCTCCTCCCGGGTGTACACCCGCAGCGGGGCGAGCCCCTCGCGGTATTTGGTCAGGCCGACCGGCACCGCCGCCACGCTTTCCACCGCCGGGACCAGCGCGGCGAGATCCTCCATGGAACGGGCCAGCTCCTCGCCATCATTGACGCCGGGGCAGAGCACCAGCTGGCATTCCATCTTGATCCCCGCCGCCGCGAAGCGCTGGAGGATCTCCAGGCAGCTGCCGGCAAAGCGGTTGTGCATCATCTGGCAGCGGAGCGCGGGGTTGGTGGTGTGCACCGACACGTTGATGGGGCTGATGTGCATGGCAATGATCCGCTCAATCTCATGCTCGCTTAGGTTGGTCAGGGTGATATAATTGCCGAACAGGAAGGAAAGGCGGGAGTCGTCATCCTTGAAATAGAGCGATTCCCGCATGCCGGGCGGAAGCTGGTCGATAAAGCAGAAGATGCACTGGTTGCGGCAGGAATGCTGGGAATCCATCAGGTAGGTGGCGAACTCCAGCCCCGGTTCCTCTTCCGGGCGCTTGTGCAGGCGGAGGACCCTCTTCTTTCCCTGCCGGGAGAGCACCATCGACAGTGCCGCCTCGTTCATGTAAAACCGGTAGTCCAGCACGTCTTCGATATCATGCCCGTTCATGCGCAGGAGTTCGTCCCCCGCGCGGATGCCGCGCCGCGCCGCGGGGCTGCCCGGCGTCACGCCGGTAATCTTTACGCCCATGCTTCCTCCCGCTCCTTCCCCGGCGGAGCCCCGCCGTTTTGCCTCTTCTCCCCGGCCCTGTCCGCGCCTTTTACGGGAAAAGCCTGCGGGGGGCGCCGGCCGAAGCCTTCCCTCCCTGCGCAGACCGCCCCATACAAAAATAGAGAAGGATCGCTCCCTCTCTACTTTCCTTTTGCCGCTGCGGTAAGGCCGGAAAAACCGGGAGCTTACGCATCCTTCTTAACAATCTGCCGGCCGTTGTAATAGCCGCAGTTGCCGCAGAGACGGTGCGGGCGCTTGTATTCGCCGCACTGCGGGCACTTCATGAGCGCCGGAGCCTCCAGCTTCCAAACATTGGAACGCCGCTTGTCGCGCCGGGCCTTGGATGTTTTTCTCTTGGGTACCGCCATCGTCAGCACCTCCTTAGCACTGGTGATCGGAATTGGGCCCATCCGGGGGGATAAGCCGTTATCCTGGACTGGGGTTTGAGGGTGGGATATCCACCCCCGCTCAGTTCATAAGCTGTTTCAAAACCTCAAGACGGGGGTCGATCGTGTCACTGCGGCAGCCGCACAGCCCCTCGTTGAGGTTCCTGCCGCATTTCGGGCAAAGCCCGCGGCAGTCTTTCCGGCAGAGGTTTTTCGACGGAAGGTTCAGGATCAATTCCTCCTCCACCAGTTCGTCCAGCGGAAGCTGATAATTGTCCAGCAGCAGGTATTCGTCGTTTTCCTCATTGTTCAGGGACGATACCAGGATCCGCTCCACCGGCACCTCCATCTCATGGACGAAGGGAGCCAGGCAGCGGTCGCAGTTCCCATGGATCCGGGTGCGGACGGTCATGCGCAGCGTGACGATCCCCGCCGACGCCGCCACTTCCCCCTTCACCGCCACCGGGCTTTGAAAGGGGCGGGCGTCCCGGTACTCCAGCCCGGAAAAGTCCATCTCGCAATCGATGGGCAGGGAATCCTGTTCGCCCATAAACAACGGTTTTAACTGGTAAAGCATACTCCACCTCAAGTGTCACGCCAAATATTATACCGAGTCCTTCGGGGGTTGTCAAGAAATTTCTTTTCCCCCGCTCCTCATCTGCTCTTAATTTGCCCTTAATCTGCCCGTTTCCGCTCTTTTTTGCCCCGTTTCCCGCCCTCTTCCGGCGATTTCCCGGGGTATTTCGCCTTCCGCAGCGCAGGCAGGGGCGCGAAAACCCGTCAATGCGGGGCGGGCGGGCCGTCCAGTGCCTCCACCGGCACGTAGGGCTGCGCCGGCGCGTCCCCGATATCCCGGCTGATGACAAAGGGGGTCAGCTCATCGTCCTGGCCGGCGGGGTTGTCCCGGATTAGTTCCGCGACGAAATCGGCGGGCTTGTCCATCAGGGAAGGGGCCCGGCCGAGCACCTCGACGTTGATATCGTTGGCGTCCACCACCGCGCAGGCGACGCCCAGCGCCTGTTCAATGTCCGCGCATACCTTGTCCGGCTCCTTCGGGTTGAGCACCGCGAGGGTGTGGTAGGTCTCAAACGCGGAATGGCTGTAAAAGCCGTCGATCCCCGACACGTCCTGCCCCACGATGGTGTAGAACACCCCCCGCTTCCCGAAAATCCGGCAGACCGCGCCGCAGAAGCTGGCCCACAGGATGAGCGGGAGCCCCTTCATATTGATCGCAAGCTGGAGCTTGTACGGCTCGTCCATCCCGATGCCGTTCACGTTATGGGTGGCGAATTTGGAAAGGAACTTCGCCCAGAAGCCCACCTTCACATCCTTCATTTCCACCGTGTTGTTCTGGCACATCGAAACGACCTTTTCGCTGATGGTCACGATGTCGCCCGGCTTGTACAAAGGGGCGATATAGCGGCGGACAACCTCCACATAATCCTCCCCCCGCTCAATAAAGTGGGTCTGGACGGCATACCGCTCATACCGCGCGCCCTCTACCTCCCGCACGCCGCGGATGTAGTAGGCGACGCCGTTTTCCTCCCTCCGGTTTTCCGATTTATTGAGATTCCCCTCATACCAAACAGCCATCAGGCCGCCCCCTCGTGCGAAGCGGCGGCAGGGGCCGAGGCTCCCGCCGCCGCGCATTCTGTATCGTCAGGATACCCGGTATCATTAGGATACCAGGAAATTCCCCGGATTATTCCTGTGCAAAGGCCGCGAGGCGCTCCGGGATCTCGCTTTTGTCGGCGGACACCGACAGGACCATGCGGGTTTCGGTCTTTTCAGACAGCGCGCCCAGCTTCTCGGCAAAGTCCGCCAGTTCCTCCAGATCGCTGCCGCCGATTTTCCGGGTGGAATCCACGAAAACGTCGGTGATATCATAGTTGCCCGCGCACATACCGGAAATGAAACCGTACAACGCTTCAAACCCCTTGATCCCGTATTCGTCCGCCACGACCAGGCGCGCTTTGGAATTGACATCGTAAATCAGGATGCCTTCCTTTTCCACAAACACCACATTGCCCTTGGATTCCGCCGTTGCGGCGTTGCACAGGTCAATCAGGCGCTTGGTCTTGCCGGAGCCTTTTTTCCCGAGGATTAAAGTAACCATTTTCATTTCCTCCTAAATATAGAATTACCCGCCGGCCGGGGGAACACCCAGGCCTTGACACGCGGTTTTCGGCTTTTTCAGCGGGACGGTGTTTATCCGCCCCATTCAGCGGCCGAGCCGTTTTTCCAGCGCCGCCTTCTCGTCCTCGTAGCCGGGCTTGCCCAGCAGCGCGAACATATTCTTCTTATAGCTTTCCACCCCGGGCTGATCAAAGGGGTTGACCCCCAGCAGATAGCCGGAAATCGCGCAGGCCTTTTCAAAGAAGTAAATCAGGTAGCCCAGCGACGCCTCCGACACGTCGGGGACATGGATCACCAGGCTGGGGGTGCCGCCGTCGCTGTGGGCGAGGACCGTGCCCTCAAACGCCTTTTTGTTGACGAAATCCATCGTCTTCCCGGCCAGGAAGTTCAGGCCGTCGATGTTCTCCGGGTCTTCCTTGATGGTCAGCTCCTTGCGGGCCTTGTCGATTAACACCACCGTCTCAAACAGGATGTTCGACCCGTCCTGGACGAACTGGCCGAGGGAATGCAGGTCGGTCGAGAAGATGACGGAGGCCGGGAACAGCCCCTTGCCGTCCTTGCCTTCGCTCTCGCCGTAGAGCTGCTTCCACCATTCCGCCATCATCTGATAGCACGGCTCATAGCCCACCATGAGTTCCACCGCGCGGCCCTTCCGGAGAAGGACGTTGCGGGCGGCGGCGTAGCGGTAGCAGTCGTTTTTCTCCAGCTCGGGGCTGCTGAAGTCCGCCTCCGCCTGGGCCGCGCCGGCCATTAGCGCCTCGATATCGCAGCCGGCCACCGCGATCGGGAGCAGGCCCACCGCCGTCAGCACCGAAAAGCGGCCGCCCACGTCGTCCGGGACGACGAAGGTTTCATACCCCTCCCGGTCGGCGAGGCCCTTCAGGGTGCCCCGCGCTTTGTCGGTAGTGACATAGATCCGTTTTTTCGCCCCTTCCGCGCCGACGGTGCGTTCCAGATAATCCCGGAACACCCGGAAGGCGATCGCCGGCTCGGTGGTGGTGCCGGACTTGGAAATCACATTCACCGACACCCGGCGGCCTTCGCAGATTTCGAGCAGCTCGCACAGGGCGGTGGAGCTGATGTTGTTGCCGGTGAAATAAATGTCGGGGGTGTTTTTCCGCTTGGCGTTGTACCGCTCCGACTTGAGGTATTCGATCGCCGCGCGGGCGCCGAGGTACGACCCGCCGATCCCGATGACAATGAACACGTCGGTGTCCTTGCGGATCCGGGTAGCAGCAGCCTGGATCCGGGCAAACTCCTCTTTATCATAATCGGTCGGCAGGTGAAGCCAGCCGAGAAAATCATTCCCAAGCCCGGTGCCGGCATGCAGCATCTCGTGCGCGGCAGCAACCTGCGGCTGCAGGGCGCCCAGTTCATGCGGGCGGACAAAGCCGTCCAGATAGCGGGTGTCCAGGGTAACGGCCATGATAATCATCCTTTCTTTTTGGGGCTGTATCCCCCAGCCGGCATTCCGCCGGCGGTTTCTCTGCTTATATTTTACAATACTTGACGGATGTTTGCAACCGTAATCACCATACATTCACTAAATGTTTACCTTTTCTCCGGCCGGGAGGCGCCGGGCGCCTCCCTTCTAATCGTGCGTTCCCCGGCCGGATCGCCCTCCCGGGCAGACGGACGCCGCGGGGCCCTGGAGGGTGCCCCGCGGCGTATCCGGCCTCCCCGACCCTACCTGGCGGGCGGCCTCAGGCGATCAGTGCGGTGAAGATCCGGCAGAACGCCTGCCACAGCCCCAGCCTTGCTACGGCGCGGGAAGCGTACACGTCGTATTCCGCCAGCGTCCCGCCGTCCAGGGTAAGGGTCAGCCGGCCGATGATCTGCCGTTCATACACCGGCGCCTCCAAATCCTGCGCCAATTCCAGGGAAGGGGTGATCGCCTTCTCCTGCCCCTTTTTAATCAAGAGCGGCGGCATCGGATCCATCTGGGGCTGCACCGATCCTTCCGTCCCCCGCAGCACCTTCACCGGCGTCAGGGAGGCTTCGTCCACCACAGGGGTGTAGACGGCGTAGTTGGCGAACCCGTAATCCAGCATCTTCCGCGCGCCGCCAAACCGTTCGTCGGTGGTGGTGCAGCCCAGGATCACCGCGCACAGGCCCATGCCGTCCCGCTCGGCGGTGGCGGACAGGCAGTGCCCCGCCTGGCTGGTGGTCCCCGTTTTCAGGCCGGTCGCCCCGGAGTAATGGCGGACCAGCTTGTTGGTGTTCACCAGCTGGGAGGCCCCGTCCCGCAGGGTATCCATCCAGATAGTGGTATAGGCGGTGATCTTCGGATGCTTCATCAGCTCCCGGGACATCAGCGCCACGTCGTAAGCCGAGGAATAGGCCGACTCGTCCAGCCCGCAGCAATCGGTGAACAGGGTGTCGTTCATCCCCAGTTCCGCCGCCCGCTCGTTCATCCTGGCGACAAACCCCTCTTCCGACCCGCTGATCCGCTCGGCCATCATCGCGCAGGCGTCGTTGGCCGACACCACCGCGATCGCCTTGAGGAGGTCGTGGACGGTCATCACTTCCCCTTCCTCCAGCCAGATCTGGGACCCGCCCATCGAGGCCGCGTGGGCCGAGCAGGTAACCGGCTCCTCATAGGTCAGCAGCCCCCCGTCGATCGCCTCCATAATCAGCAGCAGGGTCATCACCTTGGTAACCGAGGCAATCGGCAGCTTTTCGTGCGGGTTCTTTTCAAACAGCACCTGCCCGCTGGACAGTTCAATCAGGATGGCGGATTTCCCGCCCACCTCCAGCGCGGACGCTTCGGTGGGCACCGCGCCGTCCGCCGCGGCCCACGCCGGGACCTCCTCGCTGGTGGCCTGCGCCTGCGTCTCCCCCGATTCCGTGTCGATGATGACCGGCGGCGCGCCCTCCGCCCCGGCAGGCAGCCCCCCTGCCGTCAGCGTCAGCGCGGCGCAAAGCAGGCCGGCCAGCCATCGTTTTCCCCTTTTCAAGCCCATGCGTTTTCACCCTTTCCTTGCGTCGGTTCCATCTGTTTAGTGCCAATATATGCAGGGGGCGGGGGATTTATGGCTGGGGATGCAAAATCCGGGGGACGGAGGGAGAATGTGAAAGCGGGGCGGCCCTTTTTTGCCCTCCGGGCCCCAAAACAAAAAGGCCGCCTGACGGCGGCCTTTCAGCGTTCGATGACTTAACGGACAATAAAGGATTCGATTTTTTCCACAAACTCGTCGTCCGGCGCACAGTCGGCCCGCAGTTCCACCGGCTTGGAAAGATCCAGGCTGAACAGCCCCATAATCGATTTTCCGTCGATCACATAGCGGCCCGATACCAGATCCACGTCAAACGGCACGCTGTTGCAGAGGTTGACAAACTTTTTCGCATCCACAACGGTATCAAATCGCACCATCGCCTTATACATTCCGGAGACCTCCCTTCCAACGGGCGCGCTTGTCAAACGGCGCCCGTGCATTCCGTGTGCTGCGGCTATTATACCCCTTTTTCGACAAAAAAGCAACGCCCTCTTTCCGCAGCCGGCCGGTCGGTTGAAATCCGCCCTCTTTTCCGGTATAATGTGGGGCAGAGGCCGGGGACAGCCGCCCGGCCATTAACGCCGCAGGAAGGATCGACCGCCCTATGACCGTATATTTCCACACCCTTGGCTGCAAGGTCAATCAATACGAAACGCAGGCCATGCGCGCCCTCATGGAGGCGGAGGGATACGCCACCTCGGAGGCGCTGTTTTCCGGCAGCCCGGAGGAACGGGCGGCGATGCAGGACGTAGCCATCGTCATCAATTCCTGCACCGTGACCGGGGAGAGCGACCGGAAGCTGCGGCAGCTTTTGCGCCGCTGCCGGCGGGAATACCCCCACGCGGTGCTGATCCTGACCGGCTGCATGCCGCAGGCCTTCCCCGATGCCGCGGAGGGATTCACCGAGGCGGATATCGTCCTCGGGAACGCCTCCCGGCGGGATCTGCCCCGGTATTTCCACGATTTTCTCACCCGCGGGCAGCGGATTGTGGATATCTCCCCGCACAGCCGCCGGTTCGAGCCGCTGGCCATCGACGAGTTCCAGGGGCGGACCCGCGCGTTTGTGAAGATTGAGGACGGGTGCGACCGTTTCTGCTCCTACTGCATCATCCCCTATGCCCGCGGGCGGGTCCGCTCCAGGCCGCTGGGCGAGCTGCGGGACGAGCTGCAGGCCCTGGCCGCCAAGGGGTATGTGGAAATCGTGCTGGTCGGCATCAACCTGACCGCCTACGGGCAGGACCTCGGGCTGACCCTGTGCGACGCGGTGGAGGCCGCCTGCCGGACGGAGGGGATCCGCCGGGTGCGGCTCGGCTCGCTGGAGCCGGACATGCTCACCCCGGCCGTCGTCGGCCGGCTGGCCGGGCAGGAAAAGCTCTGCCCTCAGTTCCACCTCTCCCTCCAGAGCGGGTGCGCCGCCACCCTCCGGCGGATGAACCGGCATTACACCCCGGAGGAATACCTGGCGGTCTGCGCGGCGCTGCGGGAGCGCTTCCCCGGCTGCGCCCTGACCACCGACGTGATGGTGGGCTTTCCCGGGGAGGACGAGGCCGAATTCGAGGAATCCCTGGCGTTTGTGCAAAAGGTCGGGTTCTCCCGGGTACATGTGTTCGCCTATTCCCCCCGCCCCGGCACCGTGGCCGCCAAGGCGGAGGGGCAGGTGCCGCGGGAGGAAAAAGCCCGGCGCAGCCGCCGGATGATCGGCGCCTGCGAGGCGCTCAGGGACCGCTACCTGGACGGCTGGATCGGCCGGGAAGCCGAAGTCCTCCTGGAAACGCGGACAGACGGCGGGGAATGGGAAGGCTACACCCCCGCGTATATCCCCGTCCTCGTCCATGTGCCGGCGGGCGGCCCCGGGCCGGGGGACGCTGTCCGGGTGCGGATCACCGGCCACCGGGATGGGGTCTGCCAGGGGGAACCGGTCTAGTTCCCCCCCTTCCTATTCCTTTTATAAACCGTGCGGACACCGCAAAAGCGGAGGGGCAGCCGTATTCCGGCCGCTCCTCCGCTTTGGTCATTTATTGTTGAGTTCCGCGATATTGAGGATGTCCCGGCAGAGGAAGGCAATCAGCGCGGCCGCCGCCCCGCACCAGAGGGTAAGCACCAGCATCCCCGCCGCCATGCCGGCCAGGAGGCCCACCGCGACGCCGCCGACCACCCCCGGCAGGGCGAGGAGGATCATCAGCAGCATGAACAGGCAGAGGATCAGCGCCTTGTTGAGCACCTGGCCGAACAGCCGCTCCATCAGGATATATCCCGCCATGAACAAAAGCGCCAGCCCAAACCGCGCGAAGACGCACCCGCCAATCACCAGCGGCGGCGCGCCGACTATCAGGCCGCAGGGCACCATGACCACCACCGCCTCCACCGCGGACTGCAGGATGCTCTCCCGGCATACGCCGAGCAGCTTGCGGAAGGGCGGAGCCGGAAGCATATACACATACGGCATCAGCAGTTCCCGCAGCCAGCGCCCGGTACCGGAGGAAAAAAGCTGCAGATAGGAGGCGAAAATGAACACCGGCAGCATCCCCTCCTCCCGCAGGAAAAAGGAGAAGGCGATGCTCATAGCCGCCCAGAGCAGCGTCATCCCGTCCAGCAGGAACACCCGGGCGCGGCGGCGCTCCAGCCGGTGCTTGTAATAAAACGCCCCGGCCCCCCGGCCCGCGCCCAGCCCGGTTTTCCCCACCTTCACGTTGGCGGGGACCGGCTCGGCCATCTTCCCCTCCTTCGAAGCGGTGACCGCGGTGAAGGAGATTTCGGTGGCCTTGAGCACGTCCTCGTAAAAATCCGGATGGTTGCGGGTAATCAGCAGCACCAGCACCGCCATGTATGCCGCGCAGCCGCCCAGCCCGAGCAGGATCGGGATCGGCGCCCCCGCCATCGCGCCCCCAACGGCCGCCTTCAGCCAGCCGGCCACCGGGAAGCAGGCGAGGATCGGGCCGTCGGCCGCGGCGACCGCCGCCCCCAGCTTATCCTCGGCGGAAAGGGCGGGGAGGCCGATCAGCAGCACCGCCGCGCCCCCCAGGGCATAGAGCACGGCCTTGAGCGCCCGCTGCCTGGCCTCGTCCCCGCTGGTGAAGGCGTACAGCGTCATGGAGGTCAGCTGCGCGCAGAACACCGTCAGGCAGTAGCCGAGCATAACCGCCAGCAGGCCGGGAAAGGCCAGCCCGTACAGGTCGTGCAGCCAGGTATACTGGAACAGCAGGAAAAAGCCGAGCAGGACGGAGGTCCCCAGCTGGCGGAACAGCCCGTAAAACAGGATCCGCTGCGGGCGGATGGGGGTGGAAAACAGCAGGTTGACGTCCGCCATGGTATAAAAGCTGGCCCCGGAGGACAGCCCGTTTTTGCAGAGGAGCAGGAACATCACCGCATACAGGGCCAGCACCATGGCCCGCAGTTCGGCGGGCGGGCGCAGCGGCGCGCCGCTCTCCCGGGGAAGGCCGGCGGTGACCACCACCAGCACCAGCATCGCCGCCATGAAAAGGAGCAGGAGAAGCTGGGACGGATGCCGCCGCAGCTCCTTTATCCGGTTTTTGAGGGTGGTGAAAAACAGGTACCGCAGCGCTCTCATACCGGCTCCCCCGTCCCGGCGGGCGCCGGCTTCTCGGTAATTTCAAAAAACAGCTCTTCGAGCGTCTTTTCTCCCTGCGCGGCGGGATCGCTGCGCATGGTCGCGGCAAAGGCGCCGTTCATCATGATGTGGGCGATGTCCCAGTAATCCTCCACGCTGTCGATCATATGGGTGCTTATCAGCACCGACGCGCCGTCCCGTTTCAGTTCCCGGAACACATCCTTGAGCTCCTTGATGGCGTGGGGATCGAGGCCGACCAGCGGCTCGTCAAAAATAACCGCCCGGGGCCGGTGGAGCAGCCCGCAGCAGATGCTCAGCTTCTGCTGCATTCCCTTGGACAGCTCCTTGCCGAGCTTGTCCTTTTTATCCGCCAACTCGAACCGTTCCAGCAGCGACGCAGCGTATCCTTCCCACCCGGTCAGGGAATAGGCCCGGGCGATGAACTCCAGGTGCTCCCCCACCGTCAGCAGGTCGTAGACCGCCGGCATCTCCGGCACGTAGCCGAGCCGCCGCTTGGCTTCTATCGATTTGTTGGGGTACCCGTCGATCCGGATATCCCCCTCAAAGCGGAGCAGGCCGCTGATACACTTGATGATGGTGGATTTCCCAGCCCCGTTCGGGCCGAGCAGGATGGCGATCTGCCCATCCTCCACCCCAAAGCTGATATCGCTGTTTGCCAGCAGCTTGCCGTACCGCTTGGTTACATGGCTTACGGTAAACATCGTCTCCTCCTGCTCCCCTCCGTATTTGGGCTTCCTTCCCGCGCAGGCAGCGCGGCGGATCCACCCGTCTCCACCATAAAAGCCCGCCGGGGGAAAGTCAAGCGAAAATATTCTTAATTTTTCAACATTTTGGGCGGGCAGAGCCCACTTTTCCTGTTGAAATATGGACAGACATTCGATATAATAAAAAGCTGTTAGTTTTCCTAAAATTATTTCGCGGCGGCGTGATTTCCAGATGCGCCGGCCGCCAAAGGAGAGTCTACGTTGGAAATTCTGGAGCATTTTCGTTTTCTGTATGACGGCGTCGCGTTCTTTTTCACGGCCGACGGCTGGAAGAACCTCGTCATGATCCTGATCGGCGGGCTGCTGATCTACCTGGCGCTCGCCAAGGACTTTGAACCCGCCCTGCTGATGCCAATGGGCTTCGGCGCGATTCTGGTCAACATCCCCTGGTCGGGTGCGATCGGCACGGCAGCGGACGGCTCCACCGGCATTGTCGAGTGGCTGTTCAACGTGGGGATTTCCGCTTCGGAAGCTATGCCGCTCCTGCTCTTTATCGGGATCGGCGCCATGATCGATTTCGGCCCGCTGCTTTCCAACCCCAAGATGCTCCTCTTCGGTGCGGCGGCGCAGTTCGGCATTTTCCTCACCGTCCTGCTGGCCTCCTTCTTCTTCCCGTTTAAAGAAGCGGCGTCCATTGGTATTATCGGCGCGGCGGACGGCCCGACGGCAATCCTCGTTTCCAAGATGTTTGAATCCGAAAATATGGGCGCCATCGCGGTGGCCGCCTATTCCTACATGGCGCTGGTGCCGATTATCCAGCCGGCGGCCATCAAGCTGGTGACCACCAAAAAGGAACGGATGATCCGGATGCCCTACAACCCGCAGTCGGTCACCCGCCTGACCCGGATCCTCTTCCCGATTATCGTCACCATCATCGCCGGCCTGGTCGCCCCCGCTTCGGTCTCCCTGGTGGGCATGCTGATGTTCGGCAACCTGCTGCGGGAATGCCTCAAGCTGGACAGCCTCTCCCAGACCGCGCAGACCACCCTGGCCAACCTGGTCACCATCCTGCTGGGCATCACCATCGCCTTTACCATGCGGGCGGAGCAGTTCCTGTCGGTGGCTACGATCGTCATCATGGCGCTGGGCCTGGTGGCCTTTATCTTCGACACGATCGGCGGCGTGCTGTTCGCCAAGCTGATGAACGTCTTCCTGCCGGAAGGCAGGAAGATCAACCCGATGGTCGGCGGCGCAGGGATCTCCGCGTTCCCGATGTCGGCCCGCGTCATCCAGAAAATGGCCCTGAAGGAAGACAACCAGAACCACCTGCTCATGCATGCCGTAGGCGCGAACGTGGCCGGCCAGATCGGTTCGGTCGTGGCGGGCGGCATCATCCTCACCGTGGTTCCCCGCCTGATTGGCGGCTGAGCCGGCGACAGAGAAAGGACGAAGCAATATGGATATTATGGGATTGGAATTTCAAGGCCTGGCCAACCTCAGCAACGCCCTGCTGCTGATGCTGCTCGGCATGGTCGGCATCTTTGTGGTCATGGCGGTGCTGCTTGTGGTTATTGTGCTGCTGAACAAGGCAACCGATAAGAAGGACAAAAACAATTCCGGCGACGAGAAGACTCAGCAATAAGGCTCTGTTGAAAAGGGGGCGGAAAACCGTCCCCTTTTCGGCATATGGAAGCCGGCCCATATTCAAAAAAGGAAGGGAATACCGATGGCCAACAATAAAAAGATGGTGGAAGCCATCACCTCCATGGACGAGGATTTCGCCCAATGGTATACCGACATCGTGAAAAAGGCGGAGCTGGTGGAATACACCAGCGTCAAGGGCTGCATGGTCATCCGCCCGTACGGGTATGCGATCTGGGAAAACATGCAGCGCATCCTGGACGGGATGTTCAAGCAGACGGGGCACGAAAACGTCTGCATGCCGATGTTCATCCCCGAAAGCCTCCTTCAGAAGGAGAAGGACCACGTGGAAGGCTTCGCGCCGGAGGTGGCGTGGGTCACCCACGGCGGCAGCGAAAAGCTGGAGGAGCGGCTCTGCGTGCGCCCCACCAGCGAAACCCTGTTCTGTGAGCATTACGCCAACATCGTCCATTCCTGGCGGGACCTGCCCAAGCTGTACAACCAGTGGGTGAGCGTGGTCCGCTGGGAAAAAACCACCCGCCCCTTCCTGCGCTCGCGGGAATTCCTGTGGCAGGAGGGACACACCATCCACGCCACGGCGGAGGAGGCCATCGAAGAAACCGAGCGGATGCTGAACGTTTACGCCACCTTCTGCGAGGAATCCCTGGCCATGCCGGTGGTGAAGGGCCGCAAGACCGACAGCGACAAGTTTGCCGGCGCGGTGTCCACCTACGCCATCGAAGCCATGATGCACGACGGCAAGGCGCTGCAGGCGGGCACCTCCCATTATTTTGGGGACGGCTTCGCCAAGGCGTTCGGCATCCAGTTCAGCGGCAAGGACAACACCCTGGAAACCCCGCATCAGACCTCCTGGGGGGTATCCACCCGCCTCATTGGCGCCATCATCATGGCCCACGGCGACGACAACGGCCTGGTCCTCCCCCCCGCCGTCGCCCCGATCCAGGTCGTCATCCTCCCCATTGCGCAGCACAAGCCCGGCGTGCTGGAAAAGGCGGCCGAACTGAAGGAACGCCTTTCCGCCGTCGCCCGGGTGAAGGTGGACGATTCGGACAACTCCGCCGGCTGGAAGTTCGCCGAGTATGAGATGAAGGGCGTCCCCCTGCGGCTGGAAATCGGGCCGAAGGATATCGAAAACAACCAGTGCGTGCTGGTCACCCGGCACGACCGGGAAAAGCATGTCGTCCCCCTGGACGAGCTGGAGACCGCCATCCCCGCCCTCCTGCAGAAAGTGCACGACGGGCTGTACCGGAAGGCGCTCGAAAACCGTCAGCGCCGCACCTATTCCTGCACCAGCATGGACGAAATCACCCGCGTGCTGGAGGGACGGGGCGACGGCTTTATCGAGGCCATGTGGTGCGGCGACGAGGCGTGCGAGGACAAGGTGAAGGAAACCACCGGCGTCGGCTCCCGCTGCATCCCGTTCGAGCAGAAGCACCTGTCCGATACCTGCGTGTGCTGCGGCAAGCCGGCCAAGCACATGGTCCTCTGGGCCAAGGCGTATTAACGGCGCCCGGGCGGCCGGCGCCGCCCCTTTCCCGGCCGGCGGCGCCGGCCTTAGGCCTTTTGGAACGCCACACCGCGCCGCGGCAGCCCGCGGCCAAATAAGAAAGGATGCTCGCCATGAATCAGCTTGACCGGCCCGCTCAGGGCGAAACCATTGCGATTATGCACACCAGCATGGGGGATATCTCCATCCGCCTGTTCCCTGAGAAAACCCCGAAAACCTGCGAGAATTTCACCACCCACGCGAAAAACGGCTATTACGACGGCCTCATCTTCCACCGGGTGATCCGCGATTTCATGATCCAGGGCGGCGACCCGAACGGCACCGGCACCGGCGGCGAAAGCATCTGGGGCCGCTCCTTTGAGGACGAACCGGATATCGAGCTGCGCAACTACCGCGGCGCGCTTTCGATGGCCAACGCCGGCCCCAACACCAACGGCAGCCAGTTCTTCATCGTCCAGGCCTCCGAATGCCCGGCCCAGATGCTCGCCCAGATGCCCGCCCTCGCGGACCGCGGGTTCCCGAAAGCGGTCGCGGACAATTACGCGGCGATCGGCGGCACCCCGTGGCTGGATTTCAAGCACACCGTCTTCGGGCAGGTGTACGACGGCATGGACGTGGTGGACGCGATCGCCGCCGTCCCGGTCGGCCGCAACGACAAGCCGAAAGCCGACGTGGTGATCCAGTCGATTGAGATTTTGGAATACAATGAGCAATAATTCTTGCAATTATACGGATTGTACTCGATTTTCCGAGCTGTACGCCCTGTTTGAGCGGCTCACGCCGCTTGCCGCCGACTGCGGGACGGTCTGCGGCGGCGCCTGCTGCCGGGATCTGTCCCACAGCGGGGAGGGGGCGCCCAGCGGGATGCTGCTTTTCCCCGGGGAGGAAGCGTTCCGGCGGGAACGGGGCCTGGAGGACGGCGTTGTCCTGCACCGGGGGACGGAGCCGCTTTTTGTCTGCCTCGGCGCCTGCCGCCGGGAACAGCGGCCGCTGTCCTGCCGGATCTTCCCCCTCTTCCCCGCGCTGGGGGCGGACGGCCGGATCCGCGCCGTCTACGATCCCCGCGCCTGGCGGGTCTGCCCGCTGGTGAGGGAGCACCGGCACGTCCCCCTGCAGCGGGCGTTTGTCCGCGCGGTGCGGGCGGCGGGAAGGGAAATCGCCCGCACCGGGGAGGGCCGCGATTTCCTGGCCCGGCAGGCCGAGGAGATCCGGGAATTCAACCGTTTCCTCCGGCTGGACGGGGAGCGTCCCCCGATCTGCCGGAAAGCGGTTGAGAGAGGCGCGCAGCGGACGTAAGGGTCCTGTGCGGCCTGTGCCCATTGGAATATTGTCTTTGAACCGAAAGGAATGTTTTCTATGATGATTCGACGCACGCTCGCCCTGCTTTCCGCCGCCCTTCTGGGGGCCGCGCTCCTGGCCGGCTGTTCGGAGGATGCCCCCACGGCGACCAACGACGTGGGGACCGCCTACCCGGACAAGACGGTCGGCTTCCAGCTGGAAATGCCGGCAGCAGGGGAAAAAATTGCCATCATGCATACCAGCATGGGGGATATGTCCATCCGCTTCTTCCCCGAGGCCGCGCCCAAGGCGGTGGAAAATTTCATCGACCTGGCGGAGCAGAACTATTACGACGGGCTGACCTTCCACCGGGTGATCAACGACTTCATGATCCAGGGCGGCGACCCGGACGGGGACGGCACCGGCGGGGAGAGCAAATGGGGAAAAGACTTTGAGGACGAATTCGACCAGAAGCTGCTCAACCTGCGCGGATCGCTGGCGATGGCCAATTCCGGCCCAAACTCCAACGGCAGCCAGTTCTTCATCAACCAGGCCAAGGCGGATTCGTTTGACAAGGCTAATTACAGCTATGAAACACTGTATGCCAATTATGAGCAGATGTACGACATGTATGCGTCCTATTATGGGAACACCTTCACCAAGCAATACCCGGATGTGGACGCTTTTATCACGGCCAACGGCGGTATTTCGCCGGACAGCCGGATGGTCCCGGACGAGGTCTGGGCGCTGTATGAGGAAAACGGCGGCAACATCAACCTCGACGGCGCATGGCGGGCGAGCGGCGGCCATACGGTCTTCGGCCAGGTGTTCGAAGGGCTGGACGTGCTGGACACCATCGCGGCGGTGGAGACAGACGACAACGACAAGCCGGTGGAGGACGTAACCATCGACAGCATCGAAATCGTCGAATACCAGGGATAACCCGAGGGCGGGCCGTGAACCGGCCTTCTGCCGGCGGACGACAGAGCATAAGCCTCACAAAAGAGGGGGAAGGAAACCAATCCCGGTTTCCTTCCCCCTCTTTTGCTCTCTTCGTTCTCTCCGTGTGCGCGCCGCCCTCCTTCGCCCCCTTTTCGCCCCGCCTGTTCCCGGGGACTGCCCGGCCGCAGGCGAAACGCGCCGGCATTCCCGGGCGGCCTTGCCGCTAAGCCTCCTGCCGGCCGCCGCTTTCCTCAATCTGCTGAGTAATAAACGGGAGGACCTGGTCCGGCTGCAGATGCAGGACCAGCGCAAATTCGCTGTACAGGATCTTTTCCGCTTCCTTGAAGAACCGCTCGTCCGCCATATGCAGCTTTTTCCCCTGCTCCCGCAGGCTCTTCTGATGGAGGTAAACGGCTTTGATCGCCCGGATCAGTTCCCGCTGATCCCCCTGCGACAAAATCCGCCGGTAGGTCTCTTTCCGCGCGTTCTCGTCCTCCACCCAAGCGGACGGTTCCTGCGGCATAGCCTGGATGAGTTCCCGTACTTCCTCGGGAGAAAGCACCCGCCGCATCTTCCCCGTCAGCGCCGGGTTGCCGACCGGCACGTAAACGGTGGAATGGGGCGCCTCCACCGGTTTGAGGACGTAATATTCCACGGGAGCGCCGCCGAAGTCCTTTTGCTCAATCCCCTCCACCCGGCAGACGCCCTGCGCGGCGTATACCACCGTATCCCCCGCCGCATACCGTTTATCCTGCATGAAAAGCCGCCCCTTTCGCCGCTGCGGCATCCCCGCCCCGCAGGGATGCAAAAGAAAAAACGCGCCGTTTGCGACAACTGGACTTACGTTCTGTCCGACAAACTGCACGTTGCGTATGGATTAAGTATATCACATTTTTTCAGATGCGGCCAGGGGCAAAATGCCCAAAACCGGAAGCCCATGAGCGGCGGGCCCTGCGCAAAGGGGGGCTGAGGCCCTGCCGCCTTCCCCTTACGGCCGGGGAAGATCCTCCTCCAGCAGGCCGTGATAAAAAATCAGCGTATCGGTCAGGCTCCCGTCCGCCAGGCGGTATCCGTTCCGGACGGTCCCCAGCACGGTGAACCCAAGCTTCAGATACAGGGCGATGGCCGCCGTGTTGCTCTTCACCACGGCGTTATACTGCATCCCCGCAAAGCCGTGCGCTTTCGCCCTTTGGAGGGAGTCGCAGACCATCCGCCGGCCGATCCCCCGCCCCCGGCAGTCCTTCCGCACCGCGTAGGAGGCGTTGGCGATCCCGCTGCACCGCCCGATATTGTTGGGGTGGAGGATGTACACCCCCACCGGCTCACCCCCCTCCAGCACGGTCACCGTTTCGGTCTGCGCGGCAAACATCGCGGCCGCCTCCTCCAAGGTGAGCGGGCGGTCGCCGGGGAAGCTGTCCGCCTGTTCCACCACTTCGTTCCAGATTGCGGTGATCGCGGGGAGGTCCTCCTCCCGGTACGGCCGAAGGGTCGGTTCCATGCTTTCTCCCATCCTTTTTTCTGATTTTCTCTGCCCCGCGGACGCCGGACGGTTTCCGTCCGGCCGGGAAGCGCGGCCGGGGCCCTCAAACGCCCGGCCCGCCGGTTCAATGCACATCCAGCCCAAAGCCGCGCAGCAGGGCCCGGGCATGCTCCACCTGCTGCGGCTCCGGCGGCTGGACGCCGGAAAGGGTATACGGCTCCCCGAGGGCCTCCCATTTGTATTCCCCCATCTTGTGGAAGGGGAGGAGCTCCACCCGCTCGATGCAACGGTAATCCCGGAGCAGCCGGCCCAGCTTATGCAGCTGGGCGTCCTCCAGCGTCAGCCCCGGCACCAGCACATGCCGGATCCAAACCGGCCTGTTTTCCCGCTCCCGCTCGGCGAGGATTTCCAGGGTGTTGTCCATCCCCCGCCCCGTAATCCGGCGAAAAAGCCCCTCCTCCGCCGCCTTGATGTCCAGCAGGAGGAGATCCGCCGTCTCGACCGCCCTCTGGCAGGCAAGGAGCGCCACCCCGCCCGAGGTATCCACCGCGACATGCAGGCCGTGCTCGTGGCAGCCCTCGATGATCGACGCCGCAAATTCCGGCTGCATGAGCGGTTCCCCGCCCGACAGGGTCACCCCGCCGCTTTGGATAAAATGGCGGTACCGCAGGATATCGTTCACCACGTCGGCCGAGCCTATCTTCTGCCCGCCTTCCCGGTGCCAGGAGTCGGGGTTATGGCAGTACAGGCAGCGCAGCGGGCAGCCCTGCAAAAACAGCACATACCGGATCCCCGGCCCGTCCAGCGCGCCGAAGCTTTCCACCGAATGGATGCGCCCCATGACATTCTTCATTGGTTGCCGCCTTTCCGCCGGCCGTCCGGCCCGCCCTGTCCATGTCTGCCCTCTATTGTACCGATCCCTCCGGAAAAAGCAAGAGGGATTCGCCCGCTCCGGGCTGGAGTAATTACAATTTGTATATATCACTTTAAATTATACAATTTTACGATCCTCCCACACAATCCCGGCCATACGCCGGCGGGAACGCTGCGGGGAAGAGAAACGCCGGCTGCCCCCCCTGCCGCCGGCTGCCCGCCGGGCAACGCCCGGGAGGAACCCGCGCAGCCGAGGATGCCCCCGCCCTGCCGGGAACATCATCCCAGCAGGGCAGGCGGCGCTTCGAGGGGGAACCGCGGTATAACCAAAGGGGCTCTTCGGCGATACTAACGGAGGGAACTTCGCCTATGCCAAAGAGCGCGCTTCCCTATGGCCGAAAAGGGCTCCTCGGTATAACCGAAAAGCTGGACAGCGGGCGGCCATCGTCCGTCCGCTGCCCAGCACCGGAAGCCCGCCGCTTAGAAGCGGGTGTGGAAAGTGCGGTTGATGACGTCCAGCTGCTGTTCGCGGGTCAGCTTGACGAAATTCACCGCGTAGCCGGATACCCGGATGGTCAGCTGCGGGTACAGCTCCGGATGATCCATCGCGTCGAGCAGCACCTCGCGGTTGAGGACGTTGACGTTGATATGGTGGCCGCTCTCGTTGAAGTAGCCGTCCATGAGCCCGACCAGGTTCTTCTCCCGCTCGTCCTCCTCTCGGCCGAGCGCGCCCGGCACAATGGAGAAGGTGTAGCTGATGCCGTCCTCGCTGAAGTCGTAGGGCAGCTTGGCCACCGACATCATGGAGGCCACGCAGCCATGGTTGTCCCGCCCGTGCATGGGGTTGGCGCCGGGTGCAAACGGCTCGCCGGCCTTCCGGCCGTCCGGGGTGGAGCCCGTCTTCTTGCCGTACACCACGTTGGAGGTAATGGTCAGAATCGACATGGTGGGCTTGGATTCCCGGTAGGTGGGGCACTTGGCGATTTTCCCCATGAACATCTTCACCACGTCCACCGCGATGTCGTCCACCCGGGGATCGTTGTTGCCGAATTTCGGATAATCGCCCTCGATTTCAAAATCCACCGCCAGCCCGGATTCGTCCCGGACGGGGCGGACCTTCGCATACTTGATGGCGGAGAGGGAATCCGCCACCACCGACAGCCCGGCCACGCCGCAGGCCATGGTGCGGAACACCTCATCGTCGTGCAGCGCCATCTGCAGCTTCTCATAGCAGTATTTGTCGTGCATGTAGTGGATGACGTTCAGGGTGTTCACATACAGGGAAGCCAGCCAGTCGCAGGTCTTTTCGAATTTTTTCTTGACGTCCTCGTATTCCAGGTACTTGCCACGGCAGGCGAACATCTCGGGGCCGACCTGCACGCCGCTCTTCTCGTCCCGACCGCCATTGATGGCGTAGAGCAGCGCCTTGGCCAGGTTCGCCCGCGCGCCGAAGAACTGCATCTGCTTGCCGATCCGCATGGCGGACACGCAACAGGCGATGCCATAGTCGTCCCCGAACTTCTTGCGCATCAGCTCGTCGCTCTCGTACTGGATGGAGCAGGTCTCGATCGACATTTTCGCGCAGTATTTCTTGAAGTTTTCCGGCAGGCGGGGGCTCCACAGCACGGTCATGTTCGGCTCGGGGGCCGGGCCGAGGTTGGTCAGGGTGTGGAGGAAGCGGAAGGACATCTTGGTGGCCATATGCCGCCCGTCGGTGCAAAGCCCGGCGATCGATTCGGTCACCCAGGTGGGGTCGCCGCTGAACAGCTCGTCGTACGCCGGGGTGCGCAGGAAGCGGACCATGCGCAGCTTCATGATGAAATGGTCCACCAATTCCTGGATTCCGCTTTCGGTATACCGGCCTTCCTGGAGGTCGCGCTCGGCGTAGATGTCCAGGAAGGTGGAAACCCGCCCTATCGACATCGCGGCGCCGTTCTGTTCCTTGATGGCGGCGAGATACCCGAAATACAGCCACTGGATCGCCTCTTTGGTGTCCTGCGCCGGCCCCGAGATATCGTAGCCGTAGGAGGCCGCCATCCGCTTGAGGGCTTCCAGGGCGCGGATCTGCTCGGCCAGTTCCTCCCGCAGGCGGATGGCGCGGGAATCCATCACGTTGTAATCCGCCTCGTCGTGGGAGCGGCGCTTCTCCTCAATCAGCCGATCCACGCCGTACAGCGCCACCCGGCGGTAATCGCCGATGATCCGGCCGCGGCCATAGGCGTCCGGCAGGCCGGTGATGATGCCGGACTTCCGCGCCGCCCGCATTTCCGGGGTGTATACGTCGAACACCCCGTCGTTGTGGGTCTTCCGGTATTTGAATACGTTCTCGATTTCCGGGTCCATCTCCTTATGATACGCCGCCAGGGAATTGCGGACCATCCGGATCCCGCCGAAGGGCATGATCGCCCGCACCAGGGGCGCCGCGGTCTGGAGCCCCACAATCTGCTCGTTTTCCTTATCGATGTACCCCGGCTCATACGCGTCGATACCCGATATGGTGTGGGTGTCGATATCGTACACCCCGCCCCGCTCATGTTCTTCCTTCATGAGGGCGGACACTTTTTCCCACAGGGCTTTGGTCCGCTCGGTCGGCGGCGCGAGGAAGCGGTCGTCCCCGTCGTACGGCGTATAGTTGCGGACGATGAAATCCCGCACGTCCACAAATTTCTGCCAAGGTCCCGTTTTGAATTCCGTCATGCTGTACCTGCCTTTCGTTCTTGAGCCCGTCTGCGGGCCTTTCCTTTGTAATGCGCCCTTACGATCGGCGCCGCCCATGCCCTTGGGCACTTTCTATGAGAAAATTATAGCATTCCCGTGCGGATCGCACAAGGGTTTCGCCGACGAGAATAGTATACTAATATAGTATAGTTTTGTGCAGGTTGCTTCCCCCACGATTCCCGCACCAGCCGGCGGCAAACCGGTCTTAGTCTGCCCGGCAGCCCCGCTTTTATCCGCGCGCCGGCGGGACGCCCCTTTTGTCCTCACGGGCCGTGCGCAGGCGGGATGTCCAGGCGGCAAAGGGTAAGGAACGCAAAGAATGCGAAGATCGCGGGAAGCGCACGCTCCGCTTTGAAAAAAATTTTTTAGCGGTACAATGAGGTGAGTAAAATCCCGCGGCTCCTGCGACTAAGGGGTGAGAGGGAAAAGAGGTGGGGAAATGGACGCAAGGGAAAAGGGCGGCGAAGCGCTGTACCGGCAGTACCTGGGCGGGGACAAGGATGCGTTCGAACCGATCGTGGGCCTTTACAAGGAGGGGCTCAT
This sequence comes from Candidatus Avimonas merdigallinarum, assembly GCA_904377855.1. Classification (GTDB taxonomy): domain Bacteria; phylum Bacillota; class Clostridia; order Oscillospirales; family Acutalibacteraceae; genus Avimonas; species Avimonas merdigallinarum. The sequence goes on from CAJFGS010000019.1 coordinate 39,312, forward strand.
CCGCTTCCTGCATCATCTGGTGGGGGACTGGCACGCCGCGGAGGACCTGTCCGAAGACTGTTTTGTGGAACTGATTGTCCACCCCCGCCGCTACCGCTTTCACTCCAGCCTGAAGACCTACCTGTACGCCATCGCCCGCCACAAGGCGATGTCCCATCTCCGCCGCTGCAAGGCCCGCCCCGCCCTCTCCCTGGACGCCCTGCCCTCCGGGGAGGACACGGGCGGGGCGGCGGGCGGCTTCCCCGAACCGGAGGCGGACCGTGAACGGCGGGAGACCCTTCTGAGCGCGCTGGAGGGCCTGCCCAAAGAATACGGCGACGTGCTGTACCTCCGGTATTTCGAGGGGCTGTCCGGCGAGGAAATCGCCCGGGTGATGAAAAAGAGCGTCAAGCAGGTGTATAACCTCTCCGCCCGGGCCAAAAGCGCCCTGAAATCCCGCCTGGAAAAAGAGGAATGGCCTTACGAAACCTCCTTTTAGGGCCCCTTAGGGCTGTTCCCCGTCAACGGATTGCCATTCGACTGCGGAAAGGATGAAATTGCCGTATGAAAACCAACGAAGCGTACCGCGCCGCGATTGAGCAGAAGGCCGCGGCCCTGCTGCAGCGCCGGAAACGGCGGAACCGCCTTCTCTGCACCCTCATCCCCACCGGCGGCTGCGCCGCCATCGCCTGTGCCGCCCTGCTGCTGAGCGGGGCGCCGGCGGATGCCCCCTCCCTCCCGGCCGCAGGGACGGGCCCCTCCGCCCAGTCAACGGCCGGAAGCAGCCTTCCCTCCGGCGCCCAGACCGAAGGGACCGCCCCCCTCCCCGCCCTTGAATCGATCGAATTTGCGGAACTGGGCGGGATCGGAATCGGCTGCCGGCCCTTCTATGATCCCGAAACCACCTCCGCCGAAACCTGGACCCACCAGCAGGCCGAGGACTATATCGGCCGCAGCCTGATCCCTCGGTACGTCCTTCCCGGCCTGGTTTATCCGGGCGGCGGGAGCTTCCGGGTCTACCGCAACAGCGACGGCACCATGGCCTATGACCAGGTGATGGAAGCCTGCATGACCACGGAGGCGGAGGAATGCATCCTTCCAACGGAGGGCGAGCCGCTGCGGAAGGAATTCGCCGTCTATGCCAGCCGCCTCCCCGACGGCCCCGGCTACTTCTTCGACTGGCCGGAGGGGACGGCGGGGGAAACGCTGATCGGGGACGTCACGGTCCGGTTCGGCCATCACGCGGTGGGGGACGGCGGGACCTATGAGGAACCCGAGCGGTTTATCGACTGGTACGTCGCGCAGTTCACGATCGACGGCGCCGAATTCAAGGTCATCTCCAAAAACCTGACCCGGGAGGAATTCCTGGCGATGGCCCTTTCCCTCCTGGACGAGGAGGACCTCGAAGCCGCCGGGATCGATTCCTCTGCGCTGGAAAACGCCGTCCAGCCCTGAGACATCCCCCTGCCCGTCAGGCCCCGCGAGGGGTTGGGCGGGCCATACGGTCACGATAAAAGCCGCGGCAGCCCAAAAGGCTGTCCGCGGCTTTTTCCTTCGCCCGCAATCCGGACGGATCCTCCCCGTTCCCGGCAGGCGGGGGGCGCCTCCGGCACATCTCTGCCAAAATTTTCCCATTTATTTGGAAATTGCTCTCCCGGACGGGCACCATGGGGCTGCCCGGCGAATATCCTGTACCGTGACAGGAAAAATCCGATTATCCTGAAAAAGCACGCGGAAGGGACGGGAGAACCATCATGAGCATGCAGAATACGCCAACACCGATCCGTTTTTTCATGGGGGCGAATACCCCCGGCGGATTTGTCGGTTACCTGGACGACTTGTACGACCCCGCCGACGGCTGGCGGGCCTATCTCATTAAAAGCGGGCCCGGCACGGGGAAATCCTCCCTGATGCGCCGGGTGCTGGAGCAGATGGCCAACCGCGGCCTGGAAGCGGAAGCCATTTTCTGTTCCTCCGACCCGGATTCCCTGGACGGCGTGCGCATCCCCGCGCTCAAGGCCTGCATCGTCGACGCGACCGCGCCCCATGTGATCGAGCCGAAATACTGGGGGGCGGTGGAACAGATAGTCAACCTCAGCGCCTGTATGGACGCCCGCCGGCTGCACGAAAGCGCGCCGCAAATTATGGAAGCCACGGCCGCCTGCTCCGCCCTCCACGCGCGGTGCCGGAAATTCCTGGGCGCGGCGGCCTCCCTGCTGGGGGACAGCTGCCGGATCGCCGCCAGCTATACCGATCCGGAGAAAATCCTCCGCAGCGCCGCCCGGATTGCGGCGCGGGAGTTCGGAGGGCGCGCCGCGCAGCCCGGGAAGGAAACCCGCCGTTTTCTCTCCGCCGTCACCCCGCAGGGCCTGCTTACCTTCCACGGGACGCTGCAGGCCCTCTGTCCCCGGATCTACTCGCTGGAGGACGAACACGGCGCCTCCTCCCGCCTGCTGCTGGAAGAACTGCGCCGGCGGGCTTTGGAGGCCGGCCTGGACGTCATCAGCTGCGCCTGCCCCCTTTCCCCCTCCGACAAGCTGGAGCACCTGCTAGTCCCCTCCATCGGGGTAGGGTTCACCACCTCCAATCCCTGGCATAAAGCGGATTTCCCGGTCTTCCGCCGCATCCACGCCGCCCGTTTCACCGATACCGAGGGACTGCGTTCCCGCCGGCAGATCCTCTCCTTTAACCGCCGCGCCGCCCGGGAGCTGCTCAACGAGGCCGTCTCCATTGCCGCCGAAGCCAAACGGGTCCACGATACGATGGAGCAGTTCCATATCGCCGCTATGGATTGGGAAGGGGCCACGATCCTCACCGGCTGGGTGGTTGCCGAGTTCGACGAACTGGCCGCGGAAGCCGAAGCGCGCCCGGCGGAGGATCGTTTTTGACGCAGCCTTTTTAAGAGCCGAATTATACGTATTGCATTTTATTTTTCAAAAATACGTTTTGTATTGATTTCACCTCATCTCTGGAAGCCGTCAAGGGGCTGCCGCAAAATGTTCCCATTTTGCGGCAGCCCCTTGCTATTTGGTTTCTTCCATGCATCCTTGGCAATGTGCGGTTTTTCTGCGCGGAGTGCCGGCGGGACTCTGGCGTGCCGATGCCCCAGGTCGCGCCGGATTTTCCGCGGGATTAAAGGAGCTTTTTCAGCGCCTCGCAGATGAAGTCCACGTTCCCTTCGCCGAGATAGGGATGCATCGGCAGGGAAAGGACGCAGGCGCAAAGCCGGTCGGTCACCGGGAAGGAAGCCTGCGGGAGGGAAGCGAACGCCGTCTGCGCATGCATGGGTTTCGGATAGTAGACCATGGTGGGGATCCCCTGCTCCTTGAGCGCCGCCTGCAGCGCGTCCCGCTGTTCGCGGCTTTCCAGCGTGATGGTATACTGCGCCCAGCTGGAGCCGAACCCTTCCGGCACCACCGGCGTTTTCACCACGCCGGCCAGCCGGTCGGTATACCAAGCCGCCGCGCGGTTGACCGCCTCCAGCTCATATTCCCGGAACGCTTTGAACTTCGGCAGCAGGATCGCCGCCTGCAGGGTATCCAGCCGCGAATTCATCCCAATGCGGACGTTATCGTATTTGAAGGAGCCCTTGCCATGCACCCGGATTGAACGCAGGTAATCGGCCAGGGCGTCGTCATTGGTGAAAATGGCGCCGCCGTCGCCATAGCAGCCGAGCGGTTTGGCAGGGAAGAAGGAGGTCGTGGCGGCGTCCCCGAAGCTGCACGCACGCTGCCCGTCCATGCTGCCGCCGAAACCCTGGGCGCCGTCCTCCAGCAGGAGCAGGCCGTATTTTTTTGCGATGGCCTGGATTTCCCGGTAATTGGCGGGCAGCCCGAACAGATCGACCGCAATCACCGCTTTCGGCGTCTGCTTCCCCTCCGCCTTCACGGCGAGGATCGCTTCTTCCAGCTTTGCCGGATCCAGATTGAAGGTATCGGCGTCCACATCCACAAAAACGGGGGTAGCCCCTTCGAAGGCGACCACCTCGCCCGAAGCGAAAAAGGTGAAGTCCGGCACGAAAACCGCGTCGCCCGGGCCAATATCCCAGCCCATGAGCACCATGGTCAGCGCGTCCGTCCCATTGCCGCAGGTGACGCAGTGCTTCACGCCCACGTAATCCGCCAGCTGGGCTTCCAGCTCGGTCACCTGGGCGCCGCTGATAAAATTGCTGTCCGCCGCCACCCGCTGCATGGCCGCGTCAATCTCCGGCTTGAGGGCCGCATACTGCGCTTGCAAATCCCGAAACTGCATCCTTATTTATCCCCTTTATTTCCTTTAAATTCTCCATCCCGGTTTCCCTGGCTTTTCAGGGGAACCGAAACCGGCCCGCTTCGGTCGGAAGCGCTGCCTTTTGTATTGTACACCCAACCCCGGTGCAAATCAAGTGCTCCGGCCCAATTCCTTTGCCCGCGCCGGCATTGCTGAATCCGAGGGCCGTTATATACTTTCCCGATGCGGGCGCCGGAAAGCCGGGCCCTTTTCCCTGACGACGGCTTCCCGCCCCCGGCAGAAGGAAGCGGCCCGGCCCCTTGCCTTTCCGCCATCCATCTGCCGGCCGGCAAAAAGGAAAGCGGGAGGAAAGAGCAGAACGCTCTCTCCTCCCGCCTTTGAAATACAAATCGCCCAGCGGCAAATTAGCCGTTGATCTTGGTGACAACGCCCGAACCGACGGTACGGCCGCCTTCACGGATAGCGAAGCGGAGGCCTTCCTCGATAGCGATCGGGGTGATGAGTTCCACGTCCATTTCGACGTTATCGCCAGGCATGCACATCTCGGTGCCTTCCGGCAGGGAGATGACGCCGGTCACGTCGGTGGTACGGAAATAGAACTGCGGGCGATAGTTGTTGAAGAACGGGGTGTGACGGCCGCCTTCTTCCTTGGACAGGACATAAACCTGGCCATGGAATTTGGTGTGCGGATTGATGGTGCCGGGCTTGCACAGAACCTGTCCACGCTCGATCTCATTCCTCTGCACGCCGCGCAGCAGGGCGCCGATGTTGTCGCCGGCTTCCGCGTAGTCAAGCAGCTTGCGGAACATTTCGATACCGGTAACAACGGTCTTGCGGCGCTCGTCGGTCAGGCCGATGATTTCCACTTCGTCGGACATATTCAGCTGGCCACGCTCCACACGGCCGGTAGCAACCGTACCACGGCCGGTGATGGTGAAGACGTCTTCCACCGGCATCAGGAACGGCAGGTCGGTCTTACGGGCCGGGGAGGGGATATACTCGTCAACCGCATCCATCAGTTCATGGATGCACTTGTACTCAGGCGCGTTCGGATCGGTGGAGGTGGACTCCAGCGCGACCAGGGCGGAACCGCGGATGATCGGGGTGTCGTCGCCCGGGAAGTCGTACTCGTTGAGCAGTTCGCGGATTTCCATCTCGACCAGGTCGAGCAGCTCCGGATCGTCCACCTGATCGCACTTGTTCATGAACACAACGATATAGGGAACGCCCACCTGGCGGGAGAGCAGGATGTGCTCACGGGTCTGGGGCATCGGGCCGTCAGCAGCGGACACCACCAGGATGGCACCGTCCATCTGCGCCGCACCGGTGATCATGTTCTTGACATAGTCGGCGTGGCCGGGGCAGTCAACGTGCGCATAGTGGCGCTTCTCGGTCTGATACTCAACGTGCGCGGTGTTGATCGTGATACCACGGGCACGCTCTTCCGGGGCCTTGTCGATGTTCGCATAATCGACGAATTCGGCGTCGCCCTCCAGGTTCAGGACCTTGGTGATCGCGGCCGTCAGCGTGGTCTTGCCATGGTCAACGTGGCCGATGGTACCAATGTTTACATGGGGTTTGGTTCTTTCGAACTTTGCCTTTGCCATTGTGGATTTTCCTCCTTTTATTCACACAGTCGGGATTTTTGCATCCTAGCAACAGGGAAACCTATGGTTCTCATTTTATCAAGTCCCCATAGGAATTTCAAGCCTTTTTCCAAAGAATTCCCGGTAAGAAAGAGGGAAAAACAGTCGATTTTCCTCGTTCGGACGGAAAGGGCGGAAAAAGGACGGGAAAGGAAGCCGTTCGCCCCTGCGGACAATCAATCTTCCTTCTTCGCGCGTTTGGAAATAATCTGTTCCGCCACGCTCTTGGGCAGTTCCGCATAGTGGCTCGGCTCCATGCTGTACTGGCCGCGGCCCTGGGTGCGGGAACGCAGGTCGGTCGCATAGCCGAACATCTCGGACAGCGGAACCATCGCATTGATCTGCTGGGCGCCGGCCACGGCGTCCATGCCCTGGATCAGGCCGCGGCGGGAATTGATATCGCCGATGACGTCGCCCATATACTCGTCCGGGACAACGACGACGACCTTCATAATCGGCTCGAGCAGAACCGGATCCGCCTTCCGCATGGCCTCCTTGAACGCCATAGAACCGGCGATCTTAAACGCCATTTCGGAGGAGTCGACCTCATGATACGAACCGTCAAACAGGGTGACCTTGACGTCTACCACGTTGTAGCCGGCGAGAACGCCCGACTGCATGGCGCCCTGGATACCCTGGTCAACCGCGGGGATGTATTCCTTCGGAATCACGCCGCCCACGATCGCGTTGACAAATTCGTAGCCCTTGCCGGTTTCGTTCGGCTCAATACGGATCTTGACGTGGCCGTACTGGCCGCGGCCGCCGGACTGGCGGGCGTATTTGTGATCGACTTCCGCCGGCTTGCGGATGGTTTCCTTATAGGCAACCTGCGGGGCGCCGACGTTGGCTTCCACCTTGAATTCGCGGAGCAGACGGTCCACGATGATTTCCAGGTGCAGTTCGCCCATGCCGGCGATGATGGTCTGGCCGGTTTCCTCGTCGGTGTAGGTCTTGAAGGTCGGGTCTTCTTCCGCCAGCTTTGCCAGCGCAATCCCCATCTTCTCCTGACCGGCTTTGGTCTTCGGCTCAATCGCGACGCGGATGACCGGTTCCGGGAAATGCATGGACTCCAGGATGATCGGATGCTTCTCGTCGCACAGGGTGTCGCCGGTGGTGGTATTCTTCAGGCCCACGGCCGCCGCGATATCGCCCGCGTACACGGTTTCGATATCCTGCCGGTGGTTCGCGTGCATCTGCAGGATCCGCCCCAGGCGTTCGCTGCTGTCCTTGTTGGCGTTGTAGACCATGGTGCCAGCGTTGATGGTGCCGGAATACACCCGGAAGAACGCCAGCTTCCCGACGAACGGGTCGGTCGCAATTTTGAACGCAAGGGCCGCAAACGGCTCGGTGTCGGAGGAATGGCGCTCCTCTTCTTCCTCGGTTTCCGGGTTGATGCCCTTGATGGCCGGGACGTCCAGCGGGGAGGGCATATAATCGATCACCGCGTCGAGCAGCTTCTGCACGCCCTTGTTGCGGTAGGAGGTGCCGCAGGTGACCGGGACCATCGTATTGGCGATGGTGGACTTCCGGATGCAGCTCTTGATCTCGTCGATCGTCAGCGCTTCGCCCGCGAAATACTTCTCCATGAGCGCGTCGTCCTGCTCGGCGACATGCTCGATCAGTTCGTCGTGGTACTTCTGGGCGAGTTCCTTCATATCGTCCGGAATCTCTTCCACACGGATGTCCTTGCCCAGATCGTCATAGTACACATAGGCCTTCATCTCCACCAGGTCGATGATCCCTTTGAAGGTATCCTCCGCCCCAATGGGAAGCTGGATCGGGACGGCGTTGCACTTGAGCCGTTCCTTCATCATGTTGACCACGCGGTAAAAATCCGCGCCCATGATGTCCATCTTGTTGACGTAAGCCATACGGGGAACGTGATATTCGTTCGCCTGGCGCCACACAGTCTCGGACTGGGGCTCCACACCGCCCTTGGCGCAGAAAACGGTGACCGAACCGTCCAGGACGCGCAGCGAACGCTGCACCTCGACGGTAAAGTCCACGTGGCCGGGGGTGTCAATAATGTTGATGCGGTGGTTCTTCCAGAAACAGGTGGTCGCCGCAGAGGTGATGGTAATACCACGCTCCTGCTCCTGCGCCATCCAGTCCATGGTGGCGCCGCCATCATGGGTTTCGCCCAGCTTATGGTTAATGCCGGTATAGAAAAGGATGCGCTCGGTCGTCGTCGTCTTACCGGCGTCGATGTGCGCCATAATGCCAATGTTCCTGGTAAGTTCCAACGATACTTGCCTTGCCATGAATGTCCTCCTTCTTCTTCCTTCGCCCAGGCCCCGGCGGGGCCGGACGTGCGGGTATCAACGCCGTTTGGGATCCGCCTCTTACGCGGCGCTGCTCCCGCGGAAAATGGCGGGCCTCATGCCCAAGAGGGGCTGGTACGGGCTTACCATCTGTAATGAGCAAACGCCTTATTCGCTTCGGCCATCTTATGCGTATCGTCGCGCTTCTTGGCGGCGCCGCCGTTTCCGTTGACCGCGTCCAGGATCTCGCCTGCGAGGCGCTCCTTCATGGTGCGCTCGGAACGGGTGCGCGAATAGGTGGTCATCCAGCGCAGGCCCAGGGTCTGGCGACGGTCGGGACGGACCTCGATCGGCACCTGATAGGTGGCGCCGCCGACACGGCGGGCCTTGACCTCCAGCAGGGGCATTACGTTCTCCATCGCCTGCTCAAAGACCTCCAACGGATCCTTGTCGGTCTTCTCACGGATGATGTCGAACGCGCCGTACACGATCTTCTGGGCTACGCCGCGCTTGCCGTCCAACATGATGTTGTTGATCAGTCTGGTGACCAGTTTGGAATTGTAAAGCGGGTCGGGCAAAACGTCACGTTTTGCGACAGAACCTCTTCTCGGCACTTTACTTCCCTCCTTCATAGATATGATATCATCGGTACTCGAAAGCGACATACTCCCGTTGGCCGATATAGAGGCTCCGTATCTTCCCGTGGGGCTGTCCCCGCGGGAAGGGGCTTCCCAGGCAGGGAAGCCTGTCCGGCCGGGTTCCCGGTCCGGAATCTATACAGAAGGCCGCTATATAGCCGCTGTTGACATGTCAAACCTCCGCCTGTTCATGCACAGGGCGGATTACTTTTTGGCCGCACCGGCCTTCGGACGCTTCGCACCGTACTTGGAACGGGCCTGCATCCTCTTCGCAACGCCCTGGGCGTCCAGGGTGCCGCGCACAATGTGGTAACGCACGCCAGGCAGGTCCTTAACACGGCCGCCGCGGATGAGCACCACGCTGTGCTCCTGCAGGTTGTGGCCTTCGCCGGGGATATAGGTCGTGACCTCGATCCCGTTGGACAGACGCACACGGGCGACTTTACGCAGAGCGGAGTTCGGCTTCTTCGGGGTCTGGGTTTTCACCGCCGTGCAGACGCCGCGCTTCTGGGGGGAATTCTGGTCGATCGGAACGCGCTTCTTGGAGTTCCAGCCCCTCAGCAGGGCAGGCGCCTTCGCCTTCTTTTCGATCTCCTCCCGGCCTTTGCGCACCAGTTGATTAAAGGTTGGCAACAATAACACCTCCTGTTGATAAATTGTCTATTCCAAAAAGGCGGATGCCTTTCAGAATACCGTCGGACGGCCGGTTTCCGCGGGAAATGCCCCCGCGGGAACCGGCTGCATCACAATTATTTATATTAGCATGGTCCCTGCGCGTTTGTCAAGGAAATTCCGGTAAAACGGCGGTTAAGCCGGGAAGAGGGGAAAACGCCTGAAAAGCGCCTGACTCCTCTTACTCCTCGCCTTCCCCTTCGGACTCGCCGCCGGCTTCTGCCGGCTGGGCGTCCTCGTCCTCCAGCAGGACGGGTTCTTCTTCCTCGTCCGGGGAATCCCCGCCCTCCTCCAGCATGCTGCGCAGGGTGGCGATATAGCCGTCCTCCGGCTCGTCGGGATGCTGGTTCTGGATCTCCACATCGCCGTATGCCTGCATGCCGGTGCCGGCCGGGACCAGCTTGCCGATGATGACGTTTTCCTTGAGGCCGAGCAGCGGATCCACCTTCCCCTTAATCGCGGCCTCGGTGAGCACGCGGGTGGTTTCCTGGAAGGAGGCGGCGGACAGGAAGCTGTCGGTGGCCAGCGACGCCTTGGTAATGCCCATGAGCACCGGCGCGCAGGTGGCTTCCCGGAGCTGAATCTCGCCGTTTTCGATCCGTTCGCGCACCCGGGCGTTCTCCGCATCGAATTCGGAGCGGTCGATAATCGCGCCGGCCAGCAGATAGGTGTCGCCGGCGTCCTCGACCTTCACCTTGCGCATCATCTGGCGGACAATGACCTCGACGTGCTTGTCGTTGATGTCAACGCCCTGCATCCGGTAGGTGCGCTGCACTTCCTGGATGAGGTAGTTCTGCACCGCCAGGGGGCCGCTGACCGCGAGGATGTCGTGCGGGTTGATCGAGCCTTCGGTCAGGCGGTCGCCCGCATGGACGTAGTCGCCTTCCTTGACCCGGATGCGGGAACCGAACGGGATGACGTACTGCCGCTCGTCCACATTGTCCCCTTCGGTCTTGGTGACCACCACGAGGCGCTTCTTCTTCTCCTCCGCAAAACGGACCACGCCGTCAATCTCGGTGATATAGGCCAGGTGCTTGGGCTTCCGGCCTTCGAACAGTTCTTCCACGCGGGGAAGACCCTGGGTGATATCTTCGCCCGACGCAACGCCGCCGGTGTGGAAGGTACGCATCGTCAGCTGGGTGCCCGGCTCTCCGATCGACTGGGCCGCGATGATGCCGACCGCTTCGCCGACGGTCACGGGGTCGATGGTCGCCAGGTTGGCGCCGTAGCACTTGGCGCAGACGCCGTGCTTGGCCTGGCAGGTCAGCACCGAGCGGATCCGGATGCGTTCCACGCCGTACTTGTTCACCAGCAGGTCGGCTTCCTTGTCGCCCATCATCGTGTCGCGGCTGACCACGACCTCGCCGGTTTCGGGATCGACAAAGTCCTCCGCCAGGTAGCGGCCGTTCAAGCGCTCGGTGAGCGGTTCGATCATTTCCTTGCCGTCCTTGATGTCGTAGACCTCGATCCCCTCGTGGGTGCCGCAGTCGTCGGAGCGGATGATGACGTCCTGCGCCACGTCCACCAGCCGGCGGGTCAGGTAACCCGAGTCGGCGGTGCGCAGCGCGGTGTCGGCCAGGCCCTTGCGGGCGCCGCGGGAGGAAATGAAGTATTCCAGCACGTTCAGGCCTTCGCGGTAGTTGGAGCGGATCGGCACCTCAATGGTGCGCCCGGAGGTGTTGGCAATCAGGCCGCGCATGCCGGCGAGCTGGCGGATCTGGGCAATGGAACCGCGGGCGCCCGAATCGGACATCATGAAGATCGGGTTGTATTTGTCCATGTTCGCGTTGAGCGCTTCGGTGACCTTGTTGGTGGTATCGTTCCAGGTCTCGATGACCTTGCGGTACCGCTCCTCGTCGCTCATAAGGCCGCGGTTGAACAGCTTGGTGATGGTGTCGACGCGGCTTTCCGCCTCGGCGATCAGGTCCTTCTTCTGGGGCGGGATGGAGGCGTCCACCACCGCCACGGTCAGGGCGCCGCGGGTCGAATATTTATACCCCTGCGCCTTGATCGCATCCAGCACAGCGGAGGTGTCGGCCGTGCCGTGGACCTTGATGCACTTTTCAATGATCTGGGACAGCTGCTTCTTGCCGACCTTGAAATCGATTTCGTACTTGAACAGGTTTTCAGGGTCGGAGCGATCCACAAAGCCGAGATCCTGCGGGATCGGGCGGTTGAAGATGACCCGGCCGATGGTGGTTTCCACCAGGCGGTGCTGCATCTCCCCGTCGATTTCGAGGAAGCGGCGGAGCTTGATTTTGGCGTGCAGGCCGATGACGCCCTCGTCGTAGGCCATCATCGCCTCGTTCTCGTCCCGGAAAATCTTGCCCTCGCCCGGCTCTCCGGGCTTGTCGATGGTCAGGTAATAGGAGCCGAGCACCATGTCCTGGGTCGGCACCGTCACCGGCCGGCCGTCGGAGGGCTTGAGCAGGTTGCCGGCGGCCAGCATCAGGAAGCGGGCCTCGGCCTGCGCCTCAGCGGACAGCGGCACGTGGACGGCCATCTGGTCGCCGTCGAAGTCGGCGTTGAAGGCGGTGCACACCAGCGGGTGAAGCTTGATAGCGCGCCCCTCGACCAGCACCGGCTCGAAGGCCTGGATGCCAAGGCGATGGAGCGTCGGCGCGCGGTTGAGCATGACCGGATGGTCCTTAATCACGATTTCGAGCGCGTCCCACACCTCGGGCCGGACCCGCTCCACCATCTTGCGGGCGGACTTGATGTTGCCGGCAGCGCCGGTTTCCACCAGCCGCTTCATGACGAAGGGCTTGAACAGCTCGAGCGCCATTTCCTTGGGCAGGCCGCACTGGTACAGCTTGAGTTCCGGGCCGACCACGATAACCGAACGGCCGGAGTAGTCGACGCGCTTGCCCAGCAGGTTCTGGCGGAAGCGGCCCTGCTTGCCCTTAAGCATGTCGGACAGGGATTTCAGCGGGCGGTTGTTCGGCCCGGTGACCGGGCGGCCGCGGCGGCCGTTGTCAATCAGGGCGTCCACCGCTTCCTGCAGCATCCGCTTTTCATTGCGGACGATGATGTCCGGCGCGCCGAGTTCCAGCAGCCGCTTGAGGCGGTTGTTCCGGTTGATGACGCGGCGGTACAGGTCGTTGAGGTCAGAGGTCGCGAAGCGGCCGCCGTCCAGCTGCACCATCGGGCGGATATCCGGCGGGATGACCGGTATCACGTCCAGGATCATCCATTCCGGGCGGTTGCCCGAAGTGCGGAAGGCTTCTACCACCTCCAGCCGCTTGAGAAGGCGGGCGCGCTTCTGGCCGTTGGCGGTCTCGAGCTCCTCCTTCAGTTCGGCGGAAAGCTTCTCCAAATCGATCTCGGCCAGGAGCTTCTGGATATATTCCGCGCCCATGCCGGCGTCGAAATCATCCTCGTACTTCTCCCGCATGTCGCGGTAGTCCTTCTCGCCGAGGATCTGCTTTTTGGTCAGGGGGGTCCGGCCGGGATCCACCACGATGTAGGAGGCAAAGTACAGCACCTGCTCCAGCAGGCGGGGGGAAATATCCAGGATCAGCCCCATGCGGGAGGGGATCCCCTTGAAATACCAGATGTGCGAAACCGGCGCGGCCAGTTCGATATGGCCCATGCGCTCCCGGCGGACCTTGGAACGGGTGACCTCCACACCGCAGCGGTCGCAGATCTTGCCTTTGTAACGGATACGCTTATATTTCCCGCAGTGGCATTCCCAGTCCTTGGTCGGCCCGAAAATGCGCTCGCAGAACAGGCCGTCCCGTTCCGGCTTCAGGGTGCGGTAGTTGATGGTCTCCGGCTTCTTCACCTCGCCGTAGGACCATTCGCGGATCTGATCCGGGGAGGCCAATCCGATTTTGATCGAGTCAAATACGTTAAATTCCATCATAATATATATAAGCCCTCCCGTTCTTACAGTTCATCCAGCTCGTCGCCGAATACCGGGTCGGAATCCTCAAAGGCGTCGTCCGAGGCAAACAGGTCGTCGGTTTCCTCGGCGTCTTCCACGCCGTAGCCGTCGAGATCGCCCTCGTCGGTCACGTTCTGGAACGCGTCGTCGTCCACCGTGACCATTCCCACTTCGTCGTCATCGTCGAACGTCTGCTTAAGATCGATTTCCTGCTTGTCCTTATTGAGCACCTTGATGTCGAGGCCGAGAGACTGCAGTTCCTTGACCAGCACCTTGAAGGATTCGGGCACGCCGGCCTGGGGCACGTTCTGCCCCTTCACGATCGCCTCGTAGGTCTTTACGCGGCCGACTACGTCGTCCGACTTGACGGTGAGGATCTCCTGCAGGGTGTAGGCCGCGCCGTAGGCCTCCAGCGCCCACACCTCCATCTCGCCGAAGCGCTGGCCGCCGAACTGGGCCTTGCCGCCCAGAGGCTGCTGGGTGACCAGG
>CAJFGS010000020.1 GCA_904377855.1 Candidatus Avimonas merdigallinarum
CCTGGTGTTTTGGTTGTGGGGTAACTCCATTCTACCATAGGGTTCTGTATGAACTCTTTTATTTCCCTAAAGTGTTGCACTTGTTAGTATAATTCACCATGATACAAAACCCCGGTATCCGCTTATCGCGGATACCGGGGTTTCTGCATGCAATTTTATTTTTCAGAGGGCTTTCCGGGGGTCTCCCCGGCTTTCCGGGGAACCGGCGCCCTGCCCCGGGCCGTATTCTCCCCCGCGGGGAAAGAGCGGCGGCAAGGACGGGCGGGGGTTATCGGGGGAGGGAGAAGCCCGCAAGGGGGAAGGCAAGAGGCGGAAAGGGAGCCGGGCCCTTTCAGGCGCGCCGCTTTTCGGCCCGCACGCCCGGCAGGGAGGCTTCCGCCCCCTCCGTCCGGACCGCCTGCGCTGCGCGGGGATACGGCTGTATGCGGTTGGTGCGCCCCATGAGGAAATCCACGCTGGTGCCGTAGAAATCCGCCAGCCGGTCGATGACGTCCAGCGAAACCGCCACCTCGCCCAGTTCGTATCGGGAATAGGTGCGTTGATTAACCCCCAGCATTTCCGCCAATTCGGTCTGACGGAGCCGGCGCGATTCGCGAAGGTCGCGGATACGTTCACAGAGCATGCGGATTTCCCCCTCGAAAAAATTTTGGCCGGCCTGCTGTGGGGCAGATTCCGGCAGATACGTTATACCATAGCATATTTTGTCGTTTTATGCAAGGGGGCTCCGGGGTGGGACGATGAGAAAAAGGGCGGAATTCCGCCCTTTTTAAGGAAAATATTTTTATATATACCTTGACAGATGAGGTATATACAAATATAATATACAGCAGAAAAAGAGATATCTTTCCCGCCGCCAGGGATAACGCCGGATCTTCCGGCGCGGGCTTTGCCCCGGTTTGCACCGCGGCACCACGGCCATGCCGGCTTTCCTGTGTCCCGGCGGCCGGAAGGGGATGGCCGGGCATCCGCTCCCTTTCCAGTGCCGATCGGGCGCGGGTGCGCGCCGGATTCCCGCCAGACAGGGGAAACGGCCGGCGGCCCGGGCTGTGCCGGGACGAGGGCTCCCGGGCGGAATCGAAGGGGAGGCAGCACGCCGCGGCTGCCGCACAAAAGGGGGGAAGCCCATGTCCATTGCCTCGGATATGATACGGGGGCATACCGACGCCATTATCCTGGCGCACCTGCTCCGCCACGACAGCTACGGGTATGAAATCAACAAAGCGATCCTGCAGACCACCGGCGGGCGGTATGAGCTGAAGGAAGCGACGTTGTACACCGCCTTCCGCCGGCTGGAACAGGCCGGGATGATCCGGTCCTATTGGGGGGACGAGACCACCGGCGCCCGCCGCCGGTATTACGCGATTACCGACCTCGGGCGGGCCGCTTACCGGCAGTACCGCGCCGATTGGGAGGAAGCGCGGCAGATGATTGACAGCCTGATTGGATGACCGGGGCGGGAGGGGGCCTCCGGGCCGCCGCCCGCCGGAAAGGATGAGAATCGGATGATTGAGAAAATTCGCGCCCATGTGGAAGACTTGTTCAAGGAGGCGCCGGCCACCCGGCAGGCGCACGACCTCAAGGAGGAGGTCTGCTCCAACCTGATTGACCGGTATGTGGATCTGACCGGGCAGGGGATGCCCGAGGAGGAGGCGTTCAACATCGCCGTCGCCGGCATCGGGGACATCGACGGCCTGCTGGCGGAATTACAGCGGGATGGAGGGACGGCGGAAGACGAAAAAAGGCGGCGGCACAGCGCGCTGATGGTGTCCGGCGCCGTCGGGCTGTATATCCTCAGCGTTGTGCCCGTGCTGCTGGTCGGGGAATCCGGTTCCGAAAGCGACGCTGTCAAAGGGGTGGTCGCCATGTTCGTCCTGTGCGCCGTGGCCACCATGATGCTGGTTTACAACGCCATGTCCAAGCCGAAATACCACAAACAGGACGACACCATGGTGGAAGAATTCCGGGAGTGGAAGCAGACCAGGCAGAAAGGCGACGCGCTTTACAATACGCTGTCGGGCGCGCTCTGGTCGCTGGTGGTCATCGCGTACTTTGTGGTCAGCTTTTTATTCACGGCGTGGACCTATTCCTGGCTGATTTTCCTGGTGGGGGTGGCGCTCCAGCAGGTGATGCACGCGGTTTTCCTCCTGCGGAAAAGGTAGGGGATCCGCCGGGTTACGCCAGGGAGAAAGGATGGACGGGAAATGAGCAAAAAGGGAGCGGTAATCCTGATTGTTGTCTGGTCGGCGGTCGCGGTGCTGCTGGTGGCATTGCTGGTGGCGCTGACCGTTACCGGCGGTATCTTCGGCGAGCCGAAAGTGATCGCCGCGGCGGAAATGGACGGGGACGCTTTCGACAGCGTGGAGATTGAATGGAAATCGGGGAAGGTGGAGGTCACCCCCTCCGCCGACGGCCGAATGCACCTGACGCAGCGTTCCCGGTACAAGGTGGAGGAACTGGAACATTATGTGGAGGACGGCCGGCTGATCCTGCGGGAGCGGGCCAGCTGGGGGCTGGTTTTCTTCGGCATCGGATCCCGTTCCTCCGATCTGGAACTGCAGCTGCCCGACAAGCAGTATGGGGATTTCCTGCTGAGCATGAGTTCGGGCAGCACCGCGCTGGAAGGGGTATCCGCCGACCATATGCAGCTCAAGCTGACCTCCGGGAGGCTGACGGGGACGGGACTTTCCGCCGGGACGCTCAACGCGGACATGACCAGCGGCAGCATGAAGGTGACCGGCGCCCGTGCGGACGCGCTGCGGGTGGAGGTCACTTCGGGCAAAGCGTCGATCCAGGGGAGCTTCCCTTCGGTGGAGGGGAAAGCGACCAGCGGTACGGTGCGGATAGAAACCGACGTGCTGCCCACCCATCTGGACGGGCAGCTGACCTCTGGCAGGATGTCCTTTGCCATCCCGGACAACACCGGCTTCTCGCTTTACTGCAGGAAATCGTCCGGCAGCCTGAAGAGCGATTTTGCCCTGATGCAGTCGGTAACCGACAAGAGCCAGTACGCGTTCGGTTCGGGCGGGCCGGCCTATACCGGCAAGCTAACCAGCGGCACGCTGGAAATCCTCCGGGCCGGGCAGGAGTGACCGCCGGGCCGCTGCGGAGAAAAGGGAAGCGGACGATAGAAAACGCCCCGGCGCATCCGATACTTCGGGTATGCCGGGGCGTTTTGCCGCGTTTGTATTTTTATCGCTTTGCCCCGCCCTTTTTCGCCTGAACCAGCAGCATCATCGGCCGGCGGCGCTCGTCCTCCATCCCGGGGAGGCCCCTCATGGATCCCGGCGGCTGCGGTTCCACGAGATCCGTAACCGCAAAGCCGGTGCGCAGCAGGGTGCCAAGGTAGGTGGTCAGCGTCCGGTGGTATTTCACCATCGTCTCCCCCAAGAAGAGGGCCTCCCGCTCCCCCTCCTCGAAATACCGGTCCACCGGCCAGTGGAGGGGGTTCCCCTCCCCGTCGCGGCACCAGTCCTGCGGTCCCTGGGCAGTGAAGACCGGATGCTCCACCGAAAAGACGAAATCCCCGCCCTCCGGCAGGCAGCGGTAGGCCATCCGGCACACGGGCCCGAACGAAGGCAGGTAATGGAAGGCCAGCGAACTCATCACCACGTCGAAGGATTCGGGCGGGAAATCCGCCTCCTCGATGGGCAGGCGGCGGTATTCCACCACCGGGGAGGCGGTTTTCCCCCTCGCCGCGGCCAGCATTTTTTCCGAGACGTCGATCCCCAGCACGGCCGCGGCCCCCTGCTCCGCCGCATAGCGGCAGTGCCAGCCGAACCCGCAGCCCAGGTCGAGCACCCGCTTCCCCCGGAAGTCGGGCAGCAGCTTTTGGAACTCATGCCATTCGCCGGCCCCGTCCAGCCCCTTCACCGAGCGGTCCATCCGGCTGTATTTTTCGAAAAACGAGGGGTCGTCGTACGGGTTCTGCCGCGTCATAAGATTCCTCCCTGTTTTATCGCTGTTTCTGCCTGCTTCTCCGGCGGGAGCGGCGCTCCGCGCGCTTTCCCGCAGGAAAACAGCCCGGCGGGTTTCTGAGCCGCCGGGCTGTTGTGGCTGCTTTCAAAGGGGGCGGATCATCCGCACTTGGAATAGCCGCAGTTCCGGCACATGACGCAGCCGCCCTCATGCTCCACCGGCGCCCCGCATTCCGGGCAGGAACGGATCTGGGCCGCGACCGCCGGCTCCACCGCCTTTTTGATGGCGGGGACCGCGGTTTCGGGCAGCTGCACGCCCCCCTCCTTGAACTGGTGGGTGGCGACCACCTTCTCAATGACCCGGGCGATCGCGTCCGGGCAGGAGGTGCATTTCATCCCCGGCTGCCGGATGGTGGAGGGGCAGCGGATGCCGCGCAGCTGGCTGACGATGGTCTTGACGTCGATCCCCGAGCGCAGCGCCACCGACGTCAGCCGGGCCGTCGCCTCTGACTGGGAGGGGCAGCCGCCCGCCTTGCCGGTGTTGGTGAACACCTCGCAGATCCCGTAATCGTCGTAATTGACGGTGATATACAGGTTCCCGCAACCGATCGCCACCTTTTCGGTGATCCCCTGGGTGGTGTCGGGACGGGGGCGGGGGGTGATGACGAACGCGGAAGGCCGCGGCTTCTCCTCCGGCGCGGGGACCAGCGGGGCGGCGGGGGCGGCCGGCTTCTCCTCTTTTTTCGCGAGGTTGAGCACCTGGATCTCCCGGCTGCCGTCCCGGTAGCTGGTGACGCCCTTGCAGCCCAGCTTGAAGGCGAGGGTGTACACCTCGGCCACGTCCTGCTCCGTCGCCTCATGCGGGAAGTTGACCGTCTTGCTCACCGCGTTGTCGGTGTGGTTCTGGAACGCGGCCTGCATTTTGGTATGGTACAGGGGGGAGATGTCGTGCGCGGCGACGAACACCCGGCGGATTTCGGCCGGGATCTCCTCCATATGGGCGATGGTGCCCTCCTGCGCGATCCGGCGGAGCAGCTCGTCCGAGCAGAGCCCCTCTTTTTCCAGCAGGGCGCGGAGCACGGGGTTGACCTCCAGCATCTCGGTGCGGTCCATGACCGAGCGGATGTAGACGTAGGAGAATACCGGCTCCACCCCGGAGGACACCCCGGCGATGATGGACAGGGTGCCGGTGGGGGCGATGGTGGTCACCGTGGCGTTGCGCAGCGGCTCGCCGTCCTTGTAGATGCTCTCCTTGAACAGCGGGAAGGGGCCGCGCACCTTGGCGAGGGCGGCGCTGGCCTTCCGGCCGGTGGTGGTGATAAAGTCCATAAGCTTGTCCGCCAGGCTCACGGCTTCCTCCGAATTGTAGGGGATGCCGAGGTAAAGCAGCATGTCCGCCCAGCCCATGACGCCCAGGCCGACCTTCCGGGTGAGCTTGGTGGTGTGGTCGATGATCTCGAGCGGGTAGCGGTTCGCGTCGATGACGTTGTCCAGGAAATGGACGGCCTTTTCCACCGTGGCGGCCAGCTTGCTCCAGTCGATGGAGGCCTTGCCGTCCCGCGCGGTTTTCAGCATTTTCACCAGGTTGATGGAGCCCAGGTTGCAGCTTTCATAGGGCAGCAGGGGCTGCTCGCCGCAGGGGTTGGTGGACTCGATCTCCCCCTGGGAGGGGACCACGTTGTCCCGGTTGAGCCGGTCGAGGAAGATGATCCCCGGCTCGCCGTTCCGCCAGGCGGAGTGGACGATTTTGTCAAACACGGTCTTGGCGTTCAGCCGGCCGGTGACCTTCCCGGTGCTCGGGTCGACGAGGTCGTAGTCCGCCCCGGCTTCCACGGCGTTCATGAACTTTTCGGTGATCCCGACCGAGATGTTGAAATTGGTGATGTCCGCATTGTCCGCCTTGCAGTCGATAAACTGCAGGATGTCGGGATGGTCGACCCGCAGGATCCCCATGTTCGCCCCGCGGCGGGTCCCGCCCTGCTTGACCGCTTCGGTGGCCATATTGAACACCCGCATGAAGCTGACCGGGCCGCTCGCCACCCCGCCGGTGGAGTTGACCGTGCTGCCCGAGGGACGCAGCCGGGAAAAGGAGAAGCCGGTGCCGCCGCCCGATTTATGGATAAGGGCCGCCTGCTTGATGGCTTCGAAAATTTCCTCCATGCTGTCCGGCACCGGCAGCACGAAGCAGGCCGAAAGCTGGCCGAGCGGCCTGCCCGCGTTCATGAGGGTGGGGGAATTGGGCAGGAACTCCAGGTTGGTCATCATGTCGTAAAACTCGTTTTCCAGCGCAATGAGGTCGGCGTCCGGGTCGTAATTCTTATCCGGCGCGGCAATCGCGCGGGATACCCGGCGGAAGAGATCCTCCACCGTCTCGGTCGGCTGGCCGTCCTCTCCCCGGATCAGATAGCGCCGTTCCAACACGGTGCGTGCGTTTTGGGTCAATTCCATGCGGCTTCGTCCTTTCTGTATATTCCTGTATTGGATAGACGTGTTGTATATTGTGGGCGATTTATCCATTTTGCTGCTCGAAACACAATATATTGTAGTGCCATCCGATCCGTCTGTCAATAGCTTCCGGCATTTTTTTGCGGCGGGAAGGGGATTAGGCGCTTTCCGCCTTTTTTCGCCGGGAAGCGCTTGAAAGGGAAGGAAAAAGACGGTACAATAATAGCACAAAGGCCGCGGGGAGGAGACGGCATGGAGCGGGTTCTGGTGATTGGAAGCCCCCCGGGGCGGGAAAAACCACCTTTTCCCGCTGCCTGGCGGAAAAGCGGAAGCTGCCGCTCGTCCATCTGGACGCCCTTTTCTGGGAGGAAAACTGGCAGCCCGCGCCGGGGGACGCATTCGACGCGCGGCTGCGGGAGGCGATGGCCCGCCCCGCCTGGATTCTGGATGGAAATTATGGCCGCACCCTCCCCCTCCGGCTGGCCCGCTGCGATACGGTGATTTATCTGGATTATCCGCGCATCGTCTGCCTGGCCGGCGTCGTCCGGCGGGTAATCGCCAACCATGGGAGGACCCGCCCGGATATGGCGGCCAACTGCCCGGAGCGCTGGGACAGGGGATTTTTAAAGTATGTCTGGGATTTCCGCCGGGAGCACCGCGCGGAATATCTTGCCCTGCTGAGCCGGCAGGAGGGAAAACGGGTGGTTATCCTGAAAAGCCGGCGGGAAACCCGCCGCTTCCTGGAAGGGCTGCCGGCATAGGCCGCGGGGCGGCGCCGGCGGGCCCGCAGCCTCCCCCCGGCGAAAACGGGAGGCCGCCTGGCGAAAAGGCCCTCCGGGGATTTTATGGAAAGGGGAAACCGCATGCCCTGCTTTGCCAATTTACAGCTGAACATGGGCGCCCGCACCGACGCGGCGCTGGAAAAGCTCCTGTACGTGATCGCCGCGTATATGGACGCGCAGGGGCTGATGCCCTGCGGCCGGGAGAGCGCGGAGCGGACGGTCCGCCTCGGCCGGGAGGGCGACGGGCCCTGGGCGGTTTTCGACGACTGCGCGGACAGGCTGGATATCCACGCGCTGGACGGGCTGGGCCGCTGCCTGACCGGGAAGCTGCGGATCAGCGCGGTAGGGGTTATGGGGGAAGGAGACGGGCGGATGCTCCGGCTGTATGTCGACGGCCGGCTGTGGGATACCTATCTCCAGGCTTCTTCCGCGTACCCGCGGAACGCCGGCGGGAAGCAGGGGGATCCCCCGGCCCTGCCCCGCTCGGGCGGGGTCTGCGGCCGGACCCGGGCGATCCGCTGGAAGCCGGTGCTCCGGCCGGGGCATACGGTGCGGGAGCTGTCGGAGGCGTTCTGCGCCCCGCCCGCCCCGGGGGACGGCGGGCTTTCCCGGCTGCGGGAGCTGCTATGGCTCGGCGCGTCGGCGGAGTATGGCTTTGCTTCGGTGGGGGAGGACGGCAGCCCCTTCTTCCCCGGGATGGTCACGATGTACTTCTGCACCGCCAACCGGGTCCGGCAGCGGCTGTTCGACCGGCTTTTTAACCCCGCCTCCCGCGCGGCGGCCAATATGGGGGCGCTCATCCGCCCCGCCCGCTGCCGGATGTGGAAGGCATAAAGCCGCCGCCCGACGTGTCCGGCTGCGCGGAAAAGCCCGGCGTCGACTAGCGCGCAGAACCATCCGGCCGGAGCGCCCGGGCAGGGCGACCGGTAGGCAGAGATGAAATCCCAAATCCCGATGCGGATGGTTCCTTGGAGGGCGTAAAAGGGGCTCCGTCCTTTTGGCGGGGCCCCACATACTGCGTGGAATCTATCGCACCGGGCGGTAAAACCGGCAGGGTTAAGAAAAAGGAGTCTGTATCCAAATGGCAGGAATCAAAAATTTTATGAAGAAGAATGGCAAATTGGTCATACCGGCGGCAATCCTCCTCGCTATCCTCCTTGCGGCAGGTATTTATTTTGCCGTTTCAGGGACGAACGATAAGGGCGGCGAAAATACGCCGGAATCTTCCCAAACCGAAGAAAAGGCGGCGGAACAGGAAGTCGAGGCGGAAGAGCTTCAGCCGCTTCAGGAAAAAAGCGTCCTCGCCGGCGTCAGCGACAGGGAAGTGGAAAAAGGCGCGGAAGGGAATCTCGAGGATCTGGTCACTGTCAACCGGGATTATGTAAAGAGCGTTTCCGTGGACGACAGCCGGGTTGACTATCATAAAGAGGGCCCATATGAGGTTTTCTACACCATTGCCTTTGACGGTGAAAAACTGCGGCAGTTTTTGAAAGAGGAAAATATCACCGTTCCCTTTGATACGGACGGCGGCACAGTCATAATCAAAACGGGCGTTACCGTGACCGTAACGGACAAGGGCGCCGCAAACGAAGAAACAGGCGCGGGCGATGCATCGACGACAAGCGGCACGGTAGGCGGCGGCAGCACGGCGGGTGAAAATCCGGGCGGGAGCACAGGCGGCGGCCATACCAATACGACAGCCGGCGGTAATTCCGGCGGCAGCGGCGGCTCTTCCGGTTCCCAGACGGCCCACGAGCATGTGTGGGTCACCCGCACCGAGACCGTGCAGGAACCCATAACGGTAATCGTGGATTCGAAAAAGCAGGAGTATACGCTCTATCGCTTCTACTGGTACACGACCGGCACCTGGGAGGAGTCGCGGGACGGCAGCCGCTTTAACGAATGGTCCCGCAGCGCCGAAGGCGCGCTGTATCCGCTTTATCACCCGTACGAAAAGCCGGAAGACAACCCGCTCTTTCAGGGATATGACGGCAACGGGAATCCGACTTATACGAACGACCACACCATCATCTCCGGCCTCTTCGAGTGGGTCCCCTGCGAGCCTTATGAGGAGACGAGGATGACCACCGTGACCCGTACGGTGACCATCTGCTCGGTGTGCGGCGCAGCCAAACAAGCCCAATGAAGGCGCAAACGCCCCGGCACGGACGCAGAAGCCCCCTCGGCATTATCACGGCATAGAACAGGGGATATTCCATCCATGCGATGGAATATCCCCTGTTTTGCTGGATAATCGCGCCTTTTGGCCATGCCCTGCTTGTCAGGCGGGGGCGGCAAAGGGGCCTTTACGGAACATCCCGCTGCCGTTGCCCGGGCGGACAAAGCCGAACCGGGGCCTGCGATAAAAGCCGGCTCGCCGCCCCTGCCCTTGGCGGCAGAGACGGCGCTGCGGCCCTACTGCCGCCGTCTCCGGCCGAGCAGGAACCCCGCCCCCAGCAGGGCCAGGGCCGCGCCGATCCCCGCCGCCGCGCATTTCAGGACGGCCAGCGCCTCTTTGGTGCCGTACAGCAGGGTTTCCCCGTTCAGGCGGCCGAAGCCGCAGACAAAGCCGTGTTCTTTCATGGCAGCATTCCTTCCTTCCTTCCTTCCCTGCTGTTTTGCGGGGCCCGCCGTCCCGCTTTTCCGGGCGGGGGTGAGGGGCGCTTAACGCCCTTCCGCGTCCCGGCGCCCGGAAAAGCCCCGCTGGGCCCTCTGCGTATGGATTCCCGGCGGCCGGGAGAGGGCGGGCAGACGGCCCGATCGCCCTCCCGCCGGCTCAGCCTTCCTCCGCCAGCTGCCGCCGGATTTCCTGCAAAGACCGCTTCTGCTCCTGGGAAACCTCCGGATACTGGGGGTTCAGCTTTTTTAGGTGATGGATGAGGATTTCCGAAATCAGCAGGCGGGCGAACCATTTTTTGTCCGAGGGGATGACGTACCACGGGGTGTTGGGGGAGGCGGTGGCGTTGATCGCCTGCTCGTAGGCGTCCATATATTCGTCCCAGTGGGCGCGCTCCGCAACGTCGGCGGCCGAGAACTTCCAGTTTTTCGTCTCGTCGTCGATCCGCTCCAGGAAACGGTCCTTCTGCTCCTCCTTTGAGATGTGGAGGAAAAACTTCAGCACCGTAATCCCGTTTTCGGTCAGATATTCCTCGTAGTTCCGGATCTGGCGGTACCGCCGCTCCCAAAGCTTGCCGTCCAGGCAGCGGGCGGGGAGCTTCTGGGAAAAGGGGAGGTTATGCACCTTCCCCACCAGCACCTCCTCGTAGTAGGAGCGGTTGAAGATGCCGATTTCCCCCCGGCCGGGGAGGGCCTTGTGCACCCGCCAGAGGTAATCGTGGTCCAGTTCCTCCGCCGAGGGCTGCTTGAAGGAGGCCACCCTGACCCCCTGGGGGTTCAGCCCGCTCATGACGTGCTTGACGGCCCCGTCCTTCCCGGCGGAATCCATCGCCTGGAAGATGATGAGCAGGGCCTCCTTGTCCTGGGCGTAGAAGCGGTCCTGCCATTCCGCCATTTTGCGGACGTTTTCGGCAAGGCGGGCTTTGGCCTGCTGCTTGTCGCCAAAGCCGTTTGTGTCGGCCGGGTCGAAATCCCGGACATGGAAACTCCCTTTTTTGGTGAACCGGTAATCGCGGATATCCAGCGAGGGCATGGCGTTCACTCCTTTTTCAATCGTCGGAATCAGCTTTCGGGCGGGCCGGGACGGCGGCCTTCCTCCCCCGGCTTTTCGTCGGGGAGGAGGTAGGGCTCCGCCTCCTTCAAAAGGCGGAGGCCTACCGTCACGGTCATGCGGACGCCGTCCGGCGTATATTCCTCCTGCTCCACCGCCCCTTCCCGCCGGCACCGCTCGGCCAGCGCGCCCTCGGCGTAGGGGAGGAGCAGGCGGACCCGCCGCCGGTCGGGAGGCAGGGCCGCCGCCACCGCTTCCAGCAGGGCGGGAAGCCCCTCGCCGGTCAGGGCGCTCAGCCGCACCGCGTTCCGCCCGGCCTCCGGCAGGAGGACGTCCCCCGCCCTGTCGCATTTGTTGAGCACGGGGATCACCGGCCGGTCCCCCCGGCCGAGGCTGTCCAGCAGCGAGCGGGTGACCTCCAGATGCTCGGCCGCGTCGGGGCTGGACAGGTCGCAGACGTTGAGGATGACGTCGGCTTCGGCCGCTTCCTCCAGGGTGGAGCGGAAGGCGTCCACCAGGTGGTGGGGGAGCCGGCGGACAAACCCGACGGTGTCGATCAAAAGCACCTGCCGCCCGTCCGGGAGGCGGAGCGCCCTGGCGGTGGGATCCAGGGTGGCGAACAGCCTGTCTTCCGCCAGCACCCCCGCATCGGTCAGGGCGTTCATCAGGGTGGATTTCCCGGCGTTGGTATAGCCCACCAGGGCGACGGTGCGCACGCCGTCCTTTTCCCGGCGGGAACGCCGCTGCCGCCGCTGCTGTTCCACCTCCCGGAGCTGCCGCCTCAGGGAATCGATCCGGCGGCGGATATGGCGGCGGTCGGTTTCCAGCTTGGTTTCGCCGGGGCCGCGGGTGCCGATCCCGCCCCCCAGCCGGGACAGCGCGGTCCCCTGGCCGGCCAGGCGGGGGAGCAGGTACTGCAGCTGCGCCAGTTCCACCTGGAGGCGCCCTTCCGCCGAACGGGCCCGCCCGGCGAAGATGTCGAGAATCAGGGTGGTGCGGTCGACCACCCGCCGGCCGGTGGCGTCCTCCAGATTGCGCAGCTGGGTGGCGGTCAGTTCCCGATCGAAAAGGATGAGGGAGACGTCGTGGTTATCGCACAGGGCGGTGATTTCCTCCAGCCGGCCGCTGCCAATGCAGGTGGCCTTGTCCGGCGATTCCCGCTTCTGCACCACCCGGGCGAGGACCTCCGCCCCGGCGGTGCGGGCCAGTTCCTCCAGCTCGTCCAGGGAAGCCTGGGCGTCGAATTCGCCGGTGTCGACCGAGACGAGCAGGGCGGTCTCCCGTTCCTGCGGCGCGGTTTCTATCGCTTCATGTTCCAAATCGATTCCTCTTTCCCGCGGCGTCCCCCCGGCGTCCCTGCCGGAGGAGGAGCCCTGCGGCATTGTGCGGGCGGCGCCCCGCCTTTTTGCAGGGGCGGTTTCCGCTTTAGTGTGATCCGTCCGGCGCGGGTTATGCACCGGCCCCGCCGCCTCTCCCGCGGCCTCTTCCCGGAGGGGCCCCGGCGCGGCGGGAGCCCGCCTCCCCCGGACGGCCCGGGGAAGGCGGGAAAACCGGGCCCTTTTCCGAAGGAAGGGCCCGCCTTGCGGATTCTGCATTTATTATAATCGGTTGGTTGTGCATTGTCCATAGATTCCCTCCGGAGCCGGTTGGAAAAATTCGTGACGGAAAAGTGGGAAAACCCGCCCTTTTTGTCGGGTGTTTGTGGTACAATTTATTTAACAGAATATTAATAAACCGCGGATTGGCGCATCTGCCGGTCCGCCGCGGCGGTTTGGCTGGAAAGCAGCGGCCGAAAAAGAGAAGGAGAAGTTGAAATTGTCTCAGATGAATTCCGGTGAGATCATTTTTAACCAGGAAGACCGTGTGGCGCCGCTGAGCATTATTGCGCTGCAGAGCGCGAGCGAGCTCGGCGAAAAGATCAACGCGTATTTGACCGACTGGGCCTCCCACTCCAACCGCCCGCAGGACACCTTCCTGGTTGGATCGGAATGCCCCCGCTTTTCCTCCGGCGACGGCAAGGGGCTGATAAAATCCAGCATCCGGGGGGACGACCTGTTTATCCTGGTGGATGTGGGGAATTACAGCTGCACCTACAAAATGTTCGGGCGGGAAAACAACATGTCCCCCGACGATCATTACCAGGACCTCAAGCGGGTGATCCAGGCCGCGAGCGGCAAGGCTTACCGGATCAACGTGATCATGCCCACCCTCTACGGCGGACGGCAGCACCGCCGCAGTTACCGGGAATCGCTGGACTGCGCCGTCGCGCTGCAGGAGCTGCAGCATATGGGGGTGTCCAACATCATCACCTTCGACGCGCACGATCCCCGCGTCCAGAACGCGATCCCGCTCATGGGCTTTGACAACGTCATCCCCTCCTACCAGGTGCTCAAGGCCCTGTTCCGCAACGTGCCCGACCTCCTGCCCGATCGGGATCACCTCATGGTGGTCAGCCCGGACGAAGGCGCCATGAACCGCAATATGTACTACGCGTCGGTGCTGGGCATCGACCTGGGCATGTTCTACAAGCGGCGGGACTATTCCACCATCGTGAACGGCCGCAACCCGATTGTCGCCCACGAATACCTCGGCAATTCGGTAGAGGGGAAGGATATCTTCATTGCGGACGATATCATCTCCTCCGGCGAATCGATGCTGGACATCGCGTACGAACTGAAAAAGCGGAAAGCAAACCGGATCTTCGCCTACGCCACCTACGCCCTGTTCACCAACGGCCTGCAGGCGTTTGACAAGGCCCACCGCGACGGGGTGCTGAGCGGCGTGCTGGGCACCAACCTGACCTACCGCACCGAAGCGCTCAAAAGCCGCGAATGGTTCTATGAGGTGGACGTCTCCAAATACATCGCCTATTTCATCGCCGCGCTCAACCACGACGTGTCGGTCAGCCTGATTATCGACCCGCACGAGAAGATCCAGAACCTGCTGAAGGAACGCTGCGGCGGGAAGTAAGCGCCGGCATAAAGGAGGGATTCGCCCATGGATACCGCCGGGTATATCGCCCGCCTCAAGCGGGAGCAGAACGCGGTGATCGCGGCCCATACCTACCAGTCCCCCGCCGTGCAGGCCGCCGCCGATATCGTGGGGGACAGCTTCGCGCTGGCCAAGAAGGCGGCGGAGACCGCCGCCGGCACCGTGTATATGTGCGGGGTCCGCTTTATGGCGGAAGGGATCAAGGTCCTCTGCCCGGAAAAGCGGGTGGTGCTGGTCGAGCCGGATGCGGACTGCCCGATGGCCCGCCAGATTTCCCCGCAGCGGGTGGAGGCGTTCCGCGCCGCCAACCCGGACGTGGCGATCGTCGCCTATATCAACACCACCACCGAATTGAAGGCGGTCGCGGACGTGTGCGTGACCTCTTCGTCGGCGGTCAAGATTGTGCGCGCCCTGCCGAATAAGCGGGTGCTCTTTATTCCGGATCAGCATCTGGGGAGCTATGTGCGCTCCCAGGTGCCGGAGAAGGAGATTATCACCTGGGACGGGTACTGCCCCGTGCACAGGGAAATCACGGCGGAGGATGTGCGCGCCGCCAAAGCGGCCCATCCCGGCGCGGTGGTCGCCATCCATCCCGAATGCCCCGCCGAAGCGGTCGCCCTGGCCGACATGGCGGGCTCCACCGCCGCGATTATCGAATACATCCTCTCCACCGACCGGGAGGTTATCGTGGGGACGGAGCGGGGGGTGGTCGACCGGCTTTCCCTGGATTATCCCGGCCGGCTGCACCAGCTCTGCCCCGAGAAGCTGACCTGCCCGGACATGAAGCTGACCACGCTGGAAAGCGTCGCGGCCGCCATGGAAGGGGCCGGCGGGGAGGAAATCGTGCTGGACGCCGCCCTCGCGGACGCGGCCCGCGCCAGCCTGACGAATATGATCCGCCTGGGGGGCTGACGGCTGTGGTGAGAAAAGCCCGCCGGGAGGATTTGCCCGCCCTGCTGCGGCTGTACGCCCAGTTTCACCCCGGCACCCCGGCGCAGGAGCCCGGGGAATGCGCGGCGCTGTGAGAGACGGTCCGGGCTTCCCCAGGCTGCTCCGTCCTGGTGGCGGAAGACGGCGGCGAGCCGGTCTCCACCTGCACGGTGGCGGTGGCGGTGATTCCCAACCTGACCCACGGCGGAAAGCCCTATGCCCTGGTGAAAAACGTCGTGACCGGCGCGGCGCACCGCGGGCGGGGATTGGCATCCGCCTGCCTGGGGGGAAGCGGATGCTCTCGCCCGGGCCGCCGGATGCTGTAAAATCATGCTGACGACCGGTTCCCGGGAAGAGAAAACGCTCCGCTTTTATGAGCGGGCGGGGTATAACCGGGGGATAAAAACCGGTTTTGTCCGCTGGCTGTAAGCCGCCGGACGATTCTCCGGGCGGGGGGCGCCCGCTGGAAAAGAGGTTCTCGACAATGAAAAACGAATACGACGTACTGATTGCGGGCAGCGGCGTGGCCGGCCTGTATGCGGCGCTCAATTTCGCGCCCGACGTGCGGGTGCTGGTGCTTTCCAAGCGGGAGCTGACCCTGTGCAACAGCTTCCTGGCGCAGGGGGGCGTGGCCGCCGTGGTGGACAAGACCAACGACGATTACCGGCTCCATATTGCGGACACCCTGATAGCGGGCGGGTACAAAAACGATCTGCGCTCCCTGGAAATCCTGGTGAACGAAGGGCCGGAGGACGTCCTCCGCCTGGTGAAGGAGATGGGGGTGGACTTCGACCGGGACGACCAGCAGCACATCTCGATGACGCTGGAGGGTGGGCATTCCCGCCGCCGGATCCTGCACCACAAGGATTCCACCGGGCGGGAGATTACCGAGAAGCTGCTCGCCGCCGCGCAGCAGAAGCCGAATATTGATTTCCTTCAAAATACCCAGCTTGCCTCCCTCACCCCGGCGGGCGGCGGCTTCTGGGCGGGGCTGCTGGAAAACGGCGAATACCGCGCCCTTTCCTGCTCCTACTGCATCCTGTGCACCGGCGGGATCGGGCGGGTGTATCCCTACACCACCAATTCCGCGATTGCGACGGGGGACGGCATCACCCTGGCGCATGAGCTGGGGGCGCGGATCAAAAACCTGCGGCTGGTCCAGTTCCACCCCACCGCGTTCGCCGCGGCCCAGGGGCGGGAACGGTTCCTTATCTCCGAAGCGGTGCGGGGGGAAGGGGCCATGCTCCTCAATACGCACGGCGAGCGGTTTATGTCCCGGTACGACGAGCGGGGGGAACTCGCCCCCCGCGACGTGGTCTCCCGCAGCATCATGCTCGAGGCGGCGCGCACCGGCAGCGAGGATTTTTACCTGGATATCACCTTCCGCGGGGAAAAGTTCATCAAGGACCGCTTCCCGATGATTTACGAGCGCTGCCTGGAGGAAGGGGTGGACATCACCCGGGAACGGATCCCGGTCTTCCCCTGCCAGCATTACCTCATGGGCGGCATCGATGTGAACGTGTACGGCGACACCACGGTGGACCGGCTGTACGCCGCGGGCGAATGCTCCCACACCGGGGTGCATGGGCTCAACCGGCTGGCGAGCAACTCCCTGCTGGAGGCGCTGGTTTTTGCCCGCCGCTGCACCTACGACATCAGCCGCCGGATGCGGCATGAGGAAAGCGGCGTGGAAACGCCCTCCCCGGCGGCGCCGGCGGGCGGGCGGGCGCTCGATCCCGGCCACCGCACCCGGATCCGGGCGATTATGCAGAAAGCGTGGTTCGTCATCCCGGACTATGACGCGGTGCAGTTCGGGCTGCGGGAAGCAGCCGCCATCCTGGAGGAACTGAAGACCGGCGGCTATGCCCTGACAACCGATTATATCGAGGCGAAGAGCCTGGCGACCGTCTGCACGATTATTTTGAGCGAAGTGGTGCGGGAGGTCATCGAGAAACAGGACGACAACAAAACCTCCGCCACCTATTGAGGCGGACGGCTACGGCTACCTTGGGCTACCATTCTTGACGTGGAACAGGCCGAGGGGAACCTGCCTGGGAGTGATTATGCTTTTTGAAACCGACCGCTTATATTTCAGGGAAATGACGCAGAGCGATTTCCGGGATTTAGCGGAAATTTTGCAGAACCCAAATGTGATGTACGCCTATGAACATGACTTTTCGCAGCAGGGCGTAGAAGCATGGCTTCACCGCCAGATTAAAAGGTACAGGGAATACGGCTTTGGGCTGTGGGCGGTCATTTTGAAAGCGACGAAGGAAATGATCGGGCAGGCGGGGCTTACCATGCAGCCGTATAAGGATACGCAGGTGCTGGAAATCGGGTATCTGCTGAAAGAGGCGTTCTGGCACTGCGGATATGCACGGGAAGCGGCCTTGGCCTGCAAAAAATATGCGCTTGAGCATTTACACAGGGATAAGGTATACGCCATCATTAAGGCGGACAATACGGCCTCCATCAAAGTGGCGGAAAGCATCGGCATGGCGAAGGAAGACGAGTTTACCGCCCGGTATTACCATGGCGACATGCTGCATTTTCTGTATTCGGCCCAGCGATAAGTTCGAATATACATAGGCCTCGATATGCGTTTTCGAGGCGGAGAAGGGGAGGATTTTTATGCTGCTGCCTGCGTTTGCGGTGGACGACGTCATCAAAACCGCGCTGCGTGAAGACATCCATTATATCGACACCACCACCGATCTCATGATTCCGGAGGATTCCCGTTCCTCTGCCCGGTTCCTGGCGAAGGCGGAGGGGGTGCTCTGCGGCGTCGACGTGGCGCTGCGGGTGTTCCCCCTGCTCGACCCCGCGTTCCGGGCGGAGGTGTATAAAAAAGACGGCGACCGGGTGCGGCCCGGGGAGGTGATCGCCGAGGTGGAAGGCTCCACCCGCGCCCTGCTCAAGGGGGAGCGGACGGCGCTCAACCTGCTGCAGCACCTGTCCGGCGTGGCCACCGCGACCGACCGCTGCGTCCGGATTGTGGAAGGGACGCGGGCGTCCATTGCCGATACCCGCAAGACCCTGCCGGGGCTGCGCTTCCTTCAGAAATACGCGGTCACCGTGGGCGGCGGGCGGAACCACCGGTTCAACCTGTCGGACGGCGCCATGCTCAAGGACAACCACATCGATGCGGCGGGTGGAATCACGGCGGCGGTGAACGCCCTGCGCGGCCAGCTGGGCCATATGGTGAAGCTGGAGGTCGAGACCCGCACCCTGGCGGAGGTGCAGGAAGCGCTGGACGCCGGGGCCGACGTCATCATGCTGGATAATATGGACTGCCCCACCATGGCCGAGGCGGTCAGGCTGGTCGGCGGGAAAGCGCTGCTGGAGGCCAGCGGCGGCATCACCGACGAAACCCTGCGCGCCGTGGCGGAAACCGGCGTGGACATTATCTCGATCGGCGCCCTCACCCATTCGGTCAAGGCGCTGGACATCTCGATGAAAATCCGATAAAAAGAGCCGGCGGAACCGTCCGCCGGCTCTTTTTTGTCTGCTTAAGCGAACTCCCCGGTTCCACGGGGGGGAGAAAGAGAAACTACATGGAATGGCAAGCAACGGCGTATCCCACAGGCTGCCGCAGATGGAGCCGGCTTACGGGCGGCAGGGCGGGGGACGCCGTGCCCCTTGAGGGGCTAGTCAGCGCCGGATTCTTGCAGGGCCTGTGCAGGCCGCCCTTTCCGCGTCGGCCTTGATTCCGCCGCGGGAGGTAATGTCCGCCCCCTGCGCTCCGGGACGGGCAGGCGGGGCCTCTGCAACGGAGGGAACGCGCCGTCCCGCCGTCACAGGCCCCTCGCCGGAGGGCGCCTTTCGGTCCGCGCCCACAGGCGGAACGGGGCCCGCAACCGCGAAGGGGGAGGGGATTACCGGCTGTAAAGCGGTTTTTCCGCCTTCCTCCGGGGCGGTTATACGCACCGGCATGTCCTCCGCGGCCCTCCCGGAACAGCTTTGGCGCCGCCCGCCCTTTCCTTCCCCGGAAAGCGAATGCGTTTTGAACAATCCAGAACGATTGTTCACAGTTTCCACGGAGTTTTCCACATAGTATAAATCGAGGGGTTTATCAAAATCAGTATTTGGGCGGCAGATGGGAGGGTGGAACGCCGTTCCCGCGCTTCCCACATCCTTTGCCGCCCTGTCAGCCCTCCGCCCGCCGGAGGGTGCTTTCCGGGGGATTCCCTTCCCCCCGGCGCTGCCGGGCGGCGGGAGCCCCTGCAGCGCTGTTGCCCTTGTTACAGCTTTAAGGCAGGGGCCCGGGGGAGGGGGATGGTACAATACTTTCCGTAAAGAGGGGCTCCGTCTACCCGGAAAGGGGAACCCCTCCAGCGCAGGAAAGGGAGGGCGGAAACTGGGGAAGGGGAGCGGGACGAACGGGGAATACGGGAGCCCTTCGGCCCCCGTCGCCCGGCTGTTTCCCCTTGCCGTTCATACATCAGCAGGGACCAATATTCCCCGGCAAAGAGAACCGCCCCCGTCCGTGTGATGGGCGCAGTATGGCTGCATACTGCGCCGCAAACGGAAACGGGGGCGGCGCTGCGAGCGGGGATGGCAAAGGGCAGGAAAAGCGGACGGTTACTTCTTCTGTTTCTTCCGCTGCCGCTTTTGCCGCTGCTTCTGGCGCTTCCTTTTTTGCTGCTGCTCTTCCTGGGCTTGTCTTCTTTGCCTTTCCTCCTGGCTCTGTTGCCGTTGCCAGGCCGCCTGCTGCTCGGCTCTTTCGCGAATCTCGAGTTTCCACTCTTCCTTTGCTTTCTGCGTTTTCCGGAGGGTTATCCAGAGACACACTATGAAGAACACTACTGCAGAAAGCATCAGAAGGCAGAACCCCATCGCGATGATTTTGTTTTTGCGGTCGCGGTCAATCGGGTAGAAATTTCTCCCGCCATATTCGGCGTCCTGTTCAAAGCAGATAAACTTTCTACCGGAAATTTCTCCCCACCGCTCTATCCCTGCCGGGTCCAGTTCTTTATAGGTCAGGGTGCCGGCGTCCCCTTCGTGTATACCGTCGTATATAAAACTGTACGGGGCCGCCTCTTGAACGCCGGACAAACTGAATTTGTCGACTTCCAGTTCTTTTACCGTGCCGTCGGGGAACTGGAACGAAATACGATAAGAAAAGATGGTAGAAATACCTGAACCTCCGCCACCAGAGGTGGTGCGTCTATCGATACGCTTCCCGACCACTTCCACCAAAGCCTGCTCCCCGGGCCGGGAGAGGAATTTTACCTGAGGAGTTCTCAAGATGAGAAAAGTCGTACAGGTCAACACAACCACTATGAATACTGTGCATATAATGAGTATTTTTTTGAACCGTCTGCTATCAAATCCTTTTGCCTTGCTCATGGCGACCCTCCCGCCTTGCCCTCATTCAATGGATGCCGGATAGATTTCCCTCTTTGCTTCTCTTCCGAGCATGCTGTCCGGCCGCGTCCATTCGCTGTACGGATATATCAAGGAACAAGCTACGTCCGTTCAAATGACTTTGAATAATTATGAAGCGCCAGGAATTCCGGCTCGTCCAGCGTGCGGTTCCCTTCATGCAATAAGGGGCGCTGCATCCATGGCAGCGCCCCTCTGGCTTTGATATTCCGCCCGCGGGGACGGCTTTGCCGGGAGAACCAGGCTCACGCACGCTTCGCGCAGGCCTTACATATGCTCCTCAATATAGGCGACAACCTCGCCCACGGTGCGGATATGGTCGATTTCCTCGTCCGGGATTTCCACGTTGAATTCATCCTCCAACGACATCAGCATATCCACAACGTCCAGCGAATCGGCGCCGAGGTCGTCGGCGATGTTCGTTTCCGGGGTAATCGAATCCTCCTCAACGTCAAACTGGCTGCTGAGAATCGCCTTTACCTTCTCGAGTACCATTCCGCTTCATCCTTCCATTCATATTGCTCGTGATTTGCCGCCGTGAAATGGACAGCGGCGCGGCTTTGTGTTATAATCCCCATGGACGGCCGGCAGGCGAGGCCCCGCGCCGCCCTGGTACATGAAAATATTATTAGCAAATTCCGGATTTGTCAATCACCTTTTGGAAGTTTTTTGAAATTTCCGCGGGCGGGGGCGTTCCCCTTTTTCCGAGGGGGCGCGCCCGGGGAATCCCGCCCGCCGGGACAGCATGGGAAAGGAAGTCTGCGTATGAGCCAGTCCGCGCCGTATTATGTCATCGGCCACCCGCTGGGGCACAGCATGTCCCCCTTTATCCACACCCGCCTTTTCGCCGCCCAGGGGCGCGCTGACGAGTATTCGGCGCGGGAGATCCTCCCCGACCGGCTGGAAACGGAACTGCGCGGCCTGCTCAAAACAGCGGGCGGGCTGAACGTCACCATCCCGTATAAGCAGGCGGTCATCCCCTTCCTGGACGGGCTGCGCGGGCGGGCCGAGCTGTACCGCTCGGTCAATACCATCGATATCACCGAGCAGGGTTGCTTCGGCTACAATACCGACGCGGAAGGGTTCCTGGCCGCGCTGCAGGGCGGCGGCATCCCGCTCAAGGGCCGGGTGGCACTGCTCGGGAGCGGCGGGGTGGGGCGTACCTTCGCCTGCGAAGCCGCGCTCGCCGGGTGCACGATTGTCAACGGGGTGCGGGAATCGGACTTGCCCCAGGCAAGGGAGCTGGAGGACTACGTCCGCCGCCTGGTCCCCGCGGTTTCGTATGAGCGGACCACGCTGGACCGGCTGGAGGGGGATTTCGACCTGCTGATTAACGCCACGCCGGTGGGGATGTACCCCCATACGCAGGCGATGCCGGTGGACAAGGCGGTCCTTTCTCATACGGCGGCGGTGTTTGACGCGGTGTACAATCCCGGGGTGACCGCCCTGCTGGGCTGCGCGGCGGCGTCCGGCGCCAAGACGGTGGGGGGGATGCCGATGCTGGTCTGGCAGGCGGCGATCGCGCACCAGATTTGGTATAACGCGGTGTTTTCGTCGGAGGCGATCGCGTCGCTGATTGAGGATTCCCAGCAGGAGATGCAGCGCCTTTTTGGATGATAAAACGGGAGGGCGGCGTCACCGAATCCCTGCTGCCGGCGGGGCCGGGCTTAGAGTGAAAAAGGAGGATGCGCCGATGCGTTCGATTACGCTGTGCGGCTTTATGGGCTGCGGGAAGACCACGGTGGGGAAAATTCTGGCGGCCCGCACCGGCCGGGAATTCCTGGACATGGACGAGGCGATTGAAAAGCAGGCGGGGATGACGGTTTCCGCGATTTTCGCGCGGTTCGGGGAAGCGGATTTCCGCCGGAGGGAGCGGGAGCTCTGCGCCGCCCTGGGCAGCCGGGACGGCCTGGTCATCGCAGCGGGCGGCGGGGCGCTGACCTTCCCGGAAAACGCGGCGGCGCTGGCGGAGAAGGGGGCGGTGGTGCTGCTCGACGTGCCGCTGCCGGTTCTCCTGCACCGGCTGGAGGGGGACACCACCCGGCCCCTGCTCGCCCGCCCGGATAAGGAAGAGGCCGCGCGGGAACTGTACGGCCGCCGCCTCCCCCTTTACCGCGCGGCGGCAACCCATGTGGTGGACGCGGACGCTTCGCCCGAGGCCGTCGCCCAGGCGGTGATTCGGGCGGTGGGGGAATAAGGGCGTCCGCCCAGGCGGACGGGAAGGGATTTCCCGGGAAAAGCTGGAGAAAGCCATTCCGGGACGGCGCCCCCGCGGAATCGTTTCCCGGAATGCGGAAAAGGGGCCGCTCCCCGCTGCGGGGAAGCGGCCCCTGCTTATTATCGGCGCCTGGAGGCCCGCCTTTTGCCGAGTCAAGCCCCCGGCGAAGCCATGGGCTTGATATCGGCCAGCCACTCAGGAGGCAAGGGATTATCCGCCTTTTTGCACGTCCTTCCCGCCGCCCGTAAACGGGCAGCCCCTTTCTGCCTTTTCGGTTTCCTGTATCGAAATCGCTGCGCTCAGGCCTTGCGGCCTCTCTCCCCTGCAAAGCGCGGGAAAGCCTGCCATGGGGCGGCGGGGAGGGGCTTTGCCGGCTCCTTTCAGCGGCCCCTCCCTCCCACTGGGGGAAGGGGCGGGCGGCGGCCCGCCTTCCCGGGGACGCACAGGGAGAGCCTCTGGACGCGGTGCCGCTGGAACTGGCGGGTGCGGTGGAGAAAGACCAGCAGGTTGCAGGCCATGCCCACCACCGCGCCGTCGACGCCCCAGGGCTTGTGAAGGAGGAAATTCCACGCCAGGGAAGAAACCAATCCGGCAAGCAGCGCCCCCCGGAACGCCCGGCCGTTGGAGCGGACGCCCAGCAGGGCCGCCGCCAGGGGGACCAGGATCAGCGGACACCAGAAGGAGTAGGCGAGGATCAGGATGTTGAAAATATCCGGCAGTAGGAAGGCCACCGCGACCGCCGCGAGCCCGGTGGCGAGGTTGACCGCCCGCAGCCACCAGAGCTGCGCCTTGTCGCTCATGCAGGGGCGCAGGACAAGCACCGTGTCGCAGACCAGCCCCACCGCCGCGCCGTTGAGGAACCCGTCCGCAGCCGAGAGGATGATCGAAACCATCGAGGCCATTACAATCCCCCGGATGCCGGGAGGCAGCACCGCCTGGACCAGGGCGGGCATCGCGGTGCCGGCGTCCTCCGTGACATGCAGGGCGTACGCGGCCATCCCAATCAGGCCGGTGATGATGAAAAAGGGGATGGAAAAGGCGCCGCTGAGGATGGTGGCCCGCGCGGTGCTTTGCGGGTTTTTCCCTATCAGCAGCCGCTGGGTGTAGGGCGGGGCGAGCGCCTCGCCGAACATCATGGTCAGGAACAGGGAGAAAAACCCCGCGGCGGTGGTCCCGTTGAGGGGGTCGAGATATTCCGGCGGCACGGCGTCCAGCACCGCGCCGAGCCCTCCCGCCCGGGCGAGGGACATCGCCAGGAGCAGCGGCATCCCCACCGCGAGCATGACAAACTGCACCATATCCGCCAGGATGATGGACTGCAGACCGCCGGTGGTGGAATACAGCAGGATGATTCCGCACCCTATCAGGATCCCGAGCTTGGGCGGGATGCCGAGGAGGACGTTGAACACCATCCCCATGGCCCCCATCTGCGCCCCCACCACCCCCGCGCAGCAAAGGAAGGAAAAGGCGCCGGTTAGCACCCGGGCGGCCCGGCCGTAGGCCTGGCCGATTAACCCGCCCACGGTGCCGGCCCCCTCGAACCGCTTCACGCCGGGGACCAGGAATTTGCCGATCAAAATGGTGGCGAGGCTGAAGCCGAACAGGGCGGCGGTCATCCCGATCCCTTCGGAGAAGGCGTGGGCGGCGTTGCCGGAGGAATACCCCCCGCCGATATAGGAGGCGGAAAGGGAGGCAAAGAGGATGAAGGTACCGTACCGGCCTCCCGACGCGGTAAAATCCTCCGCCTTTTTGACGTTTTTGCCTCCCCGCAGCCCAATCCAGATTAAAATCCCCAGGTACAGCACCACAATGCCGATATCGAACCACATCGCCATCTCCAAGCTTCCCGCCCCTTCCCGGCGCCGTCCGCGCCGCCCGCCCCGCTCGCCGGAGGCGGCGGGGTGAAAAGGCCGCCGGAAAACGGCCTCCGGTACAGCGTATGTCCGCCTGCGGGCAAATATGAGGGGGCGGGCCGGTTTTGGGCAGGCGCGGAAGACGCGGGCGGGCCTCCCATGCGCAGGCGGGTGGCGGCCCGGGCGGGGGCCCGCCGGCTCCAGGCCGCCCGGTGAGCGAAACAGCCGTCCGCAGGACGGGAAAGGAGCAGCAGCCATGCCGAAAATCGAAAATACCCCCGTACTCGAAACCGAGCGGCTGATCCTGCGGCGGTTCACCCCCGCGGACGGCGAAGCGGTCTACCGGCTTTACAGCGATAAAGAGGTGAACCGGTTCCTGCCGTGGTTCCCGCTGGAAAGCCGGGAGGAGGCGGAAAAATGCCTGCGGGAATTTTACCTGGAAAGCTATGAAAAGCCGTGCGGCTACCGGTACGCCGTCTGCCTCAGGGCGGAGGATACGCCGATAGGGTACGTCCATGTGAGCGGCGGCGAAAGCCGGGACCTGGGCTATGCGCTGCGCAGGGAGCATTGGGGGCAGGGGATTGCGGCCGAGGCCGGGCGCGCGGTGCTGGCCCGGCTCAGCGAGGCCGGCTATCCTTATGTTACGGCCACCCACGATATCCTCAACCCGGCCAGCGGCGCCGTGATGCGGAAGATGGGGATGACCTACCGCTATTCCTATCGGGAGCAGTGGCAGCCCAAGGATATCCCCGTGACCTTCCGGATGTATCAGATAAACCTGGACGGGCAGGAGGACAGGGTATACAAACAGTATTGGGAACAGTATCCTGTCCATTTTGTTGAAGACCTTGCCGGCGAATCCCCCCCTTCCGCCGGGGACGGCTCCCGATAGGGGCGCGGCAAGGGAGAACCGCCGCCCGGCAGGGGAATATTGCATCGCCCGGTGGACAGAAGGGCATCCTGCCCGGGCGGGAGGAAGCCAATGCGCAAAAAGGCGGGCCGTGAAAACGGCCCGCCTTCGGCTGTCAAAAAATCAATAAGCGGCAATATGCACAAGCGTGGAAGCCTGGGAGCCCCGGCGGGGGTTCCTTTTCGCTCATTTCAGGGGATTTTCAGCCGCTGCGCAGGACAGCTCCCACCGCCTTTTTGCTCAAGGGGGGCCCTTTCCGGGGCCTCCCCCCTCCGCGCCGTTTCAGCCAAGCAGCGCGTCGATCTTCCGGGTGTACGCGTCGAGGGGGCGCAGCCCGATTTCGGTGTGGACCGGCTGGCCCTTATCAAACAGGATGACGGTGGGGATGGACTGGATATGATACCGCGCGGCGAGTTCCGGCTGTTCGTCGACGTTCACCTTCGCCACCGCGATCCGGCCGGCATACCGCTCGCCCAGCTGCTCAATGACCGGGGCGAGCATGCGGCAGGGCATGCACCATTCGGCCCAGAAATCCACCAGCACCGGCCGATCCCCGCCGAGCAGTTCGTCGAATTCGCCCACATTCGGATGCTTGATTGCTGTTGACATACCATCGTCCTTCTTTCTGTTATCAGGATTGTGTTATTTATATATGGAAAAGGGGCAGGCGGCATACCCGCAGGCGGGCCGCCGCTTATCCCCCGTTTCGGGCCTGCTTGTCGAGGTACCGGGCGGCCTGCTGGGCGGCGACCAGGCCGTCCCCCACCGCGTTGGCGATTTGGAACGGGGCGCCGGTGCAGTCCCCCGCCGCGTAAAGGCCGGGGA
The DNA here is from genome assembly GCA_904377855.1 of Candidatus Avimonas merdigallinarum. Lineage (GTDB taxonomy): Bacteria > Bacillota > Clostridia > Oscillospirales > Acutalibacteraceae > Avimonas > Avimonas merdigallinarum. Next base: position 25,921 of record CAJFGS010000020.1, read on the forward strand.
TGTTGGTTTCCATAAGCCGGTTGACCTTTACAAAGCCGTCCTCCATCTCCAGCCCGTCGATTAAGGCGGCGGGGGCGATGGCGGAGCGGAGGATGAAGACCGCGTCGGCGGGGAGCGTCTGCCCGCCGGGGGCGCCGCTCCCCCCTATATGCACGCCGGCCACCCGGCCTTCGCTGCCTTCCACCCGTTCCACCTGGCCGGGATAGAAGGGGATGGCGGCGTCCAGCTCCTCCGGCCGGCCGTTCCGGGCAATATAGGAAACCTCCACCCCGATGCCCCGGAGGAAATTCGCCTCCTCCGGCGCGTCCGGCGCCAGGCCCCACACCACCGCCTTTTTCCCGCGGTAGAGCATCCCGTCGCAGGTAGCGCAGTAGCTGACGCCATGGCCGAGCAGTTCGGCTTCGCCGGGGACGGCGCGGGCCTTTGCCGCGCCGGTGGCCAGGATGACGGCCGAGGCCTGCATGATCTGCCCGCTGAAATTGGCCATGAACGCCCCGTCGAACGGCAGGAGGTTGGAAACCCGGCCCTTTTCCGGGACGATGCCCATGGCGGCGGCGTGTTCGGTGAACCGGCGCATCAGTTCCGGCCCGGTCAGGTGGTATAGCCCCAGGTAATTGTCCACCGCCTCCGCTTTGGAGAGGATGGTGTTCTCGCCGGACAGGATCCGCACGGTCTTCCCCCGTGCGGCGGCGTTGACTGCGGCCGAAAGGCCGGCCGGCCCGGCGCCGACGATGAGAATATCGGTTTTATTGTCCATGCCGCTGCGCCTCCTTTGCGGATTGGCCGCCCGCTTCCCGGACGCCCAGCTCGTCGCTCCCGACGGTGCTCCGGCAGTGGGGGCAGTAATAGAGATGCTCCACCGGATGGCCGCAGGCTTCGTGTACCAGCTTTTTGTAGCAGGTGGTCAGGTGGTTTCCCCCCCAGAGGACCAGGGCGTTGAATACGTCCTCCAGGTCCGCGCCGCTTTCGGTGAGGGTATACCGGTATCGGGGCGGATGCTCCTGATACAGCTCGCTGCGGACCAGGCCGTCGTCCTCCAGCGTCTTGAGCCGCTGGGAAAGCAGGTTGGTGGGGATCCCTTCCAGGCCGTCCAGCAGTTCCTTGAAGGTCCCCCGCCCGGTCAGCAGGCGGTGGAGGATGAGCAGGGACCATTTGTCCCCGATGAGGTTAAGGGTCTGCGCGATATTGCAGGGGAGGGAATACGCGTTTTTCATGGGAAATCTCCTTCCGCGGTCAGGGCCGGCAAGCGGCCGGGGAAAACCGGTATCTGTACTCTAGCATATTCAATTTATTTTGTCAAGTTACTATTTATTATAAAGTTTGTTGCCTGGAAGCGGTTTTCTCCGTGGCATTGGGGATGAAAATCAAGCTGTTTTTATGCATGTCGCTAAAAATAAGCGCGAATATTGGAGAAATGTTGAAACTCCTTATTGAAAAACGATGAACCCTTGCAAATGTCAAGCGTATACTATATAATGAAGGCGAATAGGGTAATGCTATGGATGGAAAGGCGCCGCCGGCCTGAAAACTGCCGGGCGGCGAGAAGGAAAGGAAGGATTGCCATGGCAGGAAAATGGACAAATGCGAAGAAGGAGCCTTCCGCCCCGGCGGGGGCCGGCTATCCGGATATCTCGGAAAGTGAACTGGCCGATCGGCTGACGACAAAGCTGCTGCACAATTTTTCGGTGCAGCCGGAGGGCGCGACCGACGAGAATTTTTATAACGCGCTGGTGCTGGTGCTCCGCGACCTGATGCGCTCCCGCCGGCTGGATTATATTGAAAAGACCCATGAGCAGAATTCCCGGCAGGTTTATTATCTATGCATGGAATTCCTCATGGGGCGCTCCCTGAAGAACACCCTGTACAACCTCAACCTCACCGAGAAGGCCCGCAGCGTCCTGCTGCGGTACGACGTCAAGCTGGACTCCCTGTACGAGCTGGAGCCGGACGCGGGCCTGGGGAACGGCGGCCTGGGCCGGCTGGCGGCCTGCTTCCTGGACAGCCTGGCGACCGAATCCATCCCGGCGGTGGGGTATTCGCTGCTGTACGAATACGGCATTTTCCGCCAGAAGCTGGTGGACGGCTGGCAGACCGAACTGCCCGACCTCTGGCTGCCGGGCGGGGAAAGCTGGCTCCTGCCCCGGCCGGAACTGACCAAGCAGGTCAAGTTCGACGGCCATATCCGGGAATGGTGGGACGACGGCTACCATCATGTGGAGCATGAGGATCCCAACATCGTCGTCGCCCTGGCCTACGATATGATGGTGCCCGGCAAGGACGGCAGGGGCATTTCCACCCTGCGGCTCTGGCGGGCGACCTCCCCGGGGATGGATATGTCCCTGTTCAACCAGGGCGATTACATGCGGGCCATGGAGCAGAAGGCGATGGCCGAGGCCATCACCCAGGTGCTGTACCCGGCGGACAACCACCGGGAAGGGAAATCCCTGCGCCTGTCCCAGCAGTATTTCCTGGTTTCGGCGTCGATCCAGGACATCGTGCGCCGGCATCTGGAGCAGTACGGCTCGATGGACACCCTGCCGGAGATGACCGCCATCCATATCAACGACACCCACCCCACCCTGGCTATCCCGGAGCTGATGCGGATCCTCCTGGACGAGTGCGGCTACGGCTGGGAACCCGCGTGGGATATCGTCACCCGCACCGTCGCCTACACCAACCACACCGTCATGGCCGAGGCGCTCGAGTGCTGGCCGGAGGACCTCTTCTCCCAGCGGCTGCCGCGGATTTACCAGATTGTGCAGGAAATCAACAACCGCTTCAGCGCCCGGATGATGGAGGAGACCGGCGGGGACAAGGAGAAGGTCAGCCGGATGGCCATCATCAGCTACGGCGTTATCAAGATGGCCAACCTCTGCGTGGCGGCGGCCCATTCGGTCAACGGCGTGTCCAGGCTGCACAGCGAAATCCTCAAAAACGACGTCTTCCACGACCAGTACACCATGATGCCGGAAAAATTTGAGAACGTCACCAACGGCATCGCCCACCGCCGCTGGCTCTGCCAGTCCAACCCCGGCCTGTCCCGGTTCATTCAAGGGAAAATCGGGGACGGCTTTGTCCTGCATGCCGAGGAGCTTTCGAAGCTGCGGCCGTATGCGGACGATCCGGCGGCGCAGGAGGAATTCCTGAAGATCAAACGGGAAAACAAGGTGCGGCTGGCCGACTATATCCGGGAAAACAACGGCATCACCGTGGATCCCGATTCGATTTTCGACGTGCAGGTCAAGCGGCTGCACGAGTACAAGCGCCAGCACCTCAACGCGCTGCATATCCTGCACACCTATCTCACCCTCAAAGACAACCCGAACATGGATTTCGTCCCCCGCACCTACCTGTTCGGCGCGAAATCCGCGCCGGGGTACTACCTGGCTAAGGAGATCATCCGCTTTATCTGCGCCCTGGGCAAGGAAATCGACAGCGATCCGGCGGTCCGGGATAAGCTGAAGGTGGTCTACCTGGAGGATTACCGGGTGACGCTGGCGGAACTGATGATGCCGGCGGCCGATATCAGCGAGCAGATCTCCCTCGCCGGCACCGAGGCGAGCGGCACCGGCAACATGAAGCTGATGATGAACGGGGCGGTGACCCTCGGCACCATGGACGGCGCGAACGTCGAGATCTACAATGCGGTGGGGCCGGACAACATCTTCATCTTCGGGATGACCGCCCAGGAGGTAGAGGAGATCAAAAAGCGCGGCGGCTATAACCCCCAGTCCCTGTACAACGGCAATCCGCATATCCACCGCGCGATTGATTATATGTTCCACGGCTTCGGCGGCCGGGCTTACGGCGAGGTGGCCGGCTCGCTGACCGGCAGCGACCCGTATATGGTGCTGGCCGATTTCGAGGATTACGCCCGCGCGCAGCAGCTTTCCGCCCAGACGTATGCCGACCGGCCCAAGTGGGCGCGCATGGCGATGATCAATACCGCCGAAAGCGGGATCTTTTCCTCCGACCGCGCCATCCGCGATTATTCGGAGCAGATCTGGCATGGCCGCCCGGTGAAATGGACGGAATAATCAACACGACCAACGGAAAGCGCCGCACGGATATATCCGTGCGGCGCTTGTTTCCTTCCGGGGCGGGTTCCGCCCTCTCTGTGCGGCACCGTCCCCCCGGCGCGCCTGCCCCACACCCCCGGCAGGGAGGCGGGGGAGCCGCTCCCCCTGTCTCCTCGCGGCGGGAGCGGCGGCCGGGGCCGGGCGCGTCTCCGCGTTCCGCTGTCCGAAAAAAGGGGGGCGCGCCCTGCGGATCCGCCTGGCCGGGAGCGGAAGGGCAAAGGCACAAAACGGCACGGGCCCCTAAGCGGACTGGGCGAGCGGCTTATAAAGCTGCAACAAAACGCCGGAGCCTAAAGAGCGCCGGCGTTGATTGCAAAAGCATGAAAGGCATAGGAAAAGGGGCTGCTGCAAAAGGGGACTTTTGCAGCAGCCCCTGGGATAACGCCGGCAGGCCTTGTCCCGGCCCGCCTTTTCCGCCCAGCCGGAAGGATGCCGCATGCGCGTCTCCCGGCCGGAAGCTTCCCCGGCTTGCCCGGCCCCGCCGTCCGCAGGGCGCCGCCAAGCCGGATTTACTTGATGACCTCGCCCATCATGCCGGGCTTAACGCCGGCGGCGTTGGATTCGTCGGTGTCGATGTGCATGGCCAGCGCATACTTCGGGCTGACCCGGACCACCACGTCGCCGAACACCAGGGCGCGGCCGTCGCTGTCGATTTTTACGCTCACGACGTCCTTATCCTGCAGGCCGAATGCCTCGGCGTCGGCCGGCGTCATGTGGATATGGCGCTTGGCGGCGATGACGCCCTGGGTCAGTTCCACTTCCCCTTTGGGGCCGACCAGCTTGCAGGTGCCGCTGCCCGCGATGTCGCCGGACTCCCGGATGGGGGCGTCCACGCCGATCGAGCGGGCGTCGGTCAGGGACAGTTCCACCTGGGTGTCGGGGCGCACCGGGCCGAGGATGGTGACGCCGGACAGGGTTTTCTTGGCCCCGACCACGTCCACCCGCTCGGTGCAGGCGAACTGGCCGGGCTGGGAGAGGTCCTTTTTATTCGTCAGTTGATAGCCTTCGCCGAACAGCGTTTCCAGATCCTTTTGGGAGAGATGGACATGCCGGGCGGAGGTTTCCACCAACACCTGATTGCTCATAATGACAACATCCTTTCCGCGTTTTCCGTTCTTTCTTTATTGTACCGCGCTTCCCCTGTTTTTTCAAGCCGGTTTATGGTATAATAGGAGCATATTGCCGCCGGGCCGGGCGGGGCGGGATGCTGCCGCCCGAAACAAAGCCCCGGAAGCCGGCGCCGACCTTCTGGAAGGAGAAAGCAGATGGAACATCGGGATTGGGATACGCTCAAACGGGACTGCCTGCAGTGCACCGGCTGCGGGCTGGCGGCCGGCCGCACCCATGTGGTATTCGGGGTGGGGCAGACCGACGCCGAAGTGCTGTTTGTAGGGGAAGGGCCGGGCGAAAACGAGGACCTGCAGGGGGAGCCGTTTGTCGGCCGCGGCGGGCAGCTGCTGGACAAGATGCTGGCGGCGGTGGGGCTTTCCCGCGAACACAATATTTATATCGCCAACATCGTGAAATGCCGCCCCCCAAAAAACAGGGACCCCCTGCCTGACGAGCAGGAGGCCTGTATCGGCTGGCTGCGTGAACAATTCGCCCTCCTGAGCCCGAAGATCGTGGTCTGCCTCGGCCGGGTGGCCGCCTGCCGCCTGATTTCCCCCGATTTCAAGGTGACCAGGCAGCACGGGCAGTTTTTCGAAAAAGGCGGCGTGCTCATGATGGGCACCCTGCACCCCGCCGCCCTCCTGCGGTACCCGTCCCAAAAGCCGGACGCTTTCGCGGACTTCCTGGCGCTGCGGGAGAAGATCGGGGAGGTCTGCACCCATACGCAGCTGGTTTACCCCGACGGGGAATAGGAGCCGCGTCAAGCGACCCCCGGTTTCGCTTGGCACGCCCCCCGGCTTTGCCTGGCGTATCCCCGTTTAGCGGGAGGCGAAACCCGGTGAATCCCGTGGCAAGCCGGCAGCATAGCCCGGGCCCCCTCGCGGTAAGCCCGGCCGAATCGGCGCTGGCGGGGAAGGGGGCTTCGCCCGGCGGCAGGGCCGGACGCCGGATAGGGCGGGAGCAGGGCGCTTCCCTCCTGTTCCGGGCCTTGGGCGCCGCGGGAGCTGCCGCTACCGCCCCGCCGCCGGTTTCCCCGGCAGGGCCCCGTACAGGGAGCGGAAGGGGTAGGGGCGCATCCGCGCCGTTTCCCGCAGCGAGCAGATTTTGTCCGCCAGGCAGACCAGCCACGCTTCCCGGCAGCGGGGAGGGATGGGGGTCAGCGGCCACATATGCCGCCGGATGATTTCCCGTTCAATGGGGTTGAGCGGGAGGAGCCGCCCCGCGTTGCGCAGGGCGGCCGCCGGGTGGGTGAACCCGTGGAAGGAATGGCCGGAGCTCTTTTGATGCCAGTCATACAGGAAAAAGTCGTGCAGCATCGCCCCGCGCACGAGGCTGCGGGCGTCGCAGCGCAGGCCGAGCCGTAGGCTCAGGCGGTAGCTGAGGTAGGCCACCGCCACGCAGTGCCGCAGGCAGGAGGTGTCCCCGTGCTGCACGTATTGTTCCATCCGGTCCAGCGGCGCTTCCCGGCGCAGCTCGGTAATGCAGGCGGTAAGGAAGCGGGCCTGCTTTTCGGTGAGGGCCGGCGGTTTTTCGGGCTTTTCGCCCCGCCCGCCCTTCATCGCTTGGAAGCCGCCTCGTGCACCGGCACAATCTCGCGGAACACCGCGAGATGCCGCTTGCTCATCGGCTTATCCAGATGGAGGCAGCCGAAGAACCACCGCTGGAAATCCACCGTATCCTCCAGGGTGTTCAAAAAGAGGTTGACCCCGTTGATCGGCTCCCTGCGGCCGCTCATATAGCCCCGGGCCTTGCCGGAGGGCTCATGGGTGAGGATAAAATCCACCTTGTTCCCGGCCTCTTCCAGCCGCCGGCGGGCGGCGATCATCTCCTGTTCGGTGGGGTTTTCCTCCTCCCACCAGGTCCGGGCGCCGGCCCTCAGGGAAGGATCGGGGCTTTCGCCGCCCCCGAAAGCGAAGTAGGTTTCGTATTCGATGGTGTAGATCTCGCCCCGCATCAGGTGCATGAGGTTCCCCTCAATCGTCTGGACCTTCCCGCCGTTCCATTCGGTGACGGGATAGTCGCGCAGCAGGTCGTAATTTTCATGCCGGCCGTCCAGGAAAAGGACGGTGTAGGGCAGTTTGCCGATCTTTTTCAGCTGGGCGGCTTCCCGCTTCCCGCCGTCCCAGATAAAGCCGAAGTCCCCGCAGACAATGAGGGTGTCGCCTTTTTTGAGGCGGCGGGCGGCGGGGGAGGTGAAACGGGAAAAGTCCCCGTGGGTATCGCCGGTAATATAAACCATAAACGGTGTCCTGCCTTTCTGCGAACGCCCGCCGGCGGGCGGGATTCTTCCGTTGTCCCCGCGCATAGGCGGGAGGAATGTGACAATATTGTTACTGGAAAAGCTGTGCAGATTTGGTATACTGGCTATTAGAAGCCCCTTGCAGGGGCCGTCCGATAAGAAGCTTCCCTTCCATTATATCTGGAATATTGGTGATTGTCTATGAATCAGAAAAAGAAATTGCGAATCCGCGCCCTCCGCATTCTCCCCGCGCTGGCGCTGACAGCGGCGCTGCTGTTTTCGCTGCTGTGCGCGCCGCTGCCGGCCGGCGCGGCCTACGACCTGCCCGAGGACGTATCGATCAGCGCCCGTTCCGCGCTGGTGGTGGCGCTCGGCCCCACCCAGGCGGAGGATACCGTCCTGTACGAGCTGGATGCCGACGCAATGAAATCCCCCGCCGCGCTGGTGCGGCTGATGGTGGGGGCGGTGGCGATTGAGCAGATCCGTCAAAAGGACATCGACATGGATAATACGACCGGCACCTATACCATCGACTGCTTCAACCGGATCGCCGGGACCGGGCTGACCACCGCCAACATGGAGTTCGGGGAGACCTGGACGGTGAGGGATCTGCTGTCGATGTCGATGATCCAGACGGCGGCGGACGCCTGCGTGACGCTGGCGGTCACCCTGTGCGGGAGCGAGGAGCAGTTCGTGGCGGAAATGAACGCCACGGCCCAGGAAATCGGGTGCGAGAACACCTCCTTTGCCAACGTCACCGGTATCGACCACATCAACCAGTATACGTCCGCCCGGGATATCTACCGGATCATGCGGTACGCGATGGATTTCCCGGAGTTTGAGCCCCTCCTGTCGGCCACGGAATATACCGCCGTGCCGGTGAGCGGGGGGAAGGGGAACCATTCCCTCCCCAACACCAACGATCTGTGCCGGCCGACCAGCGCCTATTACTATTCGCCCCTTTCGTACGGGAAGACGGGCTACACCGATTCGGCCGGCCGCTGCCTGGCTTCCGTGGCCAGGGACAGCGGGTACGAGTACCTGGTGGTGGTGCTGGGATGCCCTGAGAAGAACAGCGAGGGGGAATCGGGGGTCCATTTCCGGGATACCGAAACCCTGTACCGGTGGGCCTTCAACAATTTCACCTATAAAACCCTGTTGAGCAAAAATGAGCCGGTGGCGCAGCTCCCCGTCCGGCTGGCCTGGGATCAGGACACCGTCACCCTGGTGCCGGAAACCAACTTTTCCGCGACGGTGGCCAACGATCTCGACCCCTCCACCATCCTGAAAAAGGCGACCCTGAACGCCGAGGCGGTGGACGCGCCGGTCACCAAGGGGGAGGTCCTGGGCAAGGTCGAGCTGTTTATCAACGTCGACCAGAAAATCGGCGAAGTGAACCTGGTGGCCAGCGAATCGGTGGAACGCAGCGAAATCCTGTCCCTCTGGGCGCAGGTCCAGTCCTTCCTCTCCTCCCCCTGGTTTTACGGGGGGCTGGCGCTGCTCGCGGTGCTGCTGATCGGGTATATTATCCTGAATATCGTGCATAACCGCCGCCGCCGTCGCCGCCGGATGAAACGGGTGAAAAAATACAAATAACCGCAAAAATACAAACGCAGGGGGCATCGCCTCATGCGTTTGTATTTTGCGGTTTGCCTTCGGACGGGATTGCGGGGGCGGAAAGCCCTCAGGAGGGTGCGCGGCCGTTTGGCATCTCCCCCGCGCTGCACGCGGCGGAGATGCTGCCGCCTTTTGGGATTGCGCCCGCCGTCGCCGTTTGGGAAAAGGCGGCGGCCCTTTGCTGGCCGGGAAGCGGCACAGCCGCTGACGGCGTGGCCCGCGCTCCTTTGCCGGCCGGCTTTAGAGGGAACATGGCTGGAATAAAAACGGATACCGCCGGATTTTCTCCTCTCCCGGGCGGGGGAAGAACAGGGAAAAGAGCAGGGGAAAGGAGGCGGGGATGGACGCAAGAACAAGGGGGAACTACCGGATGCTCAGTGACAAGGAACTGGTGGAATATGCGCGCTCGGCGCGGGAAAACGCCTACTGCCCCTACTCAGGGTTTGCCGTGGGCGCCGCCCTGCTGGCCGAGTCGGGGCGGGTGTACCTGGGGGCCAACAGCGAAAACGTGTCCTTCGGCGGGACGATCTGCGCCGAGCGGGCGGCTCTGGCGGCGGCGCTGACCGCGGGGGAACGCCGCTTCCTCGCGCTTGCGGTGGCGGCGGGGGACACGCCGGTCGCCCCCTGCGGGATCTGCCGGCAGGCGCTGGCGGAGTTCGGGGATCTGACCGTCCTGCGCGCCGCGGCGCAGGGGGAGGAAATTTTGCGGACCACCCTTTCGGCGCTCCTGCCGGAAGCATTTTTGACCTATCGGCCCCAAGACGGGGAGGAACGGAGGGCCCATGGATAACGAACAGAATTTGACCGATATCGGGACCGTCAAGGCCCTGCTGGCCCGGCACGGGTTCCACTTTTCCAAAAAGCTGGGGCAGAATTTCCTGATAAACCCCTCCGTCTGCCCCCGCATGGCGGAAGCCTGCGGCGCGGACGCCGGGACCGGCGTGCTGGAAATCGGCCCGGGGATCGGCGTGCTCACCCGGGAGCTTGCGCGGCGGGCGGCCAGGGTCACGGCCATTGAACTGGACGAACGGCTGCTGCCGGTCCTGGAGGAAACGCTCGGCGGCTATCCCCACGCCCACATCCTCCACGGGGACGCCATGAAGCTGGATTTGCGGCGGGTCGTCGCCGAGGAATTCCCCGGGCTGCGGGTGGCGGTCTGCGCCAACCTGCCGTATTACATCACCTCCCCCATCCTCATGAAGCTGCTGGAAAGCCGCCTGCCGGTGGAGAATATCACGGTGATGGTGCAGAAGGAAGCGGCCCAGCGGCTCTGCGCCCTGCCGGGGACGCGGGAATGCGGCGCGGTCACCTTCGCGGTGCAGTATTATGCCGAGCCGGAGGTGCTGTTCCCGGTTTCCCGGGGGAGCTTCCTCCCGGCGCCGAATGTGGACAGCGCCGTCATCCGGCTGAAGGTGCGTAGGGAGCCGCCCTGCCGGGTGGAGGATGAAGAATGGCTGTTCCGCCTGGTCCGCGCGGCGTTTGGGCAGCGGCGGAAAACGCTGCCCAACGCGCTGGCCGGCGCCGGGCTGGACAAGCAGCAGGCCGCGGCCGCGCTGCGGGAGGCGGGGATTCCGGAAACCGCCCGGGCGGAGCAGCTGACGCTGGAAATGTTCGCCGCTTTAGCGAAAAACGTCGAAAAACCGCACACGGTTTTACGTTCTTCCCCTCCCTCTTGACAGATGAAAAACAAAATGCCATAATAGCTTTTACAACTTAGGTAAGTTTATGAAGCTATTGCGGCGTCAGTTGTCACCATATCGGTGGCTTTTATCGTTTTTCCTGTTTATAAGGGGTTTCCCGGGTATAGGGGATCTCCTTTTCCCGCAGATATTGTTCGATAGCGGCGTCCAAAATCCGGGAAAGCGGAACCCCGCTATCGAGCGAATGGTTGTAGACGGCTTTGTACAGGCCTTTGTCAACCGACGAAGACAGCCGTTCTCGGTATTTGAGATCGCTCATGACAACACCTCATTCCTTTCCTCTCTGTTGCGGGCTGCAAGCGGGCCGGTTGGCTCTGCCGCAGCCCTCCTTACGTTGGGAATGCGATATCCAATTTTTTTCACAGCCATGGGCACTTTCGCTATATTTATTATACCCTCAAATGCAGAGAACTTCCATTCCCATAAGTTTCACAAACTTCATCAATAAAACTTTTGTCCGGGCGGTGTTTCCGCAGGGAGGAAACCAGGACCCCTCCAGGGGATTTCCAGCACGGCGGCAGGTATTGCGGCATTCCCGTTATCGCGTCTCCCCCGCCCGGCGGTTTTGCAGCGGCTGCCGGCAGGCCATGGCGATCAAAAAAAGCGTGCTCTGCCCGGCGAGGGCGGGCAGAGCAGGAGGGAACAGGAGGGAACACAACGAAAGGCAAACGAGATATTCCACGATACATAGGGCACAATCTGATCTACTATCGGCGGAAAAAAGGGTTAACGCAGGAGGCGCTTTGCAAAGCGCTGGACTTGACACGCTCTACCTATGCCTATTATGAAATTGGACGCACGCTTCCGACCGTCATGTTTCTAAAAAGGCTGGCGCAGTATTATGAAGTTACCTTGGACGAACTGCTGGACGAGTCGCTGGAAGAGCAGTCGGAATCGGAAATGGCATAACCGGCAGCGGGCAACGCGCCGGCGACAATGGGGGAAGCTGCACGGAAAAAGGTTCGCTGCAAAATGTTTCATTTTGCAGCGAACCTTCTGAAAAGCGATTGAGGGCTACCGGAGCAAAGGGCCGCTTCCGCGGCCCGCATTTTGCGTCGGAAAGACGCAGAGCCGCCGCTTTCCGGCTTGAGCGGATATTTATCCACAGCGCGCCTTTTTGAAGAAGTCCCTCCGGCACCGCCGGAGGGACTTCTTTTTCCTGCGCTCGGCAGGGGATGGCTCAAAACAGGATGCCGCCGTACTGGGCGGCAAGATCCTCCAGAAGGGGCCGCTCGATTTCGCACAGGGAATCCACCAGAAGGCGGCCCGGGAAACGGCGGAGCGCTTCGTCCAGCAGGAGCGGCCGGTCGGTATGCAGCATGATGGGCAGGCGGCTCATCCCGCCGAATTCCAGCAGGTTGTCGATATCCCCCGGCTGGGTCAGTTCCACCAGCGCGGTGTTCCCTTCCTCCTCCGCGGCGATCAGCCGGTCGGCCAGATCGCTGTCGCAGGGGATCGGTTCGCCGTATTCCAGATCGTCGGCGAGGAAAAGCGCCTCGCTCTCCACCGCGCAGGCGTCGGTGTCGATTTCCCGCGGCGCAATGGTGGGGTGCCGGTCCACAATCCCGCGCAGGATGGCCAGGTGCTCGGGCGAGGTGCCGCAGCATCCGCCCACAATGGTCGCGCCCGCGTCCAGCAGGGGCTGCATCGCCTGACCAAACTGCAGGGGGGAAAGATCCCCCCCGTTTCCCCAGGCGCTGGGCTTGGCGGCCAGAGGGACCGAGGCGTAGGGAAGCGCTTCCCGGATCGGCTCCTCCATGCAGGCCGGCCCGCAGGAGCAGTTCAGCCCCACGGCGGCGGCCCCCAGCGCCTGCAGGGTGATGACTGACGGCAGGAAGCGGGCGCCGGAGAGGGTTTCGCCCTCTTCATTGATGGTCAGGGTGACGATGACCGGCTTTTCGGTCCGCCGGGCGGCCAGCAGCGCGGCCCGCGCTTCGTTCAGGCTGGTCATGGTCTCGCACACCAGCAGATCCACCCCGGCTTCGGCCAGGGCGGCGGCCTGTTCGGAGAAAATCTCCACCCACTCGTCAAACGGCGCTTCGGCCGGGGACGGGCCCTGCAGCCCGGTGGGGGAAAGCGTCCCGGCGACCAGGCAGCGGCTTTTCGGGCAGGCGTCCACCGCTTCCCGGGTAAGGGCCGCCAGCCGGCGGTTCAACTCCCCGGTATGGGACTCCAGCCCATAGGCGGACAGGCGGGCGCGGTTCGCCCCGAAGGTGGGGGCGTACAGCACGTCGCACCCCGCGAGGATATACCGCCGCTGGAGGTCGGTGACGACGGCCGGATGCTCAAGCGCCCACTGTTCGGGGCAGGCGTCCGCCGGCATCCCCGCCGCCAGGAGGCGGGTACCGATCGCCCCGTCCAGCAGGAGGGGCGGTTTCCAGGGGAGTTCCATGGGCGTCGAACATTCCTTTCTGTGATGGAAGGCGTTTACATCGCTTCCGGAGCCTCGATTTTCAGCAGGGTCAGGACGTTTTTCAGGGTGGTGCGGGCCGCGGCGCAGAGCGCCAGCCGCGCCTGGAGCAGGGGCTCTTCCTCCCCCTTGACCCGGCAGGCGTTGTAGAATTTGTGGAAAAGGGTGGCCAGTTCCATGCAGTACCGGGTGATCCGGGCGGGCTCATAGGCTTCGGCCGCCGCGACGATTTCGCCGGTGCAGGCCGCCAGATGGCGGATTAATTCCTTCTCCTCCGGCGTGGAAAGCCGCATCAGCTCCGCCTGGGTGCAGGCGCGGGGCAGGATGCCGTCCGCCGCGAGGTTTTTGAAGATGGAGCAGATCCGGGCGTGCGCATACTGCACGTAATACACCGGGTTGGAGGAGGACTGCTCCACCGCGAGGTCCAGGTCGAAGTCCATGCGGGTGTTGGCCTCCCGCAGGTTGAAGAAGAAGCGGGCGGCGTCCACCGGCACCTCGTCCAGCAGGTCGGAAAGCTGGATGGCCTTGCCGGAACGCTTGGACATCCGGACCACCTCGCCCCCCTGCATCAGCCGGACGAGCTGGATCAAAACCACCTGGAGCTTATTGCCGTCCAGGCCGATAGCGTCCATAGCGCCCTTCATGCGGGCGACATGGCCGTGATGGTCCGCCCCCCACACGTCGATGCAGGTGTCGAAGCCGCGCTCGAATTTATTCCGGTGATAGGCGATATCCGCGGCGAAATAGGTGGGGTTCCCGTTGGCGCGGATCAGCACCTCGTCCTTTTCCCCGCCGTTTTCGCTCGCCTTATACCATACGGCGCCGTCCTTTTCGTAGGTCAGCCCCTTTTGCGCGAGCAGGTCCACCACCGCCTGCACCGCCCCGCTTTTGTGCAGGGAGGACTCCATAAACCACTCGTCGTAGACGATCCGGTATTTTTCGAGATCGCGGTGCATCCGTTCGATATTCAGCGGCAGGGCGTAGGCGACCAGGGCCGCCCGCCGTTCCTCCGCCGGGGCGTCCAGGTATTTGTCCCCGTACAGGGCGGCAAAATTCGCCGCGTGCTCCCGGATGTCGTCCCCATGGTAGGCGTCCTCCGGGAACTCCACCGCGTCCTCCCCCCGGAGGTGCTGGATGTACCGCGCTTCCAGGGAGACGCCGAACTTTTCAATCTGGTTGCCGGCGTCGTTGACGTAGAATTCCCGCCAGACGGAATACCCCGCCGCGTCCAGCACCGCGGCCAGGCAGTCGCCCAGCGCGCCGCCCCGGGCGTTGCCCATATGCATGGGGCCGGTCGGGTTGGCGGATACGAACTCCACCATCACCCGTTTCCCCTGCCCGTAATCGGAGCGGCCGTAGCTCTCTCCCTGCTCGAGCACGTCCGCGACCACGTCGGCGTAAAAGGCGGGGGAGAGGAAGAAGTTCAGGAAGCCGGGGCCGGCGGTTTCCGCTTTTTCAAAATAGGTCCCCTCCAGGCTCAGGTGGCGGAGGATGCTTTCCGCGATTTTGCGGGGCGGGAGACGGAACGCCTTGGCGGAAACCATCGCCGTGTTGGCCGACAGGTCGCCGTGCGCCCGGTCGCCCGGGACCTCCACCGTGAAGGCGGGGATGGGTTCAGCGGGCAGTTCTTCCGCCGCCACCGCCGCGCCGAGGGCGGCCAGCACCGCCTCCCGGAGCTGATTTTCCGCCAGCGCTACGATTTTAGACATGGGGCTCTCAACCTTTCTCTGCCGGCGGGGAATCGAATCCCCCGCCGTTTTCATTTCTTTTTCTCTTTCTTTGTTCTTTGCCCGCCCGGGCGGGGAATCCCGCCGTGCCGCGGGCCTCAGTTGGACGGGGGCGCTTCCCGGACCGTGACATAGATGTCGTGGGAGGAAGCCATGTCCGAATTGATGTCCAGGGTATAATGGAAATCCAGCGTCCCGCCCTGCTCGGCCAGGCCGATATGGATGGAGCGGGCGTATACCCCCATCGTCAGGCAGCCGTAGCCGGTGTCGTAATTGCACAGGGTGCGTTTCCCTTTCTGCAGCACCAGGAGGGAATTCGTCGCCCCCTGCCGCTCCAGCGTAATCAGGTCCGGCCGGATCGACAGGCGGGTGGTCACCCCCTCCATCCCGGTGGACACGCTCTCGTCATAGGTCAGCAGGTATCCCCCGTCCGTATGCTCCATGGTGCCGGCGGTGCTCAATTCCACCGTATCGCTTTCTCCGTCCAGGTGCTGAACCCCCTTGATGGAGATCCACACCGGCTTCCCCTTTTCCGGCATGACGCCGCCTTCCCTTCCGCTGCTTTCGTTTTTTGCCGGCCTGCCGGCTCACCGTCCGGCGGCCGCCGGCTCCGGCCGGTCGACCTGTTCGATATCCAGCGTGTGGATATCGCCCGTCACCTCGCACCCCAGGAACATCGAGGCCACCTTGGTGAAATCCTGGGGGCGGTCGCTGACGTAAAAATGCAGTTCGCCCGCCTTTTTGGTGCCGTTCAGGGCGCCGTCCCGCCGGAGCTGCCGCTCGCAGTCCTCCGCCGCCGCTTTCCCGGAATCAATCAGCGTTACCGATTCCCCCATGACGTCCCCGATGACCGGGGCGAGCAGGGGAAAATGGGTGCAGCCCAGAATCACGGTATCCACCCCCGCTTCCTTCAGCGGGGTAAGGTACCGCCGGGCGGTGAGGATGGTCACCTCATCGTCCCGGCCAATCCACCCGTTTTCCACCAGGGGGACAAAGAGGGGGCAGGCCTGCGGGAAGATTTCCGCCGAAGGGAGCTGCTCCCGGATCCGGCGCTCAAACGCCCCCGACTGGATGGTTGCCTGCGTCCCAAGCACGCCGATTTTCCGGTTGAGCGTGGCGCGCACGGCGGCGTCCGCCGCCTGTTCCACCACCCCGGTCGCGCGGACCGGGAGGGCCGCCAGGACGTGCGGCGCGACCGAACTGACCGTGCCGCAGGCGGCGATAATCCGTTTTACGTTTTTTCCCAGGAGGAAGCGGCAGTCCTGCCGCGCATATTTCTCCAGCGTCTCCCGGCTGCGGTTGCCGTAGGGCACCCGGCCGGTATCGCCGAAATACACAATGTCTTCCCCGGGAAGCCGGCGCATCAGCTGCCGCACGACGGTCAGCCCCCCGAGCCCGGAATCGAAAACGCCGATTGGCCGGTTGTCCATGGCCGCCGCCCCCCTTCCCTATCAAATTTCCGTCCGGCCGCCCCGGACAGCCGGACGGCGCTGACCGCCCGGCAAAGAAGCCTATGCAGGCGGCGGCAAAAATATGCCGCCCGGCGGATTGCGGGGAAAGGAAAGGCCGTTTCCTCCCGCCTCCGCGGCTCCCTGGCAAGGATATAATACATTATCATAGCATACCCCGGCAAAGAAGGCAACGGCTTTTCGCAAGGTGGCGCCGGCTTTTCGGCGGGCCGGGCGCCGGAGGCTTCCTTCGGGGAAGGCTTCCCATTATAATATAGGTAATATATACGTATCCAAATAAATATCCAAAAGCATATGGCATACCGCGGCATCGCCGCCCCTTGCCCTCCGCCTTCCCCGCCGGGATGCCGGGAAAAGGGGCCGCCGGACAGCTGCCGGCGGACAATTACCGGCGGGCAATTATCGCCGGTTCCCGCGTCCGGGGGGGGCCGGGAACCAGGAAAAATCCAGGAAAAATCCAGGAAAGAATGAGGAAAAACCCTCTTGACCAAAGACAAAGACTATGGTATAGTATAACTTACCTCATTGGGGGTTTCTTTTTCATGCCCTTTTCTGTCCGTTTACGCTGCGGCGGGGGATTTCCCGGCCGCCGGGGGGACAAGGGGCTGCCCCCGGACCGAGGGAGGCCAGGGCTTGTTTGTGGGCGGGGCCCCTGCCCGGCAGACAAAGCCCTAGAGATTCCAAAATTATGGGAGGTGCCGTTATGAGAGTCAAGATCACCCTGGCCTGCACGGAGTGCAAACAGCGCAATTACAACACCATGAAGAACAAGAAGAACGACCCTGACAGACTGGAGATGAACAAGTACTGCCGCTTCTGCCGCAAGCACACGGTTCATCGCGAGACGAAGTGAGGACACGCTGCCGAGGCGATGAGTCCGCTTCGCAGGAAGGCCGGGAGAAGGGGCGTGAGTCCCGCCGGCAACGAAAGGAAGGGTTGTAATGGCAGACGAGAAGAAGCTTTCCTCCGTCGAGGAGACCGACAGCAAGGCCGCAAAGACGGAAAAGGATGCGAAGCCCGCCAAGGAAAAGAAACCCGGATTCGGAAAGAAAGTCGGGAAGTATTTCCGCGACTTGAAAGGCGAGTTCAAAAAGATCATCTGGCCGACCATGCCGTCGGTTGTGCGCAACACCGGCGTGACGCTGGCGATGTGCGCGGTCCTCGGCGTGCTGATTTGCGTCTTTGACCTGGGGTTGTCCAAACTGATTGACCTGCTGGTATCGCTGTAATCCTCTGCCGGCATCAGGGAAGGAGGAGTGATTATGGCTGAAGAGGCAAAATGGTATGTGGTGCATACCTATTCCGGCTATGAAAACAAAGTAGCCACCAATCTCGAAACCATTGTCGAAAACCGGAAGCTTCAGGACTGGATTAAGGAAATCCGCGTCCCCACCGAAACCGTTGTGGAGATCAAGGACAACAAAAAGCGCGAGGTGGAACGGAAAATCTTCCCCGGCTATGTGCTTGTCAAGATGGTCATGACGGACGACTCCTGGTATGTCGTGCGGAACACGCGCGGCTGCACCGGCTTTGTGGGGCCCAACGGCAAGCCGATCCCCCTGACGGAGGAAGAGGTGGCCGCGCTGGGCGTCGAGAAGCGGGAGATTGAGGTCAATTACGCGGTGGGCGACACCGTCCGCATCGTCGACGGCCCGCTGGAGAACTTCTCCGGCGTGGTGGACGAGGTTGACCTGGAAAAGAACAAGGTTCGCGTTACCATCTCCATGTTCGGCCGGGAAACGCCGGTGGAACTGGAGCTGGATCAGGCGGAGCTGATGGAATAATCCGTCGTCCGCCCGCAGGCTGTCCCGTTACGGCGGGGCCCTGCTTTGGTCGTCCCGCCTGCGGGACGTCCCGTCTGCCGGGGAAAGCCCGGCGCCCGGACGCAGTCCGGCTGTGGGAGGAGCGGCGGCGCGCCGTTCCGCCATCTACCACAATTTTTGGAGGTGCAAGAAAAAATGGCTCAGAAAGTAACCGGGTACATTAAACTGCAGATTCCGGCGGGTAAAGCGACGCCGGCGCCCCCTGTTGGTCCGGCCCTCGGTCAGCACGGCGTGAACATCATGGCTTTCACCAAAGAATTCAACGAACGCACCAAGAACGACGCGGGGCTCATCATCCCTGTCGTGATCACGGTCTATGCGGACCGTTCCTTCACGTTCGTGACCAAGACCCCCCCGGCGGCGGTCCTGATTAAGAAAGCCTGCGGCATTGAGACCGCGTCCGGCACGCCGAATAAGACCAAGGTTGCGAAGATTACACGGGAACAGGTTCGGAAGATTGCGGAAACCAAGATGCCTGACCTCAACGCCGCCAGCGTGGAAGCGGCCATGAGCATGATCGCCGGCACGGCGCGCAGCATGGGCATCGAAGTTGTCGACTGAGGAAGCTGTTCCGGGTGGGAGGATAGCGTGAAAGGCGAACTTTCGCGCGAAAAAAGCGGCGGCTGTACGGCCGGCCCGTTTTTCCCGGCCGCCGGGCAGGATTGTGCTGCGGGCGGCCTCACAGCGGAATTCCGATTTTACCACTCAACAGGGAGGATATGTGAATGAAACACGGTAAGAAATATGTCGACAGCGCCAAGCTGTTCGATCGTGCAAACCTCTATGACGTAAACGAAGCGCTGGACATCGCCGTCAAGACCGGCAAGGCCAAGTTTGACGAGACGGTGGAAGTGCATGTGAAGCTGGGCGTGGACAGCCGCCATGCGGATCAGCAGGTCCGCGGCGCGATCGTGCTGCCCCACGGTACCGGCAAATCGGTCCGGGTGCTGGTGTTCGCCAAGGCGGACAAGGCGCAGGCCGCGACCGACGCGGGCGCGGAATATGTCGGCGCCGAGGATATGGTTGCTAAGATCCAGGGCGGCTGGATGGATTTCGACGTGGTGATCGCCAGCCCCGACATGATGGGCCTGGTGGGCCGTCTCGGTAAGGTGCTCGGCCCCCGCGGCCTGATGCCCAACCCGAAGGCCGGCACCGTCACCCCCGACGTGGCGAAGGCTGTGGCCGAAGCCAAGGCCGGTAAGATCGAGTACCGCCTGGACAAAACCAACATCATCCACTGCCCGATCGGGAAGGTTTCCTTCGGCGCGGAAAAGCTGCAGGAGAACTTCGATACCCTGCTGGGCGCGATCGTTCGTGCAAAGCCGGCGGCGGCGAAGGGGCAGTATATCCGCTCCTGCGTCGTTGCGACCACGATGGGCCCGGGCATCAAGGTGAACCCGAACAAGTTCAGCGCGTAAATCCCTGGCCGGCGCCGGGGGAATCCGGGAAACGTCCTGTCCCGGGAAATTTCCGCATTTTACCCGCAGGGGCTTGACAAGTGCAGGCCCCTGCGGTAAAATAATGATTGCTGTTCTTCCACAGACAGCAGGTATCGGGGTTTCCGATGTAAAGGCTCTGCCGCCTGCCGAGGACGAAGGCATGAACCCTCCCTTCCCGCGATAGGGGTGGGAGCGCGAGAATGTCTGCTTGTCTTCCTGTGGTTTTCGGATCGCAGGAAGATTTTTTTGTTCCGGAGAAAAACAGCAAGATTTTTGTTCCGGAGGTGAAACACATTGCCTAGCGAGAAAATTCTGCAGCAGAAACAGGAGTATGTCGAGCAGCTGGCCGAAAAGCTGAAGAATTCCGTGGCCGGCGTCGTCGTCAGCTACAAGGGAATCAACGTGGCCGACGACACCAAGCTCCGCCGCGAACTGCGGGAGGCCGGCGTGCATTACGCCGTGGTGAAGAACACCATGCTCCGCCGCGCCGCGGACAAGGCCGGGCTGGCCGGGCTGGATTCCGTTCTGGAGGGCTCGACCGCGATTGCGCTCAGCGAGAGCGACCATGTCGCCGCCGCGAAGATCCTGTGCAAGTTTGCGGAAACCAACAAGACCTTTGAGGTAAAGGCCGGATTCGTGGAGGGCGCGGTGGTTGACGCCGCCGCCGTTTCCGAGCTGGCGAAGATGCCGCCGAAGGAGGTCCTCGTGGCGAAAGCCCTCGGCGGCTTGAACGCCCCGATTTCCGGCTTCGTCTGCGTGCTCAACGCCAACCTGCGCGGTCTGGTAGTCGCGCTCAACGCGATCGCCGAGAAGAAGCAGGCGTAAGCGCCGCTTCGCCATTCCCCTGGCTGCCGGAGGCGGCCGCCCCGATGATGCATCGGAAAACAAAACGGCGCTTTGAAGGCGTCAATCAAAAAAATTATAAAATGGAGGATTTCAACCATGTCTGACAAGGTTCTGAAGCTGATTGAAGATGTTAAAGCCCTGACCGTTCTCGAGCTGTCCGAGCTCGTGAAGGCTCTGGAAGAGGAATTCGGCGTTTCCGCCGCTGCCCCGGTTGCGGTTGCTGCCGCTGCTGCTCCGGCTGCGGGCGCTGCCGCCGCTGCGGAAGAGAAGACCGAGTTCGACGCGGTTCTGGCCGAAGTCGGCGCCAACAAGATCCAGGTTATCAAGGTTGTCCGCGAGATCACCGGCCTGGGCCTGAAGGAAGCCAAGGAATTGGTCGACAACGCTCCGAAGCCGGTCAAGGAAGGCGTTTCCAAGGACGATGCCGAGGAGATCAAGAAGAAGCTGGAAGAAGCCGGCGCGAAGGTCGAGCTGAAGTAATTTCCGCTTCGTTGTGCCTGCCCTGCGAAAAACAGGCGTATGGCCCGCATAAAAGGATCCGAGAGGCCCGGGGTAACGGATTACCCCGGGCCTCTTTCTGCTTTTTTGCGTACCTGCGGCATTATCCGGCCCCGCCGAAGCCTTTTTCGCCGCTTCCTCTGCGGACGCTTCTGCCGGCCGCAGCCCCGGGGCGGGCAGGCTGATTTGGGCGGGCGGCGGCGCCCGTTTCGTACCGCCGCGGGGAATCCCCTTGGGGCGGCGGGAAAGCCGGGCTGAAACCGTTTCCTCCCGGTGGAAAGGAAGATGCAGCCATCTTGGCGGCCGTACAGGAAAAGAACCGGGGCGTCCCTTCTTGGGGAGGGTACGCCCCGGCTTTTCCGTGATGTCAACGCCGCCGGCCCATTGCCCGCAGCGCCCTCGGCTGCTTTTGCCCGCCAGCCGGACGAAGCACGGGGGAACGCCCGGCGTACAGGCGGGGATCCGCCGGCCTGCCGTAGCCCCTGCGACAGGGGTGAAGCCGTGGGAACTGCCCGGCAGAATTGCTCCGTCCGCATACCGCCAAAAAGCGGCCGCCGGATCCGGCGGCCGCTGAACGATATCCGAGTCGATGGAAAGCGGGCTTAGCCCTTCTTGACACCCAGGAGCGCGGCGCCAATGACCCCGGCGTCGTTCCCCAGCTGGGCAATGGCAATGCGGGTACGCTGCGAGCCGAACCGGGCGTAGTCTTCCTTATCCACGATTTCGCGCAGAGGGACCAGCAGCGCGTCCCCTTCCTTGCTGATGCCGCCTGCCAGCGAAACCAGATCGGGCTGGAAGATGTTGATGATATTGGTCAGGCCGGCAGCCAGCGCCTCAATATACGCATGGACGACCTGGGCGGCCGCATCGTCGCCCGCCCGCATGCCGTCGAAAGCGGTGCGGCCGTTCACCTTGGAAAGATCGCCGTCCGCCAGCTTCCACAGCTGGGAATCCGGGTTGGCGCGCATGGACTCCCGGGTGGTTTCAATCAGCCCGGTGGCGGAGGCATACGCCTCCCAGCAGCCCTTCCGCCCGCAGGTGCAGGGGCGCCCGCCCGCCTGGATCACCATATGGCCGAGTTCCCCGCCGGCGTGGTTGCTGCCCCCGTAAATCTTCCCGCCGAGGATGACGCCTCCGCCCACCCCGGTGCCCAGGGTGATGGCGATGAAGTTCCGGATCTCCTCGCCGGACGCGGCGCCGGCGAGGAATTCCCCGTAGGCGGCGGCGTTGGCGTCGTTCTCCACCAGGACGGGCCGGCCAAGGCGGTCGGCCAGGTATTCGCCCATCGGCACGTCGTAGAACGCCAGGTTGTTGGAGAACTGGATGAACCCGTTCTCCGGGTTGACGGAGCCGGGGCAGCCGACCCCGATGTATTCCAATTCCTCCAGCTGGATCCCCGCTTTCTCCGCGGCTTCCCTGGCGGCGGCCACCATATCGTCCATAATGGCTTGAGCCGGCCGGGGACAAGCGGTTTTCCGTACGGCGCTGGATACAATGCGATAGCTTTCGTCCAGCACGCCGGCGGCAATGTTGGTGCCCCCCAGATCGATTCCCAGATAATGACGCATGATGTTCATCCTCCTGCTTTTATTTGGTGGTCAGCAGCAGCGCGGCTGTACCTGTCAGAGCATAATCCCCCATCCCGGCGGGAAGGAACAGGCTGTCCCCCTTGCGGAAGGGGAGCTTTTCCCCATTCCAGCACAGTTCACCCTCTCCGTCCAGGACGAGCAGGTGCTGGAAGCTTTCCCCGCCTACGGAGAAGCCGGTCTTGTCCCAGAGGCGGATATGGCGGACGGTGAAATACCGGCAGGCCTGCAGCAGGGTTTCCTCCGCCCCCTCCCTCCGGCTCACCGGGCGGGTCACGTCGGGAAGCACGGCCGGAGTCCGGTTCACTACCTCTACCGCCTTGTCGATGTGCAGCGGGCGGGTGTGGCCGTTGGCATCCTTCCGCCCATAGTCGTATACCCGGTAGGTGATGTTGCTGTTCTGCTGGATTTCCGCTATCAGGATCCCCTTCCCGATGGCGTGCAGGGTGGTGGCCTCAATGAAAAACACATCGCCCTTGTGGACCGGGACCTCGTTGACCACCTCCATAAGGGTGTTGTTTTCGATATGTTCCCGGAGCTGCTGCTTGGTGAGGGCCTCCTTGAAGCCGTAAATCAGGGTAGCGCCGGGATCGCAGTCTACAATATACCACATTTCGGTTTTCCCGGCGGAATGCTCCACCCGGCGGGCATACTCGTCATCCGGGTGGACCTGGATGGAGAGGCGGTCCTTGGCGTCTATCAGCTTGATTAACAGGGGGAATTCCTCGTCCGGGGAGAACCCCTCCCCGACATAGGAGGGATGCTGCGCCACCACCTGCGCCAGCGTCTGCCCTTGCAGGGGGCCGTTGCGCACCGTGCTGTTCCCGTCGGGGTGGCAGGCCAGCTCCCAGCTTTCGGCCAGGGGCGTCCGTTCCGTCTGCTTATGGTATTCGGTTTTGAGGCGGTCGCCCCCCCAGAGATAATCCTTAAAGGCGGGCGATGATTGCATAGGATATCGCATGGTTGATTCTTCCTTTCCGCATCCGGCGAAAATACGGCGGCGCGGATCCCGCGCCGTGGCCATAACGACCGGTTTATTATACCATAAAGATTCCCCGGGGGAAAGGGGCTTGGGCGGAGCTCTGCAAAAAATCGGAGGCTTCCGGGAGCGGCAGGGCCGTCAGGCGAGGGCTCGCCGGCACCGGGCGGGCCATTAGGGCGCGGGCAGGCGGGAATTCTCAACAGAATCGATCATCTTCAGGGCTGTCTTCGCCATTTCACTGTCCGGGAACTGCTCCAGCGCTTTTTCATAGTACCTCTTGGCCCCGGCGCCGTCCCCCGTCTGGGTGCAGCAAAAAGCGAGGTTCAGCAGCGCCATTTCGGTATAGGAAACCCGGCTGGAAGAAAGCAGGGTAAGGAAACGGGCCCGGTCGATCCAGGAATGCCGGGTGAAAAAGGCGTAGCTTTTCTCAAATTCCGCCGCGGCCCGGGCGTAATCGCCGCTTTTCAGGAAGGCCATCCCCCTGCGGTGGCTGCGCGGGATCGTCTGCTTTAACGTGAAGGAGAGAATGAGGTAGACAGCCATGGCCGTCCACACCGCCAGAACCGACGGCCCGATAAGCAGGCAGCAGCCCGTTACCAAAAGCGCCGCAACCAGCAGCTGGGGGAACAGGGAAAGCCAGGATATCTGCCGGACGATGGGTTTTCCAGAAGACATAGCAGCCTCCTTAAAATGACGGGAGCGGCGGGGCGCCGGCTCCGAATTATCCGGGCGTACCCGGCCGGGGGATTGGGTGGACATGGCGGGCCCGCCTCCGGGCAAAGGAATGGCGCGGTTTTCAGCGTCCCAATGCCGCCGAAAAAAGCACCAGGAGGAGGGACACGGCCATAAGCAAAATCGGTATGAACGCGAGGACCAGCAGGATAACCGCGACAGCCGCGCAAGGCGCCCGTTTGGCTTTCCATACATATCGGGCGAGCAGGGCGGAAACGATATCCATTAAGAGGATAGCCGGCGCGCTGAGAATGAAGAAAAAGGCCCCGCCGAAACGCGCGATCGACGATTCGCTGAGGATATGGTATAGCAGATAACCCGTCCAAAGCAGCGCCGCCGCTGCCAGGATAAACCCCAGTATAGCGCGCCAGAGGATGCCCGCTTTGGTTGGCGGGCGGACATCGGCCGGCCCCGGCAAAGGCGCCCCCGGCGGTGCTGCCGCCTCGCATCCGTTTGCCTGCGGCGGGGGCACGGCTTCCCCTGTTTTGGCAAGCCGCTTTTTTAAAAGTTCAGCAAGCCGGTCTCTGTTCCTTCCTATTATATAAACAAGCCCGCCGCCTATGATTATCCCAAAGAAAAGGACGACAAAGACGTCTTCCGATAGTATGCCGTTCACCATGCATACGCTCAGGACCACAAGAAGGATAAGGACGGCGGCAAATCCCGCTTTTTTCATGGGGAAATTCACCTCTGGCATATGTTTATGCGGATGGGATTTTCCTTTATTATAAGATATACAACGGGAGAAAGCAAACTCTTGTCAACCATCTGCGGGATTATTTGGCCGTTACAGGCGTGGGAAACCGGCCGAACTGCAGCAAAAACAGCCGGCAACTCATCACGAATTGCCGACCGCAGGTCTGTAAAGGCGAGAAAAAAGATCGCCTGCCGTTTTTCCAGCCGTCTGAATACTTTTGGGTTACAGTTTAACCACGCTTATACCAGCGTAATTGATGCCATCCGCATTATAATATTCGATTTCATATGTGTCGCTGAAATCAGGCGTCAAGGCGAATCCTCTTTCCTCATTGCAAAACAGTTTTTCACACAAACCGAAAAGCGGGGCCATGTGCCATTGAGGGTTATCTTCCCCGGTGATTTTCTTTACCAGCTTCCATGTTGCTTCTGTTGATTTCGCTTTTATCATATGGCATGCGGGAGATTCAAGAACCGTAATCCCTTCGGGTTGATTTCTTTCCGATGTTTCCTGACAATGCATAAGGGAACGACGCGCATTATGTCCGTGCTTGCATTCCTTGTAATTTATACTATCCGCCGTGGTGGCGGGATGCTCCTCATCGGTGTGATCCCACTTTGTTTATCGTATCAAACACCGGCATTTGCTCATATTGCAGATTTAAAGAACATCCGGCAATTCGCTCACCGGCAGATTGTAGTCTTCCGGTACAAGCACCAGTGTTTTGCGTTCCTATAATGTAGCCTGTTCCTCAGATAACACTGTCCCGGAAACCGTAGGCTCATCCATGGAAGGAGAATCCAGTGCGTCCAAAAACAAAAAGGTAAGGACAATATATCCCAGTATCGCCGCAAACAGCGCGCCAAGTACACAGACCCCGGCAATCCGCAAGCCTTTATGGATTTTCTTTCTACACAAAATCAGTACCAGGATACCCGCCGCTATGATAAGCAGGGCAATTCCTGCTGCCCACAGCTCCATACGCATTCCCCCTTTATGCAACAAGTTTTCAGATGCAAATGCATGGATTTTACCAGCTT
>CAJFGS010000021.1 GCA_904377855.1 Candidatus Avimonas merdigallinarum
GGGCCTTCCAGAGCCTCTGCTTTGCTATACCCTTTTTGAATCATCTTTTTTCGCCACCACCATCCTTTTTGGGACTTGACTTCTAATAGTTAATCTTTCTTTGTTTGAAATAGGGGAATAACGCAACAGGGCCGGCATGGCCCGCGGCCCCCTCTTCCGCCCTGCCGGCGGGGAGCCGCGTGCTTTCCGAGCCCTTGTGTTTTCTGTCAGGCAGCCTGCCGCTAAACCGCTTTGTACAGGGCGTAGCCCATCCCCGCCAGCACCAGCACGCCCGCGAGGGCAATCCCGTACAGGGCGTATTCCTGCGATTCTTCCGCAGCGCGATCCTCCGCCTTGGCCAGCCCCGCGGCGGGCGTCGCCTCCACCGCCTGAGCCCCCGACAGGCGGCGTTCGGCCTGCCCTGTCCCTGCAATCGGTTCCTCCGGCGCGGCAGCTGCATCCTCCGGGGCCTCCAGCCCGCAGCAGCCCAGGGAAGCGTCCTCCACGATTTCCCACTCCACCGGTTCGGTATACACAAAAATCTGCACGGTATTGCCCTGTTCGTCCACCCGGGTGGTCCAGTATCCGGGCTCCTCTTCCGAGGCGGCGACCGCCAGGCTCATCCCGCCCAAAAGGGCGAAGGCGGTAACACCCACCGAAATCCACTTCTTTTTCATACTGACGATCACTCCTTTGTCCCCTGTTTTTGTAGGGAGGCTCTCCTTATGCTTCCATTGTATCCCCCGGCCGGGCGGAAAGCTACCGGTTTTGGTTACAATCGGATTACACTTCTGAAACCTTCCCGGGAAACTGATTACAGCTTTGTCAACATTCCGGCAAACCTTCTGCGAACAAGCCAAATTTCCCCACGCACACCGCCGCCGGGATGAAAATTATGGACAACATTATTCCGCTTTTTCGGGGGATTTTCCGTGATTCTTCCAACCTATCCGGAAAAAGGCGGTTGTCAGGCGGACAAATATGGTATATAATAAAGTGCTAAGATTTGTGCTCAGGCCGGTCCGGCCCGGATCGGCGGACAGCGTCCCCCGCCGGGCGGGAAGCCCAAGGCGGGGCGGGCGGGAGGGGACTTTTTGGACATCGCGTATCTCGACAACAGCGCTACCACCCGCGTCTGCCCGCAGGCGGCGGAAAAGGCGCTCCAAATGATGACGGCCTGCTACGGCAACCCTTCCTCCCTGCACTCCCTGGGCGCGGCCGCGGAACGGGAGCTGAACGCCGCCCGGCAGAAGGTGGCCCGCCTGCTTGGCTGCCGACCGCAGGAAGTAATCTTTACCTCCGGCGGGACCGAGTCCAACAACCTGGCCGTCCTGGGGGCGGCGCAGGCCAAAATCCGCGCCGGGCGGCATATTGTCACCACCGCGGTAGAGCACGCTTCGGTTGCGGCCGCATGCAGCGAATTGGAACGGCAGGGATGGGAAGTCACCCGGCTGGTTCCCGATCCCGGCGCCGCGCTGACGGCGCAGCAGGTCGCCGCCGCCTGCCGGCCGGACACCGTACTGGTCTCCGTTATGATGGTAAACAACGAAACCGGCGCCCGGTTCCCGGTCGACCGGATTGTACCGGCCGTCCGCCGGGCCGCCCCCGGCGCCCTCATCCACTGCGATGCGGTGCAGGCGGCGGGGAAACTCCCCCTCAACGCCGCCCGGCTCGGCCTGGACCTGATGACGGTCAGCGCCCACAAAATCCACGGGCCGAAGGGCTCCGGCGCACTGTATATCCGGAAAGGGGCGCGGATCCTGCCCCGCTCCTTCGGCGGGGGGCAGGAAAACGGGCTGCGGCCCGGCACCGAGGCCCTCCCCCTGCACGCCGCCTTCGGCGCGGCGGCGGAAGCCCTCCCCCCCTTTGCCGAGCAGGAGGCGCTGTACGACAGCCTGCGCCGGCGGCTGACCGACGGGCTGGCGGGGCGGGAAGGCTTTGCCCTGAATTCCCCCCCGGACGGGGTGCCGTATATCCTGAATTTATCGGTGCTAGGCGTCCGCAGCGAAACCCTGCTGCATTTCCTGGCCGAGCGGGGGGTCTTTGTCTCCAGCGGCTCGGCCTGCTCCAAAGGGAAAAAAAGCCCGGTGCTGACGGCGCTCGGCTTTTCGGGGGAACGGATCGACTCCGCCCTGCGGGTCAGCTTTACCCATACAACCACACCGGACGAGGTGGATCGGTTCCTCGCCGCCCTGTATGAAGCGGCCTCCTCCCTCGTCCGCCGTACCCGATAACCACCCATCCAGCGCTTTCCCAGCGATCGAAAGGAAGGAACGACGATGGCCAATATTCCGGAAGAGAAAAAATATACGCCCGGCGCCCCCCAAAGCGGGCAGGAGGATGCCCGCCCGGCGCGCAGTTCCTGGCAGGAAGCGCAGCCGGCTGCTTCCTCCCCCCTGCATTCCTGGGAAGAAGGGCCCCCTGCCGCAGGCTCCGGGCCGTCTATCCCGGCGGATTTGTCGGCCGACGAAGCCGAGCTGCTGGAGCAGACCCTGGCGGAAATCCGCCTGCGCCGGGCCCGGGCCGCCCAGGCTCAGCCGGCAGCGCCGCTGGGCGGGAATGCCGTGAGCATGGTGCCGGAAGAGGATGCGCCCGCCCAGGACGAGGCCCTGGCCGAAGCGCTCCCCGACGGGGCGGCGGTCCCGGCGGAGGGGCCGGCGGCAGCCGCCACCCGCGGGCAGCGGTTTGCCGGCCGCCTGCTGTACATACTCGGCGGCTTTATCCCCCACCGCGGGGATTCCGCGGCAGAAATCGTGCGCAAATGCATCTTTATCGTGGCGCTCATTACCCTGATCGGCTCCCTCTCCTACATTATCAACGACATGTTGATCCAGCCCATGATCGGGGAGATGAACTACAACACCGTCCGGAGCTGGTACGATCCGGAAAACCCCGTGGACCCGCCGGCAGATTACGATCCCGCGAATTATCCCGAGGGGATCATGGATTCCTTTAAGGCGCTGTACGCCATGAATTCGGACGTCCGCGGCTGGATGACCTACACCGATCCCAGCCAGAACTGGCTGAAAATCGATTATCCCGTGATGTATTCGGGGGACAACAGCTATTACCTGGACCATAACTTCCAGAAGGCCAAGCATAAGGACGGCGCGCTGTTCTTTGACGAGCGCAACCACATCGATTCCCCGCAGTCCGAGAATAAGGTGCTGATCGTTTACGGCCACAATATGGCGAGCGGCCATATGTTCGCGCGGCTGAACTATTTCCTGAATACCCGCAACGGCCTCAACTACGCCCGCTCCGCCCCGACGATTAACTTGGATACGCTGTACGAGCGGAGCGAATACAAGGTCTTTGCGGTCATGCTGCTCAACACCCGCTCGGAGGACGGGCCCTATTTCGACTACCTGCGCACCAGCTTCTCGGGCGACGCGGACTTCATGAACTTCGTGGCCAATATCCGCGCCCGTTCCCTGTTCGATTATTCGGACGTGGACGTCAACACGGACGACGAACTGCTCATCCTCTCCACCTGCACGGGCGAAAGCGACGCCAAATTCCCCGAAGGCCGCTGCGTGGTCGTCGCCCGGAAGGTGCGGGACGGCGAAAGCTCCTTGGTAAACACCGGTTCCATCGTGCGCAACAGCGATGTGATCATGCCGCTGGCCTGGTACACCAACCAGGATATGGAGCCGCATGCGTATTACAGCGGGAATTTCACCATCCCCGGCCTGTGGTCGGACGACGGAACCACCGTCCCGCCTACTTCCTCCACCGATGACAACACGGGGGATACCACCGGCACCGACGGCACGACGACCCGGCCCCCGGTAGTGGTCCCGCCGTCTACTACGCCGCCCACTTCGCCGCCTTCGACCGATCCGACGGATCCGACCAACCCCACGGATCCCACCGACCCGACCGAGCCGACCGAGCCCACTGACCCAACCGATCCCACCGATCCGACGGATCCGACCGACCCAACCGATCCCACCGATCCGACCGAGCCGTCGGAGCCGACCGAGCCTACCGACCCAACGGAGCCGACCGAGCCGTCGGAGCCCACGGAACCTACCGGTTCCACGACGCTCCCGGAAACTTCTGAGCAAACGGGGGAGCAGACACAGCCGGCTGCATAATCCCTCCCGTACTGCTTTTTTGAAATCCGCTTTTTAAAATTCACCCGTTTTTGAAATCCACCCGAAAGGCCTGTCTGTCTATGAAATCTGCCCTCCATGAAGTTTTGCTGATCAAGACCGGGGAACTGGCCCTCAAGGGCCTGAACCGGGGCACGTTTGAAGCGATCCTGATGAAAAACCTGCGGTACCGCTTAAAGCCGCTCGGCCCCTGCACCCTGCGGAAGGCCCAGTCCGCCATTTATGTGGAGCCGGAAAGCCCTTCGTTCGACATGGACGAGGCCAGCGACCGGGTATCCAAGGTTTTCGGGATCGCGGCGTACAGCCGGGCATGCGTGGTGGAAAAGGAGATCGGCGCCATCCTGGAGGCGGCCGCGTCCTATCTGGCGGACGAACTGGCGGACGCCGGGACCTTCAAGGTGGAGGCCAAGCGGAGCGATAAGTCCTTCCCGCTGCAATCCCCCGCGATCTGCGAGCAGGCCGGCGGCTATCTTCTGGAGCGGTTCCCCCACCTAAGGGTGGACGTGCACGCTCCCGATGTGCTCGTGATGATTGAAATCCGGGACTTCGGCGCCTATATCCACGCCCGCCAGCTTCCCGGCGCGGGCGGGATGCCGGTCGGCTCCGCCGGCCGGGCCGGGCTGCTGATTTCCGGCGGCATCGATTCCCCGGTGGCCGGGTATATGATGGCC
Source organism: Candidatus Avimonas merdigallinarum (assembly GCA_904377855.1). GTDB lineage: Bacteria > Bacillota > Clostridia > Oscillospirales > Acutalibacteraceae > Avimonas > Avimonas merdigallinarum. Next base: position 4,769 of record CAJFGS010000021.1, read on the forward strand.
AAGCGGGGGGTGGAGCTTTGCTGCATCCACTTTGCGTCCCCGCCTTATACCAGCGAGCGGGCCGAAATGAAGGTGGTCTCCCTGCTCGAGCAGGTGGCGGCCTACGCCGGGCATATGGAACTGCACATCGTTCCCTTCACCCATATCCAGGAGGAAATCCAGCGCAGCTGCCCGGAGGATCTGTTCACCATCATCATGCGCCGCTTCATGATGCGGATTGCGACCGAAATCGGCAGGGCGGAAGGCTGCGGCGCCCTGGTGACCGGCGAAAGCGTCGGCCAGGTCGCCAGCCAGACCATCCCCGCCCTCGCCTGCACCGACGCGGCGGCCGGCCTGCCGGTTTTCCGCCCGCTGATTGGCATGGACAAGGAGGAAATCATCGCGGTTTCCCGCCGGATCGATACGTTTGATATTTCGATCCAGCCGTACGAGGACTGCTGCACGGTCTTCACCCCCCGGCATCCCCGCACCCGCCCCAAGCTGGAAAAGGTCCTGGAGGCCGAAGCCGCCCTGGACGCCCCGGCGCTGATTGCTCAAGCGGTGCAGGGCGTCCGCCGCCGTTCGATCTAAAGGGCCCGCCGGCATAGGGAGCGGCGGGCAGGCCCGGGAGGGGCCTCGCCGGCGGCGCGCCGTTCCGGCTCTGCCGCACGCCGGGCGCCGGGCGGATTTCCTAGAGATTCCGGGCGCTCTGAAGGGCTGCCGGGCGGCTTACCTCCTTTTTTCCAGCGCCCCTTCTTGCGGGAACGATACAGAGTTTTATCATGGCATTGCCGCTTGGACGCACCCGGCGGCAGGAGGAATTACAGCATGAATGCAGAAATCATCACCGTCGGCGCCGGGCTCCTGCTCGGCAATACGGCCAATGCAAGCGGGCAGTTCCTTTCCCATGAACTGGCTGCTTTCGGCATTGAGGTCACCCACCTTTCCACAGTCGGGGACGCTCCGTCCTCCCTGCGTGAAGCGCTGACGCATGCCCTCGGCCGGAGCGAACTGGTGGTGCTGGCCGGCGACGCGAAGGAAGAGGGGTCGGCGCAGGCGCTCGGCGTCCTGTCGGAGGTCCTTTCCCTCCCACTGGAACTGCATGAGGAAAGCTACGAACGGATCCAGGAATATTACCGCAACACCTGCCGGGAAATGCCGGCGGACGCCGACCGGCAGGCCCGGCTCCCGCGCGGGGCCACGGTTTTCCCCAACGATCACGGAACCGCGCCGGGCTGCGTGGTCAGCCGGTACGGGCAGCAGATCTTCCTGCTGCCGGGGGAGCCCCGCGAGCTCATGCCGATGTTCAGCGACTATGTGGCCCCTTACCTGTCCAACTGCGCGGGGGGGACCATCGTCTCCCGGACGGTCGGGGTGTTCGGCCTGTCCGAAACGGTGCTGACCGAACGGCTGGCCGACCTCATGAGCGAAGCCAACCCCAACGTGGCTTTATATGCCAAGGACGGGGAGGCCATCCTCCGGGTCACCGCCCACGCCGCAAACCGGGCGGACGCCCTCGCGCTGTGCGCCCCGGCGGTGGACGAAATCTGCCGGCGGCTGGGGGTCAACGTATACGGGGTGGATGTAGGCAGCCTGCAGAAGGCGGTCGTGGCGCTGCTGCTGGACAAGCAGCTGAAAATCGCCACGGCAGAATCCTGCACGGCCGGCCTCCTCTCCGGCCGCCTGACCGAGGTCGCCGGCGTCTCGGCGGTGTTTGAGTGCGGGATCGCCGCCTATTCCAAAGAAATCAAGCGCAATATCCTCGGCGTGCCGGAGGACATCCTGGAGAAATACGGCGCCGTCAGCCCGGAAACCGCGCGCGCCATGGCGGTGGGGGCCCGCCGGGTGGGGAACGCCAACCTGGGGGTAGGGATCACCGGCGTGGCCGGGCCGGATCCCAGCGAAGGCAAGCCGGTCGGCACCGTGTATGTTGCGCTGGCGGACGAAAAGCGGGTGTGGGTGAAAAAAATCGACACTAAGGAAGGGACAATCGATCGGGAATATGTCCGCTACCTTGCCACTTCCTACGCGCTGGATCTCGTCCGCCGGTATCTGGAGGCCCTGCCCACCGTCATGGCGGGTGGGGAAACGCTGGCCGTCCCTCCATCCCCTCCCGCGGCGGCGATCCCGGAGGCCGACGTCGCCCCCAAAAAGCGGCATCTCCTCCGGTCGGTCTTCCCCTGGAAGGGGGACAGCCGGAGCGACGTTATCCGCAAATCCGCCATCCTCGCGGTTTTCCTTTTGCTCATTGCCGCGGCGGGGATGATCCTGTACATGTACGTCTTCCAGCCGCTGGACAACCAGAGGCTGTACAGCCAGCTGGAGCTGCTTTATAATGTGAACAATCCCTCGGTCATCGAAAGCGATCTGGAGGGCGCGCCGGACGGGATGCTTTCCCAGTTCAACGCGCTGTATATGCGCAACAGCGATGTGCGCGGCTGGCTGCGGATCGAAGGCACCAACATCAATTATCCCGTCATGCGGGGGACGGACAGCGGATTCTACCGCACCCACAATTTCGATAAGCAGCCCACCATGTACGGCACCCCGTATTTTGATCCCGAGGCCGCGCTGGTTTCCTCCGAATCGGTGAACCGGACGCTGGTGATCTACGGGAACAACGTGGGCGGCGGGCAGATGTTCTCCGATCTGACCAGCTATTATAACAACCTGGAGTTCCTGCAGGAGCATCCCGTCATCGAAATGAACACCCTTTACCACAACGCCAAGTGGAAGATTTTTTCGGTCATGGCGGCTTCTTCGCCCGAAGACGGGGGCTTTGATTATACCTGCAATGTTTTCTCGGACGAAACCGATTTCCTGAGTTTTGCGGGCGAGCTGCGGATCCGCTCGCTGTATACCTATCCTGACGGGGTGGTAGACGTGCAGGAGGGCGATTCCCTTCTCCTGCTCTCCACCGATTTTGAGGACGTAGCCGGGTTCAACGGCGCCCGCCTGGTCATCGCGGCCCGCCAGATGCGGGAAGGGGAAAACGAAGACGTGGATTTAGGCGGCGTCGTCCTGAACAGCAGCGCCGTCATGCCCGACGGGTGGAAGGGCAGCCCCACGCAGAGCGTCAGCCGCACCAGCCGGCCCAGCGGTTCCGCCATTACCGGCGGCAGCACCGGCGAAACGGAATCCTCCTCCAGCACCCAGGATCTCACCTCCACGACGCCGACGGATTCCACGACGGAGGAATCCACCCGCCGGCCGTCCACCACCCCGACGAGTCCTGCCACCACGACGACCACGACAACCGGGGAAACATCCGGCACTTCCGGCACGACGGCAACCACCACGACCACAATGGACGACACGGTGGGGCCGACCACCCAGCCGGATCCCAACCCGCCGACGTCCTCTACCAGCGGGCCTACGACCACTACGACCACGCCGCCCCCGCCGTCGGATAACACGCCGCCCATCCTTGCCGGGTCCCGGCTGGAATCGGAATACCTGGAAAATTGTAAGGTGAGGAACCTGCGCACCGGGGAAAAAATTGAGCCGGAAACCAAGGAGGAACTCCAGTACCTGCTGGCCCAGCTCGTAAAATCCGAATTGGGGACGGCCTCTACCTTCGGCACGCCGGGCACGCCGGGATACATGGCCGCGCAGAAGGCCCAGGCGATCGCTTCGTACACCTACATCCTTTATTATAACCGCGCCTACCACGGCGATTTCTACCCCTGCTATCTGCCGGCTTTGGATCTGTCCAACCCGACCGACAAGCAGATTTACGACGCCGTAGGCGAGGTGGTCGGGATCAAAATCCTGTCCGGCAGTTCGCCCATCTGCGCCATGTACTTCTCCTCGTCGCCCGGGGTGACGGCGGACAACAAATATGTATACGGCGGCGCCCTCCCCTACGGCAGCGTCATCAGCGAGTACGACGATGAGGCGCACGTCGGGGATTCCGACTGGGAAACGGTCCTCACATATTCGCAGGCCGATATCCTCGAACGGGTGGAAGACTACCTGGCTGACCCGGATGAGGGATATTTCCCCGAAGCTTCCATCGAGGGGGATTTCGCCATCCTGTCCTACGACCCCTATGGGAAGTTCGCGCTGGAAACCAACATCACCTACCTCGATAAAAACGGGTACACCCGCTGCCTGTCCGGATACCAGTTCCGCGCCGCGCTGGGGCTGCGCTCCCAGGCGATCCAGGTGCTTTCCGTGCGGGACGGTACCGTCACCCTGCAGACGCAGGGCTGGGGGCACTGCGTGGGGATGAGCCAATGGGGAGCCGTCGGATATGCCCAGGAAGAGGGATGGGATTACCGGAAGATCCTCAGCCACTATTATTCCATCACCACCTCCTCCGCCCACCGGCTGGTCGCCCCCGTTTGGGGCTGAGCCCGGCTGCCTTCCGCAGAGCGGGAGCAGGGACCGGCTGCCTCCGGTTCCCGCGCGGCGGAGAGGCAGGGCGCTTTCCCTTCCTGCGGCTGGCGGGAGCATGCATCGGTATGTCTAAGGGGCTGCTGCAAACAAGCGTTTGCAGCAGCCCCTTCTTGCCGTGAAATTTCCTGGCTCCGCTAGAAGATGGGGCCAGGGCTTTACAAATCGTCGGCGTCCTGTTCCGGCATTTCCCCCTGCTCGGGGGTGCCGGTATAGCTTCCCAGAACGTCGGAGGGAATCTCCCCCCTCCCCTGCCTTTGCAGGGTGCGGGCCTCCTCCCCGCCGAGGGAGCCTGGGGCTTTCCCTGCCGGGGATTTCCGGCGCTTGCGTTCTTGTTCCATCCTTGCAGTCCTCCTTCCCGGCGCAGGGCCGCGTCCCCGGGAGACGGGATAGGCCCCCTCCCGGAGCGGCCGGCGCCCGCTTTAGTAATTTTCGGCTTTCATCTGGAAATAGGCCTGCGGGTGGCGGCAGGCCGGGCATTCCTGGGGCGGCACCTCCCCGCAGTAGACATACCCGCAGTTGAGGCAGACCCACAACGTGCCCTGCTCCCGCTTGAATACCTTGCCGCTTTCGATATTGTCCAGCAGCTTGCGGTAGCGCTCCTCGTGTTCCTTTTCCACCGAAGCGACCAGGTCGAACACGGCGGCGATGTCCCGGAAGCCCTCCTCCCGGGCGACTTCGGCGAACCCCTTGTACATCTCCACCCATTCGTAATGCTCGCCGGCAGCGGCGTCGGCCAGGTTCTCCGGCGTGCCCGGCATGGCGCCGCCCTTGAGCCGCTTGAACCAGAGCTCGGCGTGCTCCTTTTCGTTGTTCGCCGTTTCATTAAAGATATTGGCGATTTGGATATACCCGTCCTTCCGGGCCTGGGCGGCATAGAATGTGTACTTGTTGCGCGCCTGGCTCTCCCCGGCAAAAGCGGCCATCAGATTGGCCTCGGTGCGGCTTCCTTTCAACTCCATGGACAACCATTCCCTTCCTGATTTTGATTGGATTTCCTCCATAGTATGGCGCCCGCGGGACGGTTTATGCGGAAAAAGCGGCCCCGTTTTCCGCCCAAACCGAAGAAAAGTCGGGGAAACTTTAAAGACTGTTCATACAACCCGCGGAAAGTCTGGTAAAATAAATAAAGACGTGAAAAATAAACCGCCACGGAACAGAGGAGGTTTTGCGGTATGGCAAACGGGAAAATCATGGTCGTCGACGACGACAGCAATATCTGCGAGCTGCTCCGGCTCTACCTGGAAAAAGAGGATTTCGAGGTCTGCATTGCGGAAAACGGCGCGCGGGCGCTGGAGATCTTCGACAGCGAAAAGCCCGATCTGATGCTCCTGGACATCATGATGCCCCAGCTGGACGGCTGGCAGGTGTGCCGGGAGATCCGGAAGAAATCCTCCTGCCCGATTATCATGCTGACGGCGAAGGGGGAAGTGTTCGACAAGGTGCTGGGGCTGGAACTCGGCGCCGACGATTACGTGGTCAAGCCCTTTGAGGCGAAGGAAGTCGTGGCCCGGGTCAAGGCGGTGCTCCGCCGCGCCGGCGGGCAAAATGAAAAAAAGACCAAGGAAGTCCGCTATGACGGGCTGTACATCAACATGGAAAATTATGAGCTCCGGGTGCGGGGGAAGCAGATCGACACCCCGCCCAAGGAGATGGAACTCATCTACCATCTTGCCAGCAACCCGAACCGGGTGTACACCCGCGATCAGCTGCTGGACGAAGTGTGGGGCTTTGAATACTACGGGGACAGCCGCACGGTGGACGTCCACATCAAGCGGCTGCGCGAGAAGCTGGACGGCGTGTCCGATCAGTGGACGCTGAAAACCGTCTGGGGCGTAGGGTACAAGTTCGAAGTTCACGACAAGAACCCGGAGGAAAAATAACCGGCCTGCGTTATTCCGGCCCTTCACCTGGCCGGCCACGGCCCTGGCAATCCCTGTGAAAGGAGGGGCTGCGTTGTTCAAAAGCATCTTTGCCAAATATTTTACCGTCATATCCCTCATTATCGTCATCAGCTTTGTCGCCATGGGCGGGATGCAGCTGCTGTTCGCCACCCAGTACTGGGTATCCGAGAAGCAGGCCCTCCTGGAGGAAAACACCCTCACCATGGCCAAGATGACCGCCGAGCATACCGCGCAGGATACGCTCAACCCCAATCAGTACAACATCCAGGGGGATCTCCTCGCCCCTTATATGGGAATTATGGCGGACGCGCTGGACGCAACCGTGCTGGTGGTGGGGAACGACGGGACGGTCATCCTCTGCTCCGACCCGCTTCTCATGAGCGGGGATCACATGCTGACGGCCTCCGTCCAGTCCAAGATGGACGGAGACCGCTTCTTTGAGGTAGGGAAACTAGGCGGGTTCTATGTCAGCCGCCAGTACACTGCCGGGGAGCCGATTGTCCTGGAAAGCCAGCAGCTCCAGGTGGGGTATGTGTTTGTTTCCACCTCTGCCACCGGGCTGAGCGAATACCTGATGAACAACCTGCAGGTCTTTTTCCTCTCCGCGCTCGGGGTGCTGACGCTGACCTTTATCGTCCTGTATATCATGACCTACCGCATGGTGCGCCCGCTTCGCCAGATGGCCGCGGCCACCCGCAGCTTCGGCATGGGGGACTTCAGCTACCGCATCCCGGTCCACGGGAAGGACGAGGTGGCGGAACTGGCCGCCTCCCTGAACAATATGGCGGTTTCCCTTTCTTCGGTGGAGGGGATGCGCCGCAGCTTTGTGGCCAATGTGTCCCATGAGCTGAAAACCCCGATGACCACCATCGCCGGCTTTATCGACGGGATTCTGGACGGCACCATCCCGGAGGAAAAGCGGGAGCATTATCTGAAGATTGTCTCGGACGAAGTCAAGCGCCTTTCCCGGCTGGTGAAGTCGATGCTGGACCTCTCCCGCATCGACAACGGCGAGCTCCGGCTCAAGCCGGTCCGCTATGACCTGACGGAACAGGTCTGCACCGTCCTCCTCTCCTTTGAAAAGCGGATCGAAGAAAAGGAGATCCGGGTGGAAGGGCTGGAAGACTGCCCGCGCATCGAGGTAAACGCCGATTTTGACCTGCTGGGACAGGTAATTTACAACCTGGTGGACAATGCCGTCAAATTTATTGACGTCGGCGGCACCCTGTGGGTTCGGCTCGAACGGCGGGACGGCCGGGTCTACTGCGCCGTGCGCAACACCGGCGGCGGCATCCCCGCCGAGGAGATGCCCCACATCTTTGAACGGTTTTATAAAAGCGACCGTTCCCGTTCCCTGGACAAAAACGGGATGGGCCTTGGCCTGTATATTGTGAAAACGGTCATCAACCTCCACCATGGGGAGATCGTGGTCCGTTCGACCGAGGGCGGGTACACCGAATTCGAATTCTGGCTGCCGGACGCAGAACTGCTCAAACGCTGACGGCAATTTACAATTGGATAAAATTTTATTCAGGAATTCCCGCCTTTTTCTTCAAGGAATGGACACAAATAGCGGATAAAATAAAATCACAACAAGGGCAAAAATATCTTCCGAAAGGACGGATTTTATATGACCGACTGGTTTGATAAAAAAGAAAACGGCACCCCCGAATCGACGCCGGAACAAAACGGCGCTTCCCCGGCTGCTCCGGAAGAAAAGCAGCCCGCCGCCGGCTGGTCTTCTCCGGCCTCTTCCGTCGTCCCTCCCGCTTCCTTTGGTGACAGCGGGGAGAGCGCACCGGCCTCCTCCGCAGCGCCGGCGGGCGAGGCGAACAACGTGACCTACCGGTACGGCGTCAACGCCCCCAGCCCGGTCCCCTCCAACGAATCGGACAGCACGCACGCCGGGACGGGAACCTCCGCCCCGCAAAACGCGGCCCATTCCACGGGGGGATACCAGCCGCAGGGGAATTACAACCCGTACGGCTGGCAGCAGCCCTCCTATCCGGGAGGCGCGCCAAGCCAGCCTCCCAAGAAGCCGAAGAAAAAGGGCGCGACCGTCGCCATTGCCACCCTCAGCGTGGTCTGCGCAGCCTTGATTGTTACCCTGTCGGTGCTCCTGGCCGTGGCAATCAGCGACAACCAGCTGCCGACGGATACGTCCAGTCCCAACTCGTCCACCACCGGCACCACCAACGGGGTCAATGAAAACGCCCCGACGCTGGATATCCAGGAGCCGGCGGAGGAAGGGCTGGCCACCCCCGCCATCGTGCAGAAGAACCTCGATTCTGCCGTGGTCATCACTATGTACCAGAACAATGCATACTATGGGAACCGCCTGGTCCAGGCGGGCGCAGCGACCGGAATCATCTGGACGGCCGACGGGTATATCATCACCAACGCCCACGTCGTCTACGACGAGGACAACGCCAAGGTGTACGACCGGATCGATGTGGAAACCTACGACGGCACCCTTTATGAAGGCGCCCAAATCGTCGGCTATGACACCTACACCGACTTGGCGGTGATCAAGGTGGACGCGGAGAACCTCTCCCCCGCGGAATTCGGGGATTCCTCCCAGCTGCAGCTGGGGGACAGAGTGGTGGCCATTGGCAACGCCGGCGGGCTGAACTGGACGGTCACCCAGGGGATTGTCTCCGGCCTGGCGCGGGACGTATATGAAGACACCGGCTACGCCATCAAATGCCTGCAGGTCGACGCGGCGATCAACCCCGGCAACTCGGGCGGCCCGCTGATGAATTCGCAGGGCCAGGTGGTGGCCATCAATTCCGCTAAAATTGCCGCGCAGGATTACGAAGGGCTGGGCTTCTCCATCCCGATCAATGAAGCAAAAACCATCCTGGACGACCTGGTGAAATACGGCTACGTCAAAGGGCGGGTAATGCTGGGCATCTCGGGTTCCTCCCTGTACGGCACCGGCTTCCTGATTCAGGAAATCCAGCCCGACTCCTGCCTTGCCGGGACGGAAGCCCAGGCGGGGGATGTCATTACCGCGATCAACGGGACCACCATCGCCGACTTTGAGGCGCTGCAGACCGAACTTTCGAAGTACAGCGTGGGCGATACGATTGAACTGACCCTCCTGCGGTACGACAACCGCACCCATTCCACCCGGGAACTGACGGTCCAGTGCACGCTGATAGAATCCACCCTCAATTAACCGCAGGGAAACAACCCTTTCAAAAACAGAGGACGGGATACCGGCCAATGGCCGGTATCCCGTCCTTTTTGCTGCTGCCGTGTTGCCGGCTGACGGTTCTGCTGGCGGGAGAATAGGAAGGCTTTCGCAGCCGAGCCCCAGATGTGGGAACCGCTGCGCAGAAGGAGCCCGTACCTAAACAAACGCCGCTTCCGGCGATGCAGCGGCCCGTTTCCGGACGGCGGGGCGCGCGGTGCAGGGATGGGATACGATGCGCCGCGCGGCCAAGCCGACAGCACGCCCTTCCGCGGCCTGTGCAGGCTCGCCGGTTCATGGATAGTCTGATTTGGCGCCCATTTGCCGCAGGCTATCGTCAACCCTGCCTCGGTCACCCTGCCGCCTGCCGGCAGTCCGGCGGGCCGCCCGCGCAGGATAGTGCCCCCCCCGACGGCCGGAAAGAGCCGCCCGCCCCGCGCTTTCCGGCCGGAGCTGCCTCGCTGGGGCGGGGCAGCCCGTCCAGGCCGATCCCGACTCCGTTTACTCCCTTTCCTGCACGCGGCTGCCGGGGGCTATTTCCTCTGTCTGCGCCGCCCCTGGGCCGGGTAAGGGCGCCGGCATTCCCTCGGGCAGCACCGGCGGGGCGGTCACCACCCCCGATTCCACCGCCGCACGGCTGATGTCGGAGGGGAGCGCCGTGGGCGGCGCGGTGTCCAGCGAGGTCATTTCCACCATATTCTTCCAAAAACGCTTGGGCATATGCTGCCGGCGCAGGCGGGGGTTCACCCGTTCCCGGATCGCCACCGCGTCGTAAAACCGCTTCCAGAGCTGCCGGAACGCCCGTTCGTCCGGCGCATACTCCGGGAGGCGGAAATCCCCCGCCGACGTCAGGTACCATTCCCGGGTGTCGTACACCCCGGCGGCCTGCCGGTTTTCATCGTGGAGGATAAACGGCATGGTGCGGTAACGGTCGGCAAAATCCGGCATCAGCAGGGCCAGCACATCGTTTTCCGGGGTAATCCGGGCATAGTACACCCCATTCTCCATCCGGGCGAAGCGGACGAACTGCCGGAGGGATCCCGCCTCCTTCGACACCCGGGCGGCAAGCCGGTCCAGGGCCATCACCCGGGGATCGGTCAGGCGGCTGCAGACCGACGGGCCCACCCGCATCCCCAGCCGGATAAACCGGTAGATCACATCCCCCTTCCCCTCCTCGTTGGAAAGGAAGGCCGTCCAGATCCGCTCGTAAACGTCAGCCCCGAGCCGCCGGCGTACCCCGGCGGCAACCCGCTCCGCCTTTTCCGCATCGGCCGGGATATCCTCCACCCAGGCCCCGAGCTGGGTCTGGTACTGCCCGCCCACAATCGCTGCAGGGGGCGGCTTATGGGTATACGATTCAAAAACCGCGGTCAGCAGCCCCTCCAGGGTGTCGTCGTACCGGAAGATCACCCTCTCCCCCTCCCCGGGCCGGGCCGGGGAAATCACATAGCCGGGATCGACCATGGCAGGCCCTCCTTCCGCCCGGCCTGTCCTCCCGTCCCGTCCGCCTCCGCCGTCCCGGACAGGGCCGGAACCGACGGGGCGGGGAAAAAGGAAAGCTGTTCCGCTCCCAGTGCAAAGGGCAGGCCGCGGGGGTTGCGGCGGGTGTCCGCCGTCAGGTTCTGATAAATGAAGGAGGGGCTCAGCCGCACGCCGGGGTACATCTGCCCCCGGCAGGTGATGAAATAGACCGCCCGCCGGAGGACCACCCCTATTTTCTTCAAATCCTCGAAGGTCAGCTTCCCGGCCCGCCGGGCCGTCAGGATCCGCTGCGCGGATTTCGGCCCGATCCCCGGCACCCGCAGCAGGACCTCCCGATCGGCGCGGTTGACCTCCACGGGGAAGTCGCCGAGATGCCGCAGCGCCCACCCGCATTTGGGGTCCAGCAGGGGATCCAGCGACGGCTGGCGTTCGCTGAGGAGTTCCTCCGCGCAAAACCCGTACTGCCGGATCAGCCAGTCCGCCTGGTACAGCCGGTGCTCCCGGAGCAGGGGAGGCGGCTGATCCCGCGGCAGCAGCGCGTTGGTCCCCACCGGGATATAGGCGGAATAAAACACCCGCTTGAGGCCGTACTGCTTATACAGCCCCTGGCTCAGGCGCAGGATCTGCCAGTCGGTATCCGGGGTGGCCCCGATGATCATCTGGGTGGCCTGCCCCGCGGGGGCAAATACCGGCGCGTGCCGGAAGACGGCGAGCTCCTGGCTGTTCTGCCGGAGGGTGTCCCGGATCGCCGCCATTGGCCGGAGGATATTCTCCTTGGTTTTATTGGGGGCGAGGACCCTGAGGCTCCGCTCGCTGGGGAGCTCGATATTCACGCTCATGCGGTCGCAGAGCATCCCCAGCTTGGTCACCAGTTCCGGGGAGCAGCCGGGGATCGCCTTGGCATGGATATAGCCGTTGAAGCGGTACTTTCCCCGGAGCAGCTCCAGCACCCGGCACATCCGCTCCATCGACGCGTCCGGGCTCTGCATCACGCCGGAACTCAGGAAAAGCCCCTCGATGTAATTCCGCTTGTAAAATTCGATGGTCAGGCTGGCCAGCTCGTCCGGGGTGAAGGCGGCGCGGGGCACGTCGTTGCTGCACCGGTTGACGCAGTACTGGCAGTCGTAGATGCAGTAATTGGTCATCAGCACCTTCAAAAGGGAAATGCACCGCCCGTCGGCGGCGAAGCTGTGGCAGATCCCGCCGGCGCTCGCGCTGCCTACCATCCCGTCCCGCCCGCCCCGGCTGGCCCCGCTGGACGTGCAGGCCGCGTCGTATTTGGCGGAATCGGTCAATATGCTCAGCTTGTCCATCAAATCCATGGCGGCGCCTCCTTTGCTGTCCTCCCCAGTATAGAACAAATTTTCGTATTTGTCAAACATTTGTTCTTTTTTGCGGAGTTCCTTCCCCCTTCAGGACAGCGGGGAAGCCCCGCCTCAGCGCCCGTCCCCCGGATAAAGGCACCAGCGGTTTTTCCCCGCTTTTTTCGCCCGGCACAGGGCCGCCTCCGCCTTTTGCCGGAGGGAGGCGGCCGTCCCGCCGTCCCGCGGGAAAAGCGCCGCGCCGGCCGCCGCGTCGATCCCCTGCCGGCGGAAGCAGCCCAGCAGTTCCGCCAGGCAGCGGGACAGGGAGGCCGGGCCGGCCAGCCGGTCGGTAAAAAGGAGCAGCCGCTCCCCGCCCACCCATTCGGCCAGGACCGCGCCGGGGAAAACGCAGCGCAGGCGGGCGGCCAATTCCCCGCGCACCGCGTCCCCCGCCCCTTCCCCCAGGCGGCCGATCCGCCGGCCGAAGCCTTCCAGCTCCACGAGGATCAGGGCGCCCCGCTTCACCGAGCCGGAGGCGAGAAGGGCGGAAAGCCGGGCCTCTGGCGGATGTCCGGCGCCAGCGGAGGCCCGGCCGGAAAACGCGGAGCCCGGCGCCCCCGTATTGGGGGAGGGCGACCCTTTTTCCCCTCCCGGCCGGCAGCGGACGGCGCAGACCCCCGCGGCGGCGGCCGCACTGCATGTCAACAGCAGGCAGAGGAAAAAGGCGGCGCCACCCCAGCCGCTCCAGCGGTAAAACAGCACGCCGCCGATCACCCCGGCCGTTGAGCAGGCCAGGGAAAACAGGAACAGAGGGGCCGGGTTTTCAGCGGACGGTTTCATGGGCTGTTCTCCCCTTCCGGAAAATGACGCCCGGCCCGGCCGGGCGTCTGCGTCCCTGTTCCCGTGCGGGCAGGTACCCCGCGGTTCCCCCGCGTGCCCCGCCGCCCGAAGCAGGCCGTCTGCGGGCCTCTGCCGTCTTTTCCTGCCGCTTGGGGAGGAAACGCTTATCACCCCATAAATATGCAGGAGGGCGGCGGGAGGTGCAATCCGCTCGCCTGTTCGCGCTTTCGCGGATCCCCCCGCCAAAGCGCCGGCCGGCCACGAACGCCTCAAGCCCCCCGCCTTCCGGCGGCCGCGCGGGGCGCGGGGCGCGCCTTACCGCTGCCGGGAAAAAGGGCCGTGCTGCCGCAATGCAGCGGGGAATCGAAACCGCCCGGAAACGGGTGGAGGACTGCTGTCACATCGCCGGCGAACCCGTCCCCTTTGGGTTCCCGGTTTCTCACCAAGCGGCGCGCCCTCCGCGGAAACTCCCGGGGTTCCGCGCGCAAGCCATTCCCCGAAAGGCGGCGCGGCTCCTTTCGCGCATTGGCCAGGGGTTTCCTTCCCCGGTTCAGCCTGGTCAAAGCGGCAAAAGGGGTTGTGCCGGCGGCAAGCCTTCTGCACACTCCCCACAAAGCGAAGGCGGGCCGTCACCGGACGGCCCGCCTTTCGCATCGTATTTCCCTGTGTTTCCCGAATAACGGAGCATCCCCGCCCCGGCCGTATCCTCGGACGCGGCCTCTTTCGCCGGGAGCGCGGCCCCGCTTTGCCCGGTGGGAAAGCCCCTCCAGCGGGCAGCGGCAGCAGGGAGGCTTCCCTTCCGCCGCCGGGAGGCAGTCAAAGCCCCAGATAGGCCCGCAGTTCCGCCGCCTTATCGGTCTTTTCCCAGTTCACGCCGAGATCCTCCCGCCCGATGTGGCCGTAGGCGGCCAGCGGCCGGTAGATCGGGCGGCGCAGGTCGAGCTGGGCGATAATCGCCGCCGGCCGGAAGTCGAACACGGCGGAAACCGCCTCGGCCAGCTTGTCGTCCGGCACCACCCCGGTGCCCGACGTGTCCGCCAGCACCGACACCGGGTGCGCCACCCCGATGGCATAGGCCAGCTGGATTTCGCAGCGCTTTGCCAGCCCGGCCGCCACCACGTTTTTGGCCGCATACCGCGCCATGTAGGAGGCGGAGCGGTCCACCTTGGTCGGGTCCTTTCCCGAAAATGCGCCGCCCCCGTGGCGGGCGTACCCGCCGTAGGTGTCCACGATAATCTTCCGCCCGGTGAGGCCGCTGTCCCCCTGCGGGCCGCCCACCACAAAACGGCCGGTCGGGTTGACGAAAATCTTGGTGCCGTCGTCCAGCAGGCCGGCCGGAAGGATCGGGCGGACCACCTTCTCGATGATATCCCGCCGGATGGTTTCCAGCGACACTTCCTCGCTGTGCTGGGTGGAGACCACCACCGCCTCCACCCGCACCGGGGTGTAGCCGTCGTATTCCACCGTGACCTGGGTCTTGCCGTCCGGCCGGAGATAGGGCAGTTCCCCGGATTTGCGCACCTCGGCCAGCCGGCGGGCCAGCCGGTGGGCGAGGGAAATCGGCAGCGGCATGAGCTCCGGGGTTTCGTCGCAGGCAAACCCGAACATCATCCCTTGGTCCCCCGCGCCGATCCGGTCGTAGTCCTCCCCTTCGGCGCCCCGGATTTCCAGGGCCTCGTTCACCCCCATGGCAATATCGGGGGATTGCTCGTCAATCGCAGTGAGCACCGCGCAGGTGTTCCCGTCAAACCGCTGGGCGGCGTTATCGTACCCGATGTCCCGGATCACCTGGCGGGCGATCTTCGGGATATCCACATAGCAGGAGGTGGAAATCTCCCCCATGACCAGCACAAGGCCGGTGGTCGCAATCGTCTCGCAGGCGACGTGGGCGTCCGCGTCCTTCGCGAGGATCGCGTCCAGCACCGCGTCGGAAATCTGGTCGCACACCTTATCGGGATGCCCTTCGGTTACGGATTCCGAAGTAAAAAAGCGTTTTTCCATGGATTTGTCTCCTTTTTGTCATTCGTCGGCTTGTCATTCGTGGCCGGGTCAACCGCCCGGTATGCCGCAAAAAAACGCGCCGGGCAGCAGCACGGCGCGTTGCCACCTCATCTGCCGGCCAAAGGCCGCAGGACTTAGCACCTTGCCCCGTTTATCACGGTTGGCAGGTTGCCGGGCTTCACAGGGCCTGTCCCCTCCGCCGCTCTTGATAAGGAAATATTCAGTTGAGCCTTCTTATTATACCGGATCCCGCCGGATTTGTCAACGCCGGGCGGAATTTGTCCCTTTCCAAGATAAGTAGTGATGGCCCAAACTCCGGCGGTTTCACCAAACGGCCGACACTATCCGCACCCACAACACCACCTTGAAAAAGCGTCTGCTTGCATACAGCCGCCGTTATCCGGCGATCTGCCAGCAGACCAACGCAGACCCGGAAACGGGCTGCATGGAGTTTGACATTGAGAAAGGCCGCTTCTCTTGGCCTTTGACCGCCCCATGCAGTGAGGAACGGCGGGAAGCGGTGCGGCAGTTTGCCAGAGAGAACAACGCCGCTGAAAGACTGAAATGAGGTAGATTTGTTCACAGCCTTATGGTATAATTTTCTTAAACAACAGAGCGGCAAATCGGAATTTGAAAGGAGTACATAGATATGAAAATTACGGAACAATTTGAAAAAGAAATTACCCCGTTTTTCTGGGTAGAACATGAAGAAAGTGCTTCTGTCTGCCTAAATGTAGGAGAGTACCTACAAGAGATTTTTGATGCTCGTGCGGATGAAGGATTTGAGGGAAACGGTTATGATTGGGGAAGTTTAGCACAAGTATTTTTGGACGAACAGTGTTCAGATTTACGAGAAAAAATAGACTTTGACCCAGAGGGCAGTATGTTCTGTGCCTATTCAAAAGATAAAAATGCTCTGGCAGACTTTATTCTTCGTTTCAAAAAAGCCTGTGAGGATAAGCCCCTTATTTTAGATTTATTTAGTCGGGCTGAATTAGACTAAAAATTCAATCCGATAACTTCCCATTTATCGGGGCGTTTGCCACCAGCTTAAACAACGAAATACATCCACCGAGAACAGCTATTTCCATTTTGAAAACGGCTGCTCTTTTATTTTGCCTATGGGCAGAAAGGTGCGACCAGTCATGACGAAACCGAGGGAGAAACCCGCGAGGAATTGACCGCCGGCGGTATGAGAAATTTTAATAAGTTGTCGGGATTTCCGTCAATTTGACGGGAGTTTTCAATTTCCCGCCTTTCGCCGGGAATCCCGACCGATGATTCCATTTTCCCTCTGTTTCTTCATGGCCGGCTGTTTTCCGCCCAGGGGCAAAAAAGCGGGCTTGGGGAGGCTGAATGGCGCTCCCCAAACAAAACGGCTTTATCCTTTCTTCCGTGTCAGGAAAACCCCAAGTACTGCGCCTGTGAAGAAAAGCGGCGCAAGCCGGACGAACAGCCATTCCGCGGCGTGAAAAACCGCCCCGGCCACGGCGGTTTCCGGGTCGCTGTAATCCCACCCCAAGTAAGGGCTGCCGCATGCAATGAAAACGGCGGCAAGGAGGACTATTGCCGCGCACAATGCGATAAACAGGCAATGAACGGTTTTTCGCCGCATCTCCTTCCTTTGTGCAAGCTGCAGGTTTATCACCTCCAGCTTTTCGGAAATGGCCTTTAAGTCGTCCGCCTTCGGCTCCGCCACAGTTTCTCCGAGCAGGGTGCTTACAGGCGTTTCCAGCGCCTCGGATATGGAGAGCAGCATATCCGAATCGGGGACCGACAATCCCTGCTCCCATTTGGAGATGGTCTGCCGCACCACGTTCAGCTTGACGGCAAGCTCCTCCTGCGAGAGCCCTTTGGATTTCCGGATCGCTTTCATGTTTTCGCTTAACATAGGGAACCTCCTTCCTTGTTAACACGATTGTATGAAAAACAGCCCGTTGCCGCAAGCAACGCATCATAACATTTCGGTTGCGCCGGGGCCATATACGCGGGTTTTCGCCCTTTTGTGCCTGCAATCATTCTTTCCAGCAGCGCAAGGCAGCCGCAGGCACGAACTGTTCTTCCGCTAGGGTGTTATCCGCAAAACCGATGGGGTTTGTGCCATCACCCTCCATCCTGAAAAGGGAACGGGCATTCGCCCCTTTTGCCCCACGCCGCCCGGCGCCCCCCGCCGGCAGGTCTGCCAACGCATTGCGCCGGCCCGGTTTGTATGATATACTGGCGGCAAATGGGATGAACGGAGGCGCAGTATGGACGAAAAAGCCGTCCGGTGGAACCGGTTTATCGAAGAAATCTGTTTTCGGGATGTCAAAACGCTCTCCAGGGAGCAACGAATCGCCGTCCTTTGCTTTTGGTATGACGCCGAGATGAACAGCGGCGGTTACAGCGGCTATATGGATGGCTATCCCGATACCGACCCCGCGGAATTGGCCGAGGCGCTCCTTTCCGTTGGAGGCCAAGAGATCGCGGAAAACTACCGCAAAGCCGTCCTTGAAGGAAGAAAGGACGACTGGGTTGAGACGGACACGGCGTATTACCGGTTTTCCCCTTCGCTGTGCGATTGCCTGCAGGAATATGTTGAAAAAAATAAGGACATCCTTTTTGATTGACAGAGGCTGTTTTCCCTGCATCGGCCGATCCTCGCCATGAAAGCCTCGTCCGGCTGAAAGAGCGGGAAAGCGGGGCGCCGGCAGCCCCATCATACAGGGAGGGGGAGCGGAATCTGCCGCCCCCGCCGGGGCTTTCCCGCTCCCCCGGCCCGATCAGCCCAGGTGGATAGCCCGGCGGATCGGCTTTATCGCCGCAGTGAGCAAGGGGACCAGCACCACGCCCAGGATCACGCCCTTGAGCGCGTTGAACGGCAGGGAAACCACCGCGTACCCCATCACCAGCTCCTGGGTGAGCGCCTGGCCGAGGAACAGCCGGAGGTACAGCGGGGCGACCACCAGGTTGCTCAGGAAGCCGACAACCAGCATGACGGCAATCCCCGCCACGGCGGGGACAAGGAACCGCACGGCCACCGGGCGGTTTTTGCGCTCCAGCCAGCGGTAGAGCAGCGTATACGGGAGCACAAAGGCGCAGCCTATCAGGAAATTCTGGAGGTTGCCGAACCCCATCTGCGTGCCCAGCCCCTTGGTCAGCATTTCCAGGAGGTTTTTCACCAGTTCCACCGCCACGCCGCAGGCCGGGCCGAACAGCACCCCGCCCAGCACCGCGGGGAGATCGCCGAAATCCATCTTCAGGTGGGGGGCGGAGGGCAGCAGGGGGAATTCCAGCAGCATCAGGACATACGCAATCGCGGCGAGCAGCGCCGTGGCCACCGCGACGAGGAGGGGGCGGCGGCCCGTTTGTGCCTTTCCGCTTTGGAGTTTGTTGGTCATTTTCACATGCATCCTTTCCGGGCTGTCTGCATCGCGTGCGCGCAAACGCAAAAAGCCCCGCAGCAAAGCACTGCGGGGCGAAAACGCATAACCTGCGCGTGTCTTCTTCCATCCGGACTATACCGTCGGCTCTGGAATCGCACCAGATCAGCAAAAAGCTCGCGGGCTTCCCCTGTGGGCAGGGGTTACCGCCGGTGGGGAATCGCACCCCGCCCCGAAGACAGCCTGTTTCATTTTTTTGCCATTCCATCCCCGCGCAGGGGAATGGGATGGACTATTTATTATAGTACTCCCGATCCCTTCCCCCGTCAAGAGGGATTATTGCTCAATTCCCTTCCGGCCAAACGCCCATCCTTTGGGAATTTTTAAGGGTCCCCTCCCCTTCCGATTTCCCGGAATCGATTGTATTCGAGGGATAAATGCGCTATAATGGGATTCGCCCCACCACGGCAAAAGAATATCGCAGAGAAAAGAGAGGAAAAATCCATGATGTGTAAAGCGCATCGCCTAATCGCGGCTGTCCTGGGCGCCGCCTGCCTGCTTTCGCTGTCCGCCTGCAGCGGGCAGGAAGGGCCGGAGGGAGAGAGCTCCTCCCCCGCCGGGCAGAGCAATGCTTCCACCACCGGCGGCACGGAGGGACCCGGCACCCAGCCTCCTGTGACCAACGACGTCAACCCGCTGACCGGCGTGGCGGATATCACCCCCGGCGCTTCCGTCCGCCCGATTGCCCTCATGGTGGAAAACAGTTCCACCGCCCGGCCCCAGCTTGGGCTGGATGAGGCCGACGTTTTCCTGGAAGCGGAAACCGAGGGCGGCATCACCCGGATTATGGCGGTGTTCGCCGGCGCTTCCCGGGTGCCGGACGAAATCGGCCCCCTGCGCAGCGCCCGCAGCCCCTTTGTCACCGTCGCCCAGTCGCTGGACGCCGTCTACTGCCATGCGGGAGGGAGCACCCTGGGCCTTGCCAACATCCAGAAGTTTGGGCTGGACGATGTGAACTTCCTCTCTAACGCCTCCCAGGCCGGCTGGCGGGATCCGGAGCTCAGTTCGCAGCGCGGCACGGAGCACAGCCTCCTGTCCGGCGGGCAGAAGCTGACGGATTTCATCACCGGCCAGGGGTACGCCGCCTCTACCGACAACCCCTCCCCCTTCCAGTTTGATTCGCCCAAGGCGGGGGACGGCCTGGGGAACAAGGTGCAGCTCTCCTTCTCCGGCCTGCAGCGGGTCTGCTTCCTGTATGACGAGGCCACCCAGCTGTATAACAAATACAACGGCACCCTGGATAAGATGGAGCCCCATGTGATGGTGGACGGCACGCAGATTGCCGTGACCAACGTGGTGATTATGTACGACGAGAAGTACAACGAGGACGCCGACCACATCAATTTCCGGCTGAACGCCGGGGACGGCGTCTTCCTCACCGGGGGCACCAGCCGGAACATCCGCTGGACCCGGACCGCGGACCGCCTCTCCTTTACCAAGGAGGACGGCAGCGCCCTCTCCTTCAACCCGGGCAAGACGTACATCTGCCTGGTGACCCAGGGGAACCGCGTCGCCACGATTCTGCAGTAACCCCGCCCCCTGCCGGCTCCCCGCAGGAAGGCTGCATAACGGAAACGATGAAAACCCGCTTGCGGGCTGACAGCCCGCAAGCGGGTTCTTTATGCCTTCCTATCCAGGGGGAGAGAGTGGGAGGGGGCCCGGGGAGTTGCCGCCCCGGCCCTTCCGGCCGTTTCCTCCCCGCCGCTGGCGCCCGGGATCCCGGACGCCAGCGGCGTATCACCCTTTCCTTGTCAGGGTAAAGGAGAGGGCCTCAAAATCCCTCATGGCATAGGGCGTCGCCAGGCCGGCAAACATCAGCTCGTCCCCGCCGAAATCGGCGTCCAGCTCGTCGATATGGTACACCGCCTGCGGATCCAGCCCCTGGAGCTTTATCCGCCGGGCCGGGGCCCCGGGGGTGGCCAGCCGCAGGACATACACCATAAAGGCGCGGCCCCGATCCGGGGAGACGAACATCCAGGCCGCGTCGTCCGCGCCGGCCTCCGCCCTTCCCTCGAACGGGCTGGCCAGCCGGTAAAAGTCCCCCTGCGCAACCAGGTCGCTTACCGAACGGTAGGACGCGGTCTGCTCCGCGATCGCCGCCCGCTCCTCTTCGGAAAGGGAGAGCGGGTTGAGCTCATACCCGAAGGAAGCGCTCATGGCCACCAGCCCCCGGGTGCCGAAGGGGGTGACCCGCCCGATCTGATGGTTGGGCACCGCCGACACATGGGCGGTCATGCAGCGGGGCGGGTAGACCAGAGAGGTGCCCCACTGGATCTTCAGCCGCTCTATGGCGTCCGAATTGTCGCTGGTCCAGGTTTGCGGCATATAATACAGCATCCCCGCGTCAAAGCGGCCGCCGCCCCCCGAGCAGCCTTCGAAAACCACCTGCGGGAAGCGGGAAGTCAAATCCCCCAACAAGTCATACAGCCCGAGCATATACCGGTGCAGCAGCTCCGGCTGGCGGTCGGCCGGAAGCCCCGCGGAGTACTGGTCGGTGATATGCCGGTTCATGTCCCACTTGATATAGGAGATGTCGTTTTCCTCAAGGAGCCGGCCGATGGTTTCCTTCAGATAGGCGACCACCTCCGGCCGGGAGAGATCCAGTACCAGCTGGTTCCGCCCTAAGCAGAAGGGCCGCCCCTCCTGCCGGATCGCCCAGTCGGGGTGGGCGCGGTACAGCTCGCTGTCCTCCGATACCATCTCCGGCTCAACCCACAGTCCGAACTTCATCCCGTTTTCCCGGCAGCAGTCGATGACCGGCTTGAGGCCGTCCGGCAGTTTCCCCCGGTGGACGAACCAATCGCCCAGGGAGGTAGTGTCGTTGTCCCGGTGGCCGAACCAGCCGTCGTCCAGCACAAAGGTGTCGATCCCCAGCCCCCGGCAGCTTTGGATCAGCGCCTTGAGCTTCTCCTCGTCAAAATCAAAATAGGTGGCTTCCCAGTTGTTGATGACAATGGGATTGGGGCGATCCGTCCCCTTCACCCGGCCCAGATGCTCCCGGAACACCCGGTGGAAATTCCGGGACATCCGGCCCAGCCCTTCCGCGCTGTAAGTCAGCACCGCCTCCGGGGTGACGAAACTCTCCCCCGGCTCCAGCTTCCAGGAGAAATCAAACGGGTTCAGCCCGATCTGCATCCGGGTGGTACAAAAGCCGTCCGCCTCGGCCGCCGCCAGGAAATTGCCGCTGTAAATCAGGGTGGCGCCGTAAACCTCCCCTGCCGTTTCGTCCGCATTCGGGGCGGCCAGCGCCAGGAACGGGTTCATCTGATGGCTGGAGGCGCCCCGGCGGCTCTCCAATGCCTGCATCCCATGCCGGAGGGGGCGGCGGTCCACCTGCCGCTCCCGCAAATGCGCGCCGTACAGCCCGATAAGGTCATAATCCATCGAGGGCAGGTCCACGCTGGCGCTCAGCGCGCGGGACACCCGCACGATATCGTCGGTGGTATTGACCACCCGGGCATGGCGGGTGATTACGTCGCTGTCCTCATACACGGTGTAGCTTACGACTACCGTGAGGCCGGTCGTCGGATCGGCCAGGGTGACTTCCAGGGTGGCGTCCCCCCCGTCCAGCGACGGCAGGCCCGGCAGCGGGGGCTTGGCGGGCAGAATGGCGTGGGAAACATACTTCAGATCCAGCAGGCGGCTCCCATCGGAAAAGGCCGCCTCCACCGCCGGGGAGCGGTAATCGCCCGTACCGTAGAAGGGGTATTCCGCCGGGATGAGGTCCAGGCTCTCGTCCGGCGCGGTGGAGCCCGCCCAGTTGGGGGAAAACCCGGTGGGGCAGGTGCGGAACAGCCGGGTCAAATCCACCGGGCGGAGCCGCCGGCCCCAATACTCATGGAAAAGGTAATTCCCCTTGTAAACCCGGAAGATATACGACGTATGGGCAGTGTCCAGCTGGAAGGTGCGCGTTTCGCTTTGGTAGGTGATTGGCATGGCTTGTCCATCCTTTCTGCGCTTTTCTCCGGCGCCAGTGCCGGTCGGGGATTTGCCTGTGTTATCTTTTCGCCGTGTTCCCGCCGGTCCGTCCGGCAGCGTCCCCGCCCCGTTCTTTCCATGCAGGGAAGAGGCCCGCCTATCCGCCGGTTATCCTGCGGAATTTCCTTTATTGTACAATGGTTTCCCTTGCAGGGCAAGGGGGGAAAACCAAGAATCGTGCCGCCGATTATCGGCAGTTTTTCCAAAAATGTTCCTCACACCGGTTTCCCCCGGGCTCCGTGGGTTCCCCGCCGTCGAACGGCGGAAGGTCGGGGCCGATGGCCCGGCCGTATCCTCCGCCGGAAAGGATTTTTTGCTCCGGGAGATAAAAATCTGGAAATAGGGCTTGCAAATCTGGACGTTTCGGTGTAGAATAGTATAGCTTTCAGTGTACAGCGAGTGCAATGGTTGCTCTCCGGTATAGAAGGCATCAGAAATCCGCCCGTGGCGAAGCTGGATATCGCAGCAGATTCCGATTCTGAAGGCCGGGGGTTCGAATCCCTCCGGGCGGGCCATGATGGGTTGACGAAAAAGATGTCAACCCATTTTTCTTGGTATCCATGCGGGCTAGCGGGCTTTTTGGAGGGAAAACCGGGAAACGGGTTCACCGTAGATGTCCAAAGGGTTCCGCGCCCCAAGGGCAAAAAAGCGGAGTTTCCTGCTGAATGAATCAGGAGGAAACCCCGCTTTTTTTATTTTTCCGAGATTTTCCTCAGAAGTGCCCGTAGTAGTTTCCCGCCAAATTGTGTTATATTAGCAGAGCGAATATCCATTGACACACCATTCTCATCATCCATAGCCAGAAGGGAAGGCATATATGATAAGAAGTATTGAAGAAATGAATAACAATCCGCTTTCAATGAGACGAAAAAAAGGTATCAAGCGTTGTCGGAGGATATTAAGAAAAAGCTGGAGGAATTGGGCGAACAGGATCCGAGGGAATACCAGCTCAAGGTCATCAAAAGGAAGCGGATCATCCCCCAAAAAGGCGACATCTTTTTAGTCAGCCCCCGGGATTCCCTGTATTTCTACGGGCTGGTTATGGAAGGAGGGATAAAAAACATCAACGGGGAAGGCTTAAGCTCTGTTATGATTTTCAGGGATAAGGCGATATCGGTGGAGGACACCAATTTCACTCCCAATTTTAACAATCTTCTCATCCAGCCGGCCATGGTAGGGAGAGAATATTGGACAAGGGGATACTTTTACAATATTGGCCATACGGAGGAATCGTTTGAGCATATCAGCTATGGCTATTATAATATAGCTAAGGGAAAGTATTGTAATGAATACGAGCAGGAAATTCCCGAACCTGCAGACCTTCGTTTAGTGGGCGCATATGGTGTCTCAACGGGCATTGGTATTGCCTCTGAAATCAACCAAGAACTCATCATAGACAGCCGTCTGCTTGAGATTCCCACCCAAAAATAGTCCATAAGGCTTCCAACGCGAGGATACGCGAATGAGCGGGGTTCCCGCCTGAAATCAATCAGGCTGGGAACCCCGCTTTTCTTGTTTATGCGGATTTTCCCGTGCCAGGGGTCACCGGCACGGTTCAAATAGATACTTTGAAAAGAAAGCCGGGATGCCTTATGCGATAAGAAATGGAATACCGCCATAGCCGGCCAGGGCGTCTGAGAAATCAGACGCCCTTTTTTTGTGCCCAATTTTGAAAAAGGAGAATCTTCCTATGAACTCCCCTCGTTCCTGCTGGTGTGTTTTGGGTTGACGAAAAAGATACCCGCTAAAAATGAGAATTCCGGGTTCGGAACGAGTCCGTCTTCATTTTTACACGGCGATTTTCTGATTTTTACTTTTTGATGTCTCATTTTCGCCCAAAGCAACAGCCCTTCCAAATTGGCCTGCGCATAGGGAGTGCGGCATAGGAAAAAGAGTCCGGAATTTGGAACTCAGAAATGAGGAGGCCAAATTCCGGACTCTTTAAATTAGCGAGCGCGCCGTTTACGCGAATGCAGCAAGAATGCCACCCCCGTCAGGCTTACCGTCGCTAACGCACAAGGTATCCATAAAGTGCGGACAGGCTCGCCGGTTTCGGGGGAAACGGTGTCGTTTCCTTCCTCGGGTTTGTCTGTATCTCCACCGGCAGGAGGCGTATCCGGTTCCGGATCGGTTTCGTCGGTAGGCGACGTATCCGGGTCAGTAGTCCCACTGTCCGCCGTTGCGGTAACAAAGCGAGACAGGGCGGAACGCTGTACGCCGGTTTCCTCCGAGGATGCCTGTACATACCAGTAGTACGCTGTTTCCGGCTCCAGCCCTTCCAGCGTCACCTGTGCTTTTTCGCCGCTGGCGACATCTTCGGCCTGTCCGACCGTCTGCTCGGTATACACATTCAGGGTAAAGGAATCGGTAGTCAAGGTGCGCGGCGTCCCGTCAAAATCGACGCTCAGGTGGTACACGTCGTGATCCTGGTCGCCGCCGTCGTAGGTATCCGTATCGTCGTAGAAATTGAAATCGTCCAGCAGCGGCGAATAGGCGTTCATAAACACATAGTTGTTTTCCAGGTCAAAATACAGGAATTTGATGTATTGGCTGCCGCCCTGGGGATCCGCCTGGTAGTCGGTACAGATCAGGTAAACCGGACGCTCGGCCGTACCATCTCCATCGTCGTCATACCGCTGTACGTTGATGGCCGCGCCGTGATAGTGGCCGTTGAGGACGGCGAAAATGTTGCTGTGTTTGGAGACAACCTCCTCCAGCATGTATTCGCCCGTCTGATCCAGCTTGCCGTCCTTATTGATAAAGCGGTGGAAGCAGAGGATGGCTTTGCGGTCGCTGTACTGGTCAAGGACCTGGTTCATCCAGGCCGCCTCGTCCTCGAAGGCGTCCCAGCTCATGTACAGGATGATGAAATCCTGCCCATTTTCGGAAATCAGGTCGTAATGCCCCTTGTTGTTCTCATAGCTCCCGCCATAGTAATCGCGGCCGGCATAGCGTTCCTCGCCAAAATATTTGTAATACTGGTCGTACCATTCCCGGCCGTACTGGACGTCATGGTTGCCGGCCAGCACCCCATAAGGAAGCCCCGCGTCATCAAGGATTTGCATCGCGACGTCCGCTTCCTCCCATTGGAACTGCTTGTTGTACTGGTTGACAATATCGCCGGTGTGGATCAGGTATTTGGTCTTTAACTGCTCGCTGTTTTCCACGATCCATTCGTTCATCCCGTGGAAATTCTCAGGAAAGTTCTGCGCGTAATACTGGGTATCGGTGATCCAGGCAAAGCTGAAGTCATAGGCGTCGGTGGAGGGGAAGCCGTTCATCGGGAAGCGCCCGTCTTCACCAACCGTCGTGCCTTCTGTGTTCAGCACGGGAGCTGGGTCGGCGGAGGGGCCGTTGCCCTCGGGGCGGTTCTGCACCACAACCGTAATCTTCCCGTCCCGTACATAACCCGCGGCCGGGATTTCGGCGCGCAGCTCCGTCTGGCCGGAGGCGAGACACGTCCACGTCCCGTCGGCATGATTCAGCGCGTACATCTGGACGGTGCGGCCGTCCGCCGACCCGTTCCAGGTCAGCTCCACCGTATCGCCGTCAGCCAGTTCCCCGGTTTCCACCTCAAAGCGATGGTAAGGCGCGTCATAGGAAACCTGTGTGGTCAGCCCGTCCGCCCAGTCCGCGGCCTGCCCGCCGCTGATCGGGTAATCGCCGCTGCCGGCGTACACCGCCGTGAAGCCGTCGCCCGGCGTGTAGGAAGCGCCAACTTTAAAGGACAAATCGGTATGATCCCCATTAGGATCAGTCACCACGGCGCTGAGCGTCGCATCCGTGCCGTCAACCTGCGACTGGAGATTGCTGAAAACCGGGTTTTCCTCCGGCGTGTGGAAGACGATAGACTCTTCCGTGACATTGCCCGCCGCGTCGGCGGCTGTCACCGTAAGTTCATGATCCCCCATGGGCAGCGCCGTTGTGGAAGCGGTATACGGCAGGGAGATCTCCTCGCCGTCCAGTTCCGCCGTCAAGGCAACCGCCCCGTCCTCGCCGCTGACCGCCGCTTTGATGGTGAAGACGCCCTTCACGGTTTCGCCGTCCGCCGGGCTGAGCTCCACCACAGGGGCGGTGTTGTCCACCGTCACCGTGCTGGTCACGGTTTTCCCGTCCGCTTCCGCCGTCAGGGTGTGTTCCCCGTCGCTGAATTTTGTCGTATCCCACATAGCAGCCTGAGCGTTGAGCTTTTCCGCCGGGATGGTGAAGACAACGTCCAGCCACTCCTGCATGCCTTCCGCATCGCCAATGTTGTAGTTTTTGTCCGGATCCAGGTTATCCGGCTGCAGGACGGTGCCGTCCGCCAGCGTCAAATAGAAATTCTTGGCCTTGATATCATCGTTGTTTTCCGGGGAATCCGGGCGGATCGTCGCCAGAGTGGAACCAGCCCAGATGGTGATGGTCAGCTTCGCGCTGCCGTCCTCTTGGTATTCCAGGTACTTTTTGTCCACAAACACCGTACGGGTATCGGGGTCGCCCTTGACCGCCAGGCCCAGGATGTCGTCACCCACGGCGATCCCGTTTTTATAGTAGCTGCTCAGGCCGGTGATCTTGGCGGTAAAATACACGCCGCTTTCCATCGCCCCGGCCGTTTCCAAAGGCAGGCCATCCACCTGGATCGTGGCCTTAGAAGGTGGGTTGGGCACGGCCGCGCTGACCGTTACCTGCCCGCTGACCAGCGCTCCGTCGCTAGGCAGAAGCCGTACATCCTCCGGCTGGATATGCTCGATTTGGATCGTGCTTTTCACCGATTCGCCCTTGTTCATTGACACCGTCGAGTCCGTTGCCGTCGCATACACCTCAATTGAAGCGCAGTTGAGCAGCTCGCTGCCGGGAATGGTCACATAATACAGGCCGTCGCTGGAAGGGTTCTTGCCCTTAAAGGAAACATAGTCTGTCCCGGTGTCCTTTTTAAGCAGGATCTGGAAATCAATGATGCTGCTCTCATCCTCAATGGAGGCTTTCAGTTCCAGGTCGGTTCCCTCTTGATGGCTCTGCGGGAGATCTACCAATGTCACGACCGGCGCCGTCTTGTCGTCGGCGTTGGTGAAGGGCGAATTTTTCGTCCGCACGCTGGGAACCTGCCAGGTATAGACGGAGCCGGGCGAAGGGGTTTTCGCCGCTTCCACAATGTTGGGCTTGCCGATTTTCACCGACTTGGTATAATTGTCGCTGGCGCGGTTCGGGGTGCGGTACTGGACGCACTCCCCTTCCACGAAGTCATTGGTACCACTTCCCGTGCCGATGTCCCCGTAGCTAATATCGGACGTCCCAATCACGGGGCGGACATGCAGCACCTGCTTTCCGGAATTGTGGATCCCATTGGCCTTGACCCGCACCAGGTTTTCCCCTTCAACCAGGGCGGAGCCGTAGTAGTCGTTGAACTGCTCGACCGTGTATCCGCCGGCCGCCTCCATCTCCGGGGTCTGGAGCCAGAGAACCACTGCTTGTCCGGATTTCAGGACAAACCCCTCCAGTTCAGCGCCGATGGTCTCGGTTTCGCCGCTGTTTTCCTTGTCCTCATGGACAATGCGGTAATTGCTCAGATCAAGATCCTCTTCGTAGTTGTTGAAGAGCTCAATATATTCATAGGCATCTTTGCCTTTGCCCAGGCCGTCCACATCCGCCGTATCCGGGACGACTTCCGTAATCAGCAGGCAGGGGAGGTTCTGGTAATCCAGGCCGTTGTCCACGTTGCAGAGGGAAACGCTGCTGCTCTCAGAGCTGCCGTCCGCATATTCCGCCGTCACATAGAATTCCAGGGTGGCGTTCCATGCGGAATTGCGGGCAACCACGGCGCTGTAGCCGTTCTCGGCATCCCCCGTCATCGCCATCGACTTCCAGACGAATTCCTCGCAGGGGCGGTACCACAGCAGCACCTGCTCCGTGTCCGTCCTTTCCACCTGAGCGGTAATCTCGATATCATCATCGGGCGTATATTCCGCTTCATAATCCACATATATGCCCGTATCGGGATCGGCTGCCGCAGCCGCCAATGGGGACGCCCCCATGGAGGCCACCATGCACAGGGACAGCAACGCCCCGATGATTCGCCTTTTTTGCATTCAATAGACATCTCCTTTTCAAACATCCTGTATCCATACGACAGAGTACTGTAAAACAGGTATGTAATCGGCGTGTTATACGTCGGTTAATCCGGAATTAAATGAAACAGCCCCGTCGAAAAACGGGGCTGTTTAGCTTCCTAATACTTAAGTATAGAGTATAATAGCCCAGGTCCAGGCCCTTTATGTTGCGCTTTGAAAGGAGATGTAACATAAAGTTTACAGATACTTATAAGATTTTCTGTTTATTCAATTGCGCCAGTAACCCTCGGCAGCCCTCCTCCACATCCCGCCAGGTCGCTTCAAAATCGCCGGTGTACCACGGGTCGGCAACTTCACCGGGGTGATCGGTAAAATCCATCAACAGGTGCATTTTGTCGGAAAAGTCGCCGCCGCAAATCCGGTACATATTGCGTATATTGGCCTGGTCCATCCCAATCAGCAGGTCGTACTGTTCATAGTCACGGTTCTTAAGCGGACGGGCGGTTTTCCCGGAACAATCAATGCCATGTTCAGCCAGCTTGCGACGGACAGGCGGATAAACCGGGTTGCCGATTTCCTCTGTACTGGTTGCCGCGGAGGCGATCTCGAATTGGCTCTCTCGTCCTGCTTTCTTTACCATATCTTTCATCACGAACTCGGCCATTGGGCTTCGGCAGATATTGCCGTGGCAGATGAAAAGTATCTTTGTCATATTTGAAATTCCCCATCCTCAACTTACAGTGTAACAAAAAAGAGGGAACGGGGCAAGGCACATCGGCCTTCCCGTTCCCTCTTTATATTAGCGGCTGCGATATTTCCAGTCCGCCGACAAAGCGGATACGGATTTCTTCTTTGGAGAGTACAGTAACTCTTTCCACGATACGGTACACCAGGGTATCGGAGTATTCCGTCAGGTCGAGATCTTCCGCCGAAACCATAGCCATGACCTCCTTGGCCTTGGCTTCCTGCGCCTCCATCTGTTTAGCGGAATGCTCCGCCCGTTTTTTCTTCTGCTTAAGCTGAAGAAGTTCGTCGTTTATCAGTTTCAGCTTGCGGTCAATGACTTCGTTTTCTTCGGCGGCCATCGGCAGCAGCCGGTCGAATTCCTGCTCCAGTTCTTCTATCCGGCCCTGCAACGCCTGGGGGCTCTCGCCGTCTGTCTCCCCCGCCAGGCAGTCGATTAGCGTCTCTCGCAGGGATGCTGCCATTTCTTCCTGGTGGCCGTCCACCAAGGAACGTATCGCCTCCAAGATGGCATGGTGCAGGGATTCTTCGACGAGGCTGGGGGATTTCCCGCAGGCTTTCGGCCCAAACTCCAGCCGGTTGATGCATCGCCAGACGATTTCCTTTCTCCCATGGATATTCCATGTCACTCGGCGGTAGTAGCTGCCGCATTCCCCGCAAACCAGCCGCTCCGACAACGCGTATTTGCTGGTGAACCGTCCCCGGTTAGTTTTCGACTTTTTTGCGTTGGCAGCCTTTTTGCTGTTGCGCCGGGCGAATTCTTCCTGGATGCGGAAAAACATTTCCCGTGGGATGATCGCTGGATGGCTGCCATGTATGTAGTATTGCGTGACTTCTCCTTGGTTTTTCTTAACCTTGCCCTCCAGAAAATTGGTGGTATAGGTCTTTTGCAAGAGAGTGTCGCCCATATACCGTTCATTCCGCAGTATCCGTTTAATGGACTCTTTGCTCCAGGTTTTTCCGCCAGTTGCCGTCAAAACGCCTTGGCTTTCCAGCTTTTCTTTTATGGCCTCCAGGCTGCTGCCGTCCAAAAAGTCGCGGGCCATCATTAAAATGGCGTCTGCTTGCTCCGGTATGATTTCCGGCCGGCCGTCAGGCCCCTTGCGATAGCCAAGGCTGTTTTTGTATCGAAAGGAAAACTTTCCCTGATTGTATCTCATACGGATACCCTTGGTGACGTTGCTGCTGATGGATTCGCTTTCCGCTTGGGCGAAGGCGCTCAGGCAGGTGAGGATCATTTCGCTCGTCATGTTGGAGGTATCGATATTCTCCTTCTCGAAAATCACGGTGATCCCCCAGCTTTTCAGAAGGCGGACATAACGAATACAGTCCAGGGTGTTGCGGGCAAACCGGGAGATTGATTTCGTCAGGATGAGGTCGATCTTCCCTTTGCGGCAGAGGTCAATCATCCGGTTGAATTCATCCCGATTTTTGGTGCGTACCCCGGAGATGCCGTCGTCCGCGAAAATCCCGACCAGTTCCCAGTCTTCGTGGTTGGTGATCTTGTCGGTGTAGTACGCCACCTGCACCTCGAAACTGTTTTGCTGCTCTTCTTCCTCGGTACTTACCCGGCAGTAGGCGGATACCCGCAGCTTGCGTTTCCGCTTACGTGTGTTCGCCAGCATCGGGTTGGCTGGGATTACCGTTATATGCTTTTCCGGCACGAGGGATGCCCTCCTTCCTATACAACCTTATCGTTTACCAGCCGCAGGCGGAGTGAACCGTCACTCTGCAGGATCACCTGTTTAACGGTTTGTTCGAATAATTCCCGATCCAACTCTTTGTCCTCCGTATGTTCCTGGAACAGTGTCAGAAGGCGGAGGGTGACATGGTCGGATTCCCGGATACGGCAGGTCTTGTACTTCTCAGCAGCGCATTCCAGGATGAGGGGGAGCAGCCTGTCCGGTTCCACCTCACGCTGATTCAGCATCTGGTTGATTTCATTGGTAAGGCGGGCAGCCTGCAGGGAGATGCTCTGCCCCGAAACAGGTTCTGGTTCGGCCATCCGCGGCTCACGGCAGACAGCCAGCAACTTTTCTGCAACCGACGCTAGTAATGTTGCATCGTCCAGAGGCCCAATGCTAGTCTGGCAAACTTTGCAATCCCAATGAATCCGCGGCAAGTTCTTGCTGTTACGAGTTAGTATAGTACCGCACTGGCCACACGTTACTTTTTTCTGCAGGAATCGGCTGGGGGATTGCGGTGTGGCCTTGCCTTTTCGCATGGAAACGATCTGCTCACCCAATTCCCCGCTGAGAATCGGCGGATACGCTTCTCCGTTCCAATAGCGGGTATCATCCAACACCCGCCGTATGCATCGGCTGGCCGGGCATTTGACAAAACCCCGCCCCGATGATATAATACGGAAAAATCCATAGGAATTTCACCCGTCACCGGACGGGCAAAGCGTTAAAATCACGCCGTAGGTCTTTGTGGTGTGGTTTTGGCGCTTATTTTTTGGGAGGAATTTGTTCTATGCTGGTTCTTTTTGGCACCACGATAACGGCGAGTTTTTTTGACAGCCTCAACCCTTCGGCCATCGCGCAACAAATGCTGCTCCAGGCCATGGTGAAAAACAAACGGCACATCGTATATTTTATTTTGGGGATAGGGCTTGCCAATTTGGCATTGGGCCTGGCGGTTTACTATGGGATCGCGGCCTGGGCCTGGCGGCTGTTTTCCGCCGCCGCAGGAGTCTATCCCCTTGTTGTGTACGGCGCGGAGCTTGGCGGCGGGCTGCTATGCCTCGGGGCCGGCATAGCGCTTGTCATAAAAACGGCGCGGCGGGGGAAAGGGGAAGCGGGAAGCGAAAGCGCTCCGAAAGCCCCCGCGCGCCTTTCCCCCTTGTCCCTGTTTTTGATGGGAGCCGCTTTTTGCGCCATAGAGCTGACCAGCGCCATGCCGTACTTTGGCTTTCTAGCCATGCTCGCCGGCTATAACCCGGCGTTCCCGCTTGTATTTGGATTTATCCTTTTATATACCTTTGTCTACGTCTTCCCTTTGATCCTGCTCTATTTCGGCTACAACAAGCTGCAGGGCACCAAAGGGATCCAGCGCCTGGAGCGGGTATTAAACCGGGTCTCGGCCTATATCGTGCCCGGCTGCATCAGCCTGCTGGGGATCCTTCTGGCTGTTCACGGCGGGACCTCCCTGTGACCGGC
Organism: Candidatus Avimonas merdigallinarum; assembly: GCA_904377855.1. Lineage (GTDB taxonomy): Bacteria > Bacillota > Clostridia > Oscillospirales > Acutalibacteraceae > Avimonas > Avimonas merdigallinarum. The sequence goes on from CAJFGS010000021.1 coordinate 37,225, forward strand.
CGAGGGGCTCCGGCCGGCGAAGCCGCTGCCACGGCCCCGCATCCTGAAATCATAAAAGCCGGAGCCTGGCAAGGCCTATTGCCGGCAAGCGCCCCAAAACGTACGGGGATTCCTTTTGCCCGCATCCCTGCACTGCGGACCGTAAACGGGGGATTTCCGTTGCCAACAGCAGCTCCCTATCATGGAAAGCCTTTTGTCAGCGGCTCTCTTCGCTCGATACTTGAAGCGAAAACTTTTTACGGGGGCGCTTCCGCGGGCAGAGCCCGCGGCTTCCCAAACTTCGCCCCGCGGCCGGGAAACGCACTGCGGGCTGTTTCTCGCGGCCCGGCGGTCCTTTAGGACCGCCGCAGACGGTTTTGTCCTGCGGCGGTTTTTTCTTGTAAATATCCCCCGGCTGTGCCGGGGGATATTTACTTTGCCCGGCGCCCCGCCGTTCCTTCTCTTCCTCGCCCGGCGCATGGATTTGCGCCCGGCCGCATACAATGAGACAGGGCGGCGGTCCGGGCCGCCCCGTCCACCGGCTGAATCACCGCATCGGGAGGGAACGGGCAATGAATAGGGGGAAATACCGCATACTGACCAAGCGGCATCTGGCGGCGCTGGCCGTCCTTGTTTTCCTGCTGGCGGCGCTCATTCTCGCCGCGGCCGTCCTTGCCCCCTACGCGTATGCGAACGCGGCGGCCGAGGCGGGGCGGCGGCTCCCGATTTGCTGCACCGACCGGGCCGACCGGGTGGTCAGCCTGACCTTTGATTTTGCCGCCGCGCAGGACGGCGGGGACGGCCGCGAAACCGAAGAAATCCTGGCGGTCCTCGCCCGCTATCACGCCGCCGCCTCGTTTTTCGTTACGGGGGAATGGGCGCAGCGGCACCCGGAAACGGTGATGGCGCTGCACGGCGCGGGGCACGAGGTCATGAACCTCACCGACACCTATCCGCATCTGCCCGGCCTGCCGCGCGACGAGATCATCCACGAAATCCAGGCCTGCAGCGATAAAATCCAGGCGCTGACCGGCGTGCGCCCCGCCCTGTTCCGCGCGCCCTACGGCGAATACGACGACGCCCTGCTTCAAACCGCCGACATGCTGGGGACGCCCTGCGTCCAATGGGACGTGGATTTTCCCGGCACAGAGGATCTTTCTGCAGGCGAAGCCGCCCGACGGACAGCCGCGCAGGTTTCCTCCGGCTCGATCGTTCGGTTTCGCTCCGGGGCGGGAAATATACCGCAGGCGCTGGAGGAAGTCCTCCGCTCCCTGCAGGCGGACGGCTATGCCTTCCTGCCGGTTTCCGCGATGGTTTACACCGAAAATTACGCGCTCAACCAGGAGGGCCGCCAGATTTCCCTGGGCGGCTGACGCCCGGCGCGCCGCGCCCGGTTTTGTAAAAAAACAAACGCGTAAAAACAGCCTTTTGACACAGAATAAATTTGTTACAAAACAAAGAAGAAAATGCTGCCGATGCTGTCCCGCCGCTCCCGCGCTCAAAGGCATAAAATCCTCCCTCGTCAAATAAAAATGCGGAACGGCGGCTGGAAAAAAACGCGTCGGATTCCGCAAGTTTCCTGTAATAATCCTTTTCCCCGGGAAAACAATACTATCGGCAAACGCAATGAATCGGACGGCGGAATCCCCGCCATCCATAAAATTAAGGAGTGTAGAAAAATCATGGCTAGCAACAAGAATCTTGTCCCTGAAGCCCGCGAAGGCCTGAACCGTTTCAAGATGGAAGCTGCGAACGAAGTCGGCGTGAACCTGAAGCAGGGTTACAACGGCGACCTGACCTCCAAGCAGGCCGGTTCCATCGGCGGCCAGATGGTCAAAAAGATGATTCAGCAGTACGAGAACGGCCTGAAGTAATTCCGGCGTTTTCAAAGCCCTTTTGGAAAGCCGCCCGGGAGACAGCCGTTTCCCGGGCGGCCGTCCGGTTTATCGGTGTTCCCGCTCTCCATTGTTTCCCCTTTTCCCCGGTCCCGACAGATTCCCGGAAAATTTCGCCGGGAGCCCTTGACAAATACGGAAAATCGGATATAATAATAACGCTGTCCCTTGACTGGGCGGTGTTCCCCCTCGATAGATTGCGGAATTGTGTAAGGGTAGCACGACAGACTCTGACTCTGTTTGTCTGGGTTCGAATCCTAGTTCCGCAGCCATGAAGCCTGGACGCAGACGCGTCCAGGCTTTTTTGTGCATTTTTATCCACACGGTATCTGGAAAGGAGCTTTCACATGCTGCACCCACTGGCCAACGACGTTTCCCTGAGAGGGCTGCTGGCCGAGCGGCGGAACCTGGACAGGCAGTACCTGCTCAGCCTGACCGATGAAAACCTGCTGCGCCCCTATTACATGGAGGCCGGCCTTCTGCGGATGATGTATATGCCCTCCGACATGCACGGAGGCTGGGAATCCCCCTACTCCCACATCAAGGGCACCGTCTGCGGGCACTGGCTCAGCGCCGCCGCCCATATCGTGGCGGAAACCGGTGATCCCCTGCTGAAGGTGCGGGGGGATTTCATCGTCAGGGAAATCGGCCGCTGCCAGCAGGAGCACGGGAACGGCTGGTGCTTCCCCATCCCGGAGCTGTACCTGCACTGGCTCAAGCGGGGGAAGCACACCTGGGCGCCCCAATACGTCTGCCATAAGGTGATGATGGGGCTGCTGGACATGGCGGTCCTGACCAAAAACGCCGAAGCCCTCGAAATCCTGGAAAAGGCGGCGGACTGGTTCCTGCGGTTCACCGAGGACATCACGCCGGACCACATGGCGGAAATGATGACCGAGGAAACCGGCGGGATGATGGAACTGTTCGCCGATCTGTACGCCGTCACCGGCAAGGAAGAGCACCGCGTGCTCATGGAGCGGTACGCCCGCCGGGATCTCCTGCAGGCGCTGGAGGCCGGGGAGGATCCCCTGACCAACCAGCACGCCAACACCACCATCCCGGAAATCCATGGCGCCGCGCGCGCGTACGAGGTCACGGGGGACGAACGGTACCGGAAGCTGGTGGAGCGGTATTGGGAAATCGCGGTGGAGAAGGACGGCATGTTTTCCACTGGGGGGCACACCAGCGGTGAAATCTGGACCCCGGAGGGGCGGCAGGACAGCCGGCTCGGGAATATGAACCAGGAGCACTGCACGGTATACAACATGATGCGGCTGGCCGATTACCTGTTCCGCTGGACGGGGGAAAGCCGCTATGCCGATTATTGGGAGCGCAATTTTTACAACGGCATCCTCGCCCAGGGCTTCCGCCCGGAAAACCGGTGGGAAGGCGCCGGCGGGGACAGCCTGAGGAAAACCGAGGGGATCGTCGCGTACTACCTGCCCCTGGAAGCCGGCGCGCACAAGCATTGGGGCTCGGCCACCGGCGATTTCTGGTGCTGCCACTGCACCCTGCTCCAGGCAAACGCCAAGCTGTACCGGTCGCTTTACGCCCTGGAGGAGGACCGGCTGGTGGTCAGCCAGTATTTTGATACGGACTTCGCCTTTTCGATTCACGACGTGCCGGTCAAGGCCAGCCAGTCCACCGGGCTGGAGGAAACCCGCCTGCAGGCGGCCCGCCCGCAGGAGTGGAAAAGCACCCTCCGCCTCCAGTGCGAGCGGCCGGCCCGGTTTACCCTGGCGTTCCGCCTCCCCTGGTGGCTGGCGGGCAAAGCCACCGTCCTGGTGGACGGGCAGCCGGCCGACTACGAAACCGACGGGAAAGGGTACGCCTGCCTGACCCGGGAATGGGACAAGCAGGAAGTGGCCATCCGGCTGCCCAAAGCGGTGACCCTCTGGTCGCTGGCGGACAGGGCGGACACCGCCGCCTTCCTGGACGGGCCGGTCGCCCTGGCGGGCTTGACCGACAGGGAAACCACCCTGTACTATGAGGAGGATCCCGCCGAAATCCTGATTCCCCACGACGAACGGCATTGGGCGGCCTGGGGCGGCGACTGGAAGACCGTCGGCCAGCCGGTCAACCTGGTGTTCAAGCCGCTGTACGCCATCGGCAACGAAACCTATACGGTCTACTTCCCCCTGAAAAAGCAGAAATCCTAAAAGGCCCCGCAGCGGCCGCCCTGTCTCCCCCGCTTGGGCGGGTTTCCCCCGCCGCGGCGGCCGCGCCCCCAAAGCGCCCCTCCGGCCCGGAGGGCGCCGCCCCCTTCCATAAGCGGGGGAGGATGCGCCGGCGAACAAAAGCAAAAGGACAGGGAGACGCCCGCCGTGGTTACGGGCGCGCAGCTTCCTGCAGGCGCTTTCTCTTACTCCTGGACCTCAAACTGGTCCTTGCCCACGCCGCAGACGGGGCAGACGAAATCCTCGGGCAGATCCTCAAAGGGGGTGCCGGGGGCAATCCCCTGATCCTCCGCCCCTTCTTCCGGGTCGTACACGTACCCGCAGACAGCGCATACATATTTCGCCATGGTATCCTCTCCTTTCTGAATGCCAGTTGCTATTTTACGGCGGCTCCCTCCCGGAAGCACGCCGGTAAAACCGGGAAAACGGCGCCGGCGGTTGCCGACCGGCCGAAACAGCGGTATAATGGCGGTATATCCTGCAAAATATAGATAAAGGAGCATCCTCTATGATTCGTTTCGCCAACCAGGCCCAGCCTGAAATCCGGGAAAACATGCGGGGAGGGGAGGGCGCCGTCACCCTGACGCCGGCCTTCCAGCCGGGGGACTGCCAGGCAAAGCTGCGCCTTTTCTCCCGGATTACCCTGCCGGCCGGCGCCTCCATCGGCTACCACGTCCACGAAGGGGAGGAAGAGCTGTTCTACTTCCTCTCCGGCACCGCCGAATTCAACGACAACGGCACGCTGCACACGGTGCATGCCGGGGACGCGACCGTGACCGGGTCGGGGCAGGGGCATTCGGTGCGCAATACCGGGGACGCCCCGGTGGAAATCCTCGCCGTCATTGCCGCGCTGTAAGCCGGGCCTGTCCGCCGGCTTATTCCAACTATAAACCATCCGGCCGGGAAAGGCAAGCGGGTTTCCGGAATTTTTTGCAGGCACGGATCTTCCCGCCTGAAAGCCGCCCGCTAGGGAGTATTCCCCCGGCGGACCGCTTTATGCGGCTTCGCCCGACAGAGTGCGGCAGGCCGGCAGATTCTCCCGCCGCGCTTTTTTAACGGGCTGGACGGTCCCTTTCTCCCGCTTTTGCGCGGGGCTTCCGGCGCCGGCAGCGCGGCGGGAGGCCGGCAGGAGGGGAGAACTTTTCCATTTTCACTCCTTGCCGGGAGGGGAAAAACCCGCTATAATAGGGAAAATAGACACAGTCCCCTACTACCCCGGGCGGAGGAAATCGAATGAAGAAAAAGAAAAACCGCCCGTATTGGGCGCTGCTGGCGCTGGGCCTGGCGGTGGCTGCCGCCGCCATCCTGGTGTTCCAGATACTGAAAATGGATCCCGCGGATTTCGCGGCGCGATTCAAAGATTCGTTTGCCGCAATCCCCGTGCTGATCGGGCTGTACCTTCTGAAGGCGGCGACGGTCGTGCTGCTGCCCCAGCCGCTGATGTACCTTCTGACCGGGCTGCTGTTTTCTCCCCTCATCGCGTTTTTGCTGACCCTGGGATTCCTGCTGATGGAATTTTCCCTGGATTATTTTATCGGCTGGCGGTTTGGGAAAAAATGGGTGGATAAGCTGCTCGCTTTCCTGCGGGGGCGGAGCAAAACCCTGGACCGCCTGCTGGCGGCGGACGCCCTCGACCGCTTCAGCTCGATTGCGGCGCTGCGGATTCTCCCGGGCGTTTCCACCGACAGCGTGAGCCTGCTTGCCGGCGCGCAGGGCGTCCGGTTCCCGCGGTATCTCGCTGCTTCCTATGCGGGGGCGCTCCCCCAGGCGGTCGCCCTGACCCTCATGGGTTCCTCCGCGCACGACCCGCTGTCCCCCCAGTTCCTGATCCCGATGGGCGTTTTCCTGCTCGTCCTTGTGACGGTCGGGGTGGTTTACTGGAAAATGTCCCGCCGAGGCAAAGGGAAAGGGAAGGGCTCCGGTTCGGCCGCGCCGCCCCTCCCTCCCGCGGCGGAACCGCCTGAGCTGGCGGAGGAGCCGCAGGCGACCGCCTCGGAATGACGGCCCCCCTGTACTCCCCCGGCGGATAGATTCCCTTTTTCAGCGCTCCCGGCCCCGGCGCCGGAGCAGCTGCGTTATCAAGCCTTCGCCCCCCCGCGAAAGGAGGAACGCCCGATGAAGAAAAAACCGGACCACGCCCGGCAGGATCATCCCCTGGAGGCCGCCGGCGCGCTGGCTACCTACCTGCGCATCGGGATCATCGCCCTGATGGTCCTCGTCCAGCTGGCCCTGATGTGGGTCGTCACCTATTTCCTGAGGACCAGCGCCGCGTTTATATACGTACTGTTCGATATCGTCGCCCTGTTCACCGTGGTCTCCCTGGTAAACAAGCATGACAGCTCCGCCTACCGGATCGCCTGGCTGGTCATTGTGCTGACCATCCCTATCTTCGGCCTGCTGCTATACTTTGCCTGGGGACGGATAGACTTCAGCAAAAAAGAGAGGGGAGCCGTCAAGGAATCCTTTGCCGCGGGCTTTGCCCATCTCCGGCAGGACGGGGATACCGCCGCCGCATTCGCCCGGGAGTGCCCCGGCTGTAAAACCTACGCGGGGGCGTTAAAGGAGAACGGCTACCCGCTGTACCGCGGCACCGACGCGCGGTATTTCCCCAGCGGGGAGGAATACTTCGCCCAGCTGGAGCAGGATCTCAAAGAGGCGAAAGCCTTCATATTTATCGAATATTTCATCATCGCGACCGGCGTGCTGTGGGACCGTATCCACAAGATCCTGCTGGAAAAGCTCCGCCAGGGGGTGGAGGTCCGGGTGCTGTACGACGACGTGGGATGCTTTTTCCGGATCCCGGACAACTTCGACCGGCTTTTGAAGGCGGAGGGCTTTCAGGCGGCGGTTTTCAGCCCGGCCCACCGTTTCGTCTCCGACCTGTATATGAATTACCGCAACCACCAGAAAATCGTCGTCATCGACGGGCAGGTGGGGTACTGCGGCGGGATCAACTTGGGGGACGAATATATCAACGTCCACTCCAAGCTGGGGCACTGGAAGGACGTCGGCATCCGCCTGTCCGGCAGCGCGGTACGCAGCCTGACGGTGACCTTTTTGCAGATGTGGGACATCTCGGCCCATCATGTCGGGGAGGATTTCTCCCGCTACCTGGCGGAGCAGCCGGCGCCGGGGGCGGAGGGGTATTTCCAGCCCTACGCCGACGGGCCGGCAAACAATCCCCGGAACCCGGCGCTGGACCTCATCCGCCAGGCGGCCGGCGGGGCGCGGGACTATCTGTGGCTGACCTCCCCCTACCTGATTATCGACCACGACTTGAGCGACGACCTCTGCCTGACGGCCCGCAGCGGGGTGGACGTGCGGATCATCACCCCCGCCGTCCCCGATCACTGGTACGTCGGGCTGGTCAACCGGGAGAACTACCGCCATCTGCTCGAAGCCGGGGTGCGGATTTACGAATACACCCCGGGGTTCATCCACGCCAAGCTGATGGTGTTTGACGATCGGTGCGCCACGGTGGGCTCGGTCAACCTGGATTTCCGCAGCCTGTACCTGCATTACGAAAACGGCGTGTTCCTCTGCGGCGCGCCCGCGGTGGCCGAGGTCAAAAAGGATATCGAGCACACCCTCTCCCTCTCCCGCGAGATTACGCTGGAGGAGGTCCTGCGCCGCCCGTGGTACCGCAAACTCGCCGGCGCGGTGTTCAACCTGTTCGCCCCGCTGATGTAACGCAGCGCCAAAAAGGGCAGCCCGGCAATCCACGGCAGCCTTATTCAATACGGAACGGGACCGGCATGACGTTTGTCATGCCGGTCCCGTTTGATTGACGGATTCCCGGTAAAGCGGCGGCCGGACAGCGGTGTCTCCAACCGGCCCCGCTTGATTGGACGAACTTCCCGCGTGCATGCGCCTGCCGGACTGCGGGCGGGAACATGGCCGCGGTTCTTCGGGCGCCGATGTCCCCAACCGGCCGCCGCACGAAGCGGCCGCCCCGAAGCCCTCCCACCCCCTCCACCGTCAACAGGGGGAAGCCCTGCCCTGTCCGCAGGGAAGGCGGCTCCCCGTCCCTCACATCGCCTCCCCGCGGCCGGGGCGCAGGGACTATGGATTACTCGAATTCGCTGGCAATCACCTTCCCGCAGCCCGCGGGGGAATACACCCACCGGTCGATATGCCCCTTCTCGATAAAATAACGGGGCGGCGTCCGCTCCTGCACGCCGTCGGCGGTATCGATAATCACCAGCTTGAGCTTCATCTTGTCCGGCAGGATGCTCTTGATGTATACTCCCGCACGCTGCCCCGGCCTGACGCCCTCCCGCGGCTCGGCCAGCCCGGCAAGGTTGGGGGTGAGTTCCACAAACACCCCGTATTCCTCCACCGAGCGGATAATTCCCGCCACCGTTTCCCCCTGCTCAAACAGGGCGGCGTTCTCCTCCCAGGTACCAAGCAGTTCCCGCTGGGAAAGGCAGATCCGCCCGTTTTCCAGGGAGGATACCACCCCCAGGATATCCATCCCCGGCGCAAACCGATCGGACGGGTGGGAAATCCGGCTGACCGACAGGCTGGCAATCGGCATCAGCGCGGGGAGGCCGCAGCCGACGTCGCAGAACGCGCCGAACGATTCCAGCCGGGTGACCCGGGCCGGGATAATGTCGCCGCACCGCAGGGCGTCCAGGTATTCCGCCCGGCACTTCTCCTGTGCCTCCCGGCGGGAAAGCACCGCCCGGCGCCCTCCCCCCGGCGTATCCTCAAACCCCTTGACGACAAAGCAGACCGGCTTGCTTACCCGGGAAATCAGGGCGATATCCCGGGTGGTCCCTTCCGCAATCCCCACCGCCCCGTCGTAATAGGGGATGATCCCCTCCATGCAGGGCAGTTCCACATGCAGGTTATGTTCCGCGTCGCAAAGCACCGCCCGCGCCTCCAGCACCCGCCCGTCCAGCGCCGCTTCGGCCAGGCCGGCGGCCGTGCGCAGGGCGTTCTGGTTGCGGGGGGTGTCGATCAGATGTCCCTCCGGATAATAACGGTTCATTTTTACCCATTCCTTTCTCGACGGAACCGCGCCGCTTTCCTGTCCTCCCGGAAGCATCCCCGACCGGCGGCCGCGCCCTTTCCTCATCACCCCATCTATATGCGGGAAAAACGGCCCGCATACATGGAAAATTCCCCAGGCCTTCGCCGCGCCCTCCCCGGGCCCTCCGCCTGCCCCGTTCCCGCTTCAGCCATCGCCCGGCGCGGGACACCGGGCCTTTTTGCTTCCCGCTCCCCGCTGGGCCGCCCGGCGCCACCTTTTTGTACCCTTTTGCACATTCGGACAGAATATTGACAATAGGCGGCAAAGGCGGCGCGCAGGCGTTGCAATCCGCCGGCCGGACAAGGTATAGTAAAAGCATAACGCAGCGGCGGCAAAAAACTGCCCGCCGGCAAGGAGGGCATGTTATGAAAGTTTATGGCATTGATGTGGAAATCCGAAATATCCCGAGCCTGGATACGGGATTTATCCCGATGGCCGCGTATACCCGCGCGTTTGAGCGCTCGGCCGAAAACGGCCGGGAACTGGTGATCGCGGTGGAACGCAACCAGGGGCAGGTGGCCGTGCGCCGCTGCAAAATCCACGGCACCCCCGAGATGGCGGAAGCGGACGCGGTCTATGTGGATCGCACGGTGAAAATGCTGCTGTGGGCCTACGGCGGGTGGAAGGTATCCATCTGCGGGGACGACGCCCTCGGCCGGCAGATTGCCGACGCTTACCGGCCTGGCGGGTCCCGGGAATTCGACGCAGATTTCATGAGCCGGGTTTACGAACGGGATTTTGAAGTCGCCAGCCTCCCCCTCGACGCCGCGCCGCAGGAGAAGTCGGCCACCACGCCGGTGGGCCGGCATCTGGAAGGGTGCCGCATCGGGTTTGACGCTGGCGGGAGCGACCGGAAGGTATCGGCCGTCGTGGACGGCGTGCCGGTCTATTCGGAGGAAGTGGTCTGGTTCCCCAAAACCAACAGCGACCCGGATTACCATTACGAAGGGATTGTCAGCGCCTTCAAAGCCGCCGCCGCAAAGATGCCCCGGGTGGACGCCATCGGCATCTCGTCCGCCGGCGTGTATGTGGACAACCGCGCGATGGTCGCCTCCCTTTTCCTCCAGGTGCCCCGCGACCAGTTTGACAAGAAGGTGAAGGATATCTATCTCCGCGCCGCCAAAGAGATCGGCGATGTCCCGGTACAGGTTGCCAACGACGGGGACGTTACCGCCCTGGCCGGCGCAATGAGCCTCGAGGAAAACCGCATCCTCGGCATCGCCATGGGGACTTCGGAAGCCGTCGGGTATGTGGACGCGGCCGGCAATATCACCGGCTGGCTGAACGAGCTCGCTTTCGCCCCGGTGGATCTGCAGGCCGACGCAATGGTGGACGAATGGTCCGGCGATAAAGGCTGCGGCGTCAAATATTTCTCGCAGGACAGCGTGATCAAGCTGGCTCCCCGGGCCGGCATCGCGTTGGACGAATCCCTCTCCCCCGCGGAAAAGCTCAAAGTGGTACAGGGGGAAATGGACAAGGGCAACCCCCTTGCAAAAGAAATTTACCATTCCATCGGTATATACCTCGGTCATACGCTGGCCTATTACGCCGCTTTTTATGACATCGGGCATGTCCTTCTCCTCGGCCGGGTGATGTCCGGCGAAGGCGGCGACATCATCCTCGCGGAGGCGGGCCGCGTCCTGCGGGAGGAATACCCGGACGCCGCCGGGATGGAGCTTCACCTCCCGGACGAGAAAATCCGCCGGGTGGGGCAGTCGGTCGCCGCGGCGAGCCTGCCGGAAATTCGCTGATCCCGTCTCTTCCCTTTAGACCTCTTCTTCAGTATGGCGCCTCCCACAAGGCTGCATACTGCTTTTATCCCACAGCAAAAACACCCTGTCCGGTCTGGACAGGGTGTTTTTGCTGCCAATAGGCCTTCCGTTTCATCCCGCGAAAGCTGTAAGGAGGCCGCGCGGTGTGCCCTTTCCCCTAAGCGGGGGGACGGTACGGCCCGCCGTTCCCCGCCCCGGAGCGCTCTGGACACTGCCTGCCGGGGAAGGAAACGGGGCCTGGGCCGGCTCCCTATGCCCGCCGTCCAAGAACCCGCACGGCGGGTTCTTGGACTGTCGTACGGGTTCCTAAAGCCGCCGCGCGAGCCGGAGGCGTCCCCCCCTTCGGCCGGCGCGGCCCTGCCGCAGGGCAAAAAGGCGGGCAGGCTGTTCATGCAGCCTGCCCGCCTCCTGTACCATTTGATGCTATCGCGCAATCCGGCGGTAAATCTCCCCTTTTTTTACGCCGGTCTCCGCCGCGGCGCGCTTGGCCGCCTCCGATGCGGAGAGCCCTTCCTCCATATACCGGGCGGCCTGCTCCGCCGCCTGTTCGGGGGAAACGCCCTCCTTTGCCGGCGGGGCGGCGCCTTCAACCACCAGCACAATCTCCCCGCGCGGGGTTTCCTCCCGGAACCGGCGGGCGGCTTCCCCCAGGGTGGTGCGGAGCACCTCCTCATGGATTTTGGTCAGTTCCCGCACAATCGCCACCCGGCGGTCGCCAAACGCCGCAAACAGGTCCTCCAGCGTGGAGGGGAGCTTGTGCGGCGCTTCGTAAAACACCATGGTCCGCCGCTCGTCCCGCAGGGAGTCGAGATGCTCCTTCCTCCCCCGCCTGTTCACGCTGAGGAACCCCTCAAAGGTAAAGCGGCCGGTGGGCAGCCCCGCAACCGCCAGGGCGGTGATGACGGCGCTCGGCCCCGGCACAACCCCGACGGGGATCCCCCGCTCATGGCAGAGCGCCACCAGATCCTCGCCCGGATCCGAAATGGCCGGCATCCCCGCATCGGTGACCAGGACCGCGTTCTCCCCCGCCTCCAGGCGGGCGGCAATCTGCTCCCCCCGCTCCCGCTTGTTGTGCTCGTAATAGCTCACCAGCGGCTTCTTTATCCCGAAATGGTTCAAAAGCCCCAGGGTTACCCGCGTATCCTCCGCGGCGATAAAGTCGCAGTCCTTCAGCGCTTCCACCGCCCGCGGGGACAGGTCGGATAAATTGCCGATCGGTGTCCCTACCAGGGTCAGTCTGCCGGCCATAGTGCCGTCCCCTCCTTTTCCCCTCTTTTGCAAAGCCCTCCCGCGGAAACGTCCCATCGGCTGCCGCGGAAACCCACTGCGCAAAAAGAGAAGAATGACATTTTCCAATTTGTATTATTTCGATTGATTGTTCATATAGTTTATGAAATAAGGCGCATTCCGCCTTATTTCGGGCTTTGCAGCAGCACAGGTTCCACCTGCAGGCCGGGCCTGCCGCCCTTTCGGGCCTCGCAGAGGAGAAGCCAGGGGGCGTCCTGAATCCGCCGCTGCACAAAGCGGAGGCGCTTTGGTTCCAGTCCCGCCTCCCGCAGCAGGAGGAGCACGTCGGCCGCCCGCTGGGGCCGGTGGCAGAAGCAAAGCCGCCCGCCGTGCCGCAGGAGGCCGGCGGCGGCACGGGCCGCGTCGGAAAAGGTGCAGCCGGGGAGGGCGGGATCCGCCGTCTCATGCCGGGCAATCCGGGAGGCGTCCCCGGGGCAGACCGCGCCCCCGCCCGCCGGGAAATAGGGCGGGTTCATCGCAGCCAGATCCATGCTTCCCGGCGGGAGGGCCTCCCGCCAGCGGCGCAGATCGGCATCGTGCACCCGGATGCGGCCGGAAAAGCCGCTGTCCTGCGCCGAAAGGCGGGCCAATTCCGCCGCCTCCGGCTGGATTTCCAGCCCGTCTACCTGGAGTTCGGGGCGTTCCCGGCACCAGAGGACAGGGAGGATCCCGCAGCCCGTCCCCAAATCCACCGCACGGAGGGCCGGGCGGCCCGCTGCCGCCGGCTTCGCCGGGAGCGCTTCCAGGGAAAACCGGGCCAGCAGCAGCGCATCCTCCCCAAAGCGGTGCGCCTCCGACATCCAGACCCCCGCCCCGCCGCCGAGCGGCTCCCATTGCCTTTCCATCTCCGCCGCCTTCCTTTCCAAAAATTTCCCGGCAGCCCCCCAGGGGATCGCCGGCCGGCCTTTCTTCCTCCCTGCCTCCGTCGCAGGCGGCGGGAAGCGCCCGATCCCCCGGCCTTTCGGCGGTGCCGGACGCCCGCCAACGCCGGGCCGGCCCTTTGCGCAGAAGGAAAGGGAGGCGGCCCCGCCGGAAAAACAGCGGAAAAAGACATTGCCGGGCGGCCTTCGGCCGTCCGGCAATGGTGGGTGCAGAACTTATTCCGCCTGGGGAGCGCCCACGGGACATACGTCCGCGCAGCTGCCGCACTCGGTGCAGAGATCGGGATTGATCTCGTACTTGCCGTCACCTTCGGAAATCGCGGAAACGGGGCATTCCGCCTCGCACGCGCCGCAAGCGATGCACTCGTCGCTAATCTTATATGCCATGAAAAAAGCACCTCCTTTTTATGTTCGTTTTTATCATAACACAAAGATGTAAAAAATCAACGGTTTTTCACGAAAAAAGTTCTTCCAGCCGGAGAGGGAGCAATCCGGGGACGGGAAGGGAACCCGCCCCTCTCCCGGGCAGGCCCGGGCTGGCAACCCGCCGCTTTAAGCAGCCGGGGCCGGCCGCCTGAACGGGGAGGCGGGCTATTTTTCCAGCCCGGCCAGCTCCTCCTGCTCCTTCTTCTCCACCCGGATGCGGCCGTCCCGCACCACTTTCACGTCCCGGACGTTCACCGAAACCGGCGGGGAATCGGGCGATTTGTCCAGCCGCACCTTCAGCATGCCGGTCAGCAGGCTGACCTCGGTCACAACCCCTTTCCCCTCCTTGGTGGAGACCAGCGCGCCGGCCTTCGGGGTGATTTTCAAAAGGGATTCATACGCCTCCTGCTCATATTTCAGGCAGCACATCAGCCGCCCGCAGGCGCCGGAGATTTTGGTCGGGTTCAGGGAAAGCCCCTGTTCCTTCGCCATCTTGATGGACACCGGCTGGAAATCGTTCAGGAACTGGGTGCAGCAGAACGGCCGCCCGCAGGTCCCCAGCCCGCCGAGCATTTTCGCCTCGTCCCGCACCCCGATCTGCCGCAGTTCAATCCGGGTGCGGAAAACCGACGCCAGATCCTTCACCAGCTCCCGGAAATCCACCCGGCCGTCGGCGGTGAAGTAAAACAGGATTTTGGAATTGTCGAAGGTATATTCCACCCGGGTGAGCTTCATGTCCAGCTTATGCGCCGCAATCTTTTCCTGGCAGATGGCGAACGCCTTCGCCTCTTTCTCCGCATTTTCCCGGGAACGGCGGATATCCTCCGCCGTGGCGGGGCGGACCACCTTCTTCAGGGGCTTGACGATTTCGGATTCCTCCACCTCGCGGTTTTCCGCGACCACTTCGCCGCATTCCATGCCGCGGGCGGTCTCCACCACCACCATGCTCCCCTTCTCCAGGGTATGCCCGTCCGGATCGAAAAAGTACACCTTGCTCATGCTTTTAAAGCGCACGCCTACAATTTCGGCCATACAAACCTCATTTCTCGCCGCCAAGCAAAACGGGCTTCCGCTGCGCCTCTCCGCGGCGGGGAGGGCGCGCCCGGGCCTTAAGGCGGGGGACCCGCCGTCATATTCCACGTCCGGCCGAAAGCGCGGGAAGCCCCCCGGCTGTGCGGGCCGTACTCTTTCAATATACCATGAAAACGGCCTGTCCGCAAGGAGCAAGCCGTCGTTTTCCCCTTTTCACAGCGATTCCCGGAAAATTTTTCCTGTTTCAACCCGTCCTGTCCGGCCCGGTTCCGCGCTACCGCCCGGCCGCCGAACGCAGGCGGCTGCACAGGAGGGTGAGGAACAGCGTGTAATTGATGTTCCTGAGCCGGTCGGCCTGCAGCCCCTCCACCGTGCTCACGAGCGCCAAAAGCTGCCCGCGGGTCAGGGTGCGGGCCAGCTTTGCCGCCGTTTCGGGGGCTGCCGAAAGGCCCGTCCCCTCGGCGCCGAAGCGCAGCGCCGCCGCATCCCGGAAAATCAGCCACAGGGCGCCGAGTACCCCGTCCGCGAGCCCTTTGTCCTTTTCCAGCCGCCCGGTCAGCCGCAGCAGCGTGAGCTCGTCCGGCGCGGCCACCGCCTCGGCAAAGGAGGGGGCGAGCGCGAGCACCTTCTGGAACGTCCCTTCCGACAATCCCTGCACCGCCTGCCCGATCCATCCGCCGAACACCGCGACCGCCTGCTTCACCGCCTCCCCGTCCGCGTCGGGCAGGAGACGGCGGACCGCCTCCTCCGCTTCCTCCGGCGCTACCGGGGCGAGGGGGATGCAGACGGCCCGGGACTGGATTGTGGGCAGGAGCTGCGCCCGGTTCTCGCAGGTCAGGATAAACAGCGCATGGGCAGGCGGCTCCTCCAGGATTTTGAGCAGCGCGTTCTGCGCCTGCTCAGTCATGCCTTGCGCGCCGGCCAGGATCACCGCCCGGCGGGGCGCTTCGTTGGGCAGGATATACGCCTTGTCCCGGATCTCCCGCACCGTTTCGATATGAAAGGAACGGGCCGCCCCGTCGCCGCCCGTTTCCACGATGTCGGGATGGTTCCCGCCCGCCGCTTTGATGCAGGCCGCGCACCGGCCGCAGGGCTTCTCCCCCTCCCCCATGCAGACGGCCGCCTTCGCAATCAGGCGGGCCAGGGTCCGCCGCCCGCTGCCGGACGGCCCCTCCAGCAGCAGCGCATGCGGAAGCCGCCCCCCGTCCACAAAGGAGGAGAGCAGCTGCTTCGCTTGTGTATTCCCGGCAAATCCGTCAAACCGCATGAGGCTTCCAACCTATCCGCGCAAGGCCCGCGTCCCGGGCCTTACAGTTTTTCATACCGCTCAATATTCATCACAAACACCGTCGCGCCGCCCACCGTGACCTCCACCGGGAAGGAGGCGTACGCCGACGTGCCGTAGGAGGTGCTGGGGATCATCTGGGTGCGCTTTTTGGAATGCTTTTCAATCGTGGAAAGCACCTGATCCACCCTCTCGTCGTCCACGCCGACAAGGAAGGTGGTGTTGCCCGCCATCAGGAATCCGCCGGTGGTGGCCAGCTTGGTCACGGAAAACCCTTCCTTGGTCAGGGCGGTGGATACCGTGCTGCTGTCGTCCTTATTCACAATTGCCAATACCAGTTTCATCGTTGCTTCCTCCGTTTCTTTGATATGGGCTGCACGGCGGCATCCGGGTTATCCCGCGGCCCGCCGGAGCATTTCGGTGACAATTTCCGCGCAACTCTCCGCCGCGGCTTTCTCGAACTCGTCGAACGAGACGTGGGCGCCTTCCCCCGCAAGGTCGGAGATCGCCCGCACAATGACGAACGGGACGGCGTTGGCATAAGCGGCCTGGGCGATCGCCCCGCCTTCCATTTCCACCGCCGCCGCGCCGAACCGGGACGCGATTTCCCGTTTCACCCCGTCGTCCGATACAAAGACGTCCCCCGACGCGATAATCCCCTCCCGGGTTTTCCCCGCGCCGAGCACCGCGTCCGCCGCCGTCCGGAAGGCGGAAACCAGCCGGGGGTCGGCGTCGAACCGGGTGGGGCGGGTCCCGTCCCCGCCGTCCGGGCCGAAGTCCATATAGCCCTTCACATGCCCGAAGGCCGTGATGTCAAAATCATGCTGCACCGCCCCGGCGCCGATCACCAGGTCGCCCACCGAAAGCCCGGCCGCCACGCCGCCGGCCACGCCGGTATTCACCAGGGCCGCCACATGGAAGCGGTCGATCATCGCCTGCGCGCACAGCGCGGCGCAGACCTTGCCGACCCCGCACTGCGCCACCACCGCGGGCACGCCCTCCAGCGTCCCGTAATGGAAGTCCATCCCCGCTACCCGGAGGGTGGAAGCGTCCTCCATGCGCGCGGTAAGAAGCGCCACCTCGGAGGCCATCGCACCGATAATCCCCCAGATTCCCTTGATTTTTTCCATTGGCATCGCCCTCGCTCTTTCCTTCCGTTCAGCTTCCCAGTGGCAAGGACTTCCCAGTGGGAAGTCCTTGCCACTGGGAAACCCTCCCCGCTGGGAGGCCCGCATTTTCGGGGCCGGCCCTGCCGCGGCAGCCCGGCGGGATTTCCTTAGAAATATTATACAGGAATTCCCCGCCGGTTACAAGGGATTTTCCTTTGCGGCGGGGGGCCGGGCCCCTGCCGGCTCCGCCGCTTTTACTTTAGCACAACCAGGCGGTCGAAACCCGCCTCTTTCAGGCGAACGGCCAGCTCCGCGGTAATCCGTTCGCCGGGGACCACCGCCGCCACCCCCGGCGGGCAGGGGCAGGCCGCCCGCGCCGCGATCCGGCCGGCAGCTTCGGGGGCGGGGACCGTCTCGCAGGGGGCGAGAAGCGCCTCCCGCGGGGAGCAGACCACTTCGGGCGGGGACCCGTCCCAGGCGTATGGGGCCGCCTTCGCCCCTTTGCCGGGAACGCCCCGGCCAAGGAAACGGCCCCGACGCCGGGCGGCCGGCAGCCCCCGGATCGCCCCGCGCAGCCGCTCCAGCTCCGCCGGCGTATTGAACGGCGTGAGGATAAACACCACATACCGCCCGTCCGCATACTCCGGCTCGCAGCCCTGCGCGCGGAAGAACTCCGCCGCCTCGCCGCCCTCTACCCCGATGCTGCGGGTATCCAGCGTCAGCCGGGCTGGATCCTGCAGCGGGCCGCCCAGCACGTCGATTTCTTCCTCCCACGCGGTTTTCCGCAGCCCCGCCGTCTCCTCGGCGGTCAGCCGGTACGCCTCCCTGCCGGCCCGCACCCACCAGTCCCGCGCGAGATCCAGGGAACCCAGCACCGGGAAGCCCGGGGAGGTGGAGCCAAACAGGGCCATCGCCGCTTTCGCCTCCGCCCGCCCGGCCCAGGGGACGCCGTCCGCCTTCCGGCCGATGTGGAGCATCGCGCCGCCGGTCAGCACCGGGAGGGTCTTGTGGGCGGAATCGGCCGTCATCGCCGCGCCCTGCGCCAGCGGATGCCGGCCGAACGCCCCCAGATGGCTGCCGTGGGCGTTGTCCACCAGCAGGGGGACGCCCGCCGCCCGGCACACCGCGGCAATCCGCGGGACGTCCGCCAGCCGGCCGTAATAATCCGGGCTGGTGATGTATACGGCGCGTATATTTTTGTCCTGTTTCAACGATTCTGCAATCCCGCCCGCCTCCGGCCGGCCGTCCTCTCCCGGCCAGAGCCAGGCCGGCTCCATCCCCAGGAGGGCGGCGGCATGGACGGCGGAGCGGTGGGCGTTGCGCAGGAAGAGCACCCGGCCGCCCGGGCCTCCGCCCAGCAGCAGCATCGTCTGGATGCACAGCGTGCACCCGCCGGCGCTGAACAGCGTTTCCGCCGCGCCAAACGCCTCGGCCGCCAGCTTTTCCGCCTGTTCAATCACATCGCCGCCGTCGTACAGGCTGCCGGTTTCGGGCAGCTCGGTCAAATCCAGCGCCAGGGAGCTAATCTCCCCCAGCAGGCCGGCCCGCCCCTTGTGCCCCGGCGTATGAAAGGAAGCGCGTCCCTTGGCGGCATACCCCCGCAGGGCGTCCGCCAGCGGCGCGCCGGTGTTAAACATATTCCCGGCGGGCAAAGGCGCTCAGCCCCACCGGATCCACCTCAAAGGAGACGATGTCCCCCGGCGCGCAGTCGATATCGGTCACATCCACCGTCAACGCGGTCAGCCCCGCCCGGCCGAGGAGGGGGGCCCGCTTCCCGTTGATTTCGCAGGTCTGCCGGCGGTCAAACAGGCCGCGGCGGCGGTTCGGCTCCTCCGGGAACAGGCCGTCGGCCAGGCCCGCCGGCACCACCGCCACCCGGGTGGCTCGCTTGACGCAGCAGCGCCCGTCCTCCCCGACCGTGCCGCCGGCGGCCAGCCATTTCACGTCGCAGATTTCCGACACCGCGCGGCCCACTTTCTTGAGGCTGCCCCGTTCCTTCCGGGCCGCCTTGGGGGATTCGCCCCGGCCGAACAGTTCCGCCCCCACCCGGACGGCCGAAAGCCGCATCTCGGGGCAGAGGGCGAGCTGGTTGACATCCGCCATGTGCGCAAAGCCGGGGGTCAGCCCCTCCCGGCGGATAGCGGCGAGCACCCGCCCAAAATCCTTCACCTGCTGCGCGCGGCGGGAGGCCTTCCCCTCGCTGCCGTAGGGCAGGACGGTAAACACCCCGGTCAGTTCCAGGTTGCCGAGATGCTTGACGGTCTGGGCCGCTTTCGCCGCGTCCTGCGGGGAGAAGCCGAAGCGCCCCATGCCGAAATCAAAGCAGAGCTGGATCCGGGCGCGGCGGTGGAGCTTCCTGCCGAGCGAACTGAGCAGGACGGCGCTGTCGTTGGAGCCGACCGCCGCCACCAGATCGTTTTCCAGGATGGCCCGGATATCCTCCTCCCCGGAATAGGGGGTAAGGAGCAGGATATCCAGCCCCCGCACGGCGTCCGCTATCCGCACCGCCTCCTCCAGGCGGGAAACCGCGACGGTCCGCACCCCTTCGTTCGCCAGCAGCTGGGCGACGGCCGCGTCGCCCAGGCCGTAGGCGTTCGCTTCCAGCACCGGGATCATCGGGGTGTCGCCCACCTGCCGCTGCAGGAAGCGGTAATTCTGCAGGATTCGTTCGGTCTGGACCAGCAGCGTAATCATCGGGGCATCCTCCTATATAAAAAGAATAAATTACTTAAAATAGAAGTATTCGGCCTATGTTATCTAATCAACGTTTCCATATGCTGCAAAATGCAATCCCCGTCAAGGCAAATGCCTGCAAACCTGCGCAGACGATATCATCGCCTACCGTTAGTCTGCAAAAAAGGGAACTTTGCCCTTAAAAAATACCGATATTCCTCCGGCGACGCTGGATCGCCATACTCTTTTTCTATCGTATTCCTTAGCCAACGGAGTTTGCTTTCTCCCATCTCTTCATACTTCCGGAAAACAATTTTCCCGTTTTCGACCGCTTCCATTATTGCCGTGTAAGCGTCTGGAATATATTCACAATGCAATCCCTTCACGGCATGCTCGCAGACGAATGTAAATGGAATTTCATGGAACGCCCGGCCGTCCGGCAGCAATTCCGTGGAATAAATATAGCCTTGCACCCCTCTGTATGTATCTACAGCGGCATCTGGGTAATATTCGTCCAACTGCAAAATACCATCTTTGGTAAAGCCGTAGCTTGCCCATTTTTTCCACGGGCCCCTTGGAGCATATCCGGTCTCTTTACAATATTTCTCAACGGCATTGCTTAAATATACCAAGGTGTTTTCCCTTTTCGCGGAGAAGTAAACATATGGTATTCCATGGTTGGAAATTTGGGGCTTTAGGCACTGGAGCCCTCCGACTGAAGAAGCGTGATAGTACATATTCCCTCATCCCCTTTTTTCACCTCTCGTGCGCAGAAAAGACGTTTGGGGCGGAAGCCATCCTGCTGTCAAGCCGGCGGGAAAAGCCGTTCCCCCCGGGCGCGCGCCCTGTGGGGGCGCTGCTTTCATTATACCGTTATCTCCCGTTTGCGTCAATCAGCGACAGATTCCGCGCCAGCACCTTTTTCCCCCGCCAGCCGTAGGCTTTCCCCCGCAGATCCTCCAGCGATTCCAGGGTCAGGGCGGGGGTGTACCGCCCCCCAAAGCAGGGATGCGGATCGATCCGGGCGTCCCGGTTCATCGGGCACGCCTCCTGGCAGGCGTCGCAGCCCCAGGCCATCCCGCTATGCTGCAGGAGGCGGGCCTCCGCCTGGGTGAGTTCCCCCTTTTTCTGGGTGATGGCCGACAGGCAGGTCTCCCTGCCGGCGTCCGGGGCGGCGAGGCAGGCACCCGGACAGGCGGCGGCGCACCGCCCGCAGCCGGGGCAGCGGGGCGGCTCGGCCGGGACGGGGCCGGCGAGGGGGAGGCCGGTCACAACCGCGCCAATGAAGACCCACGAACCATACACCGGGTGGATGAGCAGCCCATTCTCCCCCACCACGCCCAGCCCTGCCAGCGCCGCGGCCCGCACCTCCGGGATCGGGGAGCTGTCGATAAAGGGGAGGAACTGCTCGCCGGGGAAGGCCTCCGCCAGCCGGGAAGCGGCCTGTTCCAGCACCCCGCCGGCGGCGTGGTGATAATCCGGCACCCGGGCGTAGCGGGACAGGTTGCTCCGCCCGCCAGGAGAACCCCCGCCTGCCGTTCCCTCGTCCGGGAAGCGGTAGGGGAAAAGGGCGGCGATGACCGTGCGGGCCGGCGCTTCCGGCGGGAAGGCTTCCGCCAGCCTCTCCCGCCCCCGGCAAGGGAGCAGCCGCCCCTCCACCGCCGAAAAGGGGCAGAACCCGTGCAGGGGCAGTCCCGATTCTTCCAGAATCCGCTTTACCGTTTCCTGTCTGTCCCCCATAGGGCTTCCTCCCCTTTCTCCGCGTCCGCCGGCGCGCAGCCAGCCCGCTCGCCGGGCTTTTCCTCTATTATACCACATCCTCCCGCTTCCGTCCCCCTCTTGCGCGGGCAAAATCCGGCGGAAAAGGGGCGGAGGCAGTCTCCGGCACCGGCTCCACGGCCGGGGGCCCCTCTTTTCCGCCGCCTCGCCAGCGCGGCGCGTTCCTGCCGGATGGCCCGAATAAACGCAGCGGACCGTTTCCGATCCGCTGCGTTCGCCTGCCTTTCGGCGGCGGGATATTGCCTTTTACAGGGCCGCCGCCCCCTGCTCAGGAGGCTGGAAAACCGGGATTTATCGCACGATGCGGTGCCTGCACATCCCGGTTTTGCCGCATGCCGGGCACTTCAGCCGGCGTTTTGTAAGGGCGTGGTAACCTTTCACGTACTCGCTCATGGTGGGGACAAAATGGGCCTTGCAGTGCGGGCACTCAAAGCAGCCCGCCCTGGCGTCCAGCATGGCGGCCGCCCCGACGCCTGCCGCCGCCGTTGCCGCTGCAAGCACAAGCAGGGCTGCCCGCGCAATCGTCGGCATCGCTATAAACGCCGCGATGACCACCAGGGAGCAAACCGCTATCACCGTTATCACGCCGCAGACAATCGACAGCGCCATGCGTTTCTTGTTTTCTTCGTTTTCTCTCATAAGATTCATCATGTTCTCCTCCGCTTTCTTCCGATAGTCCGGTTCCGAGACCCGTTCGCCTGTCAGAAGGTCGTTGACGGTAATGTGCAGTGCGCCGCACAGCGGCAGCATCAGGGATGCCTCCGGAAGCCCTTTCCCCCGCTCCCATTTGGAAACGGTTTTATCGCTGATCAACAGGATATCGGCAAGCTGCCGCTGCGTCAGGTTCTGCGCTTTCCGCGTCTGCGCTATGAACCGGCCAATCCGGATTTGGTCCATGCCTTTTCCTCCTTTCCGCCTCGATTATATCGCATGAAGGATGGGATAAACACCCAGGCTGCGTTGAGTTTTGCGCCTCGCCGGAGCGTCGAGCAAAAATTCCCGGCCGCCGGACGCCGCTCCCCGTCGACGGCGGGGGAAGGTGGCCCCGGGCACGGCCCCGGAGGGAGAACCCTTCTCGCCGCGGCTGTACGCCCTGTAAAAAAGCCCGGGCGGGATCCGGCCGGTGGTCGTCCGCCAATGAAAAAGGGCGGCCGCCTTCCCATTGGCAGCCGCCCTTTTCTTTTAAAGCAGAGACGCCAGGCGGCCGGCCACCTCTTCCGGGGTGAGGCCGTCGGTCGCTATCTTCCGGGTGTCCAGCCCCGGGTAGAGGGCGAGGCGCTGCAAGCTCCGCCCGATTACGTCCGGGGTGCGCGCCCCGGCGGCGATGTCCCGGCCAAGCCGCTCCCGCAGCGTCTGCTCGGAGCAGAGGAGGGAGGCCTTTATCACCCGCACCCCTTCCGGCGGCAGCCCGCCGTCCGGGAAAAGGCGGCGGAGGATCTGGGCATAGATCCCGTCCTCATGCAGCACCCAGCAGAAAATCACGGTGTCGATCCATGGGTTTTGGAGGAAGCGGCGCAGGAGGAAATCGATATTGTCCAGCGCCATCGCTTTGTTTTCCGCGTTGGCCGAAAAGGGATGGATATCCCAGCACCGGTCGCCGTCCAGGAACACGCAGCGATCCAGCCGGTTTTTCAGCGCGCGGCAGGCGGCGGTCTTCCCCACGCCCATGGCCCCGCCGACCATCAGCAGCGTCTTCATTCCGCCGCCTCCCCGTAATTGGCACGGTAAAATTCCTCCGCCGGGAGCATCAGCACCAGGCGGTGCTTCCCCCGCAGATGCAGCCAGATCACCGCCGCCATAATCACCGAGCCCGCCAGGCAGATCATCATATCCTCCATGGTATCCCCCGCGCCCGTGGCGGTCATATTCTGCGAATCGTGCCCGGTCAGCAGGAAGCCCACGTACTCGAACATCTCCCACAGCCCCGCGATAAACTGGGAGAAGAAAAAGGCAAAGCCCGTGGCGGCCAGCGCATCCTTTCCAATCGGGGCGGACCGATCCTCCCGTACCATCCAGTACAGGCACAGCCCGACAAGGGTGAACAGGAACCCGCTTAGGCAGTGGGCGGCCAGATCGTACCACCAGAGATAGGTATACAGCCCCAGCACCGTCCCGAGGTGGAAGGCCAGGGCAATGAAGATAAGCAACACCGCGTCCATAAGGGGCGCCTTTTTCAGCCGGAAAATCCGCCGGATAAGGGGGAATGCCAGCAAAAACAGCAGCCCCGCCAGGCCGCCCAGCCCCCGCGCGGCATTCCCGCCCGAAAGCAGCACGTACCCGCCCGCGGCAAAACAGACAATCCCATAAAGGACCGCCGTCACCAGCAAAAATTTCCCATATCGAAGGTTCTTCATCTCATCCATCCTCTCCGGTTCCCTTTCCCCGGATTTTGGCCAAAACCATTGCCCGGCCCCTCCCGGGACCGCTCCCGCCTATTGTATCATACGGCGGGGAAAAAGTCGAACCCCGGCCGGAGGCGGCATCCCGTTCCGTCCGGACGGCGCATCCCCACGGCCCGGCGCCAATTTTCCCCCCGCGTCGGATTCCCCGCACACCTTATAGCATATGCTCCCGTGTACACGGACATGCAGGCAGGGATACGGAAAAGGGGCGGATTCGAAAATCCGCCCCCTGCACGGCCCGCATTTTCGGCCGGACGGCTTCATCAGCAGCCGACGGCCCCGGAGCCACCGTCCGCCCCTTCCGATGCCGATACTGTCGTCGGCAGAAACTACCGGCGTATCAATCTTGGAGTGAATACCACGTTCTTACCTGATGCACCGCGATGCCGAAATTCCGGTCGGGGAAGGCCTGGAGCAGCATGGCGTTCAGCTTGCCGAGCTCGGACGCCATCACCGCCTTGCCCTCCTCCATGTAGGATACCGGGTCGCCCTCCGACGACTTGGTTTCCGCCCCAAGGATAATTTTGCAGCCGTATTTCTGAGCGAAAGCAATCTCTTCCTTGGAAACGTTATACATCGCTTCCGCCGTATCCCGATAGGACATAATCGCAATAGTGTCGCAGCTCTTCGCCATCAGCTCCGCCAGCACAATCGTCCGGCCGCTCCCGTCCTCGACCGTGTCCTCCAGCCAGAAGGGGATATCCCATTCCAGCAGCATGCCGGCTTCTTCCGCCGCCGGCACCGCTTTTTCAAGCACAAAATCCGCAAACCACTGCATCACCTTCGCCCGATTATCGGAAAAGTCCGAATGCTGGTGAGGCTCCACATCCAGATGCATGGCGTAAAATTTTTCGTCGGCGGAAGCGGCTTCCTGATACCCGTTCACCTTATTGACGTAACTGGTAAACCCTGTATTGCCGGGATTGATCCACGCAACATCGCCGGAAAGCGCTGCGACCCGCATCCCCAGCGCCTTTGCCTGCTTGACAAAAGCCCGCACGTCCGCATAGGAGGTGCCGCCGGATTCCCGCATACCGTCAACACACAGGTAAATTTCCGACGCGCCGTTGGCTGCAAGGAAATCGAGGTACCGCGTGCCGGAAGCCCCCTTGATCGAGCTGATGTCCCACCACCATACGCCCAGTGTATTTTTATCCCCCGGCTGGCGGAACTGCATGGTCGTGCCGGAGGCGGAAGGCTGCGTAGTTGTCGTACTTCCACCGCCCGCCGATTGGCTTGCCGACTGGCTGGAGGTAGGCTTCTTGGTGGTGGTCGGCTTTTCCGTCGTTGCTGCCGGCCCGGTGGGATCGGGCGCCCCGGCTACCGGCTGTGTTGTTCCGGCAGTAGTGCTTGCCCCTTCCGTCGTCGGCTCCGGTTCGGCCTCCTCAGCCGTCGTCAAGCCCATACTCCCCGTCCCCGCCGTGGTGGTGCTTTCTGACGTTTCGGTGCCCGACGATCCGGCGGAACTGTCCGCCCCCGCCGGTTCCACGGCCGAAGAGCAGGCCGTCAAAAGCAGGATCAAAAGAGAAAAAGCGGCAAAAATACTTATCCATTTTTTGTAAAGCCTCGTGCCCATTACACATCCTCCAATGAATATACCGGGTCCCCTGCTTGCAAATGCACAAAGCGCGAATGCCGCCTTCGCCGGCCGGTCGGCTCACTGCAGGCCCTGGAATTTGGCATTGTGCCTTTCTTTTATAATACTTCCGAGCGGCTCAAACGTCAATACCGCCGGCCGGCTAAACCGTCGCGTTTAGGATAGGGACGGGCGCGCACCCCCGCCCCGGAAGCCCCCTGCCGCCTTGGGACGCCCGGCCGCGAGGCGCCCAGGGGCGAAAAGGGGCGGCCTGCGCCATCCGCCTATAAAAGCAGGGCTGTTGCAGGCGGATGGCCAGGCGTTCCTTCCCTGCGCAATCGAAGCCCCTCGGCGGGACCAGGATGCTCTGATTGCAGAAAAAGCGGGCCGTATGCCACGGCCCGCAAAGAGTATGCGAATCTGCCCCGCCGCGAGGGGTTGGCTGGGGATTATTCGGTGCGCAGCGCGGTCACCGGATCCTTTTTCGCCGCCTTGCGGGAGGGGATCAGCCCGGCTATCAGGGTGAGCAGCATGCTCAGCAGCACCAGGATGACCGCCCCGGCCGCCGGCAGCGCCGCGTTGACCACATCCGTGCCCGCGAGCGCATGGATAATCGCGTTAATCGGGATGAGCAGCAGGCAGGTAATCCCCACGCCGATCAGCCCCGCGCACAGCCCGACGATAAACGTCTCCGCGTTGAACACCTGGGAGATATTCCGCTTGGAAGCGCCGATCGCCCGCAGGATGCCGATTTCCTTGGTGCGCTCCAGCACCGAGATATAGGTGATAATCCCGATCATAATGGAGGAGACCACCAGCGAAACCGCGACAAAGGCGATCAGCACATAGGTGATGATGTTCACAATGGTGGTGACCGAGGACATCAGCAGCCCCACATAGTCGGTGTAAACGATTTGATCCTCCGGCTTCACCCCGTTGTTGTACTCCTCGATGCAGGCGGAGACCGCGTCCTTGTTTTCGAAGCTGTCCACGTAAATGCTGATGGAGGAGGGCGCATCCAGGCTGACAAAGCCGAACGCGCTCATATTGTCGTCGTAGGTGCCGGGGGAAATATAGGCGTCGTAAATCATCAGCAGGACGTCGTCGTCCGGCGCCTGCATATACTGATCCAGGGCGGCGGCCAGCTGCGCCTCGCCCATTGACAGCATCATTTCCGCCCTCTGCGGGTCGTCGCTGTACATCACCTTGAGCATGTCGGAGCACAGCGCCGCTTTATCGGACAGGCCCATGTTCGCCACGTAGGTTTTGGTGTCCGCAATCTTCGCCGCGTCGTCCGCCGGGGCGAAGGCCAGCCCGCTGAGCACATTGACGTCCGGCTGCTCCAGCTGCGCCTTCACCACCGCGCTGTCGGCGGTATGCTGGATGAGGTAATCGGTCAGCGCCCGGGTATAGCCGACCGTCCGGGTGAGGGGGGTGGCGTCGGCGTCCTCCGCCGGCCGGACCACGCCGACGATTTTCAGGGTCAGGCCGTCCTCTACCAGCGACTCCAGCGCGTCCTTTTTCCCGGCGGCGGAATCAAAGGTGCCCGCATCGTTGGCTGTATAGTAATCGCAGGCGGCGACCAGGGAAAAGGTGTGGGCGCAGATTTCCTCATAGCTCCAACTGAACGGCTCGAGTTCCACCTCTTCCCCGTTCTCAATCTTTTCCAGGATGTCGCGGTACTCCGCCGCGGGGAGGAGCCCGAGCTCATACAGGGCGGCGGCGGGGATTTCGTTGTTGCCGTCCAGGACCAGGACGACCTCGTCGTAATTTTCCGGCCAGTTCCCGTACAGCACGTCGTAGTTATCGGCCGCCGCCGCGCTGACCAGCGCCCCGTCCCTGCCGGGGAGGATTTCGCCGAAATTGTCATGGGAGGGCATCATATCGGCCATGGCCGACATCCCCGCCGCCGGCTGGCCGTTCCCGGACTGGAAGGTGCTGCCGTCGGTGTTGACCAGTTCCCCGTCCGGATCGTACGCGTACGCGTCAAACTGCACGTCGTAGGAATAAATCACGCCGTTTTCCCCCAGATACTGCCGGATCTCGCTGTCCGGGTCGTCCAGGTATTTCTTGAAAGCGGTGAGATTGTTCTCGGTGATGCTGGAGGTGAGGCTGCTGGCCATCTCCAGTTCCATCCCGTTGGAATACACCCCGTCCAGGGCATGGTCCCGGTCCTTGCTCCCGGTTTCCATCCCTACCTCCATGAGGCTGCTGAGGTCAAACGACTGGGCGTCGATCGAAATCGGGTAGGCGGTCATGGTGTCCTTCTGGATGTCGACGATGTAATTGTTCACCCCGGTGGAGATCGAAAGGATGAGCGCGATGCCGATAATCCCGATGGAGCCGGCAAAGGAGGTGAGCAGCGTGCGGGCCTTTTTGGTCCGCAGGTTGTTGAAGCTGAGGGACAGCGCGGTCAGGAAGGACATGGAGGCCTTCCCCATATTCCGGTGCTCCGGAGGGGCCAGCTTCGCCTCGTCCACCGGGAACGGGTCGGAATCGTCCAGGATCTTCCCGTCCTTCAGCCGGACGATCCGGGTGGCGTATGCCTGCGCGAGCTCCGGGTTATGGGTCACCATCACCACCAGGCGGTCCTTCGCTACCTCCTTGAGCAGCTCCATCACCTGGATGCTGGTTTCCGAATCCAGCGCGCCGGTCGGTTCGTCCGCCAGCAGGATATCCGGGTTGTTGACCAGCGCCCGGGCGATGGCCACCCGCTGCATCTGCCCGCCGGACATCTGGTTCGGCTTTTTATGGGCCTGCTCCTCCAGCCCCACCTGGCGCAGCGCCTCCAGCGCCCGCTTTTTCCGCTCCCGCTTGGAGATGCCCGAGATGGTCAGCGCCAGCTCCACATTCGCCAGCACCGACTGGTGCGGGATCAGGTTGTAGCTCTGGAAGACGAAGCCGATGGTGTGGTTCCGGTAGGAATCCCAGTCGCGGTCCTTATACCTTTTGGTGGAGACGCCGTTTATCACCAGGTCGCCGCTGTCGTAGTGATCCAGCCCGCCGATAATGTTCAAAAGCGTCGTCTTCCCGGATCCGCTCGGCCCCAGGACGGCGACGAATTCGTTGTCCCGCAGGTTCAGGCTGACGTTGTCCAGCGCCTTCTGGACCAAATCCCCCGTGCGGTACTGTTTGCATATCTCCTTGATTTGCAGCATGCGTTGCACTCCTTTCCGCCAAAGGCGGACAGCCCGCTTTCCCTTCCGCGGCCGCCCGGACGGCCTGCCACCCCGTTCCCCGGGGGTTCGGGCGCCGCCCGGCGGGTGCGGGCGGAACCCGGACAGATCGGTTCCGGCCGGGAGGCGGATCCCCGCCCTCCGGCCGGAACGGCGTGAAAAGCCAGTGCCGTTATAAGGGGTATTATACCGTATTTGGGCGGGATTGTCATCCGCCGAATCGGCAGAAAAAGCCCCAGCGCCCGGGAGAACACTGGGCAAAAGGCCGGGAAATTGTAAGGCAACCCCATCAGAGGGCAGGGTGGCGGGCGGGCCCCCGCTTTTTGCCCCGCCCGAAGGCCGGCCGCCGCGCCGAAAAACGGAGGGCGCGCCGCGCCCTCCGTTTATTCCCCGGTATCGTCCCCTCCGGCGTCCACCCCCGCCCAATCCAGCAGGAGCGGCGCCGCCTCCCGTTCGCTCTGGAACAGCCAGACTTCCGCCCTCCAGGCGGGCGGGGTCAGCGCCCACAGGCGGCCCGCCCAGTCCTGCACCTCGTCCGATACGGCAACCGCCCGCTCCCGGCCGAACAGGTTGAGCATCAGCCGCCCTTCCTGCGTGGAAATGTCCAGCCGCAGGCTGCCGTTCCCAAACCCCATCTGCCGGGTATTATAATCGGCCACCAGGAACCCCAGCCCCAGCAGCAACAGGCAGAACGTGAGGGTAAAGGCGGCGCAGAAAGCCCGCAGCCGCCGGTATTTTTCCTTTTTCTTTGGCATATCCTTCGGATGGCCGCCTTTTCCGCCATCCTAGTCTCCTTTCAGAGAATTCAAGACCTGGGCCAGCGTCTTCCCCAGGATCTGCCCGCTGTAACTGGCTTCCTCCACGGTATTCCCTTCCGCCCCCATCTCAATCAGCAGGGAACCGTTGGTCAGATGCTGGTTATACCGGCTGTTGACCAGGTACAGCGGCCGGACAATCCCCTCGTACTGGGTGTGCAGGGCGCTCTGCAGTCGCAGGGCGAGGCGCACGTTCTCCTCCCAGTGGGGGTTCGGCTGGGCGGAGGTGTTGGAGGCGTTGGCAATGATCATCATCTGCGCGGCCTTCCGCCCGTTGATTACCACCGTGGGCTTGAGCTTGTTCGTCGCGGACTGGTTGATCGCATCCCGATGGATATCCAGCACCACCTTGATGCTGGGATACTGCTCCAGGTTTTTCTGGACCGTCTCGGCCGAACGGTCGTACGCCCCGGTATACTTGGGGCTGTCGTGGACGGTGGTGTCGTGGACAACGCCGATCCCCGCCGCCCGGAGCTGGGCCGCAATCGCTTCCCCCACAGCGACCACATTC
Organism: Candidatus Avimonas merdigallinarum; assembly: GCA_904377855.1. GTDB lineage: Bacteria > Bacillota > Clostridia > Oscillospirales > Acutalibacteraceae > Avimonas > Avimonas merdigallinarum. The sequence continues at coordinate 67,035 of CAJFGS010000021.1, forward strand.
TGGGTGTTGTCCTTGGTGCGGGAAGGGTCGCTGGCATTATAATACCCCGCGTCGTAGGCCATATACGCTTCGGTGGTATGGGTATGCATAATCAGCACCTGGGGCTCCGAAGTGTCGGTAATCCCCAAGTCCGGGGCGGTTTTCAGCTGCTCTGCGATGTTCAGCGTCGCAGAGCTGGCGTTTTTTATCGCCACCCCCTGGACAAAGGTATTGCCGATTGTCAGCTGGGTTTCGGTGATCTTCCCCCCGTCCCCGGCCTCGGGCGGGATAACCTTGGGGGTATCTGCCGGTTCGTCCGGCCCTTCCTGGTTCCCGCTGCCCGGCTCATAGGGGGCGGTGGGATCGGTCTGCGGCTGCTTGATGGTTTCCGAGCCGCCGTTCCCTCCCCCGTTGGCGGCGGGAGGCCGTTCCAGCCGGCCGCTCAGGGCCTGGGCGCCCCCCTCCGGCTGCATCAGCCCCACCGAGAGCAGCGCCAGCCGCTGCCCAAACCCCAGCAGCTGATCGCCCGAAAGCCCGCCCACGGCCAGCGCCGCGCAGACCGCGACCGTCCCGATTGCCAGCAGGGGGCGCGCCGCATTCCCGCGGCGTTCCCCTTCTTTTTTTCGCTTTGGATTCCTCCGCATAGCCATCACCGTTATCAGCCTATGCGGGGGCCGGGGGGATTATGCCGTCCGATTGCCGGCCCGGCTGAGCAATATCCCCCGATGCGGGAAGGGGCGCTTATTCGGTTTTTGAGACGGGGGCGTGTGCCCGGGCAGGCCGCCCGCCCCCGGGGGCGGGAAGGCCCCGCATCGGGGCGGCGGGCTAAACGGCGGGGCGGGACGGCTAAGCGGCGGGAGGCCTTCCTCAGCCGGCGGCGGCGGAGAGCGAGAGGGGGGAATAGGCCGGCTGGAGCGCTGCATTGATGGCCATGGCCGCCAGCCGGGACGCCCGCTCAATCAGCAGGTCGATTTCCCGGGGCGTGACCATCATCGCCTCCCCGCGGGGGGTCACCGAAGCGGCGGCCTCTTCCCGGCCGGTTAACTCCAGGGCGATGGTCCGGGCGTCCACCACGGTAGGGACCCCCAGGCCGATCACCGGCACGCCGAGGGCGGCGGCGCTCAGCTCCTTCCGGTTGTTCCCCACCCCGGAGCCGGGCGCAATCCCGGTATCGCAGAACTGGATGGTGCAGCCCAGCCGGGCCGCGCTGCGGGCTGCGAGCGCGTCCACCGCCACCACGGCCGCCGGGTGGATTACCCCGCAGATCCCCCGCACCATGTCCCCGCTTTCCACCCCCGTCTGGCCGAGCACCCCGGGGGCAAAAACCGCGGTGGGGCGCAGATCGTCCAGGCCGGCGCTGCGGGCGAATTCCCCCTCGATATGCCGGGTTGCCAGCACCCGGCGAGCGGTCCGCGGGCCGAGGGCGTCCGGCGTGACCCCTTCGTTCCCCAGGCCGACCACCAGGATCGTCCCCTCGTCCGGCAGCAGCGAGCGCAGCTCCCTGCCCAGGCGCTGCGCTTTTTTCTCCATTTCCTCCTCGTCGTCGGTGAGAGGCGGCAGCTCCGCCGTGATATACTGCCCTTTGGGGCGGCCCAGCGCCCGCTCCCCTTCCTCGCTTTCAATCGCGATCCGGGTCAGCCTCATCCCTTCCGTTTCCTCGCTTTCCTGCCGTACGCCGGGCAGGGCGGCTGCCCGGCCGTCCTGCGCCAGGGCCGCGGCCTCCAGCGCCAGATCGGTGCGTATCTGCATGGCAATGCTCCTTTCCCTTTCGGATCTGCCGGGGAGCCGTTCCGGCCGGCCGCCTCCCCGCCCCGGCGGGGCCCGTTTCCAAGCCGGCGCAGGGCCGGGAAACGGCTTCCCTTTTCGGCGCGCCGGCGCCCCGCAGGGACGGCGGGGAGGAAATCCCCGCGCGGCGGCTCCCCCACCATCCAAAGGATTCCCCGATTTGCCCCCCTCTACACCCGCGGCCTGCATTTTTTCCTTCCCCACGCCGCAGGACGCGCTTCCCAGCGCCTGAAAAAAGCAGAAAAAACGGCGGATCCGCCGGATCCCTGCAAAAAACAGTTGCATTTTTCGGGGATCCATGGTAACATAACTTTTGCGTGATTTATAAATACGATTCCGCAAGGGAGGTGTGACCATGCCCAATATCAAATCCGCAAAGAAGCGCGTGAAGGTGATCGCCGTCAAGTCCGCGCAGAACCAGGCGAGCCGTTCGGCCCTCCGCACCCAGATTAAGAAGGCCAACATCGCGATCGAAACCGGCGCCGCCGACAAGAACGAGGTCGTCCGCTCGGCGATCCGCTCGATCGACAAAGCCGCCGCCAAGGGTCTCCTGCCCAAGAATACCGCTGCACGGAGAAAGTCCGCCCTTGCCAGGAAAGCCAACGCTTAATCGACGATTGTGCGCTTGTCTGTAAAGCCTCTGCCAGTCCGGCGGGGGCTTTTTGGCGTTTATCCGCCCTTTCCATTTCCCGGGCGGGCGCAAAAGGGGGGATTGTCCCACGGGGCGGCCCCTCTTTTTTCGGATTCTGCCTCAGTTATGCGGCGGAGGGACCCGTGCAAAACGGTTCTCGCTGCGCACGGGTTCCCCCCCTGCTCTTTTAAGGGGGAAAATTCATCCTCTGCGGTGGACGGCCCCGCCGCCTTTTGAAAAAGGCGGGCGAAAAGCTTTTGATGTATCATTTTTTACGAATTGCCTTTTTTACACGCGAAAGCGCCTGTGCAAGCCAAATGTTTGCACAGGCGCTTTTTATTTTTGCCGTTGGCTTCTCCCCTCACCGGCGGGAAAGCGTTCTCAGATCGTCGTCCAGCACCGCGTTCCCCCGCATGGAACGGATGAGGTAGCGCGGGCGGCCCTTGACCTCGTCGTAGATTTTGGCGATATACAGCCCGATGACGCTCAGGCTGATCATGATGGCGCTGCCGATGAAAAGCTGCAGCAGGATAACCGTGGAAAAGCCGGTCTCGGCTTTATGGGCGAAGTACATATACAGCGTCTGCACCGTCATCACCACCGCGCCGATCCCCATGAGCACCCCCAGCCAGAACACCAGGAAAAGGGGCGCCGCGGTATAGGCGGTGATGGAGTTGACCGCCAGCTTGACCAGGGATTTGAACGTCCATTTGGTCTCGCCGCCGGCGCGGGGGGCCACCTGGAAGGGCATGGCGTACCGCTTATACCCCACCCAGGCGGAAAGGCCGCGGAAAAAGGTGTTTTTCTCCGGCAGGGTTTTCCACGCCTCCACCACGCTGCGGTCCAGCAGCTTGAAGTCGGAGGCCACGCCGATATCGATCCCCGTGGTCTTCCGGAAGGTGCGGTAATAGGTGAGGGCCGCGATTTTGGCACCGAGGGATTCCTTCCCCCGGTCGGATTTGACCCCTTCCACCACGTCGTAGCCTTCCTCCTGCCACAGGCGCACCATTTCCGGGATCCGTTCGGGCGGGTGCTGCAGATCGGAATCCATGACCAGCACCGCATCCCCCGCCGCATTTTCCAGCCCGGCGCACAGCGCGGCTTCCTTCCCGAAATTCCGGGACAGGCGGATTACCGACACGTTCCCCCGGTCGTCCGCCAGCCGGTTCATCTCCTGCCAGCTGGAATCCCGCGAGCCGTCGTCCACCAGCAGGAACTGGTGCTCGATCGCGGCCTGGTTCAGCAGCTCGTCCACCGTGACGACATTCTGGTAAATATATTCGCCTTCGTTATAAACCGGCATCAGGATGGTTATCACTGTTCGGTCCCTCTTTTCCGGCACGGGCATCGTCCTGCCCGTCCTTGTCCGCCGCCGTTTCCGGCAGGTCGGCCTCTTCCGCAGGCGGCGTCCACGCCCCGGCGGAGGGGAATGCCGCCCCGTCCCCCAGGGGTACGCCCTCCTGCCCGGCAGGATAGGCCGGGGTCTCAAAAAGCCGGTTGAACGCGCGGAATTCGTCGTCCGACGGGTCGGACCTGCGCACCCGCTTCTGGATAAACCAGAGCAGCAGGATGAGCAGGAGGAGGCTGACCACGCTGAGGATCAGGCCGGGGACCAGCCCCACGGTAAAGAAGGTCAGCTCCACCGTATGCTCCCCGGCAGCCAGATCGAACGCCAGCATCGCGTCCCCGGCGGCGAAGGTCTCCACCTCCTGCCCGTCCACCTTGACCGTCCAGCCCTCGTCATAGGGGATGGAGGTGAACAGGGATCCGTCCTTCGCGGCGCTGACCGTCCCGTACAGGCGGGTGTCGCTCGATTCCGTCACCACGAAGGGGCTTTCCGACAGGACCGCCATCTTCCGCTCAAACACTTCCGGCCGGAGGGTGGCGACGTAGATGTTTCCCGAACAGCCGCTTTCGGCCGATACGGTCACCGAAACCGTGTCCCCGGCGTTCAGCGTGCCCGCGTCGATGATATACGGCTCGTTGGGGCTGGCGCTCCAGTTGTTGCTCCCCGCACTCACGCTGATGCTCTTGGCCGCGCCGCAGTCGACGTATATGAACACCTGCCCGGTTTCCGCCACGGTGGCGTCGAAAACGGCGCTCGACTGGCCGCCGGACACGCTCATGGAAAAGCTGGTGCCCCCGCCGGTGCTGCCGTTGCCGGTGAGGTCGGTGCTCAGTTCCGCCAGCGCGAACAGCGGATCCGTATCCCCGGTCATGCTGGCATACAGCGACTCCTGGGTTTCAATGGGGTCGTACTTGGTGGGCTCCCACCGCTTGATCGAGGACTCGACCAGGAAGCCGACCGGGAGCGCCGTGGTATTCTCGTAAATATAATAGGCGTACTCCCCCGCCCCGCTCGTTTCCAGCTCGGACAGCTGAGGGTGGCCGCTCAGATGGCTGTTCAGAATGATATACTTCAGGCCGAGCAGGGAATCGGTGGTGGGGACAAAACTCTTGTACTGGTAGCTGTTCACCCCGTTGACGGCATACCCGAGATACCCCATGAACTTGGTCACGCTCTGCGGGTTGCTGGAAGCGAACACCGTGCAGCCGTGGTAATCGTACAGGGCGGTATCCACCGTGGTGCGGCGGGGCAGGAATTCCAGCCGGTAGAACGCGCTGTCCGCCGCCGCGTCCCCGATCTCCTCCGCACGGTCCACCGCCGTGTGGATGGCCTGGGTCACGTCGTTCGCCACATAATCCTGCCGGGGGGTAAAATACTCGTTGGCGTTGAGCGTCTTGAAGGAAGCGCCGCCGTTGAACACCATCTCCGCCGTCACCACCAGCAGGAGCAGGCACTGCGCCGGGCGCAGCAGGAACTTGCGGCGGGCGGTCAGCCCCAGGATTACCGCGTACAGCGCCACCAGCAGCAGGCTGATATAGATGGAGGAAAAGCCGTAATCATCGCTGCCGAACCGTTCCTCCAGCATCAGGTAAGCCGCCAGGCCGAACACCGTCCAGCCAAGCTGCCGCGGGCGGAGGGCCCGGATATGCATCAGCGTTTCGAACGCAATGAGCAGAAGGACGAACGAGTACAGGAACGAGAAGCGGTAGGGAAGGTCGTTCGGGGTGTGGAGCCCGTGCCAGACCAGGTTGAACTGGCTGAGGACCATGCTCAGCCCCATGGCCGCCGCCAGGCCCAGGTAGGTCATCCGCCGGCGCAGGGGGATCGCCTTCAGGGTGGCGAACAGGGGGAGCAGCACCACCGTCAGGATGCCGCAGTAGATATTCGGCAGGTTCCCCGAACGGATAGTGGGGGTCGTCTCGTACAGGTGCCGGCCCAGGAGATCGAACATGTCGAAATTGTTCGTCATGGCCTTCATTTCCTCGGCCGCCGCCGAAGTATGGGCCAGGGACAGATAGGTCGGCACCAGCAGGAACATCACCAGCCCGCCGCCCAGCAGCGAACCGATGGCAAACCGCCCGAAAGACCGCCCCCGTTCCGCGGCGGTACGGGGCCTGCGGACCCAGTAGACGATAAAATACAGCACCAGGAACACGCAGAGCATAAACCCGATGTAATAGTTGGCATACAGCGCATAGGCCAGGGAAAGGACGTACGGCAGGTACTTGCCGGTGCGCATCAGCTTTTCAAAGCTCATGACCACAATCGGCAGGATCATCACGCAGTCCAGCCACATGATGTCCCAGGAATACGCAATCAGGTACATCATCATGGAGTACATGACGGAGACCATGACCACCGTGAGATCCCGGCGGCGGTAGATATACTGCACGCAAACCGCAAAGCAGAACGCGGTCAGCGCGTTTTTGAGCAGGGTGATGACCAGGATCCCTTCGTTGAGCATGCTCTCCGGGAACAGGGTGAGCAGCAGGTTGAAGGGGCTGGCAAGGTAATAGGCGAACAGCGGCAGGAAACTGGCGCCCAGCCCCACGTCAAACGAATACAGCGGGTTCCCGCCGTGGAGGATCATGTCCCGCAGCTGGGCAAGCAGCGGGGCGTACTGATGGTGCATGTCCACCACCATCACGCTCCGGTCGCCGAACGGCCAGACGCCCAGGTAGATATACGAAAGCCCCATGCAGGCCAGGCCGAGCAGCCCCGCCATCGCGGGATAAAACCAGCGCCCCCTGCGGGGGGCCGGCCCGTCTTCCATCTGGACCGAAACCAGCAGGGTAATCAGCCCCGCCAGAAGCCCGCCGAAGCCCAGGGAATAGAAAGTTTTCTGGTCCTGCATGGTCAGCTTCTCGTCCCCATAAAACCCGAGGAAGAACAGGACGGTCAATGCCAGGAAGATGAACACCAGGACAATGCAGCGCAACAGATTGACACGTGTCTGAGACTTTTGATTCATCGGCGTCTACCCTCGCCCTCTTGATTTTCCCAATTTCCCGCCGGCCCGGGCAGGAAAGGATGCGGGACGGCATCCTTTCCAAAATCGCCGGGCGTGCGGACAGGGTTTATTGTAGCATAGTTTTGGAAAAGAGGCAACCAATCCGGCGCTTTTTCACGGGTTTGCCCAGCAACTGCTCCAATTCCGCCCGGCTGCGGCACTGCACGGCGGGGCCGCGGCCGCAAAAAAGGCGCGGAGAAATCCTCCGCGCCTTTGGGGTCGCTGTGAGGCGGTTACCGCTGCCTGCCCATAAAGAACAGGGCGATGGTGCCCGGCCCCGAATGGGAGCCAATGACCGCGCCGATATCCGAAATCACGATATTCTTAATGCCAACCGCTTTGCGCAGCTTGCCGGCCAGCTGCTCCGCCTCGTCCAGGCAGTCGCCGTGGCTGATATACACCATCTGGTCCTGGATGTCGGGGTTGGCGCTCTCCTTCAGCCGCTGGACCAGCGCGTCAATCGAACCGGCGCGGCCCCGCGCTTTGGATACGAGGATCAGGTGCCCCTCGTCGTCCACATGCAGCACCGGCTTAATCCCGAGCAGGGAGCCGAACACCGCCGACGCCTTATTGACCCGGCCGCCGCGGTGGAGGAACATCAGATCGTCCACCGTGAACCAGTGGCAGAGATGCAGCTTGTTCTTCTCCAGCCAGTCGGCGTTTTCCTGCAGGGACATCCCCTTCTTCCGGTTTTCGTCCGCATAATATACCAGCAGCCCTTCCCCCATCGAGGCGCACAGGCTGTCTACCACGATCACCGTGCGGTCGGGATATTTCTCCTTGAGCTCCTCCGCGCCCCGCCGGCAGGAATCGCATGTGCCGCTCAGCCCGCTGGAAAAGGCGATATGGAGGACGTCCTCCCCCTGCTGCAGGAACGGCTCCACAAACGAGGTGAATTCAAACGTATTGACCTGCATGGTGGAAGACTTCTTCCCCCCGCGCAGCTGGTTATAGAATTCCTTGGAGGTAATCCCCTCGTCGGGCCCTTCCTTGTACTGCTTCCCGTCCAGCTGGAAGGCCAGCCCGATATAGGCGATGTCCCTCTCCCGGTAAAAATCCTGCGGCAGATCGCAGGTCGAGTCAGTGGTAATGCGATAGCTCATAACATCCATCCTTTCCGCGGAGCGCCCGCATGAACTTTCCGCGGGATTTGCCGCTAAACACCTGCGGAGATATTCTCCAGCCTCCAGCTATCTGGTTTTCAATACCATGTTACTGCATTTTCATCGAGATGTCAAGCGGGTTCTTCCGGCAATACCCGGAGGACGGGGGATGGGGCCCGGCTCTCCGGACGCCGTCCCGTTATTTTTCCACCGGGATGTTGGCGTACGCCTCCTTGGAAGAGCGGCCGGCCCGGCGGAACAGCCGGGAAAACGGGGAGACGTCCCGCAGCGGCTGGAGTTCCCGCCCGAGGTACAGATTCATTGCGGCGTCCCCCAGCGCCAGGACCATCAGGAAAACGCCCACCAGCTTGGGGGTGAGCAGGGGGAAGTCCACCATGCCGTCCATGGAAAAGGAGGCGGCAAAGGCGATAAAGGTCACCCCAAACATCCGGGTTGCCCGGGATTTCTGGAGCAGGTCGATGCCGCCCCGCAGCAGCTTCCAGCCCGCGTACAGCATCAGCCCCAGCGCGATAACGCCCCCCTCCGCCAGCAGCTGGAGGACGATATTGTGCATATGCGGGGCGTTGATCCCGTGGTGGAGCAGCGTATCCCAGGTGTTGGAGACGCCGGCCCCCATGCCGAACAGCGGATCGTGGGTGATGGTTTCCAGCCCGGCGGCCCAGATATGCAGCCGCTCGCTGGTCGAAGCGTCTATGCCGGTAACCGAAAACAGGCGGGCCAGCACCGACTCCGGCACCAGCAGGAGCGCCGCCGCCGCGGTGATGACAAACAGCATGATTTTGCGGATATTCGCCACACAGAAAATCAGCGCGGTCACCAGCAGCGCAAGATAGCTGCCGCGGGAGAAGGAGAACGCCACCCCGCCCACCGCCGCCAGCAGGCAGATGCGGCAGAGCATCCGCGTCCCCGTCCGCTGCCCGCTGAAGGAATAATAGGACACGAACGGGATCACCATCACCAGGTATTCGGCAAAAATATTCGGGTTGTTGAACGTGGCGGAGACCCGCAGATCGGTGGTCATCGGCATCAGGTCCAGCCGGAGCCATTCAAAGACCAGCTGATCGATAAACTGCCAGAACTGCAGGGTGAGATCCAGGCCGAAAAAGGCGCGCAGCACATATTGGATGCAGCCAATCGCCCCCACAAGGCCGGCCACCAGGCAGAGGCAGAAAAGGGCGGTGTCGTATCTCTGCCGGTCGCTGAGCACGGTGGTGATCGCCAGGTACCCGAGGAACATCACCACCCACATCCCCAGCGTGGCGAGGGTGGAGAGGAAATTCTCCGAATACAGCAGCCCAAAGGCCATGTACGCCATATAGACCAGCATGATTTTCCCCAGGGTCCCCACCAGGATCCGGCGGCCGCTCCCCTTCGCGTCAAAATACGCCGCCAGGACCGCGCCGCCCGCCAGGAGGGGGGCGACATATTCCGGGAACACGGGGATGCACGCAATAAAGAGCAGCGCCAGGAGCCAGGGCTGCTTCAGGTCGTCCCGGATTTGTATCAAGCGCTTTTTCATCCCTTCGGCGCCCGTTTTGCTGACCATTCGCCCGCTCCTTCCTGCCCGATTTGCCGTCGTTCGTCGCCGCCCCGCCCGCTTCCCGCCGCGGGGCTTGCGCTTTTTCATCGTGTTAAACTATATCACACGGGGCTTCGGGACCGCAATCATTGTTACAAACCTGTTATTATTTTCTCCGCTCCATCCCCTTTATCTTCATGAGAATCACAAAAATTTTGGCCGAAGTCCTCTTGTTTCGAGCGTTTTTCTCCTCTTTGCTTCCTCTGCCCGGCAGCCCGCCATCCTCCTCCTCCCTGAGGATTGGCGTTTTTCGCCCGTCTCATACGCCCTCCTGCCTTTTTTCCGTTTTTCCTGGAGCACCAGACCGCGTTCCGTAGATAAAAACGCGGCGCAAAAAGAGGCGGGCAGGCAGCGGGCGCAAAAGGGGACGTCCGAAGGCCGACGCGTCGATCGGACGGCCCAGAGGGGGCGCATAAAAGGGCGCTGCAAAACCGGGATTTTGCAGCGCCCCCGTAAAACTGTCTGCGGCCTTTGAAGCGGGGCCGCCTCCTGCCCCGGAAGCCGGGGCCTGCGTTTTTTCACCGCATGGGCAGGAAACCGCGCTTTCCCGGCCCGCGCGGGTAAAATACGGTATTGTACAGCCACATCCTGCCGGGCTTCCCAGCTAAAGGAGACGGAAAGCGCGCAGGCCGGTTTCCACCAGCAGCACCGCCCCGGTAGCCGCCAGCGCAGTGGGGAGGAGCTGCCGGCCGAAGAACGCCATCGCCAGCGCCACCGCCAGCCCTGCGAGGGCGGAAACCGGCGTATCGGTGGCATACAGCACCGCGGGGAAGGTCATCGCCCCCAGCACGGCAAAGGGCATATAATACAGAAAAGAACGCAGGAAAGGGCTCTCAAACCGCCGGCGCACCAGCGTCAGCGGAAGGACGCGGGGAATATAGGTGACCAGCGCCATGACCACAATGGCGGAAATCCAATACACCCAGCCGGTCAAGCCGTCCGCCCCCCTTCCGCCTCTTCCCCAATCGGGAAGAGCAAGGCGCCCGCGGCGGACGCCGCCACCGCGCAGAGGATGAGCGCCCAGCCGGAGGGGAGCAGCTTCAGCCCCGGCACATACCGGAACAGGCAGGAAAGCAGCACCGCGCCCGCCGTGACGATCGCCACCGCCCGCGATTTTTTCGCCGGCGGGACGACAATGGCGATGAACATCGCATACAGCGCAATCCCCAGAGCCGAGGACAGGGCGTGGGGCAGCACCGCCCCGGCCAGCCCTCCCAGGAGGGTGCCGCCCACCCAGCCCAGATACGGTCCCGCCGACAGCCCCGCGAAAAACCAGCCGGAAACCTGGCCGGGCTGCTGCACAGCCAGGAAAAAGATTTCGTCGGTCACCCCGTTGGCAAGCAGCAGCCGCTTGACGACCGGCATGGACTGAAACTTCTGGGAAAGGGAAAGGGACATCAGGAAATACCGGATATTGATGATAAAAACCGTCAGCCCGATTTCGGGCAGCGGCGCGCCCGAGGCCATCAGGTTGGCGCCGGCCACCTGGCCGGCCGACGTAAAATTGGACATGGAGATGAGCAGGGCCACCGGCCAGGGAAGCCCCGCCGCCACCGCCGAGACGGCGAAGGCAAAAGAGACCGGCGCATAGCCCAGCATCACCGGCGCGCCGCAGCGAAACCCGGCCCAAAACCGCTTTTGCCGGGAAGATTCTTTGTCCATCAGGGTTTTCCGCCTTTCCGGAAGAGGTTAACCGCCCCGCTGTCCGGCTCTCCCGGGCCGGGGCAAAACCGCGCAAAACGGGACGGACGCCGCCGGCGCCGCCCCGTTTTTCCACCATATCACGCCCGTACAGGCGCGGCGCAGGACGCTGCCGTACCGCAGCCCCTGCGCAAAAATCCAGGCCGCCGCGCTCCGCGGCCGGTTCAGGCCCCGAGGTATGCCTTGCGCACCTGCTCGTTGTCCAGCAGGTCGGCGGCCTTCCCCTCCAGGAAATTGGTGCCGGTCTCCAGCACATAGGCCCGGTTCGAGACAGAGAGCGCCATCTTCGCGTTCTGCTCCACCAGGAGGACGGTGGTCCCGCCCTTGTTCACCTGCTGGATGCAGTCAAAAATCTCCTGCACCAGGATCGGGGAAAGCCCCATCGACGGTTCGTCCAGCAGGAGCATTTTGGGCCGGGACATCAGCGCCCGGCCGATCGCCAGCATCTGCTGCTCGCCGCCCGAAAGGGTGCCCGCCTGCTGGCGGCGGCGTTCCTTCAGCCGCGGGAAACGGGTGTACACCATTTCCAGGTCGGCGGCAATCCCGGCCTTCTCCTTCACATTCCGGATAAAGGCGCCCATCTCCAGGTTTTCCTCCACCGACAGGGCGGCGAACACCCGGCGGCCCTCCGGCACCTGCGCCAGACCCTTGCGCACGATTTTATGCGGCTCGGCCTTGGCGATGCTCTCCCCCATAAAGGTGATGTCCCCGGTGCGGGAACGCAGGAGCCCCGAGATGGTGTGCATCGCGGTGGTTTTCCCCGCCCCGTTCGCGCCAATCAGGGAAACGATTTCCCCTTCCTCGACATGGAAGGAAACCCCCTTGAGGGCATGGATGGCGCCGTAATAAACATTGATATCGGTTACGGACAGCATAATTCTGACATTCCTTTCGCAGCGGCAGGGGATGCGTCCTGCCGGCTGAACCGGGCTCCCGGCCCCGCGCGCAAGCGCCATCCCCTTTTCCCTTTACCCGCCGAGGTAGGCTTTGATGACTTTCTCGTTGGAGCGGATTTCGTCCGGGGTGCCGTCGGCAATCAGGGTGCCGTAATCCAGCACATAGATGCGTTCGCACACCCCCATGACCAGGTTCATGTCATGCTCAATCAGCAGGATCGCTACCCCGAACATCTCCCGGATCCGCCGGATTGTCTCCATGAGCTCATGGGTTTCGGTGGGGTTCATGCCGGCGGCCGGCTCGTCCAGAAGCAGCAGCTTCGGGTTGGATGCCAGCGCCCGCAGGATTTCCAGCTTGCGCTGCTGGCCGTACGGGAGGTTGGCCGCCATCTGGTCGGCGGTGTCCTCCATGTTGAAAATCCGCAGCAGCTCCCGCGCCTTCTCGGTCACCCGCGCTTCCTCTTTCCAGTAGCGCGGCAGGCGGAGCATCGCCTCCACCGCCGAGTATTTCATATGCTGGTTCATCGCCACCTTGATGTTATCCAGCACCGACTGATGCTTGAACAGCCGGATATTCTGGAATGTGCGGGCGATCCCCAGCCGGTTTATCTGATACGGCTTTTTGCCGATGATGCTTTCCCCGCAAAAGCGGATAGCCCCCTTGGTGGGGGTATACACGCCGGTGAGCAGGTTGAACACCGTGGTTTTCCCGGCGCCGTTCGGCCCGATGAGGCCGACGATTTCCCCCCCGTCCAGCTTTAAGTACACATCGTCCAGCGCCTTCAGGCCGCCGAAGATGATCCCCAGATCCTTCGTTTCCAGCAACGCCATCGGTTACGCCTCCTCCGTCTTGGCCCGGCCCTTGCGGTGGAGCAGCTTATCCACCAGCCCCGGCAGCGAAATTTCATAGCGGCCGAGCAGTCCCGACGGGCGGAACAGCATCACGCAGATGAGGATCACCGAATACAGCAGCATCCGGTAATCGGCGAAGCCGCGCAGCACCTCGGGCAGGATGGTGAGCACCGTGGCGGAGATGACCGACCCGGAGATCGAGCCCATGCCGCCGAGCACCACCATGATGAGGATTTCCACCGAACGGTTGAAATCAAACTTGGAGGGATCGATCATGCCGATGTGGTGGGCGTAAAGCCCGCCCGCCACCCCGGCGATAAAGGCCGCCAGGACAAAGGCGAACAGCTTATAGTAGGTGGTGTTCACCCCCATGGCTTCCGCGGCGATCTCATCCTCCCGGATAGCGATGACCGACCGGCCGTGGCGGGACCGCCCGAAGGTATAGCTGATAAAAATCACCAGCACCATGACCACGAAGGCAAAGACAAAAATGGCTCCCGGGTCGGTCCGGCTGCTGAAGGTCTTGACCGACAGGCCCATGGCGCCGTTGGTCACCGGCAGCAGGAACTTAGCGTTTGCCATGACCCGGATGATTTCCCCGAAGCCGAGGGTGATAATCGCCAGGTAGTCCCCCCGCAGGCGCAGCGCCGGGATCCCGATGATCACGCCGAATACCGCCGCAAGGAGGCCGCCTATCAGCATCGCAATCGGCAGCGCCACATACAGCGACATCGAGCCGTTGGTCACAAACGCCCGGGTGAAGTTCGCCGACGCATACGCGCCGACCAGCATAAAGCCGGCGTGCCCCAGCACCAGCTGGCCCAGGATGCCGCTCACCAGGTTCAGGCTGACCGCCAGCACCACGTTAATGCACACCAGGACCACGATGCCGCTCCAGTAATTGTTCAGCGTCTTTCCGGAGATCAGGAGGAAGAGGACCGTAAAGAGGACGGCGGTCAGCACCGCGTTCACCAGGTAATACACCCCGGTTTTCTTCTTCAGCTTTCCCATGACGCCCCCTCCTTCCTCTTCTGTCCTGCCTGCGCTGCCCAAACGCCCCGCGCCGGAGCGCTCAGGCGGTTTTTATCCGCGGCCTGCTGCCGGGCGGCCGAAGGGCCCGGCTTGAAAAGCATGTTTTTCAACCTACACCTTCTCCTTCCGGTTCTTGCCCATGAGTCCGGTCGGCCGGACCAGCAGCACCACAATCAATATGGCGAACACCACCGCGTCGGTGACCTCGGTAGTGATATACGCCTTGGTCAGCTCCTCCAGCACGCCGAGCAGGTAGCCGCCGAGCATCGCGCCGGGGATGGAGCCGATCCCGCCGAGCACCGCCGCTACAAACGCTTTGAGCCCCAGCAGGTTGCCCATCGTCGGCTTAATCTGCTGGTAGGCGTTGCAGTAAAGCACAGCGCCCACCGCCGCCAGCATCGAGCCGACGGCAAAGGTAAGCAGGATGATGTTCTTGGTATTGATCCCCATTAACTTGGCGGCGCCCGCGTCCTCCGAGGTTGCCAGCATCGCCTTGCCGAGCTTCGTCTTGTTCACGAGCAGCTGCAGGGCGGCCATCATAACCACCGACACCACGATGTTAATCAGCGTCGAGGAAGTGATCGACAGCCCGCCTATCTCCAACACGTCCGACCCAAACAGCGGCGGCATGTTTTTCGCATCCGATTTGAACAACAGCATGAAAAGGTTCTGCAAAAAAATGCTTACGCCCAGCGCGGTGATCAGCAGGGAGATCCGCTCCGCATTATGGGTCAGCAGCCGCTGGTAAGCCAGCCGTTCGATCAGGACGCCGGCCAGCCCGCAGACCACAATCGGGGCCAGCACCGCCACCCACAGCGGCATCCCCGCCATGATGAGGACCACGTAGATGACATAGCCGCCCACCATGATGATGTCGCCGTGGGCAAAGTTAATCAGCTGTACAATGCCGTACACCATGCTGTAACCCAGCGCAATCAACGCATAGATGCTTCCCAGCCCGAGGCCGTTGAGCAGCTGTGTGATAAAATTCATTGGCCATACCCTACTTCCCTTTTTCAATGAAAGCCGCGGCAGAATCCGAAAAAAGGGCGGTATACGCCCTTTTTTCTGCCGTTATGCGGTTATTTCCAGAGGTTTACGCCTGATACGTCTCCAGCACTTTGTACGCGCCGTTTTCAAACGTGGTGATGACCGCTTCCCGCACCGGGTTGCGTTCCGCGTCGAACGTAGTCGTACCGGTCAGGCCCGTATAGTTGGTTTCGCTCAGCGCCTGGATGATCGCGTCCGCGTCGGTGGAACCGGCCCGCTCGATCGCATCGGCCAGGATGTGCATGGCGTCATAGCCCAGCACCGCGAACATATTGGCGTCGATGCTGTACTTTTCCTTATAGGTGGTCAGGAAATTCTGCAGGGCCGGGTCATCCGAAGAAGCGGAATACTGGCTGCAGAAATACGAACCCGCCAGCAGATCGTTCAGGCTGGTGTCGCCGTTGAGCTGCGGCACAACGCCGTCCCACCCGTCGGCGCCGAGGAACTTGCAGTTGAGCCCTTTCTGGAGGGCCTGCTTGAGGATGAGCACCACGTCGTTGTAATACACCGGGAGCATCACCGCATCCGGGTTGTCGCTCTTAATGCTGTCCAGCTGGGAGCTGAAGCTCGTGCTGCCGTGGGTGTAGCCGTACATCTTCACGGTCATCCCCAGCTCCTTGGAGGTCTCCTCAAACGCCGTGGCAATCCCGGTGGAGTAGGAGTCGCCGGTGTCGTACAGCACGGCGACCGTTTTGGCTTCCAGTTCCTTGGAGGCGTAGGTGGCCATCAGCTTGCCCTGGTAGGGATCGATGAAGCAGGCGCGGTACGCATACTTGCCGGTCTGGGTAATCTCCGCGTCGGTGCCCGAGGCGGTGATGATCGGCATGTGGTCGTCGTTGGCCCGCTGCGCCACCGCCTTGGACGGCGCGGAGGTCACGTCGCCGACGATCGCGACCACCTCATCTTCGCTGACCAGCTTGTTATAGGCGTTGATCGCCTCAGTGATATCGCCTTTTTCATCCTCGACGATATACTCGATCTGCTTGCCGAGTATGCCGCCGTCCGCATTGATCTCTTCCACCGCCATGAGCACGGCGTTGTTGACGGCCACGCCGTACTGGGACAGGTCGCCGGTCAAAGGAGCCAGGCCGCCGATTTTGATTTTGTCGGCGTCGCCGCCGCCCTCCCCGCCGGCGTCCTGCGTACAGCCGGCCAACGGCAGGATCATCAGCGCTGCAGCCAGCGCCAGGGAAAGCATCCGTTTCTTCATCATGAAAACCCCTCCATACATTCGCTATCCCACCGCGCTGAACGCAGGCGGGAAGGATTCTCGATAAACGCCGGCCCCGGGCGGTTTCCCGCCGCTGAAGGCCTGCTTGTTAAACATTATACAGTCCGGGCTTTCATATTGCAAGGATTATTTCAAATTTTCCCGCAGAAAAGCCGCCGTTTTGCAGGTCTTTGGGCCGGGCACTGCAGTTTTCCTCCTCGCGGCCCCTTTCCCTTGCCCTGCGGGGGGAGAAAAACGCCGGAAAAGGGGGAGAAAGGCGAAAAAGCGATGCAGGCGGCCTCTCGCCGCCTGCATCGCTTGGTTCGGTTTCCGCGGGGGCCGCCCCTTACAGCGGGAGGCGGACGGTGAAGACCGACCCTTTCCCCACTTCGCTTTCCACCTGGATATCCCCTCCGTAGAGGGAGACGATGTGCTTGACAATCGACAGGCCGAGGCCGGTCCCCCCCTGTGCGCGGGAGCGGCCCTTATCCACCCGGTAAAACCGCTCGAAAATCCGGCTGAGGTGTTCGGCGGGGATCCCGATGCCGGTATCGGCCACCCGGATGACCGCCACCCCGCGTTCCTTACGCGCCGAGACGGTGACCCGCCCGCCTTCCCGGTTATATTTCATGGCGTTTTCCATCAGGTTTTTCATCAGCTGGTGGAAGCGGTGGGGGTTGGCGCTCACCCGCAGGCCCGGTTCCACCTCCAGCCGGAAGGACACCCCGCGGGCTTCGGCCTCGGGCCGGAGGGTCTCCTCAATCCGTTCCACGGTTTCCGCCACCGGCGCGGTTTCGTTCTCCCCGTCCCGCGCGCCGCTTTCGATCTCCGACAGCTGGAGGATGTCGTCGGTCAGCTTCTGGAGCCGTTCCGCCTCGATCTCGATGATTTCGTAGAAGGAACGGGTCGTTTCCTCGTCCCGCGGCCCGCTCTTGAGCAGCTCGATATACCCCCGGATGGAGGTCAATGGGGTTTTGAGCTCGTGGGTGACGTTGGCCACGAACTCGCTGCGCATGATTTCCAACTTGCGGATCCGGGTGACATCGGAGAGGACGGCCAGCGCGCCCCCCGCCCGGCTCCCGTTCACCCGCGCGGCGTATACCTGCAGGATCCGTTCGGGCGGGCCTCCCAGCGTCAGGGTTTCCCGCACGGGCTCCCCGTCGTCCAGCGCCCGCTCCAGCAGGGACTGGATCGCCAGATAGTTCCCCCCGTAATCCGACAGGCGGGCGGCGGCAAGCGGCACCGGCCCCAGCAGTTCCTGCGCGCGGCGGGTGAGCAGGGTAAGCTTCCCCTGCGCGTCCAGCGCAATCACCCCGTCATCCATCCCCTGGAGGATCCCCGCCATGCGTTCGGTATTGTATTTCAGTTCGGCATGGGCGGAGGCCAGCCGCTCGGACATCCGGTTGAACGCGCCGGAAAGCTCCCCGATCTCGTCCGGCGCCTCCGCTACCCGGACGTCGGTGTCCCCGTCCGCAATCCGCCGGGCCGCCCCGGTCAATTCCTGGAGGGGCTTTACCACCCGGCCGGCGGAATAGTGGGCGGCGACCAGGGCCACCGCCAGCCCCAGGAAAATCCCGATAAGGCCGCAGCCCCAGAGCATGGCCCATATCCGGCCCTCCCTCTCCAGAGACAGGGAGGCGCGGAAGACCACCCGGCTGCCGTCCGGCATGGTCTGCACAACCGCGCGGTACATCTCCCGGTTGCCGGTGGTGGCGGACCGGCGGATATCCCGGCCGGCGCCCTCCCGCAGGGCCTGCTCCACCTCCGGCCGGTCCGCGTGATCGCCCATGCCGGCGGGCTCCGTTTCACTGTCCCCGAGGACGGTCCCATCCTCCGCTATCAGGGTAAGGCGCATCCCCTCCCCTTCCAGACGGGCGGCGGCGTCCTCCGCCAGCTGCTGGTAGGGCTGATCCCCATCCGGGAGGTCATACCCGGACACCAGGGCCAGCGCCGTGTCCAGCCGTTCCTGCGCCTGGTCGATATACAGCTGCTCCATGAGCGGAACCGCAAAAAGGAAGGCGACCACCAGCCCCGCAATAATCGCCAGGGTCGCCGCCCGGAAAAACCGTTTGCGCATAGGCGTCTTCCTTCCCTTCTTTCCATGTTTGAGCCACGCCGCCCTCCCGTACGCAGCCGGCGCGGGGAAGCGGACAGGCCGTGGGCGCTCCGCCCCTGTTTACCCGGCCGCGTCCTCCGCGAACCGGTAGCCGACGCCCCGCACGGTGAGGATCAGGCGGGGGTTGTCCGGCTCGTCCTCGATCTTCTGCCGGAGGTAGCGGACATGCACGTCCACCGTGCGGGTATCCCCGTAGAAATCCACCTTCCACACCGTGTCGAGCAGCATTTCCCGGGTAAAGACCCGGCCGGGGTTTTTCATCAGGGTGTAGAGCAGTTCGAATTCCCGCTGGGTCAGTTCAATCGGCTGCCCGTTCTTCACCACCCGGCGGCGGGAATAATCCAGGGTCAGCCCCCCGCCGGACAGGACCTCTTCCTTCGGGCCGTTGAGGTACTCCTGCCGGCGGATGACCGCTTTTGTCCGGGCGGCCAGTTCCTTGACGCTGAACGGCTTGGTGACGTAATCGTCCGCCCCCAGCTCCAGCCCGAGCACCCGGTCCACCTCGTCCGAACGGGCGGTCATCATGATCACCGGTACCGGGCGGGTGGCGGGATTCTCCCGGATAGCCCGCAGCACGCTCATGCCGTCCTGCCCGGGCATCATCCAGTCCAGCAGGACGGCGTCGGGCAGGGTCTGGTTCATGGTGTGAAGCATCACCGACCCGTCCGAGAATTCCGCCGTCTCAAAGCCGGCGTCCTTCAGCCCAATCGCCGCCAGCCGGCGGATATGCGGCTCGTCATCCACTATATATACCAAAGCCATCGCTGTGTTCACCCTTTCGCAGGCGGGGCAAAGCCCTCCCGCTTTCCTGCAATTTTCTGCAAGTTCCTGCAATTTCATGCAAGTTTTATTATACCGTTCTCCAATCCCCTTGTCCAGCCCGTCGGCCCCGTCAGACGGTTTCCTTCTCCTGGGCGGTATTCAGGTCGGGGTGGGTGCCGGTGCGGATGAAAATCGCCCATTCCGCAATATTGGTCGCATGGTCGCCCATGCGTTCGATATACTTGGCGATGAACATGAAGTCCACGTTCTCCGGCACGGTGGATTCGCTGCGGCTGATCTGGCCGCAGAGCTCCAGCACGGTGGCGGAGAAGAGGGAATCCACCTCGTCGTCTTCCTCGCAGACCCGGCGGGCCTGGTCGATATCCTCCTTGAGGTAGGCGTCCAGCGCGCTGGAGAACATCCCCCGCGCCTTTTCAAACATCTGCATGAGCCGGGGGGTGGGCCGCAGCGCGGCCATGCCGGCTACGGTGGAGAGGATTTCGCAGATATCGGCGCACTGGTCGGCGATCCGCTCCATATCGGTGATGATCTTCAGCGCGGCGGTGATCCGCCGCAGGTCGTGCGCCAGCGGCTGCTGCAGGGCGAGCAGGTTCATGCAGCTCTGCTCGATGTTTTTTTCCATGGTGTTGATTTCCCGGTCGCGGGGGAAGATGGTGCGGGCCAGCTTGATATCCATCGCCTTGAGGCACTGGATGGTTCCCTGCATGCTGGCGTCCACCCGCCGGCCCATTTCCGCCAGCTCTACATTCAGGCGGGCGAGTTCTTCATCGAATATTTTCCTTGGCATGGGGCGTCCCTTCCTTCTTCTGCGTATTAGCCGAACCGGCCGGTGATATAGTCTTCGGTGCGCTTGTCGCGGGGGGTGTTGAACATGGTCACGGTATCGTCGTACTCGATGATCTCCCCCAGCAGGAAAAACGCGGTCTTGTCCGCAATACGGCCGGCCTGCTGCATGTTATGCGTGACGATGACCACCGTATACTTCTTTTTCAGTTCCTGCATCAGGTCCTCGATTTTCAGGGTGGAGATGGGGTCGAGCGCCGAGGTCGGCTCGTCCATGAGCAGGATATCCGGCTCCACCGCCAGCGCGCGGGCGATGCACAGCCGCTGCTGCTGGCCGCCCGACATCCCCATGGCCGATTCCTTGAGCCGGTCCTTGACCTCGTCCCACAGCGCTGCGCCCCGCAGGGAGGTCTCCACCAGCTCGTCCAGCTTCCGGCGGTTCTTGATGCCGTGCACCCGGGGGCCGTAAGCGATGTTGTCGTAAATGCTCATCGGGAAGGGATTGGGCTTCTGGAACACCATCCCCGCCCGGCGGCGCAGGAGGGTGACGTCGGTGCGGGGGTCGTAGATGTCCTCCCCGTCGATCTTCACCTCCCCGGTGATCCGGCAGCCGGCCACCAGGTCGTTCATGCGGTTGAAGGTCTTGATGCAGGTCGACTTCCCGCAGCCGGACGGCCCGATAAACGCCGTGATCCGGTTGCGCTCGATATCCATGCAAACGTCCTTGAGGGCGTGGAAATCCCCGTAATACAGATCCAGATGGTTTACCGCAATTTTCGCGGAGGTTTGTTCGCTCATCGTTTTTCGTCCTTTCTGGGTTATCCCCGGGCTTTGGCGCTCTTGTCAAACACGTGGGAGAGCAGGCTGGCCAGCCGGTTGAGCAGGAAGACCAGGATCAGCAGCACCGACGCGGTGGCGTAGGCGATATGGAAGGCGTTGGGGTCGGTCGCCTGGCTGGCCATCTGGTACAGGTGGAGGGTCAGGGTCCGCCCGCTCTGCATGACGTGGCCGAAGAACTCCCGCGGCATATCGTAGGACATGCCGGAGGTGAAAATCAGCGCCGCGGATTCCCCCACGATCCGGCCCATGCCGAGGATCAGGGCGGTCAGCACGCCGGGCATCGCGCAGGGGAGCACAATCCCCAGCACCACCCGCAGCTTGCCGGCGCCCAAGGCGAGCGCCCCTTCCTTATAGCTGTCCGGCACCGCCAGCAGGGATTCCTCCGTGGTGCGCACAATGGTCGGCAGGATGCAGATGGTCATGGTCAGGCAGCCCGCCAGGATGGAAACCCCCATGCCCAGCATCACGCAGAATACCGTATAGCCGAACAGGCCGAAGATGATGGACGGCACCCCCGAAAGGACTTCGGTGGTAAACCGGATGGCCTTGACGAGCCGGCCCTGCTTGGCGTACTGGGTGAGGTAGATGGCCGCCGACAGGCCGACCGGGGTGACGATGAGCAGGGTGATGGCCACAATATACAAAGTGTTGATAATCATCGGCAGGATGCCCTTGAGGGCCTCGTTCCGCGCGGAATAGGGGGTGCTCAGGAAGCTCCAGGTAATATACGGGACGCCCTGGATGAGGATATAGGCGATAAGCCCCACCAGCACGCAGACCGTAATCCCCGCGCACAGGTAAATCAGCCCTCGCAGCACCCCGTCCTTCACCCGGCGGCGGCTGCGGTGGAGGCTGGGATACCCGCCCGGGGCCAGGGCCGCCGTGTCCGTCCCGGCTGCATTACTCACGGCCATCGATCTTCACTCCTCTCCGGGAAATCATAGTGAACGAGATGTTGACAATCATGATGAACACAAACAGCACCAGCCCGATGCTGAACAGCGCCTGCCGGTGGAGGCCGTAGGAATAGCTCATCTCCAGCACCACGCCGGCCGTCAGGGGCCGGACGGTGGACAAAAGCTCGGGGAACTGCACCACGTTCCCGCACACCATGATGACCGCCATGGTCTCCCCGATCGCCCGGCCAACCCCCAGGATGACCCCCGCGAGGATCCCCGATTTGGCGGCGGGGATCATCACCTTAAAGATGGTGCCGACGTGGGTGTTCCCCAGGGCGAGGGAGGCCTCCTTATACGAGACGGGCACCGCGCGCAGGGCGGTTTCCGACACGTTGACGATGGTGGGAAGCACCATAATGGCCAGGATCAGGATCATGGCCAGCAGGCTGTCCCCGAAGGTGCTGGGGAACATCGCCTTGATGGCCGGCACGATGATGATCATGCCGAAGAAGCCGTAGATAACCGACGGGATCCCGGCGAGCAGCTCCACCGCCGGGCGCACGATGCCCGCCAGCCGGCGGGGGGCCAGTTCCGCCAGGAAAATCGCGGTGAACAGCCCGATCGGCACCCCGATGAGGATCGCGCCCAGGGTCCCGAACACGGAAGCGAGGATCATATACAGGATCCCGTATTTCCCGGACGTGGGCGCCCACTCGGTCCCGAAGAGGAAATTGCCCAGCCCGATTTCCGCAATGGCCGGCGTCCCTGCGGCGATCATATAGATGGTGATGATCAGCACCGCGCCCACCGACACGCAGGCGAATACCAGGAAGACCGCTTCCGCCAGGCGGTCCACCCCTTTGGTGCTCATGGACAGCACCGCGGCGACCAGCCCGGCCACCAGCATCACCGCCATCGCCACGTGGTAGGACATCTCCACCCGGCTGACGCCGAGATCCAGGAAGGTGGATGTGATGGAGTTCCCGGTCATCATCACCGCCAGGGGCGCAATCGCCGCCAGCATAAAGCAGCCGGAAGCCGCCCGCGGCAGCTTGAGCACCACCAGCACGCCGCCCGCCAGGAACGCCAGCGGGCAGACCGCCGCGGCGATCTTCGCAATCACCGGCAGCCCTACCGCCGTCCCGTTTACATTCATAAACCCGCTCACCACCTGGAGGGAGGTGAAGGTATAATCCGTTCTCCCCAAATGGAAGGTGACGAACGGCAGGAAAAACATCGCCGCGCCCGCCAGCGCAATCACTGCCGACGCAATGGTAAAGCACCGCGTCCGCAGCGCCGCCCGGCGGCGCTTCGCCTCGTTGTTCATGGTGTTTTCCATCAATCAGTCTGTCCTTTCCGGGGTCCCCACGTTTTACGTCCATGGAAAACCGAATTCAAAGGCATTGCAAACCAGCCTGGATACCCCCCTCCGCAAAGCGGGGAGGACAGCCCAAAGGCCTCGCCGCAGCGGCTTGTGCGGCGAGACCGTATCGGACCATCTTCAGATGATTGGATTTTGGTCGCCCGCAATCCAAAAGGGTGGGAACGGAGGGAGGAGGCGTCCGCGGCCCTGCGCCGCAGGGCCGGGACATGGCCGCCGTTATTTGTTCCAGAATTCCACCGGAATCAGTTTCTCTCCTTTAATCAGATCCTGCGCTTCGTCCGACTGCAGGAACTCCAGGTAGGCAAGCACCAGCGGGTCGTCGGTGTCCTTGCGGTACGCATGCACGAAGGGGCGCTGGAGGGTGTAGCTGCCGTCCGCAATCGTTTCCTCGGTTACATCCACGCCGCCGACTTTCAGGGCCTTAATCTGGTCGCTGACCGAAGCGAAGGAAACATAGCCGATGGCCGCTTCTTCCGCCGCCACACGGGAAACCACGTCGCCGGTTTCCTTCAGCTGCACGCCGTACTGGCATTCGCCGGCCACGCCGACAATCTCTTCAAAGCCGTCGCGGGTACCGGAGCCTTCTTCACGGCCGACCACCAGGATCTGGCTGTCCGCGCCGCCGACATCCTTCCAGTTGGTGATTTCACCGGTGAAGATGCCCGCAATCTGTTCCATGGTCAGGTCGGCGACGGTGTTCGCCGGGTTGACAACCACCGCGATGCCGTCGATCGCCATGGTGATGACTTCGAATTTGCCGTCCGCATTCTCCTCGTCCTTCACTTCGCGGGAGAGGTCGCCGATCTGGCAGGTGCCGTCGTTCAGGCCGGTAATCGCCGAACCGGAGCCCTGCTGGTCAACCGTGACGGTCACATCCGGATACTTGGCTTCAAACGCTTCGCCCAGGGCCGCCATAACATCGGCCATCGAGCTGGAACCGGCGAATTTCAGATCCCCGCTCAGGCTCTCGGAGGCGTTGTCCGACCCGCTGGTCTGAGGCTCGGAGGTCCCGCCCACTTCGCTGCTGCAGCCGGCGAACATAACCGTCGTCAGGGCCGCCGCGCATACAATGCTGGCTAACTTCTTCATGAAAAACCATTCCTTTCTTGCAACCCTTCCCGGCGCGGTAGGCGCGAAGCGGTGGGAAGCCTTGCGTTTCGTTTCCATTTCTCTTGGTTCGTGTGTTATCTTACCGGCGCTTTGTTAGGGGAATGTTAAGCGATCTTTATTTTCTGTTAAAATTTAGGAGGCTGTGTTAAGCTTCGGTTAACGCCCCGGTATTAGGATAAACAAAATCGCGCGGTATACCCGCGGCGAAGAAAAAAAGCAAAACGCGCTAAAATCTTCGGATTTCAGCACGTTTTGCTTCAAGAAAAGGACGGCTGCAGCATCTGCCCGCAGCCGTCCGGAAACCCTGTTGCTTTTTGATTGCCCGCCGCCCTCCCGCTTTTTTAAAGGGAGGGGGAACCGGGAGGCCTTCACCCCCGGTCCTGGACGTGCCGGAGGAAGTCCTGGGTGAGCCGCTGCAGCCGGCGCACCAGCTCCTCTTCCCGGCGGGCCCGCTCCGCATCGGGGCCGCCCTCAATCCCCAGGAGGAAGTCGGCCGACACGTGGTACAGTTCCGCCAGCTTTTTCAGCGCCGCCAGGGACGGCTGGTTCGCATCCCTTTCGTACGCGCTGACGGCGGCGGAAGTCACTTCCAGGTATTCGGCCACCTGCGTCTGCGTCAGCCCCTGGGCCCTGCGCAGTTTCAAAAGCTTGTCCCCCAATGTTTGCTCCATGGCTGCTCCCCCCGATCCCTTTTTCAATACTATAATATTGAATCGATAGTATAGCAAGTAAAAAAGGGCGGGCTGTGTAAAATATTCGTGCCCTCCGTCCTGCCGGGATTCCCCCTCTTGTAGGACGGCGGGAGGCCTCTCCTGTGCGGCGGCTTGGCCCCTGCCGGACGCATCCCCTCCCATGCAGGCCGGAAGGTTTCCCTCAGGGGCGGTTCGTCCTCTCCCGGCCAGGCGGGCGGGGGAGGCTGCAAAGGGCTGAAGCCGGCGAAGCGTCGGGCAAGAGGCTGGGCGAGGTGCCGGGCAAGGTGCTGGAAAAATTGCCGGGCAAAAACCGCGCACAACGGTTTCGCCCGCCCTTTTCCAAAGGCGGCGGGGCCAGGGGGCGGATCCCCGCCGCGTCCTGTGGAACGCGGCACAGCGGTATATAATAAGGAAACACCGCGCAGGAGGGCCGCGCCCCGCCGGGACGCCCGGTATTCAGAGGACTGTGTGGCCCGGAGCCACAAAGGGGCTTATCCAAAGGCAGGCCCGCCGCTTCCTCGGCGGCTCGCGCCGTCTCCGGAAGGCCCGGCGCCGGCTCAACCCTTCAAGGGGCACGGAGGGAATCTTCTCGCCGCATGCACCCCGCCGGCTGCAAAGGGCGCTTTTCCGTCTGCCCTATCGTCTTCGTCTTCCCCGAGCCACCCGTCCTGCCAGCGGTTTTGCGCTGCAAAAAGCCGGCAAGCATGGCTGAACCGGCCCAAATTGTACGGACAACACAAAAAGGCCATAATGTAGGGAAATATGAAGCTTTAAGCGGAGAGGCGTTGCGCCAGCGGCGCCTGTCCAG
>CAJFGS010000022.1 GCA_904377855.1 Candidatus Avimonas merdigallinarum
CTGCCGCTGGCGGTGGAAAAAGCGAAGGCGGGGTTCCGGACGATCGGGTTTGACGTGCAGGCGAAGAAGGTGGAAATGGTCAACGCCGGGCACAATTACATCGGGGACGTGGTGGACAGCGACCTGGAGAAGCTGGTGAAGGAAGGGAAGCTGCGTGCGACGACCGACTTCAGCTTTGTGAAGGACGTGGATTTCATCGCGATCTGCGTGCCGACGCCGCTGGACGCGCACCAGCAGCCGGATATCAGCTATGTGCGTTCGTCGACCGAAGCGGTGTCGAAGCACCTGAAGAAAAACACGATGGTGGTGCTGGAATCGACGACCTATCCGGGGACGACGGAGGAACTGATAAAGCCGATTCTGGAAGAAGGCTCGGGGCTGAAATGCGGGGAGGACTTCTACCTGGGGTTCTCGCCGGAGCGGGTGGATCCGGGCAACCGGATATATAAGACGAAGAACACGCCGAAGGTCGTGGGCGCGATAGGGAAAGACGCGACGGAAGTGATCGCGTCGATGTACCGTGCGGTGCTGGAAGGGGACGTGTATGAAGTCTCCAGCCCGGCGGTGGCGGAGATGGAAAAGATCCTGGAGAACACCTACCGGAACATCAATATCGGGCTGGTGAACGAGCTGACGATGCTGTGCCAGAAGATGGGGATCAGCATGTGGGAAGTGGTGGACGCAGCCAAGACCAAGCCGTATGGGTTCCAGGCGTTTTACCCGGGCCCTGGCCTTGGGGGGCACTGCATCCCGCTGGATCCGTATTACCTGTCGTGGAAGGCGCGGGAATACGGGTTCCATACGTCGATGATTGAAAGCTCGATGATGATAAACGACCAGATGCCGGAATACTGCGTGGAGCGTGCGGGGAAAATTCTGAACCGTGCGGAAAAGGCGCTGAAGAATGCCAAGGTGCTGGTGCTGGGTGTCGCGTACAAACAGGATATCGACGACTACCGGGAAAGCCCGGCGCTGCGGGTGATCGAAGTGCTGGAACGGGAAGGGGCAAAGGTAAAATATTACGACCCGTGGGTCAGCGAGTACCGGTATAAGGGGACGGTAAGGAAAGGGGAAGCGGAACTGACGGCCCAGCTGCTGGAGGAAGCGGACCTGGTGATGGTAACGGCGGCGCATACGAATGTGGACTATGGGTTTGTGCAGCAGCATGCGAAGGCGGTATTCGACACCAAGAACGCCATGAAAGCCGTCTCTCCCCGTGATAACATCGAAGTGCTGTGATATCCCGACCTGCCGGACGGTCTGGATTCCAGATGCGGAAAAGAAGAGGAAGCCATAAAGGAAGGAATGCGCGTACTATGGGAAACCGTTTGAAAATCGTCACCGTGGTGGGGGCCCGCCCGCAGTTCATCAAGGCGGCGGCCGTTTCCCGGGTGATCCGGAGGGAACACGAGGAAATTCTCGTCCACACCGGCCAGCATTACGACAGCAACATGTCGGATATTTTTTTCGAGGAACTGCAACCCCCCCGGCCGGACTATAACCTCGGCGTCGGCTCAGGCAGCCATGCGAAGCAGACGGCGGCCATGATGGTGGGGATCGAAGACATCCTGCTCAAGGAGAAGCCGGACTACCTGATGGTTTACGGGGACACCAATTCCACCCTGGCAGGGGCCCTGGCCGCCTCCAAAATCCTCATCCCGATCGTCCATGTGGAAGCGGGGCTGCGTTCCTTCAACATGGCGATGCCGGAGGAACTCAACCGGATCCTGACCGACCGGATTTCCCGCTTCCTTTTCTGCCCCACCGACGTGGCGGTGAACCACCTGAAGGACGAGGGGATTACCCGCGGGGTGTACAACGTCGGCGACGTCATGTGCGACGCGGTGCTGCATTATTCCAGGGAGATGGAAAAGAATCCGCCCTCGTTTTATTTCGGCCGGCTGGCCGGGCTGTTCGGGCCGGTGGAGCCGGTGGGCCGCTGGTACCTTGCGACCATCCACCGGGCAGAGAATACCGATTCCCTGGAGAAAATCCGGAATGTGCTGGACGCGTTCGAGCAGCTGGACGCCCCGGTGCTTTTCCCCGTCCATCCCCGCACCAAAGGGATGGTGCGGGAGCTGTGCCAGGCCCACGGATACCGGAACATCCTGTTCGTGGAGCCGATGGGTTATCTGGACATGCTGTACTTCACCAAAAACGCAGTCAAGGCCGTCACCGATTCGGGCGGCCTGCAGAAAGAGGCCTATATCCTCGGCACTCCCTGCGTGACCGTGAGGGATCAGACCGAATGGGTGGAAACCCTGAACGGCGGGCACAATGTCCTGGCCAAGCCGCAGACGCAGGATATTCTGGATAAGGTGCGCAATACCCCTATTGACGAAGGGAACCATCCGCCGTATTATGGATCCGGACAGGCGGCCGAGCAGATCCTGGAAATTTTGGATACCGCCGGCTGACAGCCCGGCCGCTGAAAACCGAGTAAGGAAGGAAAAGACTATGAATTACGCCCTGATTGGCTGCGGACGCATCTCGTTCAACCATGTGGCCGCCGCGCTGGAAAACAAGCTGAACATCGTCGCCCTGTGCGATATCGTCCCCGCGCATATGGAGGAAAAGATCGAGAAGTTCCAGCTTCCCGCTACGGTGAAGAAATACACCGATTACCGCGAAATGCTGAAAAACGAAAAGCTCGACCTCATTGCGATCGCCACCGAAAGCGGCAAACACGCCGCCATCGCCCTCGACTGCATCGAGGCCGGGGTCAATCTGATCATCGAAAAGCCCATCGCCCTTTCCCTGGAGGACGCGGACAAGATCATCGCGCTGGCGGAGGAAAAGGGCGTCAACGTCTGTGCCTGCCACCAGAACCGTTTCAACAAATCGGTGCAGAAAATTCGCGAGGCGATGGAGGAAGGCCGCTTCGGCCGCCTGTTCCACGGTACGGCGCATATCCGCTGGAACCGCGGGCCGGCCTACTATGAGCAGGCCCCGTGGCGCGGCACCTGGGAACAGGACGGCGGCGCGCTCATGAACCAGTGCATCCACAACATCGACCTGCTGCGCTGGATGATGGGCGACGAGGTGGACGAGGTGATGGCGTACACCGACAACCTGAACCACGATTATATCCAGGCGGAAGACCTCGGCATCGCGGTGGTCCGCTTTCGCAACGGCTCGTACGGCATTATCGAAGGCACCACCAACGTCTACCCGAAGAACCTGGAGGAGACCCTGTACCTCTTCGGCGAAAAAGGGACGGTCAAAGCCGGCGGCAAGTCGGTGAACGTCATTGAGGAATGGCTGTTCGGGGACGGGAAGGACGACGCGGAAGAGGTCAAGGCCCGCTTCCATGAGAACCCGCCGAACGTTTACGGCTTCGGGCATAACCCGCTGTACGCGGACGTGATCGACGCTATCCGGACCGGCCGCAAGCCGTATGTCGACGCCGAAGCCGGACGCCGGGCGCTGGAACTGGTGCTGGCGATCTATCTCTCCGCGGCGGAGCACCGGCCGGTCAAGCTGCCGCTGGCTTCCTGCTCCACCATGGATTTTGAGGGGCGTTTCACCCATGAATAAGCCGGACGAGCAGCGCGGGTATTTCGTGCACGAAAGCAGCTACATCGACGAGGGCGTGTCGATCGGCGAAGGGACCAAAATCTGGCATTTCTGCCATATCCAGACCGGGGCGGTCATCGGGACACACTGCTCCTTCGGGCAGAACGTCAACGTCTCCAACAACGTCCGGGTGGGCAACCATGTCAAGGTGCAGAACAACGTCTCCCTGTACGAGGGCGTGGAACTCGAGGATTACGTGTTCTGCGGCCCGTCCATGGTGTTCACCAACGACCTCACCCCCCGCAGCCGCTACCCCAAGGGGAGCGCGGGCTACAAAAAGACCCTGGTGAAGGAAGGGGCGACGATTGGCGCCAACGCGACGGTGGTGTGCGGGCATACCATCGGCCGCTGCGCGCTGATCGCGGCCGGCGCCGTCGTCACCAAGGACGTCCCCGACCATGCGCTGATGGCCGGCGTCCCCGCCCGGCGGATCGGGTGGGCCTGCGAATGTGGCGCCGTGCTGGACGACGGGTTATCCTGCCCGCACTGCGGGCGGCAGTACCGGCCGGCGGGAGCGGGGCTGGAGGAAAGTCGCTGAGGCCGCGCACCCCTGTCATAAAACCCGCAGAGTAGGGAAAAATAAGAAGGCGCGGCGGGGCCTTCCGGCAGTCCGGAGCGCCGCCCGACGCTGAATGCTTTAGGAGGAAGACACATGCTGTTTACTGGAAAGACGCTGCTGATAACCGGTGGCACCGGCTCTTTCGGCAACGCCGTGCTGGAGCGCTTTTTGAAAACCGATATCGGGGAAATCCGGATCTTTTCCCGGGATGAAAAAAAGCAGGACGATATGCGGCATCTGTACCATAACGATAAAATCAAGTATTATATCGGCGACGTCCGCGATCTCGGCAGCATCAAAAACGCGATGCACGGGGTGGACTATGTATTCCACGCCGCCGCCCTCAAGCAGGTGCCTTCCTGCGAGTTTTTCCCCATCGAAGCGGTGAAAACCAATATCCTCGGCACCGAAAACGTGCTCAACGCCGCGATCGATGCCGGCGTGCGCAAGGTGATCTGCCTGTCTACCGACAAAGCCGCCTATCCGGTCAACGCCATGGGCACCTCCAAGGCGATGATGGAAAAGGTCTTTGTGGCCAAAGCCCGCACCGTTTCCCCGGACAAGACCCTGATCTGCGGGACCCGGTACGGCAATGTCCTTTGTTCCCGCGGCTCGGTCATCCCCTTGTTCATCGACCAAATTAAAAGCGGGAAGCCGCTGACCGTTACCGAACCGGAAATGACCCGCTTTATCATGAGCCTGGAGGAAGCGGTAGAACTGGTCCTTTTCGCGTTCGAGCACGCGGAAAGCGGCGACATCCTGGTGCAGAAGGCCCCCTCCTGCACCATCCAGGTGCTGGCGGACGCGGTCCGGCAGATTTTCCATGTGGACGACCACCCGATCAAGGTGATCGGCATCCGGCACGGGGAAAAGATGTTCGAGACCCTGCTGACCAACGAGGAATGCGCCAACGCCATCGATTTGGGGAATTTCTACCGCGTGCCGGCGGACAAGCGGGATCTGAATTACGATAAATATTTCGTCACCGGAACGCAGTCCCACATGCTGCTCAAGGAATTCGACTCCAACAACACCAAGCTGCTGACGGTGGAGGACGTGAAGGCCAAGCTCATGAGCCTCGAATATATCCAGAACGAACTGGCCCTTTGGGAAGCACGGAAGTAAATCAAGGGAAAGGCGGCTTCTCCATGCGGATTCTCATCACCGGCGCCAACGGGTTCATCGGCCGGAACCTCACGGCTGCGCTGCGCGGCCGCGGATACACCGACATCCTCGCCTACGACACGGACACCCCGCCCGCGCTGCTGGAGGAATGGGCGGCGGAATGCGGGTTCGTCTTTCATCTCGCCGGGGTGAACCGCCCAAAAGAGGAAAAGGACTTCATGGCCGGGAACGCCGGCTTCACCGCCGAGCTTCTGGACGCGCTGCGCCGGCATCGGAATCCCTGCCCGGTGATGCTGGCCTCCTCCATCCAGGCGGGGCTGGACAACCCCTACGGCCGCAGCAAGCGGGCCGGGGAGGAGCTGCTGGCTGTCTACGGGAAGGAAACCGGCGCCGGCGTGCTGATCTACCGTTTTCCCAACGTCTTCGGGAAGTGGTGCCGGCCGAACTACAACAGCGTGGTGGCCACCTTCTGCTACAACATTGCCCGCGGCCTGCCGATTACGGTGAACGATCCCGCGGCCGTCCTCCGGCTGGTCTACATCGATGACCTGGTGGAGGAACTCATCCGCGCCCTGGGCGGGCAGGAGACGCGGGAGGGCGAATTCTGCGCCGTACCGGTGACCCATACCGCCACCCTCGGGGAAATCGCGGATATCCTGCGTTCCTTCCCGGAAAGCCGGCGGACGCTGGCGGTGCCGGATATGGGGGATCCGCTCACCAGGAAGCTGTACAGCACCTACCTGAGCTATCTCCCGGAGGATGGCTTCGCCTATCCGCTGAAAATGAACGAAGACGCGCGGGGGTCTTTCACCGAAATCCTGCGCACCGCCGACCGGGGGCAGTTTTCGGTGAACGTGGCCAAGCCCGGCATCACCAAGGGCAACCACTGGCATCACAGCAAAAACGAAAAATTCCTGGTGGTCAGCGGCAGGGCGGTCGTCCGCTTCCGCCGCATCGATTCCGACGAGGTCATCGAATACCCGGTGGACGGCGGGCATTTCACGGTGGTGGATATCCCGACCGGCTACACCCACAGCATCGAAAACGTCGGGGACACCGACCTCATCACCTTTATGTGGGCGAACGAACCGTTTGATCCGGAGCACCCGGACACCTATTTCCTTCCCGTGCTGCGGGAAGGCCCGTCGGACGGGGAAAGGCGGCAGCAATGAACGCAGAAAAGGCGAAAAAACTGAAAGTAATGACCATCCTCGGCACCCGCCCGGAGATTATCCGGCTGTCGGCCTGCATCCAGGCCTGCGACCGGTATTTTGACCATCTTCTGGTACATACCGGCCAGAACTGGGATTATACCCTCAACCAGGTGTTCTTTGAGGATCTCGGCCTGCGCGCCCCGGACTATTACCTGGACAGCGTGGGGGCCGATCTCGGCGAAACCATGGGGAACATTATTGCCAAATCCTATGCGGTGATGGCCAAGGAGCGGCCGGACGCGGTGCTCATCCTGGGGGATACCAATTCCGCCCTTTCCGCCATCTCGGCCAAGCGGCTGAAGATCCCGATTTTCCATATGGAGGCGGGCAACCGCTGCTGGGACTGGAACGTTTCCGAGATGATCAACCGCAAAATCGTGGACCATATCTCGGACATCAACCTCCCCTATACCGAGCATTCCCGCCGCTACCTCCTGTCCGAGGGGATCGACGGCAAAACCATCTTCGTCACCGGCTCCCCCATGCGGGAGGTGCTGGGCCGCCACCGGGCGCAGATCGAGCAAAGCGACGTGCTGGAGCGGCTCGGGCTGGAAAAAGGGAAATACATCCTGGTTTCCGCCCACCGGGAAGAGAACATCGACAACGAGGAAAATTTCCTGGACTTAATGAACGCGATCAACCGGATCGCCGAAACTTACCAGATGCCGGTGATCTACTCCACCCACCCCCGCTCCATGAAGTTTATCGAAGCGCGGGGCTTCCGCTTCCACCCGCTGGTGCAGAACCTCCGGCCCTTCGGCTTTTTCGATTACAACCACCTGCAGATGAACAGCTACTGCGTTCTGTCGGACAGCGGCACCCTGTCGGAAGAATCCGCCATGCTCCACTTCACCGGGGTGCTCCTGCGCACCTCCACCGAACGGCCGGAGGTGCTGGACAAGGGGACCGTCGTCGTCGGCGGCATCCGGGGCGAGGACGTGGAACAGGCGCTGGAGCTCGCCGTCGCGATGCGGGAAAACGGGGAGGAGACCGTGATGGCCGAAGACTACGCCGACGCCAACGTCTCGGTGAAAGTGGTAAAAATTATCCAGAGCTATACCAAAATCGTCAACCAGACGGTTTGGCTGAAACGGTAAGGGGATTCCCTCCGCAGCGCCCCGCAGAAAAACCAAAAGCAGGAGAACCGCCGCAAAGGAACATTTTTACGGCGGTTCCTTTTTGCCTCCCCCTGTCCGGAAACGGCGCCATAAAAATTTTTCCGCCGGTTTTTCCCTTGCCTATCCGCCGGCTTTTCCCGCACACTAACTTTCGGAAGAGCCATCTTCCAAAGGTTTGCAAAGAAAGGCGGGAAAAGCATGATCGAAGGCATCAACGGGGCGAACCCGATCGGCGTCGCCGCCATGATGCGCTGGCAGCAGCGGCAGGAACTGGATTTCTACTCCCTTCCGGAAGAAGTGCAGGAGCAGGTCAACGCCCATGCGGACGAATTCCGTACGGAAGAGGATCTAGTGGCCTACGTCCGTTATCTGGGAAAACGCGCTTAGCTTCCCGCTCCCACAGAAAGGAAGGCAGACGTTATGGCAAATTCCAACCCGCAGAATACCCCTCTGACCCAGGATCCGGAAATCCAGCAGTGCTTCCGTTCCCTCCCGGCATATATCCAGGAAACCATCCATCAGTCGGGGGTCACGATCACCTCCAAGCAGCAGCTTCAGCAGTGCGCGGACCATCTGATGAAAAAATAACCATCAGCACCCCTGGAAATGGGCGCCCCGCCGGCAAAAAGCGAAAGCAAAACCGGCCCTGCCATAAATGCAGGGCCGGTTTTGTCCGCGCTGTCCGGCGTATACCTCCGGCCTCGGCTGGGGGCGGAAAACGGCAGGGCTCCAGCCGTCTATCGCCGGGGCCGCTTCTGCCGCAAGGCCGCGGCGCTTCCCCCGCCGGTGCGCGGGCCCTCCGCCGGCATGGCGCTTTCAGTCAAACAGCGGCGTGGAAAGGTACCGATCCCCGGTATCGGGCAGCAGCACCACGATGGTTTTCCCTTCGTTTTCCGGGCGCCGGGCGAGTTCCAGCGCCGCCCACAGCGCCGCGCCGGAGGAAATACCGGCGAGCAGCCCCTCGGACCGCGCCAGGTCCCGCCCCGCTTCGAACGCTTCCTCGCTGCGCACCGTGATCAATTCATCATAAACCGCGGTGTTCAGGGTATCCGGCACAAAGCCCGCGCCAATCCCCTGCAGCTTGTGCGGGCCAGCCTTCCCCCCGGTCAGGACGGGGGAATCCGCCGGCTCCACGCCCACCACCCGGATGGCCGGGTTCTGCTGCTTCAGGTATTCGCCGGTGCCGGTGATGGTGCCGCCGGTGCCGATCCCCGCCACAAAAATATCCACCTTCCCGTCGGTATCCCGCCAGATTTCCGGGCCGGTGGTGGCGCGGTGGGCGGCGGGATTGGCCGGATTTTCAAACTGGCCGGGGATAAACGCGCCGGGAATCTCCTTCGCCAGCTCCTCCGCCTTGGCGATGGCCCCCTTCATCCCCTTCGCCCCTTCGGTCAGCACCAGTTCCGCGCCGTAGGCCTTCAGCAGGCTGCGGCGTTCCACGCTCATGGTGTCGGGCATGGTCAGGATGACGCGGTAGCCCCGCGCCGCCGCCACCGCCGCCAGGCCGATGCCGGTGTTGCCGCTGGTCGGCTCGATAATCACCGCCCCCGGCTTGAGCAGCCCCTTCTCCTGCGCATCGTCCAGCATCGCGCGGGCAATGCGGTCCTTCACGCTGCCGGCAGGGTTGAGCGCCTCCACCTTCGCAAGGACCGTGGCCTTCAGCCCCCGTTTCTTCTCCAGGTTGCTCAGTTCCAGAAGCGGGGTGTTCCCAATCAGGTCGGTCAGGCTTTTCGCAATATTCGCCATGGCTGTCGCCTCCCAATCGTTTTATTCCTAGTAAATTAGTATGATTAAAGTATACGGCATCCCCGCCGCGCTGTCAAGAGGGAACGGCTGCCTCCCCGCACCGGGAGGCGCCGTCCCCGGCCTGCCGCCGCTTCCCCCCGGCCGCCGGGAATCGTACCGCCGCCCGGCTGGGGATTGAGCCCCCCGCAAAAAAGCCGGCGGGACGGGGACCTGTGCTCCCGCGCCGCGGCCGGCCCTTTCCCATCGCGGGAGGCGGCTGCTCCCCCGCTCTGCGGCCCGGCGCTAGGCGGGGAGATTCCCGGCCAGCAGTTTTCCACTCCATTGCAGCAAACGGTCGAAAAATGCCTGCGGATCCTGCTCCCGCTCGGGGGCGGCCCCTTCCCAGTCCATCCCGATTTCCAGGATCCGGCGCTCCTCCCCGGCCAGCAGCGGGCAGAGCGCCCGCTTGGTGGGGATATACTCCCCCGTGCGCAGATAATAAAGGCTCTGCAGCAGGAAAAAGGCGGCCTTATACCCGTCCCGCAGCCCGTCCGCCGCCTGCGGGCCCCCATACAGGCAGAGGTGGCCGGTCCCGTGGTACAAAGCGGACGCGCCAATCCGCACGCCCTGCCGGATATCCTCCCGGGTGTACGGGGGCAAAAGCCCGTCCAGCGTGCCGAAAACCGGCGCCGTCCCCTTTTCCACGGAAAAAAATCTCGTGCGCCGGCCAGCGGAGCAGTTCCTCCCGGCCGCCAATGAAGCCGCAGGCTTTTTCCCACATCGGCATCTGCCGGAGAATTCGCCGGTAGCGGGCCAAATCCGCCGCGGAAAGGGTATCCAGCACCGTCATGATGTCGATATCGCTTTCCGGCGTTTCCTCCCCGCGCAGGCGGCTCCCCTGCAGGCCCACAAAAAGCAGCCGTTCCCCGAATTCCCCCTGCAGCTTCGCGGCAAGCTCTTCCGCCCATTTCCGCGCGTCCATACCGCATCCTCCTTCCAGGGCTGAACGTTCCGGGGGGAGGGCCGTCCCGCCGGCCCTCCCCCGTTTTCTTAGATGTGGCCATGCGGGGCCAGAACAGCGCCCGCCGGCCTCCCGGCCCTTACCGGCTGAACCGGTACTCCGTCACAGAGGCATACCGCTCCCCGGCCTTCAAAACCGGGGAGGGGAACGCCGGGTGGTTCGGGCTGTCCGGGAAGCACTGCGTCTCCAGGCAGAAGGCGTGGCGCTTTTGCAGCGGGCGGCCGCCTTTCCCCCCCGCCTCGTCCAGGCCGTTTGCCGTATAAAACTGCATGCCGGGCTGATCGGTAAAGCAGTCCAGCCGGATCCCCGCCGCCGGGGAAAAGGCGGAGGCCGCGTGCCGCCTGCGGCGGTCGAAGCCCAGCACGAAATTGTGGTCGTATCCCCCGCCCAGCCGGAGCTGCTCATCGTCCATACCGATGTCCCGCCCGATGGCCTTCTCCTGCCGGAAATCGAAGGGGGTGCCCTCCACCGGCCGCACCTCGCCGGTCGGGATTAAGCGGGCGTCCACCGGCGTAAAGGCTTCCGCTGCAATCCATACCCGGGTATCCAGCACGTCGCCCCCGTCCGCGCCCTCCAGGTTGAAATAGGCGTGGTTGGTCAGGTTCACCACCGTATCCTTGTCGGATTCGGCCGCATACTCCAGCCGCAGCGTATCCCCGCCTACAAGGCGGTAGGTCAGGGATACGGACAGGTTCCCCGGATACCCTTCCTCGCCGTCCGCGGATTCCAGGGTAAAGCGCACCGCCGGGGCGGCGCCGTCCTCCAGCACCTGCGCCGACCATACCCGCTTGTCAAACCCGGCCGCTCCCCCGTGCAGATGGCCTATGCCGTCCTCGTTCCGGCCTACGTCGTACTCCCGGCCGTCCAGCCGGAACCTCCCGTCCGCGATCCGGTTGGCATACCGCCCGATCGCCGCCCCCTGGTAGGAGCGGCCGCCGCGGTAGCCCTCCAGCGTGTCGTAGCCGAGGATGCGGTCCTTGCCGGCGAATTCCAGCATCTGCAGCGCCGCGCCGTAGGAAATCACCGCCGCGCGCAGCCCTCCGCTTTCCAGCACAAACCGCCGGACAGCCGTCTCCCCGATTTTCCCCCAGTTTTCCGTCTGTACGCCCATTTCCACCATTCCCTTTCCTTATCGTCCCCTCGGGGGGAGCGGCATGTGCCGCCCTCCCGGCGGGACGTTTCCATATACTTCCTCCTGCCGGAAGGCCCATTCCGCTTTCCTCCCCTGCCGGATTGTTCCGAACGCCCGGAATACGCCCAACATACGCCCAGTATAGCGCAATCCGGGGGATTGATCAAGGGACGGCGCCGCGGAGGGAACCGCCCTTCCCGCCGTCATAAGCATAATTCGGGCCGCAGCGGAAAAGACTACCGGTAGCGCCGCCTTTTCCGGACGGGCGGCGGGGAAAGAAAAGCGCAGGGAAACCTTAAGAAAAAGTTGAAAAACGACGGCCGTTATAGTAATATAGTATAAATGCGGCATAAGCCGTACGCTTTCAAATGGGAACTCATGAAAATACTCGAAACGTAAAGGCTTGGGATGGACGCAGCATGAAAAAGGCGCGGAAAAGCGGACAGAAAACAAACGGCACGGCGAAAAACGTGTTTACCCGGCGGAAATTCCGCCTTTCCCGCCTTATCCTTCCCGCGGCCGTAATCCTTGTCCTGGCCGCAGTCGTCCTCCTGGCCGTCCTGCTGGAGGGCGGCGGGGACGGCGAACCCTCCGGCTCCGGGGATTCCTCTTCCACCCAGCCGTCCTCCTCGGAGACCACCGCCGGGACCGAAACCGAATCAGAAGCGGAAGAAAGCGGCGCCTGGGTCATCGAAGGGGAAAACGCCTATTATCAGGACAGCAGCGGCGAATTTTACACCGGCGCCCATACCATTGACGGGACGGAGTACGTCTTCTCGGACGACGGCGCCCTCCAGGACGGCTGGGTGACGGTGGACAACATCCGGTACCACTTCGCCGGCGGCGTCCTCTCCAAGGGCACGGTGATAATCGACGGCGTCACCCGGTATATCAACGCCGACGGGACGATGTTTGTGGGATGGTACGACAACCCCAACACCGGGAACCGCTACTACTACGACTTTGAAACCGGCGCCTCTTACAAAGGCTGGCAGGAAATCGACGGGAAGACCTATTATTTCCGGGCCGACGGGACGATGGCCCGGAACGAAACGGTAGACGGCATTGCGCTGGGCGCCGACGGCGCCGCCGCGGGGGACCCGGGCGATACCACCACCCCGCCTTCCACGACCGCCCCGCCCTCGACCCGTCCGCCCGTCCAGCCGGATCCCACCGTGTCCGCCGAACTGGGGGCGGAACTGGATAACATCCTGGCGACCTACGGGAGCTCGCCCCGGAATATTTACGATTATGTCCACGACCATTTCACCTATAAATGGGCGGCGGAGGGAAGCATTGCCGAAAACGCCCAGCATATGCTGGACTACGGGACGGGAAGCTGCTACAATTTCGCCTCCCTGACCTACCTGCTCTTCCGGCGGGCCGGGTACGACGCCTACTATGTCACCGGCAAGGGCTGGCAGCCGGGGGACTATCACTGCTGGGTCCTCGCCTATTTCGACGGGGGATGGTATTATGTGGACTCCCTGTATGTCCGTTCCGCCAAACTAACGGCGGAGCAGCTGGAGGCCAAGGGGTACGAATGGGACAAAAGCGCCTACCCGTCCTGACCGTCCCCATGCCCTTTCTTCCCCCCTGCTGCTGTCCAGTGTTTGCAACCCTCTGCCCGGTAAAAGGAGATGGCGGATGTCATGAAGCGGTTATCCTCCCCGTTGCCCAAAAAGAAGAAGCCTCTGCGTACAAAGGCGCCGTCCCTGCTGGGGGGGCTGCTTTTGGCAGGGGCTTTTCTGCTTTCCGGCTGCACGGAAGGCGGGACGCCCGGCGGGAGCGAACCGGGCACCACCGGCACCTCCTCCCCGCCGACTACCGCCTCGACCACCACGCCGACCACGGCCTATACCGATCCGCAGACCGGCGTCACCTATGACCACAGCGAACTGACCGGGGAAGAGGCGGAATCGTTTGAACTGCCACTGGAAGGGGCCACCGGCTTTGCCCCGGTGGGGATGAAGGTCACCGATCTCCCCGGGGAAGAAGGATATGCCGTGGCTGTGCTCTCCCCGGGGGACGCTTTCGTCATCCTGGAAGAACAGGACGGGCGCTGGTGGCGGGTCACCCAGGACGGCGGCTGGGAAGGCTGGGTGGACAGCACCTACTGTTACCTCAACATCCCGGACGTGGTCCCCTCCATCGTCTTTGACAATACCAACGCCGTGTCCTCGGTGTTTGTTTCGTCCGGGAAGGACATCCCCGGCATCACGGGGGAGAAGCTGTACGATTCGCTGCGGTGGAACGAACGGCTGGGGGAAGAGCAGTACGTGGTGGCCGCCAATTACCTGATGGTCAAGAAGATATACGCCGCGCAGCAGGCGGCGCTGGCCGACGGCTATACCCTGGTCATCAACGAAACCTTCCGCCCCTTCGACGTCCAGCTGGACATCGCGGACAAGCTCAAGGCGCTGTATCAGGAGGATCCCCAGGTGAAGGCGGGCATCGATAAAAGCCCCTGGGGGATGGGCTGGTTTATCGCCAGCAAGCTTTCCACCCACCAGATCGGCTGCGCCATGGACGTGAGCCTGGCCAAGGTGGAACGGATGGAATACCGGCTTTCCGGCCGGTACCGCTATGCGGTGGTCACCAGCTCCGCCCCCTGCGAAATGCCCACCCCCATGCATGAACTGAGCACGGCGGCCGTCTGCTTGAAGCAGGCGGTGAACTCCTACTCCAAAACCGCGTGGAAAAGCGTCGCCCCGGCCGACACCATGACCGAAGACGCCCTGCGGCTTCAGAAATACTGCACCGACACCGGCATGTCCCCCCTCGCGTCCGAATGGTGGCATTTCAACGACCTGGAGGCCAAGGACGCGATCGGGAACCATTACACCACCGACGTGTTTACCATCGACGACTGCCTCAGCCGCGTCCCGGAATAAAACCAGGGGCACGCCAACAAGGAAAAGGGATTTTGACGCTTTATGGTATTTAGTTCGCTGAGTTTTCTGTTCCTGTTCTTCCCGGTGACGTTCCTGCTGTATGTAGCCGTCCCGAACGCGAAATTCCGAAACGCCCTGCTGATTTTCGCCAGCCTGCTGTTCTACGCGTGGGGGGAGCCGGTGTACATCCTGCTTTTGCTCGCGTCGGTGGTGGTCAACTGGCTGCTGGCGCTCCTGCTGGGGAGGAGGGAAACCGGCCGGAAGGCGATTATCGCGGTGGCCGTCGTGCTGAACATCGGGCTGCTGGTGGTGTTCAAATACAGCGGCTTCCTGGTGGAGACGGTGAACGCGCTGTTCCGGCTTTCCCTGCCCGTCCCCGCAATCCGGCTGCCGATCGGCATCTCCTTCTTCACCTTCCAGACCCTGTCGTACGTCATCGACGTGTACCGGGACAAATCCAGCCTGCAGAAAAGCCTGCCCCGGCTGCTTTTGTATATCTCCTTCTTCCCGCAGCTTATCGCGGGGCCTATTGTCAAATACCACGACATCCAGGACCAGCTGGAGCGGCGGACCCTCTCCTTCGATCGGTGCGCCTACGGGTTCAAGCGCTTCCTGTACGGCCTTGCCAAGAAGGTGCTCATCGCCAACGTCATGGCGGTGACGGCGGACTATGTGTTCGGCCTTCCTGCGTCCTCCCTGACCGCGTTCGCCGCCTGGCTGGGGGCCGTAAGCTATATGCTGCAGATTTACTTCGACTTCAGCGGATACAGCGATATGGCCATCGGGCTGGGGAAGATGTTCGGCTTTGATTTCAAGGAAAATTTCCGCTATCCCTACGCCTCGGTCGGCATCAAGGACTTCTGGCGGCGGTGGCATATCTCCCTTTCCACCTGGTTCAAGGAGTACCTGTACATCCCGCTGGGCGGCAACCGGAAGGGGAAGGCGCGCACCTACCTCAACCAGCTTATCGTCTTCGCCTGCACCGGGCTGTGGCACGGGGCCAACGTCACCTTCCTGGTGTGGGGGCTTTTCCACGGGCTGTTCCTTATCCTGGAAAGCGCGAACATCATCCCCGTCAAGAAGGCGGAAAAACACCCGGCGGCCCGTTTCCTCCTCCGGATTTACACCCTGTTTGTGGTGCTGGTCGGCTTCGTCATCTTCCGGGCGGACACCATGACTCAGGCGGGGCAGGTCCTCGCCGCCATGTTCACCGGCGGGCCGGGCTCCGCCGCGCATCTCGCCCAGGCGATCACCTACCTGACCCCGTGGTTCCTCTGCGTCCTCGTCGCCGCCTGCGCCGCCTCCTTCCCCATTGCGCCGGCCCTGGAAAGCCGGCTCTGCCGGAGCGGCGCGGGGGCCAATGGATATGCCGCTGTCAGCTACGGGCTTTCGGCGGCGCTGTTCGCCCTGTGCATCCTTTCCCTGGCGGCGGACACCTATAACCCCTTCATCTATTTCCGGTTTTAAGGAGGCGGACGGACAACGCGATGAAAATTTTCAAAAAAATCTACGTAATTGTGCTGGCCGCCGTCTGCGCGCTCCCTTTGATACTGACCCCGCTGTTCGGGGAAAGCGAGTCGGCGGAAAAACGGGACCTTGCCGCATTCCCCTCCCTCATCAAGGACGGGGGGCTGAACCTTTCCTTCCCCGCCGAGCTGGACGACTGGATCACCGACCAC
This sequence comes from Candidatus Avimonas merdigallinarum, assembly GCA_904377855.1. GTDB lineage: Bacteria > Bacillota > Clostridia > Oscillospirales > Acutalibacteraceae > Avimonas > Avimonas merdigallinarum. Next base: position 16,044 of record CAJFGS010000022.1, read on the forward strand.
TTCGTCTTCCGCTCTGAACTCATTACGGCGAACAACCTGCTAAAGTCCGAGATCTTCGCCACGTCGGACGAGGATCAGGTGATTGTGGGGGAAGAGGACTGGCTGTACTTTGCCGAAACCGCCGACGACTATCTCGGCCTGAACCGCCTGTCCGACCGGGATATCGAGCGCATCGCCATGGTGACGGATCTCATGGAGGAATATGTCGCCGGGAAGGGCGGCCGCTTCGTCTTTGCCGTCGCCCCCAACAAAAACACCATCTACCCCGAATACATGCCGGACTATTACCGGCAGACCGCGGAAGCGACCAACCTGGACCGGGTCACCAGCCTAATGAGCGGCCGGCCCTATTTCGCGGATCTGCGGGGCGCGCTGCTTAAGGCGAAAGCGGAGGGGGAAACGCTCTACCATGCCCGCGACTCCCACTGGAACAACCTCGGCGCGGTGTGCGGAATGAACGCCATCCTGGACGCGGCGGGGAAGCCCCACGAAACCTACCAGGCCGCCCCCTGGTCCTGGGAGCGCACCTGGGACGGCGATCTGGACGCCATGATCTTCCCCTCCCTGGGCTATAAGGACCGGCAGGCGGTGTTCGACGTGGACTGGACGTATGAATACACCTCCAATTTCCACACCGAAGAGGACCTGCGGATTACCACCGAGAACGCGGACGGGGAGGGAGCCCTCCTCATCTTCCGGGATTCCTTCTCCAACGCGCTGCTCCCCTTCCTGGCACAGACCTATCAGACGGCGGCATTCTCCCGCACCGTCCCCTACGCCCTCTACGAACTGGAGGAAACCCCTTACGACACCGTGGTGCTGGAGATTGTGGAGCGGAACCTGCGCAACCTGCTCACCGCCGCGCCGGTGATGCCCGCTCCCCAGCGGACGCTGGACGCCACGCCGGAAGCGGCCGGCTCCGCCGTCATTGAGAGCCGGGAATACAACGGCTATCTCCATTTCTATGGGACGCTGCCGGAGGACGCCGTACAGGAGGCCTCGCACATCTACCTGAGGCTGGACGACGGGGAAGCCGTCCGGTATGTGGAGGCCTTCCCGGTCTATGAGGCGTCCCTGCTGGACGGGGACGAAGGCGAGCAGGACGGCGCGGTGCGTTCCAACGGCTTTTCGGCTTACCTGACGCCGGAGGACGGGGAGAATGCTGCGGTTTCGGTGGTGGTCCAGACCGCCGACGGCTATTACGCTTATCAATAAATCCAAAAGCAGAAAGGAACATCCTCCATGAAAAAGCGGAAGAACTTCAGAAAAATCCTCCCCCTCCTTCTGGCCCTGGCGCTGGCAATCGGCCTGTGCGCCTGCGGGCAGGGCGGAAGCGGGACGAGCTCCGGGGATACGCAGGGGCTTTCCTCCTCCATCTTCATTGGCGAAACGGAACTCAAGCTGGGCGCAGAATTCACCGAGGAAGCCAGGACGGCCCTCGGCGAGCCGGAAAGCGTGGAAGAAGCCCCCAGCTGCCACTACGACGGCACCGACAATATCTACCGCTATGCGGGCCTGACCGTCTTCACCTACATGCAGGACGAGAAATCCATCCTGTACAGCGTTGAGGTCAGCGATGAAGCCTATCCCACCCCCGAAGGGGTCAAGGTAGGCATGACCCTCGACGAGGCGAAAGCCCTCTGCGGCGACGGGGCGGAGGAAATCAACAACGGCATTTCCTATTCCCTGGGCGGGAAAATGACGCTGAACTTCCGCGCGACGGACGGGAAAATCCACACCATCGAGTATTACACCGAATAAGGCCCCCTGCCCCCGGCGGGACGAGCCGGCAGGGGGGAACCCCTGGCTTTTCCCCGCGCTGTATCCCCCTGGAAAAGAAGCAAAAGAGGCACCGGTTGATACCGGTGCCTCTTTTTTGTACCGAGCAGGGGGTTAAAATACCAGAAGCCGGCCGCTGCCCTCCGCAAATTTTTCAAAAATCCGCGTCACCTGCCAGGCCTGAGCCAGCGTCCCCTTCTTCAGCGGCCGCTTTTCCAGCAGCGCCGACGCAAATTCCTGGATCTCGTTGTAATACCCGAGGAGGAACAGACCTTTGTTATAAAGCTGGCCGAGGGAAAACTCCGGTTCCCACACCGCGGTCGCCTCGCTGGTATCCCCCGCGTAATAGCTGGGGGAGGCGCCGTAGGGAAGGGACGCGTTCCGGTGGTATTCCACCCGGATATTGTTGTCCACCACGATATGGCGGCCGCGGTCGGACACGATCATCGTGCGCTCCATGCCGCCGTTGGAGGAAGCCCCGTGGGTGAGCATCAGGTTGACCACCACCCCGGATTCATAGGTGAATACCGCGCTCCCCGCGCCGGCGGCGGAACGCTCGTAATACAGCGTCTTCGGCATGCCGAACAGGGCGACCATCAGGGAGGCTGGGTGGCAGAGATGATCCAGGAACCACCTCACCGCCGGCACTTCGGCGTCGGTATGCAGATACGCGTCGAACTCTTCCGCCGTCGGCACGTACTGCGGGTACTGGATGCTCGCCAGGGAAGGATGGCCGAAATCCTCCGACTGCATGATCTCCATGGCCTTTTCGTTGGCGGGGAAGAACATCTTCTTAAGCCCTACCCCGACGGTTTTCCCCGTTTCGCGCGCCGCTTCCTGCAGCGCCTCGATTTCCGCGCAGGAGGAGGCGGGCGGCTTTTCAATCCACACGTTCACCCCCGCCCGCAGGCAGTCCAGGGCAATCGCCGGATAAACGGGTCGTTTGGAGTAGCCCACCACCACGAACACGGCGTCCAGCGTTTCCTTGGCCAGCATCTCGTGGTAATCGCCGTAAGAGCGCTGCGCCCCGAACTGCCGGCAGAACGCCTCCGCCTTTTCCGCATCCAGGTCGCAGACGGCGACCAGATCCACGTCGCAGAACTGGAAGGCCGGGTAAACGTTCCGGAACGAATGGGAGCCACAGCCGATAAAGCCGGCGCGGATTTTTTTGCCGCTGGTCAGCCGGCCGGTGAAGTCGATCTTCTTTTCCATGCGCTTATTCCTCCGCAGCGGCCGGCCTCGGGCTGAAATCGGTCTTTCGGTCGGCGGTATCAAACACGATGGTCAAAACAGCCTCGTCCTCCCCCAGGTTAATAGCGCCGTGATAAACGCCGGAGGGAACCGCGATGGTATCGCTCGGGCCCATTTCAAAGCGCTGGTCGTCGTAGGTGTGAAGGATCCGCCCCTTCTCCACCCGCAGGATTTCACAGCAGTTCGGGTGGATATGGGGCGTGTTGCCGCATCCGGGCTTCAGGATGCAGCGCCCCAGTGTGACGGCCTGGCTGTTCCCCAGCGCGCCGCTCGCATTCCATTCCAGCCGTCCCCAGGGAAATTCCTCGATAGTAACCTCGCCGCTTTTTAATACGATTTTGTCCATAGCCGTCGTCCCTTTCTTATAATTTGCCGGATTGGGTGTGTGATATCGATGTCATAGCCTTAATATACCACACAGCGCCCCCATTTTCAAGGACGGCTGACGAAAATTGCAGGATTTTTCCCGTTTCTGCCTGTTCCGAACTATTCCTGCCTATTCTGCCCCTTTCCGCCTGTTTGTCCCCTCTGCGCCTCCCGGCGGACGGCCCGGACCGGCGCGCGGAGCCTGCCTGAAAACCGTTCCGGCCGGCAGGGGAAGCGGGCCAGCTCCCCGGGCCGAGAGGAGCATCCGGCCCGGGAACCCTATCTGCCTTCCCCGGAGGGCGCGCCGCTTTCCGCGCGGGGGCGGGGCGTGCCCGCCGGGGAAGGGATGGACGAGCCAGGCAAGGCCGCCGCGGAAGCGGCGGCCTGCATAGGTCACGATAGGGCCGGATCCCGGCTGGCCTTTCCGGGAGCAAGGGCAATCCCACCGCATCCCCCGTCCTGCCGCCTGCAAGCGGGCCCCGTCCGATACCGGCAGCCTGTGCGATACCCCTTGCCATTGCGTATGTTTTCCAAAGGAAGGCTTCGGCGGACAGCAAAACGCCCCCCTGCCTGGCAGGGGGGCGCAGCGCGTCAAAACTCCAGCATCCGTTTCCGGTAATGCATGTAATTTTCGAACGGGACCTCTTCCGGGACGCCGTGATCGCAGGTGGGAAGATACCCGCCGCTCTTCGCCATGGCCGGCATGATGCGATCCACCTCGCGGTCAATCGCTTCCTTGCTCTCGGCCAGGATCCGCTTGTCAAAGCCGCCGCTGAGGAGCAGGTCGGGGTATTTTTCCCGGATGGCGACCACGTCGCAGCCGGACGCCACCTCCAGCGGAGAGAGCGCGTCCATGCCAATGCTCTGGTAAATCTCGATGACGTCGGTGCAGCGCCCGTCGGTATCGATCTGGATATGCAGCTTCCTGTCCTTGTCCTTCTGCCGTTTCTTTACATTGGCAATCAGCTGCTGGTAATAGGGGAGCAGGAATTCCCGCATCATGTCCGGGGAGATCAGCGGCCCGTTGTTGTAGCAGATATCCTCCCCGAAGAACAGTTCGTCAAACGTAATGTACTGCTGGCGGCGGGCGGTCACCGTGTCCGCAAGGGTGAACCACGTCTTCATGCATTCATGGATGAGGCCTGGATCGTCATAAAACATGTACAGCAGCTGTTCCGGCCCCATGAGGGACCGCAGGTACATGTATCCGCCCACCAGGTTCTGGCAGATGAGCGCCCCTTCGGAGGCAAGCTTTGCCGCCTCCTCCATGCGGGCTTCCAGATCCTTATACCGCTCGGGGGTGTTCGGATCCATCCGCCATTTGCAGTTGCGCTCCCAGCTGTCCCAGTCGGTGACCGGGCTGGTCATGTATTCCGGCATAAATCCGTTGCGCCGCCCCTTGAAGTAGAGCACGCCGCGTCCCGCAAAATCCTGCACCAGCTCATACTCGCCGCGGTCCTCCAGCAGCTTTTCCTCAAACCAGGGGCAGAATTCCGGTTCGCACCAGCCGAGCCCGCCCAGATACACCTTGGCTTCGGGATCGAAGCCGAACAGGGCCGCCAAATCGGTGTCGTCCTGAATGTAGCCCTCCGCCTTCCACCGGTCGAGGGTGAAGAAGCCGAATTCCCTCTGGTAAATCCGCGCGCCCGGCTTGTGCGCGTAAAAATCGCGCATCTTTTGATAATGTTCCTTCATATTGACCATCCCCTGTGAGCTCAGTCTATGGTGACAAATTCCCGGATCGCATACCGCTGCCCGGCGTAGCCGCCTTCCTTGCGGACGGACGGCTCCGCCCCCTCTTTCCATTCGACGGCGATCCGGTTGAGCGCACCTTCCCGGTACGCCAGGGATTCGCCGTCGTCCTCAATGAGGCTGCAGGCGGCGTCCGCATGGCCGAACCGCACCATGCGCAGGGAAAAGACGGTATCCGGACGGACAAACTCCACCGGCTCCGCAATGGGAAGGAGGCTTCCCTCCCGCACAAACAGCAGCATGCGGTTGTCCGCCGTATCCCATTCATAGGACTGCCCGCCGGCATAATGCTCCCCGGTGAAATAATCGTACCAGCCGTCGCCCGGCAGATAGGCCTTCCGCCGTTCCTGTCCCGGGAATACCGGCACAAACAGCAGGGAATCCCCTACCATATAGCTGTCTTCGATGTCCCGCACCTGCACATCGTCCGGGAAATCCAGCGGAAGCGCGCGGAAGGGCGGCTTCCCGGTGGTTTTGTAGGCATAGAACGCCGCGTACAGATAAGGGATCAGGGACATGCGCAGCTCAAACAGCCGGCGGCAGATGCCGGTCAGCCGTTCCCGGTCCTCCAAAAACACGCCCGCGTGGTTTTTGCCTTCGTCGTACTGCAGCCAGGGCGGGTTCGGGATCATCCAGGCGTCAATCTGCGCCAGGGGGGAGAAGACGACGGCCTGCAGGCGCCGGATCAGCTCCTCCTCCGACGCGCACTGCCGCACCTCCGGCGTCCAGAGCAGGCCGGAATACCCCGCGACCACCATCCCGCGGATGTAATCGTGGATGTCGTACAAATCGCTGTACAGCACATACGGGTACGGCGCCGCCAGCGCCCCCGCCGAACGGACGGCGCCGTAGGTCCGGCGCCCGCCCTCTTCAAAGGCTTCCTGGTTGGCCCGCATGTACAGCGTCCCCAGCAGGCAATGCATCTGTTCCCCGTCCAGGCCGGACGGGAATTCCGACGCTTCGGGGAAGGTCCACGGCGTATGGATAAAATCCGAGCCGTCGCACTCGTCCAGCTTAAAGCCGGACACCCCACGATCCACCAGTTCCGCCTTGTGGTACGCGGTATAAAGCTTAGCGGCCTGAGGCAGGGAATAATCCGGCACCAGCCCGTTCCACACGCGGTAATCCCCCGCGTAGGGGAGCAGCGGCTCATAGAGGGGGCTATCGCCGTCCACAAAAATATGCTCCCACAGGTTCACCCGGAACCCCGCCGCGTTGAAGAAATCGAGAAGCCCCTGCGGGTCGGGGAAGCCTTCGGTATTCCAGCGATAGGTGCAGGAATAGGCATGGGTCTGCCAGCCCGGTTCCAGCCCGAATACGTCGCAGGGCATGTGATCCTCCCGGATCATGGCCGCCTGGCGCTGCACATCCTCCGCTTTTGCCCGGGTATAGCTGCGGTACCACATCCCCAGCCCCCACAGGGGAGGCAGCACGCCGCCGCCGGAAAACAGGTTGTACCGCTGGACGGCGCTGAGCATATCCGGGCCGCCGAAAACATAAAGTTCCACCCCGGTGGCCGCCGGGATATCAATGAGTACATGCCGCTTCCCGCTCAGCTGGGAGGCGGCGTACAATTCTTCGGTGTTGTCGGCCACCTTCCGGGCGGGGGAAGGGCCGGACAGGGCCTGGGTGGTGTGGGAGGCGAAGTAAAAGGACGCATACCGCGCCGTGTCTACATACACGCCGTACCCCCGGCTGGACACATAAAACGGGACGGGCGCATGGCTGTCCCCCGTATCCGCCACCGGGTCGCTGTTGACCCGCAGATGCTTTTTCAGCCCGGTCTGGTTTACCGATTTCAGCTGGAGGCCGGTGCCGAAAAAGGCTTCCGACTCCTCCACCGGGATGGTCAGGGTGCACCCGCGCGCCGTCCGGCGGAACACAATCCCCTCCGCATCCAGCGGGTTTTCCTCCACCTGGGGCAGAGAAGCCAGCGCAGGCGAATCCATCTGCCCCCCGAACAGGGAACAGGGGGTCGTATTCTCCGGCGTCCCAAAAGTCAGTTTCCAAATGTAATTCATTGTTTCTCCTCCTCTTGCTTTCTCCCCAGCATGTCGGCAGGGAGCAGCCTGCCCCCTTCGCAGAGATAGGTTTCCACCCCGCCGGCCGGCAGCGACGCTTCCCCCGCAAAACCGAGGGCGGGGATGGTGACCGTCACGGTACGGGGCTGGTCGCCGGGGTTGAACAGCCGCAGCAGATATCCCCCGTCGCTCAGCGGCTGCACGCAGGAAAGCTGCACCGCGGGATCGCTCAGGCATACGCCGGGCTTAGGCGGGGCCGCTTCCCCGCTCGGGAAGAATGAAAGGGCGTAGGGCGGCATATTGAAGGCCGCAGCCTCCGCGGTCACCCGTTCCATCCGGTCCGCGGCCGGCCCGCATGCAAACCGCAGGCGGAACTCCCTTTCCCCTTGGTCGCAGCGGGGGGTATAGCGGCTGCGGGGAAGGATATTCATATGATCGTCGGTGGGGTGCGCGGTATACGCCGGGGTGCGCAGGAGGGTTACCCGCAGGTCGTTCCCCCTGCAGTCGGCGGCATACACCCCGTCGTTCAGGACGGTGCCGGCATGCACCCCGTCCGACAGGGCGGCCCACTGATGGATCGGCTGCTCCCCTTCCGCCTTATCCAACCGGGCGATGCCGAAAATATCTTCGCCGCTGAAAACCGAGGCTTCCTCCAGCGCGAGGGGGAAAGAGGCCTTCAGAAGCCGGTCCTTTTCGTTGACCAGCAGCCGGATATGGATGTCCACAAAGCTTCCCTTGCGGGGGATGGTATAGGTAACTACCGCGTCGGACCGGCCGCAGACAAACACGGCCTCCACCACCGTGCGCACCTCTCCGTCCTCGACGATGCGCACCGCCGGGATCGGCTGCTCCACGCCGCAGATCCGCTGGGTCTGCGTATCGTCGGCCAGCACGAAGCGGTCGACCGGATCCTGCACGCGGATGCCGTCCATCCCCCACGGATCGGGGGTATCGGCGAACCATTCCAGCACGCCCGCTTCCCCCGCGAGCATCTCCTGCCCGGCCACCTTATAGCTGCAAATGCGGCCGGTTGCCGGGGAGATGGCCACTTCCCGCTCGTCGTTTGCAAAGACCAGGTTCTCGGTCCGGCGGGCGACGGAGGGCTGGTACGGGTGCCCCCGCCAATCCATGGGGCCGTAGGCCATTGCCTGCTTTTCCAGCCGGCAGGTAAAGCGGTTCATGGAAGACGGCGCGAGCTTCGCCCGGAAGACCACCCGCTTGCGCCAGTCGAAATTCACATTGCTGCGTTCCTTCTCCATCTGGGAGGGCAGCACGGCGCCGTCCTCCCCGTACACCCGGGCGACATAGGCAAAGCGGTGGTCCTGGTTCTGATCCGCGAGCATAAACTCGCAGTCAACCTCCGTGACCATCTCATAGGGATGGGGGTTGAACACCAGGATGGGGATGGTCCCCTCCTCCGCCTTCTTCTGCCCCTGGGAGAGGGCGAAGAATATCCGCGCCCGGGCCTCCGAAAGTTCATGCCGGGCGTGGGACATCAGCCGCAGTCCCATTTCCTCCACGTCCCGGATCGAGGAGCCGGGGAGCAGATCGTGGAACTGGGCAAAGCACAAATCCCGCGTCGCCCGTTCGATTGTCTCCCGGGGATAGGCAGCCGCCCCGTTCATCTGTGCGGCCGAGCCGATCGCCTTGCAGAAGGCCAGCTGGTTTTCCAGCCGCCGGTTCTCCTGCTTTACCCGCACCTGGGAAGAATAGCACCCCTGCATGGAATGGTGCAGGGACCTTGAATATACCGGCAGCGCCGCGGGATTGAGGGTGCGGAAATATTCCTCCGCGCCGGCGTGCTGCAGCTCGGCCTTCCCTTCGGCCGCCAGCCGGCTGCTCAGCTGCTCAATCGCACGGATATCCACGCGGGAAGGCCCGCCGCCGTGGTCGCCCACCCCCCCCACAGGATGAGCAGGGTGTCCTTCCTTTCTTTTTCCCCGCGTTCCACCAGGGAGGCGATTTTCTCCGCCGCCTGCCCGAGCGGGGCGTTGTACCAATGGTTGAAGCGGTGGGTGACGATGGATTCCCCGCCGTATCCTTCCCACAGGAAATCGTCTGAGGGAAGGGTAAGCAGATGCTCCTGAGGGCGCATAAAAAGGTAGCCGTCGTATCCGCATTTGCGCAGGATCTGTACCAGCCCCCGGCTGTGCCCGAAGCTGTCGACGTTCACCGCCACATGGGGGCGGATCCCGAATTTTTCCTCAAAATAGGCGTTCCCGTCCTGGATGTGCCCGATAATCGATTCTCCCGAGGGAAGGTTGCAGTCCGGCTGGAGGGTCCAGCCCCCCATAATCCTCCATTTCCCTTCCTTTACCAGGCGGACGATACGCTGGAACAAGGCCGGCTCGTATTCCTCTATCCAGCGATAGAGGAGGGCTTCGTTATGGTTAAAAACAAAGCCGTCAAACTCTTCGCAGAAGTCGGCGGCGCAGCGGAAAGTGGACACGGCGCTGGCTGCCCCCTCTTCCCAGTCCCACTGCCACATGGGGTCAATATGCGCGTTGCACAGCAGATAAACTTTCATTACTAACCATTCCTTCCAATGGGAAGGCCGGCGCACAGAGAAGGGGTTCTTTTGTGCGCCGGCCTGCTCAATGGTATTCTTTATTGTTTCAGCGAGTAGTCGATGCAGGACTGGAAGGCGTCCTTAAGGGAACAAAACGAAGCCGTTATTCCGCCTTGAGCTCCCGCAAAAGCTCCCGCAGCCCGGCATGGCAGGCGTCCAGCGCAAGGCCCTGGCGGATATACCCGCGCGCGGCCTCCTTCTCGCCCTTGCCGAGATGCCCCAGCGCCGCCATATAGCAGCAGTGCACGGTGTTCTTCTTCTTCAAATCGGCGTCGAATATCAAAAAGTCCGGCAGGGACACGGCGAAATAGTCGATCGCCACCTCATCCTGCATATGCTGGGAGGCATAATCGATAAACCGGCTGAACCGTTCCTGCGCTTCCCCTTCCCGGCCCAGCTTTTCCAGGGCCATCGCCGCATAATACAGCATTTCCGGCGGCTGGTCGTTGTAATACATCGCCGAGGAAAGGTCCCCGCTCCCCCGGAGGGCCAGCTGCCACGCCTTTTCCGCTTCCTCCCGGGCGCCCTGCTTATCCCGGATGCAGCCCAGCAGATAATAGATATCGTTGTCCGTCGCACCAATCAGTTTCCCTTCGCCGAGGTTGTGCGGATAGGAAAGCGCCTGCTCCAGCAGGGCGGCCGCTTTGTCCGGATGACTGCCCATCGCATCCTTCGCCATATAGATGAGCGCCTTCCGGTACTGCGCCGGGATCTTGCCTTCGCCGCCTTCCCACGGGTGGAAGCTGTGGTTCATGATGCAGGCATAGGCCGTCTTATACTGGCCTTCCAGGTTCAAAAGGGTGATGTACTCCGTATACAGGTCGTCCCGCTCCTCCAGCAGTTCCGGGTGGGCCTGCATCTTGGCCAGACGCTTCTCCCCCGGCCAGTTGAGGGCCTTGTACAGCTGATCCCGCTCAAAAAACACCCGGGCGTCCGTCGGATCCATCGAGAAGGCCTTCTCCATCGATTCCAGCGCCTTTTCCTCATCCCGGCGCTTGTTGTAGTAGGCAAGGGAGAGGTTCCGGTGGACGGTGGGGAGAGGAAGGAGCCAGGCGCAGCTTTCCCAAAGTTCCACTGCTTCCTGCCACCTCCCCTTGTCGTACAGGAGGTTGCCGAGGTAATAGGCCGCATACAGCCCGCCGTCCTCCGCAGCCTGCCGCAGCACTTCCATATCCTCCAGGCGGTTGGGGAAGCAGTACAGGGAGGAACTGTTCTCCGCCTTTTCCAGTTCCCCCTTATCCCCGGTATAGTGATACAGGTAGTAGTGGAGCATCGGCTCATTATCGTTTTCGGCCAGCTGCAGCGCCTGCGCCGCTTCGCCGTACAGCCCGGCGGCGCGGTAGTTCAGCGAGAGCTCCACGTAATTGTGGTTGTCCCCCCGCATCACCGCCTTCAGCTGCGCGAGATCCTCCCCGCTGCCCGTCAGCCGGTAAAGTTCGTACCGGCAGCCATGATCCAGCGGATCGAGCCGCACGCTCTCTCCGGCAAAGGAAGCCGCCTCCTCCGTCCGGCCGGCGAGCCGGAGCAGGGTGGTCTTCAGGTTGCGCGCTTTCCGGTTATGCAGCCCGCGGACCAGCGAATTTTCCACATAGCCGAGCGCCTGCTCCCACTCCCCTTTCGCCGCCGCAAGGCAGGCCAGCTGGTAAAACGCCTTATCCTGCATGTTCCCGTCCCAGACCGCCTTATAGAACGCGTCGAAGGCTTCGTCCGCCCTGCCCTGCGCCTTCAGGGACAGGCCCAGGTTGTAATACGGCTCGCAGTCATAGGGGTTGGGGTTTTTCCAGGTCGAACTCCGGATTGCTTCCCGGAAGCAGGCCTCGCTCGACGCATAGCAGCCCCGTGCATACAGGTATTTCCCGTAGCCGTTGTTCAGCCGGATATCGGACGGATCCCGGCGCAGCCCCTCCAGGTAATACGGCTCGGGAGAATAGGTGGCGTGGCGGTACTGCTCCAGATGCACCGCCGCCAGGAACAGCTTTTCGGTGGTTTCCAGTTCCTCGGGCGGGGGAAGGGCCTCCGCCGGGGAAGGGACCGGCTCCTTGTTATCCTCGGCGGGGGTGCAGCACAGGAGTTCCTTTTCCCCCTGGCGCACGCGGAAAACGAGAGGCTGCCCGGGCTGTACCTGCACGTCCGCCGCCTTTTGGAAAACCCCGGCGGGCGGCAGATCCACCGTTTCGGAAAACACCGGTTCCCCCTGATACAGGAGTTCCGCCGTTACCCCCTCCAGGCGCACCGGCGCGTAGAGGGTGCAGACGATCCCCTCCGCCCCGCTTTCCATATTGAGAACCGCCTGGGTGGAAGCGTTCTTGACCGCCCCCACCTGTTTGTAGGGCATAAAATACTGCACAAACGCCTTTTCCTCATAGGGCTTGAGGAAGGTGAAATCCGGCTGGTTGTCGGTAAACACGCCGGTCATCAGTTCAATGTACGGGCCGTTTTCGTCCGTCAGGTTGCGGTCCCAGGCCCGGCCGAAGTCCCCGTTTCCCCAGGTCCACTGCTTTTTGCCGGGGGAGATGTGGTGATCCGCCACGTGCAGGAGCCCCGCGTCTTTGGAATAGTCGTAATTCCCGATAAAATCATAATCCGAGTGGTACGCCATATAGGAGGTGGGGACCGGGAGGTTTTTATACCGGGAAATATCCACCCCTTTGCTGTAATCAACCTTGTAATACGTGCCGGTGGCAATCGGGAAGGTGGACACGGCGCGCTTGCCGTGATCCATCACCGCATGGACGTCCGGCGGGAAAATCGACTGGGTGAAATCGTTCACCGCAACCGCCGGGTTCGCCCACCACAGGAAGGTCTGCGGCCTGTCGGTGGGGTTGTACACCTGCCCCCGGATTTCCAGATACGCCCTGTCCGGATAGAGGGTGAAGCCGGCCATCCCTTTGGTGTGGAACATTTTCTCCGTTTCCCCCACCCATACCGTCACCGAGCCGTCCGCCTTTTCCTCGATGGTGTAATCCACCGGGTCAAAGGTGGAGGGGCGGTGATGCTGGGGCCAGTTGAATTCGATCCCCCCGCTTATCCACGGCCCTGCCAGGCCGACCAGCGCGGGCTTTATCACTTCGTTGTAATATACCGCGTCGTACCCGTTGGTCTTGTCGTACAGGCGCTGGATCCGCCCCCCGATTTCGGGCAGGATCATCACAAGGAGATAGTCGTTTTCCAAAAAAATTGCGTCGTATTCCCTGTCCGTCTTCACATCCGCGACGCCTTCGCAGACCGGGTGGGGATAGACCCTCCCGCTGGAACCCTGGTAGACGCGCTTTTCCAGGAACATGGGGTTCTTGTCATACTCCCGGATCTCGTAGGTAGGGATGACGACCTTTTCATGCCGTAAAGATACCTTTTCCATTCCGCAGCCTCCGTTCTGTTTTACGGCCGTTTGCCTACCCTGAGTATAAAACCTCCCGTCCAAAAAAGCACTGGTTTTTATTGCGATAAAATAGGAAATTATTGCTTTTTGCACAAATCGGGTGTATGCTGGAATTATGCCAAACGGGCGCAGACAAGGAGGAAGCCTATGCGCAAATACAGCGAGCGGATTGCCGACGATTCGGTCTGGATCACGGCGACCCCCACGCCGGTGGCCCTCACCCTCCCCTTTTACATCACCGAAGCCGGCCATTTCTGGGCCGAGGACGGCTATGCGGTCAAGCGGGAAATGCACGACAGTTTCCTTTTCCTTTACGCCATGTCCGGCGAGGGGGAGGTCCAGACGGGGGACGCCCGGTTCCCGCTCCGGCCGGGCCAGGCCGCCGTCATCGACTGCCGCGCCCCTCACCAGTACCGGTGTACGGCGGAGCCGTGGGAATTTTCCTGGATCCACTTCAAGGGGGCCGGCGCGCAGCCGCTGTTCGACATCCTCTATCCGGGCGAGGTGGGCGCAATCCCCCTGCAGTCCCCTCCGGCGTTTGAATCCGCCCTGGCCGAGCTGCTGGACAAAAGCCGCGGGAACGACATCGCCAGCGGCGTGGAAGCGTCCGCCGGGATGCACCGGCTGTTCAGCACCCTGCTGAAATCCGCCCTGGCCGGGGAGCAGCCCGGGCAGACCGCCGCGCACGCAAAGGAAATCGGGGCGGCGGTGGATTTTATCCGGGAGAATTATGCCTCCCCGATTTCGGTGGACGATATCCTCCGGGGCATCCCCCTTTCCAAGTACCATTTCATCCGGGTGTTCCGGCGGGTGATGGGGGTAACGCCGTACAGCTATCTGACCAATTACCGCATCACGGCATCCAAAGCGCTCCTGCGGACGACCGATCAGCCGGTATCCGAAATCGCCGCCGCCTGCGGCTTTCTGGATACCAGCAATTTTATCGCCCAGTTCAAGCGGCATACGGGGCAGACCCCCACCGAGTACAAGCGGGATTTTTCCTGACGGCTGCCAAGCCGCCGCTCGCCCTCCGGATTGGCCGCAGGCCCCGGGGCGCCTGTCCGGGCCCGGCAGCGCGGCCGGCTTTGCCGGGCGTCCGGAAACGCCGCATGATAAAACGCCCGGCAGCTGAAAAATCAGCCGCCGGGCGACGTTCTGCCGGCAGCGCCCTCCGTCCCCTTCCGGGCGGAAGGCGCTGCCTTTCCGCTCTCTATTCTGTTTCGAGAGGCTTTGGCCGGGCAGGGCGTCCGTCCGCAAGGCTCACGCCGATTCGCCCGCGCCCTTGAGCGCTTGGTAGGCCTCGAGCCCGTTGTCAATGATATACGGGTCCCTGGTCACCCCCCAATTGGAAAAGAACAGCCAATAGCTGTCCCCGTCCAGTTTCCACTGGCCGTCCGTTTTCACCATCTGCGCGCTCCAGCGGACGACGGCGTCTTCGTCCCAGACCAGTTCCCCGCCGTCGTCCTGCTTCACCATCCCTTCAAAGTAAACCAGCGCGAATTGGTGATGTTCCCCTTCCAGCACATCCACCACCCGCAGCTCCGTCCGGCTTTTGGCCGTCATCCAGCTGGGGGTGCCCAGCGCAGCGCGCTCCTCCTCCGGCAGGTCGATGAGGTCGCAGAACAGCTGGAAATCCTGGGTGTTGATGGCGTGCTCCACCCCGTCGAGTACCCTCTCCGGGGAGGAGGTATACCCGGTGTCGCGGTAAAACAAGGCCCAGGCCGCCGCTCCCGCCGCCAATACCGCCAGCACCACTGCGCACAGGATCGCCCAACGCCAGAGCGGGCGGCGGGAAATGCGGCCTTCCCCTTCCGGGGCGGCTTCCGCCTCCTGTGCTTCCGGCCCCCCGTCCGGCGGCAGGACGGGCTGAGGCCCTTCGGCCCGCAGCGGGAAGCCCGCCGGTTCCGTGGAGGGAATCGGGCGGAACACCGTCCGCCCCGTCTCCGCCTGCCCGGCTTCCCTCAGCCGCCGTTCGATCTGTTCCTTCCGGCTCCGGCTGTCCGCCTTGAGCGGCATGCCGCAGCCGGTGCAGAAAGGCGCATCCTCCTCATTCAGCGCCCCGCAGGAGGGGCAGAGATATTTCACCGCACTCTTCCTTTCCTCCATGAATTTCTTTATTCAACGCTGCTTGCCCTGCAGAATCACCAGGGGAATATGGGGCGGGTTCCCCAGGCGGGGCGGCATCCAGCCGCTCCGCAGGCCGCGGCTGACCACCATCCGGGTCTTCCCCAGGGAATACAGGCCGCTGGTATACCGGGGGAAGAGCCCCTCGCCCGGGGAGTACAGCCCCTGGCTTCCCAAGCGGAACTGCCCGCCGTGGGCGTGCCCGCAAAGCACCAGATCGTACCCCTGCTGCGCATACGCGGGGAAGTTTTCCGGGTAATGCGAAAGCGCCAGCCGGCATCCGCCCTTCGGGGACGCCGCCGGCTCCCCCCTGGTGAGCCCGCCCAGCCAGAGGGAATCCCCCCGGCGGGAAAACCGGACCCAGCGGTCGTCCAGGACCTGCACCCCGGCGCGCCCCAGGATATCGGCCCATTCCCGGAACAGCCCCGTGCGGAACTCGTGATTCCCGGCCACGGCATAGCAGGGGGCGATCGCCGCCAGGCGGCGGCCGGCATCCGCCAGTTCCGCCGGCCGGAAATTGTCCGCCCTGTCTACCAGGTCGCCGGTGAGCACAATCATCCCCGGCCTGAGCCGGCGCACCATCCCGGCCAGTTCCGGCACGGAACGGGCGCAGCGGGGCAGGTGCAGGTCGGACAGGTGGACGATCCGCAGCCCCTCCATCCCCTTGGGCAGCCGGGGAACCAATACGGGGATTTCCTGGATTTCCACCCCCAGGTTTTCCCTGACAAAGCAGGCGGCCGCCAAAACCGCCGCCGCAGAGCATGCAAACCGGAACATCGTCTTTTTCTCTTTCATTGGACCCTTGAACTCCCTTGAAAACGGCAGCAGCCCGGGGTTCTGCCGGCAAGCGTAAAGAGCGGGAAGCATCGTCCGGCAACAGGCCGCCCCGCCTTGCCGCGCCGTCCGTCCCCGGAACCGGCCGGCAGCCACGGCAGAGCCGTCAAACAACAGAATCCGCCGCAGGGGGATAAACCAACCGCTGCGGCGGATTCCTTTCCGCCCTTATTTCGTGCCAAAAATGCGGTCGCCCGCATCCCCAAGGCCGGGGACAATGTATCCGTGATCGTTGAGATGATCGTCCAGCGCGGCGCAGTACACCTGCACGTCGGGATGGGCCTCGGTCAGCTCCTTAAGCCCCTCCGGCGCGGCGATGATGCACATGAACTTGATGTTCTTCGGGTTCCGCTTCTTAATCTGGGTGATCGCGTCCACCGCCGAGCCGCCGGTCGCCAGCATCGGATCGAGCACGATAACCTCCCGCTCGTTGATATCCCCCGGCAGCTTGCAGTAATACTCGACCGGCTTGAGGGTTTCGGGGTCGCGGTACAGCCCGATATGGCCCACCCGGGCGGCCGGCACCAGTTCAATCGCCCCGTCCACCATGCCGAGGCCGGCGCGCAGAATCGGCACGAACGCCAGCTTCCGCCCGGCGATGACCCGGGACTTGGTGATGGTAATCGGGGTCTCGATCTCCACCTCGCAGGTGGGGAGGTCGCGGGTCGCTTCATAGCACATCAGTTCGGTGATCTCCTGGATGAGCTCCCGGAATTCCTTGGAACCGGTATTCTTATCCCGGAGCAGGGTCACCTTATGCTGGATGAGCGGATGATCGGCAATGAACGGTTTTGCCATTTTCAACATTCCTTTCCGTTAGGGGCGGCGGCAGAGGGGGCCGTCCCCCGTTTCTCCCCTTCCCCCTGCCGGGCGCGGAGTTCCCGCTCCGCCTGGGGAAGGCGCAGATAGATTGGCTGCAGCCTTTCGGCCGGCACCGCCTTTTCCGTCTCCAGGGCCGCCTGGGCCGCTACGCCGGCCGCCTGCTGGTACCGCAGGAGGGGCGGGGCCAGAATCAGCCCGGGGACATGGCCGTTAAGGGTATTATAGCACAACTGAGCCCCGTCTCCAACCAAAAAAATAGATTTATTGCAAGAAATCAGTCGTTTTTCCAATTCTTCGAGCGGGATGGCCTCGTCCGGCGTCAGCCGGGAAACCTCTCCCCCTTCGCAGGCAAACAGCGCCGTATACACCTGCCGGCAGCGGGCGTCCATGGCAGCGCAGACCACCCCGTCAAAGGGGAGCCCATCGGCCAGGCAGGCCATCGCCGCCAGGGTGGAGACCCCCACGCAGGGCTTATCCTGGGCAAACGCCAGCCCCTTGACCGCCGCCACGCCAATCCGCACCCCGGTGAAAGAGCCGGGGCCGGCGGCCACGGCAAGCAGGTCCACCTCACGGATCGAAACCCCCGCGTTTTTCAGCATGGCGTCCACCATGGGGATCAGCGTCTGGCTGTGGGTGAGCCCGGTATGGGCCCCCGCCGACGCCAGAATCCGCCCGTCCTCCGCCAGCGCGCAGGACGCCGGCCCGGCGGAGGATTCGATCGCCAGAATTTTCATGTTTCCTATCCCGTCCTTTTCCACATCCCGCTGCCGGGAGAGCCCGCGCCTCCCTCTACACGGAGGGCGCCGGCTGCGCGATTCCCTCGCAGCGGATTTCCCGCTGGGAATCCCCCAGCCGGGCAAAATACACCCGCAGGGCGCCGGGCGGCAGCGCGGCCTCGATATGCTCGCTCCACTCAACTGCGAGGATGGCCCCGGCGTCCAGGTAATCAAAGAAGCCGGTGGAGTACAAATCCTCCCACCCGGAGACGCGGTACATATCGAAATGCACCAGCGGCGGCTTCCCCCCGTAATCGTGCACCAGCGCGAAGGTCGGGCTGGAAACCTCGGCGTCCAGCCCCAGCCCGGCGGCCAAGCCCCGGACAAACGCCGTTTTGCCCATGCCCAGCCCGCCGTACAGGGCGATTACCCCCCCTGACGATACCGCCGGGGCGAACGAAGCGCCCACCGCTTCGGTTTCCGCCGGGGAATTGGTTGTCCAGACCGCCATCTTACCCATCCTCTGCTTTTTTTGAAAAATTCCGCCCATACTCCACACAAGGGATACGCTTTGCCGCGTTTTCTTTATGGGATAGTATAGCATACTTCATGGATTCTTAAAAGACTGAATCTTGCAGTATAGGGAAAAAGCAGGTATAATAAGCTATATTCTTTTATCATGGCATGGCGCGGCTTTGGCCGCCCATTGATGAATCCAGACAGGAAGGATAACCGCCTTGGGATTGCTGAAAAAATTCAAAACAGGCGTTTCCAATTATATACGGCACACTGACTGGCTGCTTCTGCTGCTGTGCACAGCGGCGGCGGCCTACGGCTGCCTGCTGGTCTACTCCACCGCCGTGACCGACGGGCGGGGCGCAAGCGATTATATGATCCAGATAGCCGCCTGCGGGATGGGGATCGTCGCCGCCGTTGTGATATCCAAAATCGACTACGACCTCATCTGCCGATGCTGGCCAATCCTGTCGGGGGTGTCGATTCTCCTGGTAGTGCTGACGCTGGCGGGGCTGGGGCTGAACGTGGGCGGCACCGACGATACGGCGTGGCTCGGCGTCCCGATCGGCGGAGGGAGGTATATCACCTTCCAGCCGGCGGAACTGATGAAAATCACCTTTATCATTTCCTTCGCCCATCATCTGAGCAAGGTGCGGGAGCATATTAACGAGCTGAAAACCGTCCTCCTTCTCGGCCTGCACGGGATGATCCCGATCGGGCTGGTCTTCCTGCAGGGGGACGACGGCACCGCCCTGGTCTTCATCTGCATATTCGCCTCGATGATGCTGGCCGCCGGCTTGCGGCCCCTGTATTTCCTGCTGGCGTTGATCGCCGGCGGCGCCATGGTCCCGCTGGTGTGGAGCCATTTGGACGCAGACAAGCAGGCCCGCTTTTTGAGCCTGATTTTTGTGGACGAGTATCTGGCGGACGAAGGCTGGCAGCAGTACCTGGGCCTGACCGCGCTCGGCTCCGGTCAGCTGTCCGGCCTGGGATTTTTGCAGGGCGGGAACATCGGCGGCTATACGCTGTACGCCCGGAACAACGACTTCATTTTCACCGTCGCGGGGGAGGAATTCGGTTTCGTCGGCGCGGTGCTCCTCCTTTTGCTTTTGCTCGGCATTGTCCTCGTCCTCCTGCGGGACGCGCTGAAGGCGCGGGATTTCCAGGGGATGCTGCTGTGCGCCGGCATCATGTCGATGATCGGCTTCCAGTCCCTCATCAACCTGGGGATGAACCTGCGGCTCCTTCCGGTCATCGGGATTACCCTGCCCTTTTTCAGCCGGGGCGGCAGTTCGGTCGCCACCCTTTTCCTTGGCATCGGCGTGGTGCTGAGCGTGCATTATTCCAGCCGTGTGAGGGTGAGGGAGACGATTTTCACCAAGCGTCCCTCCGCATAGCCGGACGATTCATCCCCCGGCTGCCGCGGGCCCCTATGTCATGCAAAAAGGAAACCGCCGCATAACGGCAGCATGCCGTTATGCGGCGGTTTTGGGATTTATGGCTGCAGCTCCGGCCGCAGATAATTTCGGAACTGGGTCAGCGGGATCGAAAGTTCCACCGCGCCCATCGAATGCGGGAACCAGGTCACTTCCGGCACGACAATCACCAAATCCGTGTCGGTAAGATAGAACGGCTGGTTCGCTTCCACATGCGGGTTGGCAATCAGGAGCTCTGATTCCAGCTTTCGCTTTTTCAGCTCCGCAGCCACCAACACGTTTACCCTTTGCAGCCCGTCCTCGCTGTTCGTAAACAGGCCGGGAAGGGTCAGCGCCTCCCCGCTGTCGGTAAAAAAGGTCAGGCCGGTTTTGGTTTCGAGCCCATTGGCGCCGCCTGCATACAGATACTCGCTGAACAGCAGCGAAACCAGCCCGCCGCTATTCCGCTTGACTTCATAGGAGAACACGCCCTCGGCTTTCCGTTGCTCCGACCGGTCGTCGGCCAGCATGGTCACCGCGGCGGCCCTCGTGCGTTCAAGCGCTTCTTTCTCCCATTCCGCCATCTGCGCATTCAGCCGCTTTTGAGCGGCTGCGTCGCCGATGCCGGTGAACCGCGGGCGGACGCCGCTGTATGCGACCGTTCCGGAGTCCACTTCCCGGCTGACCGGGCTTATCGTAACGTCGCCCACATCGGTAAGGGGCGCCGCGCCGATCAGCAGGGACGTTACGGCCAGGGAAGCCAGCACTATTCCCATACGTGCCATTTTCAACATCCCCCTTGCGCGCTCAAAGGTGGGACGGTATTTCCATGGCGGCAGCCGCGGAAGCCGTCCCGCTCTAGCATATGCGGCTTTTCCCGCGACTGCGCCGGGAATTTCTCACGGCGGGATTTGGCAGCAAAAACACGGTTTGTCTCCCGGCATGCCTTTCCCCCGCCCTTCATATACTGCAAAAGGAAAGGCGGGAAAAACATGTACATCGTTTTGAACCGAAAAGCGGCGGGACGCGCGTTCCTCGGCGGGCTGGTTCTGCTGGCGTTCCTTGTGAGCGGCTGCCTGCTTTACCTCCGGCCGGCCGCCGCCGCGGGGAAGGACGGCGCGGGGGAAGAAAAGGAATATATCAAATGGGTGGATTTCAACGTCCCCTATGAGGTGCTCAACCGGGCGCTGGAACTGGATATCGCTTCGAACGGCACCGACACCCCGGTCAGCTGGATCGAACTGCTGGCCTATGCCGCGGCCAAAAACGGCGGGCAATGGAAAAATTTTAAAATCGGGAAGCTGAACGAAACCGCGCAGGCCCTTCAGGAAGGCGCCTCCATAGAGGAACTGACCGCGGACCTGAAATATTATTCCTATTATCACGAAGCCTATTCCGCCGTCCTCGGCGGCCTGGTCGGGCATTACGAAATCGAGGTCCCCGACGAGACGGCGGAGGGCGGAAAGCGCTGGGAAGCCCGCTATGGGCTCAAGGGCTTTTCCCCCATTGCGAAAAATTACCCGTACAGCGACTTTGACGATTTCGGCAACAGCCGGGACTACGGTTTCAAGCGCAAGCACCTCGGGCACGATCTCATGGGCGCGGTCGGCACCCCCATTATCGCGGTGGAAGGCGGGACGGTGGAGGCGCTCGGCTGGAACCAGTACGGCGGCTGGCGGATAGGCATCCGCAGCTTTGACCAGAAGCGCTATTACTATTATGCCCATCTCCGAAAAAACTTTCCGTATAACAAAGAGTTGAAAATCGGTTCGATAGTACAACCGGGAGATGTTATCGGCTATCTGGGGCGGACCGGATACAGCGCCACCGAAAACGTCAACAACATTGAGCAGCCTCACCTGCATTTCGGGCTCCAGCTGATTTTCGACGAATCGCAGAAAGAGGGGAACAACGAGATCTGGGTGGACGTATATCCGCTGACCCGGCTGCTCTACCGGAACCGCTCCACCGTCGTCAAGGACGAGGCCACCAAAGAATACCACCGGGTCTACCGTATCCGCGACCCGACCGTACCGGGGACCTCCGGCGCGGCGGCGGACGGCGGCCTGTCCTCCGGTTAGGGATAAAGGGGAATCCCTTTCCGGCCCCGCGGAGGGCAGGCAGGCGTCCCTCCAGGGGACAGCGCGGCGGGAAACGTCGGGTTCTTCCGGGAGCTACCCATCTGGGAAGCCGGGAAGGGTAAGTGCGCCCGCGAAGGCCGATGACCGGCCGGCGCCTCCAGACGCGCTGCCATTGATTTTGACCGCGCCCCTTGCCCCGCAGCCCGGAAAGGGCGAGCTGCCGTTTCCACAGAAGTTTTTCGATGATGGGAGGCCTCCCGTCAGCGGCGCCCGCCGGAAACGGAAGCAGCAGGGGTATCTTTCCCAGCTAAGCCGGTGGTTCCCGCAAACAGGAAAAAGCGCTTGAGGGGTGTGCTGCCCTCAAGCGCTTTTCTTGTTACCGGTTGTTTATGCGTTTCCCGCGCGCCTTTCCCGCTTTTTTGGCCCCGCCGGGCAGCCGGCGCGGGGTCCGTCCGCCGGGGCGCCGGCTCCTGGCCGGCCGTTTTCAGCCGCACCCCTTCCCACCCGCTGAGCTGAGGGGGCGGAACGGCGTGCGTCAAACTGCAAATAGGAATTTTTTATCCAGATTATACCATTTGTAAATAGCGCTTCCGCCCTGCGGCCGTAAAAAGCCCGGCGCTCAGCGCTTGGCGACGACTTCCCCCTGCTTTTTGTAAATGCTCCCGGCCGGGACATAGCCCCGCACCATGGACAGCGGGTAAATCTGGCTGCCCGGCCCAATGACTGAACCCGGGTTCAGCACCGACCCGCAGCCGACTTCCACCAAATCGCCCAGAATCGCGCCGAATTTCTTCAGCCCGGTCCCGATCCGTTCCCCACGGCAGGAAACTGTGACCAGGGTCTTATCGCTCTTCACGTTGGACGTAATGGAGCCGGCGCCCATATGCGCCTTATAGCCCAGGATGGAATCCCCGACGTAATTGTAGTGGGGGACCTGCACCTTGTCGGAGAGGATCACGTTTTTCAATTCCGTGGAATTGCCGACCACTGCGCCGGCCCCAACCAGCGCGCTGCCCCGGATGAAGGCGCAGTGGCGGATTTCCGTCTGCGCGCCGATAATCACATCCTCCCCGATAAAGGCGGACGGCGCGACCACGGCCGTCTTATGGATCCACACGCCCGGCTTGGGGGAGTCGTATTCCTCTGCCGGCAGCGTGGGCCCAAGCTGCCGGATAAAATCGCGGATCCCCGCCAGCGCTTCCCAGGGATACTCCACCGACGCCAGCAGCGGCGCGGCCAGGGTATGCCCCGGCTCGAACAGGGCCGAAGGGGACAGCACTTCAACAACATCGCTCATAGGCTCGAAAACCCCTTTCTTAAATTGGCGCCGGCTCCCACACGCCGGCGGTACTTCTCACTTTACCATGCGCAGCCGGCGGGCGCAAGGGGATTTTCCCCGATCCCGAAAATCTTTCCCCGTTTTCCGCAGCGGCGCGGGGAGGAAGCCCGCGCAGGCCTGTCCGAAAAGCAGGCGGCGGCAAAGAACCCTTGCGTCCGGCCCAGCGCCCGCCGCTTTTTCGCCAAAGCCCGGGTAAAAACTGGGACGCATGCGAATCTTAAGAAAAAAGCGGGTTGCTTTTTAACAGGCGGCGTGGTATACTGGCTCATCCTTAATGAACAGGCCGGCGTGCTGCGCTTGAAACCCCGGTAGCCGGCCCCGGCCGAACCGGAGCGCCCGGAAGAACCGCTGTGCTGCGGGGGCGGGGAAGCATCCGGAGGGGCAATTAACGTCAGAGGGGGAGGAAACGATGCAGAGGATGCCCAAAAAAGGGAACGCGCTGGCGATTGCCATGTGGGATTTTTCCTGGCTGGAACGCCGGTATCCCGGAGGCGGCTTCGAAGACTGGGAGAAAGCGGTCGCCGGGCTGGCGGAACGTGGATATGACGTGGTGCGGATCGATCCCTACCCGCATTTGATCGATTTGGACCCGGACGGTGAATTCGAGTTGACCCCGGTCTGGGAGGAAGCGGCCTGGGGCGCGGTTACGCCGACAACCGTCAAACAGGTTTGGCCCAACCTGTGCGAATTTCTCAAAGTCTGCCAGCGCCATCATGTGATGGTGGCCCTGTCCGGGTGGTTCCGGGGGAAAAACGGGGAGCCGTATACCGGGCATATCCGAACGCCGGAACAGCTTGCCGGCATCTGGATCCGGCTGCTGGATCGGATCCGGGAAAGCGGCCTGTACGACAGCATTTTCTATGTGGATTTCATCAATGAATTCCCGCATTGGGGAAGGCTGTCCCCTATGGACGAACACGGCGCCATGCTGCCAAGGGACGCAGAAGAGACGACGGCCTGGGCAGGCCGCTGCATCGACGCCTTCAAAAAAGCGTATCCGGAGATGCCTGTAACTTTTTCCTTTTCTTCCGAGTTCCACCGGCTGGAAAGGGAGGATTATTCGAAGTGGGATTTCCTGGAGCCTCACATCTGGGCGACAAACGCCGACAGCGACGGGCGGTTCGACTACATCCTGCACAGGGAAAACCGGGTGCGGGAAGGCGGCTCGGTCCTCGACGGCATGAGGGCAGCCAGGGAGCTGTATCGGACCAACCCCCGCTACTGGCAGCGCGTGCTCAAGGAACAGATTGCCCACCTGGCCGATATTTCCAGGGAATGGCATCGGCCGTTGATCACCACCGAATGCTGGGCGAACGTCTTCTACGTGGAAAGCGAAATCAGCTGGGACTGGATTAAAGAGCTCGGGGAAGTCGGGGTGGCAGAAGCCGCCAGAGCCGGCTGCTGGCGCGCCATTGGCACCAGCAATTTCTGCGCGCCCCAGTTCCCGGGCATGTGGGAGGATACGGCATGGCATAAGCGCATGACCGATATTATCCATGAGAGCCGGTACAACGTAGAATAAACCGCGGCGGGAAACGGGCGGGGAGGCGGCCCGCGCAACGATTTCATGCGGGGCAGGCGGGAAACGCCGCCGGCCCGTGCAGTATCTTCGGCATCGGCCGGCGGCCCCCTACACAACCGGGGAGGCACCGGGCGGGAAAGGAGTTGTTCAAACCAATGGGACTATCGGTATGCCATGTCAGCAAATCCTTCGGCGATAAAAAGGCGGTGGACGATCTCAGCTTTGAGATGGCCGAGCCGGGGGTGTTCGGCTTAATCGGCACCAACGGCGCCGGAAAAACCACCACCATCCGGATGATCCTCGGCGTCATGGACAAGGACGAGGGGGAGATCACCTGGAACGGCGGGCCGGTAAACCGCCATACCGTGCGGTTCGGCTATATGCCGGAGGAACGGGGGATCTACCCTAAAATCAAGGTGATCGACCAGCTGATCTATTTCGGCCAGCTGCGGGGGATGTCCCGCCGGGCAGCGGCCCAGGCCGCCGACCGCTGGCTCGAGCGGCTGGGGGTGACGGAATACCGGAACATGCTTGCGGAGAAGCTGTCCAAGGGCAACCAGCAGAAAATCCAGCTAGCCGCCACCATCCTCCACGACCCGGAGCTCATCTTCCTGGACGAGCCGTTCAGCGGGCTGGATCCCATCAACGTCGACGTGTTCAAGAGCGTGCTCGCGGAACTGATCGCCGACCGGCGGTATATTGTGATGTCCAGCCACCAGATGGCGACGGTGGAGGAATACTGCCGCGACCTGGTGATCCTCAGCCGGGGGAAGACTGTGCTCAGCGGGAACCTGCGGCAGATCAAGGCCGGTTACGGCCACACCAACCTGTCCCTCACCTGCTCCCGGGACGTCCTTCCCCTCGCCGAAAAGCACGGCCTGCGGCTGATTGAGAAAACCGCCGAGGGATATGAATTCAAAATCAGCGGGGACGAGGCGGCCCACGCCTTTTTGGCCGAGCTGATCGCGGGCGGGGTTTACCCCGAGCGGTTCGAAATCCGGGAGCCCTCGCTGCATGAAATTTTTGTGGAAAAGGTGGGTGCGGCGCAATGAAAGAGATTCTTGCTGTTTTCCTTTTCACCTTTAAGGACAACATCCGGAAAAAAGCGTTTATCATCACCACCGTGCTGGTGCTCGTGCTCATTGTCGCCGCCTGCGCCATCCCCGCCCTCACCAGCGGGGGCGGCGAGTCGGAGGAAACGCCCGCCGATCCCACGGTAACAAAGGATTCGGTCTGCTACCTGCTCGACCCGGACGGCCGGATCCCCGGCGCTGCGGAGGTCCTGGCCGCCGCCTTCCCCTCGGTGGAGTTCCGGGAAGGGGAGGCCGGCAAGCTGGACGAATACAAACAGGCCATGCAGGACGACAAAACGGTAAGCGCGGTGGAAATCACAGCGGGCGAGGACGGCCTTCCCCTGGTGCGGGTCTACTCCGCCGACTTTATGAGCGGCCTTTCCGCCTCCGACGTTTCCGAAGCGCTCCGGACACTTTATGTATCCAACGTCCTGTCCCAGGCCGGCGTATCCGCCGACATCGCCCAAATCGCCCTCTCCGACCTGCCCGCCGAGCAGGTAATGGTCGGGAAGATGGATATTTCCGGCTACGTGCTGGGGATCCTCCTGGTGGCCATCATGTTCTTCGCGGTGTATTACTACGGCTACGGCGTGGCGATGTCGGTCGCGGCGGAAAAGACCTCCCGCGTCATGGAAACGCTGGTGATTTCGACCAAGCCCTCCCGCATCCTCTTCGGAAAATGCCTGGCGATGGGGGTGCTCGGCCTGTGCCAGCTGTCCCTGTTCCTGATCGTCGGCGCTCTGTGCTTCCAGCTGCTGATCCCGGCCGGCTTCACAATCGGCGGCATGCCGCTCGCCCTCTCCTCCTTCACCCTTTCCTCCGGGCTGCTGATCCTTGTGTATTTTCTGCTGGGGTATGCCCTGTACGCCATGATCAACTCGGTCTGCGGCGCGACCGTCAGCCGCACCGAGGACCTCAACTCCGCCATGATGCCGGCGGTGCTGATTAGTGTGGTGTCCTTCTACGCCGCCTACGTGGTCATGCTGATGCCCGACGGCGGGGTGAAGCGGATTATGACCTATATCCCCTTCACCTCCCCCTTTATCATGCCTTTCCGGCTGCTCAACGAAACGGTGGCCGCCGCCGACATCCTCATCTCGGTCCTGCTTCTGCTTGCCGGCATCGTTCTGGTCGCCTTCGTCTCGGTCCGGCTGTATTCGGCGTCCGTCCTGCATTACGGCTCGCGGCTCAAGCTGAAGGATTTCTTCCGCCTGAAGGCGTGACAGGCCGGGCAGAGCCGGCACGGAAAGGCCCCTGACCGCCTGCGCGCCGCTTCCCGGCTACGGCAAGCATCCCCCGGAAGCGGGGATGGATAAGAAAAAATCCCGGACGACAATTCGTCCGGGATTTTTTCATGGAGGGAAGTCCCCGACAGGGGAATCCCGTCGGTTCAATCAGTCGATTTCCACCGAAACGCGGGCTTCCTGGCGGGTCGCGGCGGCGCGCATGACCGTGCGGATCGCCTTGGCGATCCGGCCCTGTTTGCCGATGACGCGGCCCATATCGTCGGGTGCAACATGCAGGTGGAACACAATGGTTCCGTCCTCGGCGGGCTCGTCCTGCTCCACAACGACAGCGTCGGGATCTTCGACAAGGCCCTTTGCGATGGACACCAAAAGTTCTTTCATGGCATTTAACCCCCTTCTAAAGCTAACCAGGCAGGGAAACCCCACCCCATAAGACAACTGCTTTCCCGGAATTACACGCCCGCTTTTTTGAGCAGGGCCTTCACGGTGTCGGTCGGCTGAGCGCCGTTGGCGATCCATTTCTGGGCCTTTTCCGCGTCCACCTTGATCTCCGCCGGATCGGTCAGCGGGTTGTAGTAGCCGATTTCCTCGATGAAACGGCCGTCGCGGGGATACCGGGAATCCGCGACCACAATGCGGTAAAACGGGTTTTTCTTCGCGCCCATACGGCGCAGTCTGATTTTGACAGCCATGTCTGTAACCTCCAAATACTTCAAATCAAAATATCTTCAACCAGTAAGGGGAACCTTATGGCAGAATTCAGAACCGGCGCCCGCCGCCCGGCGGCATAGGGGGCATCTTTGCCATCCCGGGGGGGATTTTGGAAAGCCCCCGCATCTTCTTTTTGCCCATGCCCTTCATCTGTTTCATCATCTGGCGCATGGCGTCGTACTGCTTGAGCAGGCGGTTGACGTCCTCCACCTTCATCCCGCAGCCCGCGGCGATCCGCCGTTTGCGGGAGGGGTTGATGATGTCGGGCTTTTCCCGCTCCGCCGGGGTCATCGAGAGGATAATCGCCTCCACCCGGTCGAACTGCCGCTCGTCGATATCCACGTCCTGCAGCTGCTTGCCGATGCCGGGCAGCATGCCGAGCATGCTTTTGAGGCTGCCCATCTTTTTGATCTGGGCGAACTGTTCGAGCATATCGTTGAGGTCGAATTTATTTTCCTGCATCTTGCGGGCCAGCTCTTCCGCCTGCCGGCGGTCAATCTGCTGCTCCGCCTTTTCAATCAGGGAAAGCACGTCCCCCATCCCCAGGATGCGGGAAGCCATTCGCTCCGGATGGAAAACCTCCAGTTCGTCCAGCTTCTCGCCGACGCCGGCGAACTTGATCGGCTTGCCGGTCACCGCCCGAATGGAGAGCGCCGCGCCGCCGCGGGTATCGCCGTCCAGCTTGGTGAGCATCACGCCGGTGATCCCCAGCGCCTCGTCAAACGCGGAGGCAGCGTTCACCGCGTCCTGGCCGGTCATCGCGTCCACCACCAGCAGGATTTCCTGGGGGGAGACGGCCTGCTTGATGTTTTTCAGCTCGTCCATGAGCTGCTCGTCGATGTGCAGCCGGCCGGCGGTATCCAAAAGGACGTAGTCGTTGCCGTGGTCGCGGGCGTGGGCAACCGCTTTCTTGGCGATTTCCACCGGATCGGCCGTCCCCATTTCAAACACCGGGACCCCGGCCTTCTCCCCCACCACCTGCAGCTGCTGGATAGCGGCGGGACGGTACACGTCGCACGCCGCCAGCAGGGGGCGGTGGCCCTGGGATTTGAGCATCCGCCCCAGCTTGCCGGTGTGGGTGGTCTTCCCCGCGCCCTGCAGGCCGCACATCATCACGATGCAGGGCGGATGGTTGGTCGTCGCCAGCCGGGACGCCTCGCCCCCCATTAAGGCGGTCAGTTCCTCATTGACAATTTTAATGACCATCTGCGCGGGGGTAAGGCTCTCCATCACCTGCGCGCCGACCGCCCGCTCGGTCACCGTTTTGGTGAAATCCTTGGCGACCTTATAGTTGACGTCGGCCTCCAGCAGGGCGAGGCGCACCTCGCGCATCGCTTCCTTTACATCCGACTCGGACAGCTTGCCTTTGGACCGCAGCCGTTTAAAGGCGGCGGAAAGCTTGTCGGAAAGACCTTCAAAAGCCACGGAAAAACTCCTTTATCGCATAATCGTGAACCGGGGCGCGCCCCTCCGGGAAAACCGGCCGTTACTCCTCGCTGAGCTGCTTCGACAGCTCGAGGATAGCCCGCGCCCGTTCGTCAATTTCCCTGGAATAGCCGAACCGGGTATTCAGTTCCTGAATCTCCCGCGCCGCAACCTGGATCGCTTCAAACCCTTCCCGCATGGAACGGAACCGGCGGGCCAGGCCGAGACGGTCCTCCATCTCCAGAAGCTGGGCCTCCGCCCGCTTGATCGAGTCCCGGACGCCCTGACGGGTGATGCCTTCGTTCTCGGCGATCTCCGCAAGGGAAAGGTCGTCGTTATAATATAACTCCACCACGTCCCGCTGCTTTTCGGTCAGCATGTCGCCGTAAAAATCAAACAGCAGGGAAATTTCCATATTTTTCGCCATGCATCTACCCTCACTTATACGCCGGCTGCGGCCAAAACTGTAAAGTAAATTACTTTACAGTAATTATACCGCATTTGTCGTCATTTGTCAAGACCCTAATAACGGGGGAGCCGGCGCCGGCCTCCCCCCTGAAATGAGCCGCCTCCGTGCCGCTTCACAGGCAGCGGATCGGGCAGGCGGCATCGTCCAGATGGGGGTACACCGCCCGCACCGCCGCCCGGATTTCCTCTTCCCGCCGGGCGGCAGCGTCCGCCGGGAGGGAAAGGACGATCTCCCACAATTCGTGGGGGCCCTGTTTCCATTTCCCCCGCACCGCCCCCGCAAAATCCCCGTCGATAAAGAGGTATTGCAGGACGTCCGAAAGCCCCCACTGTTTTTGCAGGGCGGATTCATAGCACAGCACCAGATAATCCGAGCGGTGGAGGACGAACACGCCGGGCGGAACCTCCCGCCCTTCACAATCCGGGAGCCGCGCGGCGTCCTGCGGGCGGATCCACCCCTGCCGCCCCTCCAGGCGGGCCGGCAGCGCCAGCCCCTTTTCCGCCAGCCGTGCGGCCGCCGCTGCCAGTTCCTTTTTGGGCAGGCGGTAAAAGCTGCGCAGCGTCTCCCCGTCTGCGAAGGCCAGCGCTTCCATCTGGCGGAGGGCCAGGGTTTCCAGCGCCTGCTCCCGGGACACCCGCCCGCTGTCCACCCCGGGAAATTCGCTCTCGAAAAGGTACCAGCCCCGCTCCCAATCGCTGTCCACCTGATCCTCATACACCAGAAACGCCTGCTGGAGCGCGTGGAGCAGCGGGGTCAGCTCCTTCACCGCCAGGCCGGTGGCCTCCTTGAGCTGGCGGACGGTGACCGGCGCTTCCCTTTGGAGGAATTCATACAGGCGGCGGAGCCTCCCGTCGCCGAAATCCGCCGGCCGGCGGTAGGCGGCCAGCATCGTCTCCCAGTCGTCGGCCAGGATATACCCCACCGTGCCCCCCTGGAAGCGGCCTTTCACCAGCTTCCGCCCCGCCCGCCAGGGGACGGTGAACCGCCGGTCCCCCATTTCGCAGCGGTATACGAGGCAGGGCGGCTCGCCGGGGCAGGAGAAGGCTGCCGGCTTGACCGGCTGCATGCGGCGGAACAGCGCCTCATAGCCCGCCGCATCCGCCGCGGGGGAAAGCAGGCCCTGCCGCTCCATGCGCAGGCGCCGGAAGGCCGGGACGGAAATCTCCCGTTCTGTCATAACGGATCCCTCCTTTTGATATAGTATAGCAGACGCCGGTTTCGGCTTTTTCGGATTCCCCTCCCCGCCCGGGGCAGGCCGGGCATGCGGGAACTGGAAGGACTTCCCATCCCCCTGCCTTTGTGGTATAATACTGTACAGGACTGCGCCGCCGGAGGATGCCGGCAGCCAAATCGAGCGGGACGTTCGTCCCCCTAAAAATGAAGGAGGCTCTCCCCATGCTGTATGAAGAAATTCCTCTTTCCATTGATTACGCCCGCGCCGGGCTGACCGGCAAGGGCGAGCCGCGCTTATACGCCTACCGGCGCTCCCCCTCCCCGGAGATGGCGGCCGTCCCCCGCCCGGCCGTCGTCATCTGCCCCGGGGGCGGCTATCAGATGACCTCCGACCGGGAGGCGGAGCCGATCGCCCTGCGCTTCCTGGCGGAAGGATTCCAATGCTTTGTCCTCCGGTATTCGGTGGCCGGGCGGGTGCTCTTCCCCGGCCCGCAGCTGGAACTGGCCGCTGCGGTCGCGCTGGTGCGCCGCCATGCGGAGGAATGGATGGTCAACCCGGACAAAATCGTGGTGTGCGGCTTTTCCGCCGGGGGGCACCTGGCGGGCAGCCTGGGGATGTTCTGGAACCGGGAACTGCTGACCGCCCCGCTCGGCCTACGCCCGGAGGACATCCGCCCCAACGGGATGATCCTCGCCTACCCGGTGATCACTTCGGGGGAATTCGCCCATCGAGACTCTTTTAAACGGCTGCTCGGGGACCGGTATGAGGAAAATCTGGAACTGGCGTCCCTGGAAAAGCAGGTGTCGGCGGACACCCCGCCCGCTTTTGTGTGGCATACCTGGGACGACAACGTCGTGCCGGTGGAAAACGCCCTTCTGCTGGCCGGGGCGCTCCGCCGCCATGGGATCCCGCTGGAGATGCATATTCTGCCCAGCGGCCCCCACGGGCTGGCCCTCGCCGCGGAGGAAACCGGGATTGCCGTCCCCTCCTGCGCCGCATGGCCGGACTGGGCAGCCCGCTGGCTCCGCGAGCTGTAATGGGCCCGCCGGACGGCCGGCTGCCGGCGGAGTGCCCTTCGGGATGCTGTGTTATATTACCCGTCCGAACCGGAAAGGAAAGCGGGGGATCGCGCCATGGCGCGATCCCCCGCTTTTTACGGCTCGTCCGTTGGATTGTCATCCGGATCGCCGTGCGGGGGACGCTCCTTCTTTTTCTCCCGCTGGGCTTTCCAGTATTCCCGCAGGTCTTGGAGGGCCGCCGTCCCTCCCTGCCGGTTCATATGCGGGAACGCCTGCAGCATCCGCCGCTGGAGGGCGCGGGTGCCCGCGATGGCGCTCTCCTTCCTCTTTTTCCATTCCTCGGCCGCATCGGCCAGGCGGCGGCGCAGCGCCGTTTCGGACAGGGAGCGCCACTCTTCCGCCCGCCCGCGCAGATCCTTGGCGAGGCGGGCACCGTTTTGCGCATACCGCGTATAGACCGCTTCCAGCCTGCCGATCACCGCTTCCTTGGTGGGAAGCTGCAGGCTGTCCAGATGGGCCCGGATGAGCTCGCTCCACTTGTCGAGTTCGTCCAGCTTGCTCCCGATCCCCCGCGCCACATGGACCGATATCACCAAGTCCACCACAAACAGCAGGCTGAACACCCCCGCGAGCAGCCCGGGCAGCCAATCCGCGGCCTCGTGCAGCCGGACGGCCAGGGATTCGACCGCCGGGTGCACGCCATAAAGGAACACCGCCGCCAGCACCCCCCAGAGCAGGGAAATCGGCAGGCAGATCCGGCCGTTCCAGTTGACGCGGTAATGGGAATAATCCCACCAGCGGGCGTGGAACAGCTTCTCCATCGCCCAAGAGGTGAAGTATTCCAGCGTCGACGCCAGGACCGTGCCCACCACATACACCACCGGCAGCGCAAGCCAAGGGTTCCCGATATGATCCCGCACCGGCGTCAGCGCCAGCATGAGCAGCAGGATGCCGCAGCCGTAAATCGGGCAAATCGGCCCGTTCAAGAAGCCGCGGTTGACAAACCGCCGCTCCTGCACCGAGCAGAGGATCGTCTCCATCACCCAGCCGCAGAAGCTGTAAAAAAAGAAATAGAGAAGAATGTCTTCCAGAGGATACGGCACGGGGAAACCCTCCTTTTCCTGCTATGCCGTCAGGGAGATAAAACCGCCGAGGTTCCCCCGACGGCCGCCGGTCGCCCGGTGGGACCAGAACACATCGGCATGGCAGCGGGTGCACAGGTCGGTGACGGTGATATTCTCCTCCCGCAGCCCGGCCGCCAGCAGGCTCCGGCGGTTGATTTCCCACAGGTTCACGTGGTATTTGCCCCCGCCGTCCTCCCGGCCGCAGCGGTCGCCGAATTCCTCCATGCCGGCGAACACCTCCCAAACCGGGGAATCCACCTCGAAGCAGCAAAAGCCGATCGACGGGCCGATCCCCGCGAGGATATCCTCCGGCCGGCAGCCGTAATCCCGGCGCATCCGCTCCACCGTCACCGCGCCAATCCGCGCCGCCGTCCCCTTCCACCCGGCGTGGGAGGTCCCTACCACCCGGCGGACCGGATCCAGGAAAAACAGGGGGACGCAGTCGGCATATTGGGTGCAGAGCACCACGTCCGGCTCGTCGGTGAGCAGGCCGTCGATATCCGCGTACCCCTTTTCCCGGGTGACGCCCCGCCCCCGGTCGGCCGCGGTGACGTTGCGGATCTCCGTATGATGCTCCTGAGCGGAAACCACCACGTTTTCCGCCTTCACCCCAATCGCCGCGCAGAACCGTTCAAAATTTTCCCGCACAGCCGCCGGCGAATCCCCCCGGCTGTAACTCAAATTCATGCTCGCGCAGTCCCCGCCGCTCACCCCGCCCAGGCGGGTGGAGAAGCCGTGCCGCACAAACGGGACGGCGTCGAACGCGGGGAAGGTGTAATAGGGCACCTCCCCGGGATGGGGGGTCAGGGTGCGGCTTTCGGGAAGAGGAACGCTGGACATGAAACCGTCTCCTTATCGCAGTATTTTGTCGGCGGCCGCGCCTCCCTCAGCGGGCGGCGTCCCGGCAGGCGGCGAGAAGCTGTTCGCAGACCGTATCCCGGCCGAACCGCTCCAGGGTCAGGGCGCGAATGCGGACGGGATCGTAATCCCCGGCGGTGTCCATCATCCGCCGCATCGCCCCCGCCAGCCCTTCCGGGTCGTCCACCGGGACCAGCAGGCCCGTTTCCTCCCGCACGATGTCCAGCGGGCCGCCGCAGCGGGTGCTGATCACCGGCTTGCCGCAGGCCGCCGCCTCGTTGAGCACGCAGGACAGCGTCTCCACGCGGGACGAGCAGACAAAGCAGTCGCATCCGTTCATAAAATCCACCGCCCGGTCCCGCGGGACCGGGCCCACCAGGCGGCAGGCGTCCCCGATGCCGGCGGAATCAATCAGCGCCTGGAGGCTTTCCCGCTGCCCCCCGGCGCCGGCGATTTCCAGCACGCAGGGCCGCTCCTCCCCCTCCTTCAGGAGGGCGAAGGCCCGGATCAGGGTATCGTAGCCTTTGATCGGCCGGAGCTGCCCCATGGCGTGGAAGGTGAACGCGGGGCGGGGCGGCGTTTCCTTTTGGAAAAACGCCCGCCCGTCCACCGGGTCGGGGATGACGCGGGTCTCCCCCGCCGGCTCCATGACCGCCTGCAGGGCAGAACTGACGCAGGCGTTCACCCGGGCCGCCCGCATCACCTCATGGAGCCGGCGCACCGCCGGGCTGCCGGCCGGTTCGGTCATGACATAGGAGGAATGCTCCATAAAAAACAGGGGCAGGCCGTGGCGGCGGCAGAGCGCCAGCGCCTCATACCCATGCAGGGAGGAACGCAGGTTGACCACGTCCGGCCTCCCCCATTCCTTTTCGATCCGGCGGTAGAGCGCTTCCAGCATCCGGGTGCGCTGGGCGCAGCGCCCCCTTTCCCACCGCGGGGTCAGGTTGGGGCGGGTATAGGTATAGGTGAGCACCCCGTTTTTTTCTTCCCGCCGGATCCCGTTGTGCGACGGGCGGAAATCGCCTCCCACGCTGACATGGGCAACCGCCATCTCTACCCCCCGCTCCGCGAGCGCTTCCGCCTGTTCCTGAAAGAACGTGCCGAGCAGCGGCGCGCCCGGCGTAGGGTACCAGGAGGGGATCATCAATACCTTCATTCGCATGGCCATCCCTTTCTCACGGCTTGCGCTCCTGTGGGAAGGCGTCCTTCCTCCGGCAGCCGCTATTTCCGGTAGCCTTATTATATCCCGCTCCGGCGGGGCGGCGCAACCCCTGCGGGAAATTTTCCGAGGAAGGGCGGGACGAGCCTCTGTTCGAGCCGGGGGGCGTCCCGTGCCGGGAGCGCCCTGCGGCCGAACGGGGCGACGGGGCAGCCGCCCGGGGTTCCGCTGGAGTGCAGGATGGCCGAGGCGCCCTGCCCTCCTGTGGATTTCCAGCCGGCTTCTCCCGATTGGAACACGCGGCCTTTCCCCATGCCCAAACACAGTCATGACCACGCCCAAAGGACGTGGCATGAAGAATAGGCCCTGTAAGGGCCCTAACACCAGCAGCGCCTAAAGGCGCCAAACGAGCAACGCCAACCG
>CAJFGS010000023.1 GCA_904377855.1 Candidatus Avimonas merdigallinarum
ATCTACCGCTGGATATATGAAAAATACTTGGTAAATGGGAATCTTAAAGTCCTGCGGCGCAAGGGAAAGAGCCACGGCACCAAGGAAACACGAGGGAAATACAGCAAAGGGAAATCCATCCGTAAACGAGACAAGTCGGTATACAGCCGCAAGGAAGCCGGGCACTGGGAAGCGGATACGGTTGTGAGCGGCCAGGGAAAAAGCAAAGCCTGCTTCGCCACCTTGGCAGAGAGAAAGACAAGGTACTATATTGCCGTTAAGATACCAGACCGCAGAGCCGAAACAATGGAAAATGCCATTGTTTCTGTTCTGTCCGCTTTCCCTCCCCAGCTTGTCAAGACCATCACCTGTGACCGAGGAACCGAGTTTGCCAACTGGCGCAACATTGAAGAACGCCTGCATTGCGATGTCTACTTTGCTGATCCCTATTGCGCCTGGCAGAAGGGCACCAACGAAAATCTGAATGGCCTTCTCCGGGAGTTTTACCCAAAGGGTAGAAATCTTTCCCGCCTTCTCCGGGAGTTTTACCCAAAGGGTAGAAATCTTTCCCGCGTTGCTCCCGCCACTCTAAAACGAAACCTGGCGTTGATTAACGCCAGGCCTCGTAAAGTCTTGAACTTCCATTCCGCTCAGGAATTATGGGACTTTGAACTCTTTTCCTGTTGCTCTTAGTTTGACAATTCACTAATCGACTATACATCCTTATTCCGCCGGCGCTATCGGTTCCGGGCTTTTTGAATATAAAACCGGCTCTTTCCACCTCTGTTGTGGCGCGCATAAAGCAGAGCTTCCAGGGCGAAAGGCGGAAAAGCAGCCCGCGCCTGCCAATTTTCAGCGGCTGACCCCGAATTTTCCCAATGCCAATCATAAATTATAGGGTAAATGCCTATGCTATCCGGGAGCCGCATCTTTTTGCAAAGCGAACGTTGATTTTCCCGCGATTTATGGTAAAATAAAAGTTAAATCGCCACCGGCTTCGGGCGAAAAATGCTTTTGTTCAACCATTTTGGCGGCATCCGGTAATCCATGGAGGGAGGTGGACGCAGTGAAAATCCTCTGCGTAGGGGATGTGGTCGGCAGCGCCGGGCGCGCCCACCTGCGGAAAACGCTGCCCGACGTTAAGAGAAAATATGGCGTGGACGTCTGCATTGTCAACGGCGAAAACGCCGCCGACGGGAACGGCTTGACCCCTTCCGCCGCCGAATTTATTTTTGACAGCGGCACCGATGTCATTACCGGCGGGAACCATACGTTCCGCCGGCGGGAGCTTTACGAAATGCTGGAGACGAATCCGGCGCTCCTGCGCCCGGCCAATTATCCCTCCTCCGCGCCCGGCAGGGGATTATATATGGTAGACCGCGGCCGGTATCAGGTAGCGGTCATCAATCTGGCCGGGGTGGTGTATATGGAGCCCCTCGCCTGCCCCTTCGACACATTGGACGCACTGTTGAAAGAGGCCGGCTCCCCCCGGTTCTGCATTGTGGATTTTCACGCCGAGGCAACCGCCGAAAAAAAGGCGCTCGCCTATTATGCCGACGGGCGGATTTCCGCGCTGGTCGGCACCCACACCCATGTCCAGACGGCGGACGAGCAGATCCTCCCCGAGGGGACGGGGTTTTTAACGGATATTGGGATGACCGGCCCCGTCCAATCCGTGCTTGGGGTAAAGCCGGAACAGTCCATTGCCAAAATGCACGGCAAGCTTCCGGTCCGTTTCAGCACGGCAGACGGCCCCTGCCGCATGGACGCCGTGCTGCTGACCTTGGATGACGCCACGGGGAAGGCCGCGGCACTGGAACGCTTGCAGATCCTTTGACTTAAAGAATACCACCCGCTGTCCATGCCGGGCGGCTTTCACCAAGCGCCACTGTCGGCAGCCGACCGGCTGGAGCGCCCTGTTTACCCGATGCGAAAGGAGGATACGGTTGAAACGACTGGCCGCTTTCATGAGCGTATTGGCGCTGCTCGCCGCGCTTGCGGGTTGTTCAACCCTTCCCAAAAGCTATTATGAAAGTTCCACGGAGGAGTCCTCCTCCCCCAGCGGGGAAAACTCCTCGCCTTCCGGCGAGGAGGAGCAGAAAGCCTTCACGTTGTGTTTCAGCAGCAGCGACACGCTGAATCCCTTTGCCGCCGCTACCCGCAGCAACCTGGAACTGGCGCCCCTGCTTTATCAGGGACTCACGGCGCTGGATGCCGATTGGGTCGCTCAGCCGCAACTGGCGGAATCCGTGCAGGTATCCGGCGGGGCGGTCACGGCCGTACTGCGGGAAAGCGCCGTCTTCTCTGATGGGACTTCCGTTACGGCCGCTGACGTAATCGCTTCCTTCGAGCAGGCCAAATCCTCCGCCAATTATTCCGTCCTTTTAAGAAATGTGACCGGCGTTTCGGCGGACGAAACCGAAAAAAACCTGACCTTCACGCTTTCCTCCGCTGATCCGAACGCTGCGGCCTGCCTGTCTTTCCCCGTGATTAAGGCCGGGACGGAGGAAGCGCCGATCGGCGGCGGCCCCTATGTATTTTCAAACGGCGGTTCCCCTACGCTGGCCGCCAACCCGCAGTATGAGAAGGCGCCGGCTATTTCCACCATCTATCTCAAGGATTATCCGGAGGGGGATACCACCGTCCGTGCGCTGGAAAGCGGCACCATCAGCTTTTATTTCGACGACCTGTCCAGCGGGGATATTCCCCGCACCACCAGCGCGAACATCAGCGTGCCGCTGAATGCGCTGGTTTTCCTCGGCGTCAACAGCCGCCGCTCCGCCCTTTCCGACGCCTCGGTCCGCGAGGCCCTTTCCCTGGCCATCAGCCGCTCCGCCATCGTCTCCAGCGCTTTCGCCGGCCGGGCCGACGCCGCCGCTGCGCCGTTCAGCCCTCATTGGAAGCCCGCTGTCGAATTAAAGGGATTTGACGACAACGAAAATATCGCGGTAGCGGTTGCACAATTGGAACAAGCAGGTTATAATAATACGGATGGAAATCCGCTTTCGCTGGAACTGCTGGTGAGCGACGGGAACAGTTTCCGTACCGCCGCCGCCGAACTGCTCAAGCAGCAGCTGGCCGAAGCGGGGGTTTCGCTGACCGTCACTGTCCTTTCCTTTGAGGAATACGAGGAGCGTTTGGAGGACGGGGATTTTGATCTCTACCTCGGCGAAATCCGCCTGTCGGCGAATATGGGGCTTCAGCCGTTCTTTTCCTCCGGCGGCGCCGCTTCGTACGGGGTAAATACCGGCGGGGAATCCGCTTCCGCCTATCGGGAGTATCTGGCGGGCCAGAAGACGCTGCAGGAATTCACGGACGTATTCACAAAGGACGTCCCGTTCATCCCCCTCTGCTGGCGGAATGGGCTGGCGGCTTACGACCGGGCCCTTTCGGGCGTCACCCCAACGGCGTTCAACCATTTTTACGGCATCGATGTTTGGAGTTTTTCTTAAAACTTTGAATATAGGAAAACGCCTTTCGCCGGTTTTCCGAATGCCGGCGGCAAATTACCAGAAAGGCAGGTCACTTGTATGATACGAATCGAAAACCATCTGGGTACCATCGAAATCTCGCAGGAATATTTTGCGTATCTTGTGGGGCATGCGGCTTCCTCCTGCTACGGCGTGGCCGGTATGGTGAAAAGCGGCGCCAAGCAGGGGCTCCGTTCGCTGATTTCCCGCCGCTCTTATGCGGACGAGGGGATCCGTGTGCGCAGCGATAACGATAAGCTGATTGTCGACCTGCATATTTCCGTGATTTATGGGATGAATATATCCGCCATTGCCAAAAGCATTGTCAACAAGGTGCGCTATACGGTAGAGGAAGCCACCGGCCTTCAGGTGAAGAAAGTCAATGTTTTTGTGGATGGGATGAAATCCGAATAATTCGGTGCGGCCTGACCGCCGGCACCGAGCCGCGGTGGAGCACCTGTCAAGGGAGTGCTTAAGTTGATTCAAGGTAACATTCTGCGCGACGCGATGATTTCTGCGTCCAATTGTCTCGCAAAGGCCAAGCATTCGGTGGACGAACTGAATATCTTCCCTGTCCCCGACGGGGACACCGGCACCAACATGTCGATGACCCTTTCCGCCGCCGGGAGGGAACTGGCCCGCCTGGACGCCCCGACAGTCAGCGAAACCGCGGACGTGGCCTCCGCCGCCCTGCTGCGCGGCGCACGCGGGAATTCGGGCGTTATCCTCTCGCTGCTTTTCCGCGGCTTTTCCAAGGGGCTGAAAGGGAAAAGCGAAGCCAACGGCGCGGATTTGGCCGCGGCCCTCACCCTGGGGGTGGAGGCGGCGTACAAGGCCGTGATGAAGCCTACCGAAGGCACGATCCTGACCGTGGCACGGGAAGCGGCGGCCAAGGGCCGGGAAACGGCGGAAGCCGATCCGGAGGTCTCCCCTGTCTGGGAAGCGATCTGCGCGGAAGCCGAGGCCTCCCTCGAGCGCACGCCGGAGCTGCTGCCTGTGCTGAAAAAGGCCGGCGTTGTGGACGCGGGCGGGAAAGGCTTATGCATCATCCTGCGCGCGATGCAGGGCGTTTTTGAAGGCGGCGCCATTGAGGAAGGCGAAGAGGCTCCCGCCGCGGCGCCGTCCAAATCGGTCAGCGCCGCCGGATCGTTCGAAACCGAGATTACCTTTACCTATTGCACGGAGTTCATTGTCGGGCGGGAAAAGGGCAACACCCGCGACCCGCTGCGGCTGCGCGCTTATCTGGAATCGATCGGCGACTGCGTCGTGGTGGTGGACGACGACGACATCATTAAAGTGCACGTCCACACCAATGACCCGGGCAAGGCCCTTTCCGAAGGCGTCAAATACGGACAGTTCGAAACCGTAAAGGTCGAAAATATGCGCATCCAGCACGCCAACGCCGCCTGGGTGCCGGAGGAATCTGCCGGCCCCGTGGTCCCTCAGCGGGCGGAGCCGGAAAATGAAGTCGGCTTTGTCGCGGTAGCGGCCGGCGAAGGGCTGCATCACCTCTTCAACGACCTCGGCTGCGAAAGCGTCGTTTCGGGCGGGCAGACCATGAACCCCTCCACCGACGATATCCTGAACGCTATCCAGGCGACCCCGGCCAAGGTGGTATACGTCCTGCCGAACAATAAAAACATCATCCTGGCGGCGGAACAGGCGGTGCCGCTGGCTGACCGGAAGGTCCACGTCCTGCAGACACGGACCATCCCGCAGGGGATTTCCGCGATGCTGAGCTTCGATCCCGACGCCTCGGAAGAGGAAAACCTGCTGAACATGATGAAGGCGGCGGACAACGTCTCCACCGGGTCGATCACCTTTGCCGCCCGGAACAGCGATTTCGGCGGCTATTCCATCAAGGAAGGGGAAATCCTCGCGCTGGAAAACGGCAAAGTGGTTTTCAGCGACACGGATATCCACCACGCGACCGTCAAGCTGGCGAAAAGCATCATCAACACCCGGAAGATTACCGGGAAAGAGGTCAATTTCATCACCATCATCTACGGCCAGGGGATGACGGAGGCCGACGCGGAAGCCGTGCGGGACGCTGTCCAGGCGAAGGCGGGCGACGCGGTGGACATCACTATCGTCGACGGCGGGCAGCCGGTGTATTACTATTTCCTCTCGGTGGAATAACCCTTCAGGCAATCAACCGGCCCGGAAGAATCCGGGCCGGTTTTTCCATAAACGCAAGGGCTTCTCACCCGCCTCTCCCCCTTGGACGCGGCCGAACCCGCGCAGTCCCTTAGCGGAACCACCAGCCGGCTTTTCCGAAGGAGCGCACGCCGCCTATCCCTCCAGCTTCATGGTCTTGGTAAAAAACTCCTCGCTGCCGGTATCCGGCGGGCGGCGGAAACGGCCCAGCCCATACAGGCACTCCGGATCCCGGGTAATGCGGTTCACCCGGCTTTCGCAAACCAGCGTTGCCTGGAATCCCATCTCTTTGAGAATGGGCAGCGATTCCTTGCTGACCGCGCCGAACGGATAGGTAAACGCGGTCGGCGTGAAGCCGGTGTTCTGCGCCATGGCGTCCTGCATCCTTTGCACATCCTCCTTGAGCGCCTGCGTGTACTGCTCCACCGTCTCCCCGCTGACCCGCTTGGCGCCCTTCCGTTTCCCCTTGGTCCCGTCGCTGTGCATATCGTACGAATGGTTCTGCACCTCCACCAGGCCGGAATCGATCATTTCCTTGAGCTGCTCCCAGGTGGCGTTGGAATAGTTCGCGTGGAGCGTTTCCTCCTTGCTGTATTGCTCCGTATACCGCCCGATGGGGGAAAGCACCATTTTGCTTTGATATTTCTGCAATAGCGGGTACGCGTACAGGTAATTGTTGTAATACCCGTCGTCAAAGGTAAGCATAATCGGCTTTTCGGGCAGCGGCGTGCCGTCGTTTACATAGTCAATCAGGTCCTGAACAACGACGGTTGTGTATCCATGCTCCTTCAAATATTGTAAATCGCTTTCGAAGAGATCGGGAGAAATCACATAGGGGCCCTGCCGTTTTTCCTCCTTCAGCAGGCCGTGGTACATGACAATCGGCAGCGAGACGCCCTCCTGCGGCTCTGCCCCGGCGGATTCGGCCGCCGTGCGTCCCAGCCCAACGGCGATGCAGATAAGCCCGGACAAAAAAAGTACCGCCATGGTGAAAAGGCCCCGGCGGAGGCGGACGGTCCAATACATAGGCCTGCAGTCCTTTCCAGTGGGAATGGTTTTCCTGCTCCATATATAGCGGGCATATTGTCCACTTATTCCCGGCGTTCCCTGCAAACGAGCCTTTTGAGCCTGTACCATCCATCGATTATTTTTCCAAAGGAGGCGGCCGCCTTGTCTTCGGCTTTTTCGATATCCATGGATACCTCCCTGCGCTATCTGAAAGGGGTGGGCGAACGCCGCGGGGCGCAGTTTGCCCGGCTGGGCATTGCCACGGTCGGGGAATTGGTGCGGAACATCCCCCGCGCCTATGAGGACTGGTCGAAGCTCACGCCGATTGCGTCCGCGCCTTTTGGGGAGCCCTGCTGTGTCAGGGCGACCGCTCTGAGCGCCCCCGCCGAGCACCGCGTCCGCAAGGGGATGACGCTGTATAGGTTCCAGGTGAGCGACGGGGCCTCCCGGATGCGGGTTACCCTGTTCAACAACAAATACGCTGCCGCAAAGATCCACGCGGGAGAGGAATACCTCTTTTTCGGGACGGTCGGCGGGGATTTTACCCATCGGGAAATGGCGTCCCCTCTCGTGGAGCCGGCGGAGGGCGGGCAGCGGATCCGGCCTATCTACCGGCAGACGGAGGGCCTCACCACCCGGATGATCGAAGGCTGCGTCGCCCGGGCGCTGGAAGCGCTGGGGACGGAACTGGATGCGGATCCCCTCCCCGCGGAGCTGCGGCTGCGCCACAGCTTATCCACCCGCCGGTTCGCGCTCGAAAATATCCATTTCCCCACCAGCAGCGAGGCCCTGGCCGTCGCCCGCAGGCGGCTGGTATTTGAGGAACTGCTGATCCTTCAGCTGGGGCTGCTCCGGCTGAAGGGCCGCACCCGCAGCGCCAACGCTGCGGTGATGGCGGCGGATTATACGGAAGAATACCTGGGGCTCCTCCCCTTCTCCCCCACCGGGGCGCAGCGGCGGGCGATTGCCGACTGCGTGCGCGATATGCAGGGCCAAGCCCCGATGAGCCGGCTGGTGCAGGGGGACGTGGGCAGCGGGAAAACCGCAGTCGCCGCCGGGGTCGCCTATACCGCGATTAAAAACGGCTGGCAGGCGGCGCTGATGGCCCCCACCGAAATCCTGGCGGAACAGCACGCCCGCTCCCTGTCTTCCCTGCTCGCGCCGGGCGGCGTCCGGGTCGGGCTGCTCACCGGCTCCCAGCCGGCGGCGGAAAAACGGGAGATTCTGGCGCGGCTGGCGGAGGGCGGGATCGATCTGCTGGTGGGCACCCACGCGCTGCTTTCCGAAGGGGTGAATTTCGCAAAGCTGGGCCTGGTCGTGACCGACGAACAGCACCGCTTCGGGGTAGGGCAGCGGGCAAAGCTCGCCGCCAAGGGGGTGAACCCCCACATGCTGGTCATGTCCGCCACCCCTATCCCCCGCACCCTCGCGCTGATTATTTACGGCGATCTGGACGTGTCCGTCCTGGACGAACTGCCTCCCGGCCGCCAGCCGATCGAAACCTACGCCGTGCGGGGGGATAAGCGGGAACGGGCGTATAACTATATCAAAAAGCACATTGCCGAAGGGCGGCAGGCTTATGTCGTCTGCCCGCTGGTGGAGGAAGGCGAGGGGGAAGGCG
This sequence comes from Candidatus Avimonas merdigallinarum, assembly GCA_904377855.1. Taxonomy (GTDB): domain Bacteria; phylum Bacillota; class Clostridia; order Oscillospirales; family Acutalibacteraceae; genus Avimonas; species Avimonas merdigallinarum. The sequence continues at coordinate 8,236 of CAJFGS010000023.1, forward strand.
ATCTCGCCAGCGCGACCGAATATGCGGGAAAGCTGGCGGCAGGGCCGTTCCGCGGCTATTCGCTCGGCCTGCTGCACGGGAGGATGAAACCGGCGGAAAAGGAACGGGTGATGGGCGCCTTTGCGCGCAACGAACTGTCCATCCTGGTCTCCACCACCGTCATCGAGGTCGGGGTGGACGTACCCAACGCCGTGCTGATGGTCATCGAAAACGCGGAACGGTTCGGCCTGGCACAGCTTCACCAGCTTCGCGGCCGGGTGGGGCGCGGGAAGTACAAATCCACCTGCATCCTGATTTCCGACGCCCAGAACGAGGAGGCGATCCGCCGGCTGAAGGTGATGTGTTCCACCAACGACGGCTTCAAAATCGCGGACGAGGACTTAAAGCTGCGCGGGCCGGGGGATTTCTTCGGAGCCCGGCAGCACGGCCTGCCCGATTTGAAGATCGCCGACTTAAACGGGGACATGCCCCTGTTCCTGGAAGCGCAGGAGGAAGCCCGCTCCCTGATTGCGGCGGATCCGGAACTGGAGGAGCCGGCGCACCGCCCCATGGCGGAAGAGGTGCGCCGCCTTTTCGACCGGGTGACCGAACAGGGGCTGAATTAACCATCTCCTTCCCCAAAAGCGACGGGAAAGTCCCGCGGGAACGCCAGCGTCCCGCGGGACTTGTGCTTTGCCCGTCGTGGAACAAGCCGTCATATTGTCCACCCCCTTCGAATAGAGTATAGTAGAGGGCCCGGCCCTGTCCACCACTATCCGAAGGAGTGACGCATCCATGACGCCAAACGCTCCCTCCCCGGCGGGACTGACGACTCAACAAGCCGAGCAGTCCCGCCGGGAACATGGCTCCAACCAGCTGACGCAGAAGAAACGCCGCGGGTTTTTCCGGCAGTTTCTCGACAGCTTCGGCGATCCGATTATCAAGGTGCTCCTCGCCGCGCTGGCCATCAACGTGATTTTCCTGTTCCGCCACTTTGACTGGTTCGAATCGGCGGGGATTGCGGTTGCCATTTTCCTTGCGACCTTTGTGTCCACCCTTTCGGAATACGGGAGCGAATCCGCCTTTGCCAAGCTGCAGGAGGACGCCCAGCGCACCCTATGCCGCGTCCGGCGGGACGGCCGGGTGACGGAGCTCCCCACCGCGGAGATTGTGGTGGGCGACGTGGTGCTTTTGCAGGCGGGGGAACGCCTGCCCGCCGACGGCCTCCTCTTATCCGGGGAACTGCATGTCGATCAGTCGGCGCTCAACGGGGAAAGCAAGGAGGCGGCCAAGCGCCCCGGCCCCGAACAGGACGACGCGCAGGATTTCCTGGCCAAAAACCGGCTGTTCCGGGGCAGCGTCGTCTGCTCCGGCGAGGGGGAAATGCAGGTGCGCACCGTCGGGGACGCGACCTTCTACGGGCATCTGGCCCGGGAGGTGCAGGAGGAAACGCGGGAAAGCCCGCTCAAGGTAAGGCTGGGCGGCCTGGCCCGCACCATCAGCAAACTCGGGTACATCGCGGCAGGGCTGGTAGCGGTTGCCGATCTCTTCCATTCCCTGCTGCTGGACCACGGGATGAACATCGTCCAGATGGGGCAATGGATTGCCGCCAATCCCGCGGGGCTGTTTGAGCATATCCTCCACGCCCTGACGTTGGCGATTACGGTGGTGGTGGTCGCCGTGCCGGAAGGGCTGCCGATGATGATTACGGTGGTCCTTTCCTCCAATATGCGGCGGATGCTGAAGGATCATGTGCTGGTGCGCAAGCTGGTGGGGATCGAAACCTCCGGCAGCCTGAATATCCTGTTCACCGACAAAACCGGCACCCTCACCCGCGGGAAGCTGGAGGTCACCCGCTTCCTGTCCGGGGACGGGACCGAATACAAGAGCGCGGCCGAACTCCGCCGCCGGAAACCGCTCTGGGAATTGGTGGAACTGTCCTGCGTCCAGAACTCGGGCAGCCTCTGGTCGGGCGGGAAAGCGCTGGGCGGGAACGCGACCGACCGCGCCCTGCTGGAATACGCGGCGTCCGGCTCCACGGCCCGGGCGGGAAAGCCGGAGGGGGCCGGAGCCCTTTCCGGCGGGAAAACAATAAAGGGGCACGTCATCCCATTCGACTCCAAAAACAAATTCTCCGCCGCCGAACTGCGGGGGGAGCGCAGCTTCACCCTGGTCAAGGGCGCGCCGGAAAAACTCCTGCCCTGCTGCACGCGGTATTACAATGAAAAAGGGGCCGTATGCCCCCTTCCCAGCCGGCTGTTCCTCGAAAACCAGATGAAGGAAATGACCGGCCGCGCCATGCGGGTGCTCTGCCTGGCGGTCTCCGAAACGCCGGTGCGGGAAGAAGGCGGGTTCTCCGACCTGATCCTCGTCGGGTTGGCCGGCATCCGGGACGAAGTGCGTCCGGAAGCGCGGGCCGCCGTCCGGCAGGTGCGGGAAGCGGGGGTGCAGGTGGTGATGATCACCGGGGACAACCGGGAAACCGCCGCCGCGATCGCCCGGGAAGCCGGGCTGCTGGACGAGCACGCGCCCGGCGGCGTCCCAAAGCATGCGGTGCTGACCAGCGCGGAACTCAACGGCATGGACGACGACGAGGTCAAGCGGCTCCTCCCCTCCCTGCGGGTGGTGGCCCGCGCCCTGCCGAACGACAAGAGCCGCCTGGTCCGGCTGGCGCAGGAACTGGATCTGGTCGCCGGCATGACCGGGGACGGCATCAACGACGCTCCCGCCCTCAAAAAAGCGGACGTCGGCTTTGCCATGGGCAGCGGCACCGAAGTGGCCAAGGAGGCCGGCGATATCGTCATCCTGGACGACAACATCGCTTCGATTGCCAAAGCCATCCTGTACGGCCGCACCATCTTCAAGAGCATCCGGAAGTTCATCATCTTCCAGCTCACCATGAACCTGTGCGCCGTCGGGATCTCCATTATCGGGCCGTTTATCGGCATCGATACCCCTGTGACCGTCATCCAGATGCTGTGGATCAACATCATCATGGATACCCTCGCCGGGCTCGCCTTTGCCGGGGAGCCGCCGCTGGAGGAATACATGCACGAACCGCCGAAGCGGCGGGACGAACCGGTCCTCAACCGGTATATGCTCAGCCAGATCCTCTGCATGGGCGTGTTCACCGTGGTGCTCTGCGTCCTGTTTTTAAAACTCCCGGCAATCCGCCTGCTCTTCCGGTATGCGAACGACAACATTTATCTGATGACCGCGTTTTTCGCCCTCTTTATTTTTGCAGGGATTTTCAATTCGCTCAACGCCCGCACCCACCGGGTGAACCTGCTGGCCCACCTGCGGAAAAACCCTTCCTTCCTCGTCATCATGCTGGCGGTGGCGGTCATCCAAATCGGGCTCATCTATTACGGCGGGAGCCTGTTCCGCACGGCGGGCCTGACCTTCGGGGAACTCCGCCGGGTTCTGCTCATCGCTTTCCTCGTGGTGCCGGCCGACTGCGCGCGGAAGCTGTTCATGCGGCTGTTCGGCCGGAAAGGGACGCTGTAGGCGTTCCCTGCCCGGGCTCCTATATGCAGAAATCCGCGGCAATGGCAGAACGCTATATAACTGTATACGTGGGTGTTGCGCGGGGGCGGCATGGCTGAAATAGTCATGCCGCCCTCGTTTTGCCGGTTTGTGCAAGGGGCAAAATCCACCAAATCATAGCTGATACGGATATTCCGCCGCATACGGCGCTGCTCTTGCCGGGCTCTTCCGCAGGGCTGTTCAACATAGCAAAGCGTTCGGACGGAAGCGGCGGCTCTATATGGCCTCTTTTGTATTTGCAGTGGAAGCCGCCCCCCTATAAAGACGCCGACCAGCCGTAAACGCCTCAACGCCGTCAGAAAATCCGCCCTCGACATTGATTTTAAAGGGACATGTGCTATAATGATGTCATGGGGAGAGCGGCTGGTTTTCATTTCGCAAAGGGGCGCGGTACACACTCTGTTTTGCCGTTTCGGGAATGGAATCCGGCCGTATAAAACTGCGGATATCGCCTTCCGGACGGAAGGCTGGATGAGGAGTGGGAAACGTGACTTGTTCTCGATGCGGAGGGTCGGTGCCCTCCGGCAATGTCTGCCCGCACTGCGGGCAGGTGTTGTCGGCAGCGAATACGGAAACGGGCGGGCCGGTGCTGCCGGCGGATGCGCAAGCGGGCATACCGGCGGCCCCGGGCCCAGGTGCTCAAATGCCGGTGCCGCCGGCGCCGGTGAAGAAGCGGCGCGCTCTGGGAGGCCCCATTGCGGTTGGGGCCGTTGCCGTCCTGGCTGCGGTTTGCCTGGCATTGGCCGGCAGGAATTCCATAAGCGGCCTGCCGCTGGCGCCGCTGCTGGTGCTGTGCGGCCTGTTCGCCCTGTTCCTGGCGGTGGATATCCTGGGGCACCGGCTGCTGCGGATTACGCGCAGCATCGGCCACTGGTGCGTATTGGCTCTGGTGGCCTCCGGGCTGCTTTGCGCCAGCACCGGCGCGGTGCTTTCTCAGATTGACACGGGCGCCTGGCGGCTGAATCTGGACTTTGCTTACCGGTATCTTCTGGACGGGCACGGCGAGGTGGCCCGCGAAAAAGCGCAGTTCTGCCCCGAAGAGGACCGGGAGATACTCACCCTGTTGGCCGACGCTGCGGACAGGGAATATCTGTCTGCCTACTTTGAGGCGGACAGGCTCCTGAGCGAGGGAAAACTGGACGAGCCCACCGCCGTACAGGTTCGGGAACTGCGCTCCCTGGCAGCCGGGGTGCTGGGGCTTACGATCGATCCCGAAACCGGGGAACTGACCGGCGGGGCGGCCGATCTGCCCCTGGGGGACGACGGAGAGGACGCCTCCCCCGCGGCCGTCACCGAGACGCAGCGGCGCGAACGCATCGACCAGCTGGTGCGCGAAATCTGCGACCTCCGCGGCGCCGCGGAAGCCATGGAGGAAAAGACGGAGGAGCTTTACCGTCTGGACAAAGCGCTGACGCTCAACGATCTCAGCGAACTGGATACGGCGACGGTGGAAGAACTGCTCTCCCTCTACCCTGACGACGAGGACGTTTTGCTGACGGCGGTGAAATATTATACAAGGCAGAACGATTACCAGCAGGCCCGTCTGCTCGCCCAGAAGCTGGTGGAACTGGACGACAGCGAGAGCAATCTGGTGGTGTACACGGATTTAATAGCCCAGCAGGTCAAAAACGGCCAGAGCAGCAGCGATGCTTCGCTGGACAGCGAGGCCCAGGAACTCCTGAAGCAGGCGGAGGAAAAGGAAGCGCAGGCCGGCGGGCTGAACACGGAGCTCCCCTCCCAGCAGGAGGAGTACGACCAGCTTATGAACGAGGCGGAGGACCTGCGCAAGCAGGCTTCCTTGCTGGATATCAACCGGGCGGTGAACTATCTTATCGCGAAAAAGCCCCTGGGCGGGGATAAGAGCGGGCTGCTGGATCTGCAGATTGCCAAGCTGTACCTGGCGGCGGACGAACGGGACAGCGCCAAGGAATACATCTGGAAAGTGGTGGACAACGCCGGTACGCTGCGGCAGGATTCTCCCATCGTGGAGCCTTTGCAGGAGGTCGTCGGGGCGTACAATACCACGCAGGCGGGAGAAAGCGATCCGGCCCTTACCTCCGCCGTGCAGCGGCTGGTGCGCGCCCAGAGCCAGGATGTGGTGTCCTCGTCGGGGGAAACGGTCAACGGGACCATGGCGGATTTTGTCGTGTCCACGCTGAAATACGACCGCCTCTCCGTCCTCATTGGGAAGGTGGATACCGAGAATTATCCGACCATCCGCGCCTATGTCAACATCAGCGGGGAAAAGGACAAAGTATTCGGTGCGGCGGACGGTTTTTCCAAAGAGGATTTTGAACTGTTCGACACGCAGTACCAGATTAAGGATTTTGAACTGATCCAGGATGAAGAGGCCAAGCAGATCTCGATTGCCCTGGTAATGGACGAGAGCGGCAGTATGGCGGGTTCGCCGCTGGAAAATGCGAAGCTGGCGGCGGAAGCCTGCGCTGAAAACATGGACGGCGAGACCCAGCGCATGGCGCTTATCCCCTATGCCGATTCCTCCTCGGTGACGGTATCCCTGACCAATTCCTCCGCCAAGCTGGTGAGCGGGATCCGCGATCTGTCGGCCGTGGGCGGCACAGACATTTCCGGGGCCATCCAAACGGCGCTGGAAGAACTGAGCGGCGCCGGAGGGACGCGGGCGATCATCCTGCTCACCGACGGGCAGGACAACAACAGCGAAGAGGAAATGCAGAAGGTGCTCGCGCAGGCCAAGCGGCAGGACGTCGCCATCTTTGCCGTCGGCCTGGGCGACGTGAACGCATCCTACCTGCACAACATCGCGCAGAGCACCGGCGGGAAATTTATCGCGGCGGAAACCTCGACCGAACTGGCGGACATCTATCAGCTGCTCCAGCAGTACATTGTCAACAACTACTGCTTTGAATACACGATAACGGACAACCCGGAGACGGATCCCCGCAGCCTGACGGTGGGGATCCCGGAATACGCGGTGGACGACGTCAAGGCTTACCGGATTTCCGGCGAGGAAGTGACCGACGAGGACGAGGACGCCGGGGTTTACCCCGTATCGGACGGCGACCTGGCCGTTTATGCGCTGTCGCCGGGCAGCGCGGCGCAGGGCGATCTCCGCAACGGGCTCACCGTTACGGTGCGCGGTTCCGGCTTCCAGAGCGGGATGAGCGTCAGCATAGGGAACATCGCTCTGACCGATATCAAGGTGAAAAGCGCGGGCGAACTGACCGGGAAGCTGCGCGGGAACCTGACGGCCGGCCTTTACGCCGTGCAGGTCCGCCTGCCGGACGGCCGGGCGGACACCCTGTACAAGGGCTTCCGCGTATTCCGGGCCGGCACGGTTTCTTCCGTACAGATGGGCAACATGTTCATCATGGCGGATAACATCGGCGTGACCAGCGAAAGCGGCAGCCGCACCGAACTGACCGCCTCCGGCAACGTGAGCATCAACGGCTTCCTGTACAGCACATCCGAACTGACGATTACCCCCAACGACCAGTTGGCGGACGACGATCTCTCCAAAGCCGGGCAGCAGGCGCTGTATCTGGGGGCAAACGGCGCGGTGGAAGGCGACGGCAAGCTCTACGCGAGCTACGCGCAGGCGGTAAAAACGGCGGAAAGCGGCAACAGCCTGCAGAACATGGTGGGCCGCACCTTTGCGGAGAATATCTTCCAGGGCCGGGATCTGATTGTGCGCAACGGGACGTTTTCCATGGATGTCGGCGAATCCGACACCGATTTTGGTACCGGAGGGGCCGGCCAGTCCCTGAGCGACGAACTGCGGGATTATTCCTTCAAATTCCCGGGATTCACCGAAGTCTCCGCAGCCAAGGTCACGCTGTATGCCGACCGGCTCCAGCTGGACGCCGAGACGCTGGATTTCGGCGCGATCGAAGACAATCTGGTGACCGCCCTGACTGGCGGCGTGACCGGGACGAAAAAAGACCGGGAAGCGCTGGTGAAAACGCTGGGCGGCAAATGGGACCGCTTCTTCCCGCTGAGCGGCTCCCTCTCGGTGGCGCTGGGGGCGTCGGATGTGCGCTTCGGCGGAGAGGTCAGCCTGGAGCTGCCGGACAACAAGAAGTTCTTCCTTTTCCCGGTCAAGGAACTGGGGCTGAAAATCAACTCGCTGGATCCCGAATACGAATATTGGAGCTTCAATGCCAGCATCCTGATGCCGGGCATCAAGCTGATCCCTGGCAATAAGCAGTCGGAAAACACGCTTGACGTGGCGGTCGGCTCGTATTTCTGGTATCCGGACAGCCTGGAAGTAGCGGCGTCTCTGGATCCGGGGATCCCGATTTTCAAGGTGTTTAACCTGACTAAGGTCGGGGGCGGCCTGGCCGGCGCCAGCGGCCTGTTTATCACCGATGATACAATCGATACCAAGGATGTGACCCTGAAGGTGCTGGCCGAGGCGGATATCAACGTCTTCAAGATGCTGGGCTGGAAGAGTACCGGCGCGGCCCGCAGCATCACCCGCTGGGGAGAGCTGGGGAAAATCTCGGATGCGCAGGTGCTGCTGAATTTCAGCGATCTGTCGCTGGATATTACCGCGGATCTGGAACTGCTCCAGCAAAAAATCGCCTCGGCGGAAATCGGGATCAGCACCCAGAAGTTCCTGGTAAAGGCCGGGGTCGGGACGGAGCTCTCCTGCGCGGGCATCGATATCGGCGGCGAGCTGGAAGCCAAGGTGTCGGTGCGCTGGGCCGGGCAGAACCAGGACGGCGTATCGGCTTTGATTGGCCTTGGCGGCAAGGGCCATCTGCGGTGCAGCTGGGCAGATGTGAACTGGGACAACCAGCAAATCGGTATCGAATTTACCGCCGACGTGGGCACCTCCTCCGGGACCACGATTGCCGTGAAGGTTTACTGCAACGACGACTGGGCCCGGGCCTGGTACGACAGCGAGGGGCTTATGCTGTGGGATAAGTTCCATTACGAAGACACATTCTGAGAGAAGGGAAGAAAGACGTGATGACTGCATATGCAAACTCCTGCGGCCGAAAAGCGCGAGCCGGGCGGATCGCCGCTTCCCTTTTCCTGGCGGTTGTTTTCCTGTTCGTCCTGCCGCCCAGGGTGTCGGCCAAGACGGGGGAATACGAAATCCGGCTGAACGAAGCCAAGGAAAACTACGTGTTTTCCATCCAGTGGGAGAACAGCGACCAGCAGGCGGATGTCACCATTACATCGCCGGGCGGCAAAAGCTACGACAAGGACAACATGCCGCAGGCCGAGGCAGGAGATGGCGAGCTGATGTTTTGGTTCGCCACGGCGGAGGCCGGGACCTGGACGGTGACAATTACCGGCGAAGGGCTGGGGACGGTCACGCTGGATTCCGGCGTGATGCCCGGACGGATGGATATCGCTTCGTTTACCGTCCAGGTTTCCGGGGAAACCGGCACCGCTTCCTGGGATATCCGGGACAGCGAGGAAAATCTGCGCCTTGAAATCTGGGCGGCGCCGGATCCGGTCAATTACGGCGGGCAGCGGCTGAGCTCCGTGCGGGGGGAAGCGGCCGGCCAATGCGAATTCTCCCTGTCCGGGCTGGAATCCGGCGACTATTACCTGTACCTCAAAGCCGTCGGCACCGGCGGGATTTTCGCCTGCCAGTATGCGGACAGCCCGGTATCCTGGCGGCCCCAGGACGCGCTGCCCAAGCTGGGCGGCGTCCAGGCGCGGATGCTGGATGAGGACTTGTGGCTCTCCTGGGAGGAAAACGAGGACGCTTCTGGATACCGCGTCCGGATTTACGACGGGGCCACCGGCGAACTGCTCACCGACGAGAGCGTGGAAAAGGGCGAAACCCAGTGGTTTGGCGAAATCCCTGCTTCCATTGCCTCCGTGGAGGCCACGGTAGCGGCTACCCGCTGGGGAAACACCGGCGACTTCGAGCGGCATACGGTGACCCGCGGCAATTTCGACGGCGTGTCGGTCACCTTCCCGGACGGGGAGTTTTTCAACGCGAAAACCGTTTATGTCCAGGTGGCTTTCACCGGGGACTATACCGTCAGCGCCGCGCTCAACGGGGAAATGGTCGCCGAGGGCAGCACCAGCGCGGGCAGCTACCGGGTGGATATGGACGAGGGGGATAACCGCCTGTCCTTTTATGTAACCGACACCGCTGGGAATATCCGCAGTTTCGGTAAGGATCTGTACGTGGATGTGACGGCGCCCCAGCTTTCGATCCTCAACGATCTCAACGGGCAGTCCACCTCGGAGGGCCGCGTGTATCTGGAAGGGCACACCGAAGGGGGCGCGACCCTGACCCTGAACGGCAAGGAAGTGGAAACCCAAAACGGGTATTTCAGCATCCCATGCTCCCTGTCCCCGGGGAAGAACCGGCTGGAACTGTTGGCAACGGACGCCGCGGGGAACCAGTCCCAGTACAGCGCAGTGGTGGAGCGGCCCTGGCTGAGCGCGCAGATCCTGCTTTGGGTTTTGTGCATTGTCGCGGCCGTCGCCCTGCTCACGGTGTATATCCTTCTCTTTGTCCGCGCAAGGAGGAAGAAAAAATGAAAAAAACAGCCAGACGCGTTTTTCTGATCCTGACGATTATCAGCGGCTCGCTCGCCGTGGTGCTCGACATTGCGGCCGTGTACATGCAGTCCCTGGTGGCGGGGGAAAACCTTCTGACCATGAATTCCCGTTGGGGATACCTGCTGGCGGTCAGCTACCGCTGGGTTACTTTAGCGGCGGTTATCCTCTCGATTGTGGCGGCGGCCCTTCTGACGGTCTTCCTCCTGACCCGGAAGAAGCAGAAAAAAACGCCGGAACCCGGAACGCCGGCCGGCTGATAGCGTTGGAGCCCGTAGGTACACCGTTTCATAGAAAACCGGCCGGCGCGGCCTGCCGCTGTTTTGACAAAGGCTGGGCTGCGGTTTTGACGGACTGCAAGCGGCCTCCATGCCGCTGCTGTCTTTACACGAAGGGTTCAAAATCCATTCCGCCAGGCCGACGAGATTCTCAACGGAAGAAAAAGGAAAGCGGGGCTCTCCCTCGGTGTTTCGAGGGAGAGCCCCGCTTTTTCACGCATCCCCAGCGGCCGCCCAAACCACATTGACGCCGCGGGCAGGCCCCACGCTTCTTGCCCATACAAAAGCCCCTGTAACTGGCCGCCGGCCGGTTACAGGGGCTTCGCTGCCGGGATATCCGCGGCCGCCGCATTGCGAAAAAGCGGTCGGTTACGGAAGCCGCCGGTTACTTAGGAGCGGTTCCCTCTTTTTTTGCGGCAGGTAAACAGCAGCGCCCCGCTGACCGCCGCCGTCAGCACAGCCGCCGACGCGGTAACCGCCACGCCGGTCTGAGGCCCTTTATCCGTGCCGGCGGCGATATCGTCCTGCAGGCTCTCCGCCGTGATCTGCACATTCTTGAAGGAGGCCGCCGACTTGAAGGTGCTCAGGCCCAAGCCGCCGCCCGTATAGCCCAGCGCAAGCTGACCGCTGGTAACCAGCGAATCGTCCACATAGACTTCGGCCACGCCTTCCTCCGTGACCCGCAGCTTTACATGGAACGCATCCTTGTCCGAACCCGCCGGCAGCGGCTTCCAGGGCAGCTGGCGCACCCATTTTGCCTGCGCGGTATCATACCCATAAATGCTGAAGTTGGCTTCTCCTGCGCTGTCCCCGAGCTGGATACGCACTTCATACCGGGCGCTGTTGTCCGGAGCCGAAGGATCGGCAATGCCGAAAATCAGGTTATACTGCCGGTTGGCATTATCCTGGTCGGCGATATCCATCTCATACACCAGTTCTTCTTTTCCTACCGTAACATCGGCGTACTTCACGCTGTTGCCCTTCGGATTGTTTTCCGCATTCCAGTTGTTCAGCCCTTCCGGCACATAAGGCTTGAGCGGTTCCTCCGAAGGAAGCGTCGTGGCACTGCCGGTGGTGGCGGTGGTAGTAGGCTGCGCCGTAGTTGTGGCCGATTCCGTAGTCGTGGTCGTCGTATCTTCGGTCATCGTATCTTCGGTCGTGGTAGCGGCGGTAGTCGTCGTGGTGGTGGTAGTCGTCGTATCTTCGGTGGAACCGGTGGTTTCTTCCTCAACGGTCAGCACTACGTTGTTGAAAACAGCGTCGGTGTTGAAGCTCTGGAGGCCCACATAGCCGCCTTCATAAATTTCTGATTTGCCGGTTCCCAGGGCCCGACCGTTCAGGAACATGGCCATGGTGCCGTCCTCCGCCACTTCCAGACGGATATGGAACTGGCGCAGCGCCTTTTCTTCGTCGGTCAGGTTGCTGATAGCGCCGATACGCTCCTTCATTGTCGTCTTTTCGAACGAGAACATCCGGCAAAAGCCGTTGGCCATATCCAGCGTTGCGGCCAGCCGATTCCCTTCCGTCATGTTTTCCGGGTTGGTGATGCCGTACAGCAGGGAAACGGAGCACCCGTTTGCCGGGATCTCGCCGTCGGGCAGCGTTACGTCCGCTTCATAGGTAAACGCCTTCCCTTTGGCGACCGTCCTTCCGGAAACGGCATAATTGTCCTGCCGGCCGGCGGAGGTCACCTGATACCCCTTCAACACTTCCGTCCAGGTGCCGGCTTTCCCGCTCCAGCCGTCGATGTTGGTGGAAAAATCCGCCGTGGTGACGGTGACGTTGTTGAAATAGGCGTTGGTCTTAAAGGTCTCCAGCCCGAAAACGCCGCCTTCAAAATCGGTTTTCAGTTCCCCGGCATTGACCCGGGTGTCATCGATCCACAAAACCGCCTGGCGGCCGTTGGTAATCTCCAGAGTGACATGGAAGGCGTTCTTATCGGACGTTTCGGGGAAGGCCGTCCAGCCCAGCTGCCGGGTAAATTTCCCATCCCCGTTGTCATCCCCGTAGATGTTGATGTTATCGGTTCCCTTGTCGTCGCCGTTTTGGATCACAACGTACCAGCGCTTGGTGTTGTCGTCCTTATCCCCGAAATGCAGGTTATACTGCTGATTGCCGCTGACGAAAGCGATATCCGCCTCCAGCCGGAAATCGGTCTTGCCGATTTCGGTAGTAGCATAGGCAAGGTTCTGCGCATTGGCCCGGGCCTGATACCCGTTGTCCGTCATAGCCCAATCGCCGGCTTCCGCGGCCCAGCCCTCCAGATTGGTCTTAAAACCGCCGTTGTCGTCAGCCCCTGCCATCAAAGCCATGGAAAACAGGCTTGTCAGCAGAGCCCCCGCCGCCAGAACGGCGAGCCATTTCTTTTTCATTGCTGTCCATCTCCCTTTTTTATTGTCCGGAGCATACCGAATGTATGCCGCCGGTCTGCCGATGATGCCCTTTTCGGCATTGCTTGCTTATTTTTCCGCTTTTTTCGCATCCCCCTTCCTGTTTTACCCGGCGAGTTCGCTGAGCGCAACCCGCGTGACCTCGATGGCTTCCTTATGCTTGGAATAAACGACATACAGATAATCCCCCTGCACCAACGCATGCGGGTAGCCGTATATCCCGCTTTTATACATGCCGGGATACTGCTGCTGGTATGGTTCGTTGCGCAGCAGGTACTGATCGCTGAAGTTCTCGCCGTCGTCGGACAGGCTCAGGATCAGGGGGGTGCGGCCGCTGTCCATGATGGGGTTGCTTACGCAGTAGAAGCGGCCGTCCGGCAGCGTACCGAACCAGAATTTGCTGTTATCGTTGGTGAACTGGGTCGGGAAGGGCTCGGTCCAGGTTTTTCCATTATCATAGCTCTCGCTGGCCCACATGAAGCCGGTATCGGTGCGGAACATCATGTGAATAATTTCGTCATCCGTCTGGTACATACAGCTTTCGGTCAGGATATTGGCGCCCCGCGCGTTCACATTCGACATATTCAGCACCGAGATGGAAAATTTCCCCAGCCCGCTGGGATCCTCCGTATAGGGAAAGGAGGGCGGCCCCGGAACGATCAGGCGCCCCGTGTGGGTCGGCATGAAAAAGCCGCGCCGATAGGTCACGCTTCCCGCATCGGTCCAGTGAACGCCGTCGGTGGTGGTGAGCGCGTGGTTTTGGAAATTGAGGCGGCTGACGTCCTTTTCGGGACGCAGGTTTTCCCCCCGCAGGGATTCCTCCGGATACTCCGAGGAATTGTAATACGCCACCATCGTATCGCCGTTTACCCAGAAGCCGGAAGCCTGGAGCACCAGCTCGGAATGCTCGCCCATCTGCGTATCCGCCAGCGGCCGGGGCGTATCCCAGTTCAGCCCGTCCTCCGACACGGCGTACATCACCCGCTGCCCGCAGTCGTCTTCGTTCGCCCGGCCGTTGGTAAACATCACGTAAAACTTGCCTTTGAACCAGGCGATCGCCGCGCCGTGGCTGTAACTCCAGTCCCCGTCCGGCTGATAGATTGTCGCCTTTTCCGTGGCCGGCGTTTTTATCGCGCCGTCGGCCCGGTTGTTAATCCGCTGGGCGGACTCTTCCGCCGTGCGGACCGGTTCCACAGGAAAAGGCGACGAGGATTCCGCCGCGCTGGAGCCGGCCGGAGCGCTTTCCCCGGGGGAACCTGCGCATCCAATCGACGGCGCCATGATGAGAGCGGCGAAAAGCAGGGCGGCGCCGCGTTTCCAATCCCGTTTGCCCATGGAAATTGCGTCCTCCTTTTATCCTCCGCCGTCCGCCCCTTTCCCCGCCGCCTGTGCCGGCGGAGGAGAAGAGGGGCGGCGAAGGCCTTGTCCAAAATCGTTTCCTTTTTTACCAGATGCTTCTTATTTCATGAAACTCGATATAGGGCACCGGCAGATCCCCGTCGGCTGTGAGGGAGAGCATCTCGGACACGCCGGAAAAGCCATACTCTTCCGCATAACTCCGCCGCCCGTCGTTGACAAAAATCTCCACGCAGTCGGCGTCCACCAGGAAACGAAGCTTCAGCCGGCTGCCGGACGGGTAGCAGGCAAAGGCGGCGGTCTTAATCCGGCCCTCCCGTTTGTCCTCGTACCATGTGCGCAGCGTGCCGTCGCGGAAAGTATAGCGGTATTGCTTGCCCATGAGGTCAAACAACACTTCCTGCACCCCGGTATCCCGGGTATCCAGTTCCACCGTCAGATCGAAGCAGCGCGCATGCAGCCCGGCCAGCGGGTTCACCCGGGCCGAGGCCGTCCGGCCGTAGCGCCGCTCCCCCTCCCCCAGGTAAAGCTGCGCAATCTCCGGAATCGGGCTGCGCGTCACGCGGATCCCCTCCGGGAAGGTTTTCAGGTGAAGCTCGGAGGGGAACGACGCGCTGTTCACCCAGGGGCTGGTCGGCACGGTGCTGCCGTGCCAGTTGTCCAGCCAATACATGGTGACAACCCGGCCGTCCGGCATGTTGGCAAAAGACTGCCCCGCATAGATGTCCGGCCCATGGCAAAGCTGCTCGCCGGGCAGTTCCTCCACGGCCAGGCGCTCCCCGTCAAAGCGGCCGAGGCAGTAATAGGTGGAAGCGCTTTGAAATACCCAGCGGACGTCTTCGGGATTGCCGTCGAGCGGCAGCGGGAATACGTCCGGGCACTCATAGAATTTTTCATTCTGAAAATCCTGCTTCCTTACCCAATGCTTCAGATCGGCGGAGGTGTAAAACTGCATGGTCCGCAGCTGCTCGTCTCCCCGCCGCACCTTGTCGCAGAAAAGCATCATCACCCACTGGCCGGTTTCCCCGTTCCAGAAAACTTTCGGGTCCCGCTGATCCCGGATCAGGCGGGCCGGATCATCCAGGCCCGCCGGCGGTATCACCGGGTTCTCCGGATATTCCGTAAAATGCTCCCCCGCATCGGTGCTGTACAGCATGCACTGCCCGCGCTCCGTGTCGGTAAAAAAGAGAAATACGGCGCCCGGGCCATAGCCGGCGGTGTTATTGACGTCTACCACCGCGGTGCCCGACCAGGCCATCCCCCGGCTTTGCCTGCCCGGCGTAATCACCGGCTCTTTCTGCTCCCAGTGCAGCAGATCGGCGCTGACGGCATGCCCCCAGTGCGTCCGCTCACACCGCCGGTGATCCGGATCCGCCTGATAGGTTAGATGATACCGGCCGGCCGCATACCATACGCCGTTAATGTCGTTCATCCATCCCGTTTTCGGGCTGAAATGGAACTGGTTCCGGTATTTTTCGTGGTAGAGGGGTTCGTTCGATACGGCCGGCTGCGGCTTTGTCTCCATCTCTGCGCCTCCTTCTTCACCCGGGCTCCCGTCCGGATTGACGGGCGAGGTCCTGTACGGCCGTGCGGCCGCCGCCTCGCAAGGCAGGGGCAGCAGCGCTGCCGCCCCTGCCGCCTTTGTCAGGCCCTCTTCCGCCTGCGGCAGGCGCAGACAGCGCCGGCGGCGCCGAGCAGGGCGGCAAGCAGCGCCCAGGGCGCTCCGCCCAGGGCAGCGCCTGTGGACGGGCTTTCGGAGCCAGTCGGTTCGGAGCGGCTCGGAGTGGTGCCGGTCGGGCCGGGCTGCGTTTCGGCGGGGGTTGTGCCGGTGGGTTCCGGTTCCGTGGGGCCGGTGGGTTCATCCAGGGATGTAAAGTATACGTTGTTGAAAACCGCCGTCGTTTTATAGGACACGAGCCCTAAATATCCGCCCTGATAGCCATCGCCCAACGCCCGTTCCATCATTAGCTGATCATTGAGATAATACGTAGCGACCCCGTTTTCCACCCGCAAGCGGAAATGATAGGTCGTTTCCGCCATCAGTTCGTCGCTCAAAGCGACATTCCTGTTGACATCGGTATCCTTCGGAATGACAAAGACGCGGGCAATGCGGTTCAGCTTATCGATGTTGGCGGCATACCACGACACAGAAGGATTCTCCCGATCCGGCGCCCCAAAAAGGATTCCAAAAGAGCCGTTTCCAGAAAGATTGGTAATGTCGGCGGTCATCTCAAAGTTTTCTGCGCGGACATTTCCCATCAGGAACATGTCGCCGGTCGTATTGTTCACCCGATATCCATCCTGGGTGCGTTCCCAATCTCCAAAAGTTTTCCAGGAGTCGATATTGGTCATAAAATACCGATCGGTAACCTGAATCATTAGGGTACGGCTCAGTCCGCCCGCCGCGGTGGCGGTCACACCGACCGTGCCAGCCTGACGGGCGATTAGCTCCACGCCGCCTTTTTCAGTCCTGACGATTTCCGCCACGTTGGGATCGCTTAGCGACCAAGTGAGGGTATCGTCGGCCACAAAGGTCGGACGAAGCTCTGCTTCCACGGAAAACCGGGAGCCAATCTCCACGGTGTTTTCAGACGCTGTGAGCACCATTTCCACCGGATCGCCCGGAACGCTGTCGTCATACCAAGCGGAACGCATGGGGTACACATCCATGGACTGCACGGTGGCGGCGCCGCCTTTGACATAGAAGGAAGCACCCAAATTATCCGTATCTGTAAAATATACGGTGGTCGTGCCGGCACGTCCATTGTCGGCATAAACGTCAATGGCCGACGTATCCAGCAGGATGCGAAGATTTAAAACGCCGTCTGCTCCTACCGGCAAATCCATTGTTTCCATTTCCGCATAAATCGTACCGGTTTTGGTTTTATCCAGAATTAACTGCTGCGCCGCCACATCATAACGCACATTCAGCCAATTCTTCTCTCCGACGCGCAGGTTAAAGCCGACTTCCGTCGCGGAACCAAGCTGGATCGAAGCCTCGATATCCAATTTTTCTGCCTGAATGCCTTCCAGGAGATTATCGGAATCGGGAGACACCGTTTGGCTGCGGATTTCCTTGATTTTCTCTCCTCGGTAGGCCTTTACTTCTTCCGGCAATTCGGTAGTCAGCCGATAAGCGTCCCCCTCTTTGTACAGCTTTGCCACCATCGGAATGGTATACATGCCATTCCAAACTTTGCCTTCACTTTCCAGTGCAGCTGCCGTGGTCAAATCCCGCACCCAGGAGACAAGAAGACGGCGGCCCTGCGGATCGTTGAAATAAGACTGGGTGGCATACAGGCGGGAAGCGCTGTTTACCATCGGGATTTGAGCGGTCTCCGGCACAAACACATATTTCCCTTCCGCGTTTTTCTCCAGGTCGCCAACCACGAAGAATTTGCCGGAGCCGGTATACACCCATTTGATCGTGCTGGTGCCTTCAAGCTGCAGCGGAAACAGATCCGGGCATTCGGATTCCAGCGGGATATCGTTTCCGTTTTCATCCTTGCAGAACAGGTCGCTGTTGTGTTCCCAATGGATCAGATCCTCGGAGGTAAAAAGCCGGGCACGTCCGCCGGCAGCAATCAGCAGCCAAATACCGCCGTTTTCATAGGAGTCATCCTCCAGCCAGAGTACCTTGGGATCCCGGAATCCGTTGCCGTACATGTTGCCGGGATTAGGAAGCACCGGATTGCCCTCATACTTTATCCAGGTTTCTCCATTATCCTTGGAATAGGCCAGCGCCTGCCTCTGGGTGCCTTGAGAGGTATCGCCGCCATTATAGGAATAAATCAGCACCATCCGGGCGCCTGGCGGGGTTGATTCATCAAAAAAGCCGGTCGTGTTGTAGCGGTCGATCACCCCGCAGCCTGAAAAAATGGCGCCGGACGCATCGGTATACATGGCGACTTCCTTTTGCTCCCAATGCATCAGATCCTTGGAAACCGCATGGCCCCAACTCATATTCCCCCAGTCATATCCATACGGATTGTGCTGGAAAAAGAGATGGTATTCCTTGGTTTCCTCATTGTATACCAACCCGTTCGGATCATTGAGCCAGTTTACAGCAGGGGAAAAATGCAGCTGAGCGCGGTATTTCTCCCGATAGATGGATGTGGGGTTGATCTCCCGGTAAATATGCATGGATTGGTGAACGGAAATGCCCGTCTCCGGATCCTGTACGGTGAGGACAATGGTCTGGGAGCCGATATGCAGCCCCACATCCACCGCCTGGTTCGGCAGGGCTTCTTTCCCATCGATCCAGACAAGGTTATCCTCTGCGGTATCCACACAAATGGATGCCGTTTCTCTATCGGCAGGCACGTTCACATCGTATTGGAACTCCGTAAAGGCCGGGCCGGGATTCACCACGGCGTCCTTCACCGTCACCCCCTCAATTTCGGGAGCCTCGCCGGTCTGAAGCATCAGATGGTTATACCGGTTGTCCCCCTTGAAGGTATAGACTCCCAGATAGCCGCCGGTATAGGAGGAATCCGTATACGAGCCCACCAGCGTATCGTTTAAATAGTAGTTGAAGGAGCCTCCCCGAATGACCTCAATCCGGAACCGATACGTATCGGTCGCCTTTTCCTCTGCGGAGAGTTCCCGGCTTACAGCCCATACCTCGCCGTTTTGGTTTTTAAAAAGTTTGGCACGGTTTTGGTTCCGGTCCACATTCGCGCTAATCCAATGGCTGCTGGGCGCCGACGGATCGGTCACGCCAAAAACCAATCCGCCGCCCATCCCCTCGGAAACGGTCATTTCTCCTTCGTAGACAAACGTTTCGTCCCCGCCCATGAATCGGCGGGACAGGGCAAACCGGTCTCCGGAGGCGGCATTATTTCCGTGCAGCCCAGTCTCTTCCACCGCCCAGCTTCCGCTTTGGCCGTACCAGCCCGCGATGTTGGTATCGAACCCTTCGTCCATGGACGCCGGCTGGCCAGGCGTATAGCGGATATTTTTGACCTCAACCCCTGTTTTGAAAGTCATAAAACCGATATACCCCCCGTCGTAACCAGCGTAGAAATAGCTGCCGATACGGATATCATTGATGTACACATAAACCATTTTTTCCAGCGTAACCTGAACTTTCAGGTTGAACCGGACGGTTTCCCCCTCTTCTGGGGTGAGATCGACCGAAGAAGGAAGTGCGGTGTACACATTGAAGTTCTTCCGATCGTTCTCTTTGAAAATCCGCACCTGGTTGGTTTTGGGAAGCACCGAAACAGCCATCCAGTTCGTACCAGGGGCGGCAGGCGTATCCACATCGAACAGGATGTTTGCCACATCCTCCCCCGTTTCTGTAATCGTAAAGTCCGCACACAGGGTAAAGGCAACAGCCGATTGATCAGACAGCACATAATTGTTGCCGTTGGTTTTTTTCACCGTTAAGCTTTGGCCGTTCTGCTCAAACTCGCCGGTTGTAAATCGGGTCAAGGTGCCGGGAGAGTCCGCCAGGACGGAAAACCCTCCTGGCGGAACAAACCCTACACAAAGCGAGAACACGAGCAAAAAAGTGAGCGCCATGGATATTATCCTTGAAAGTCCAGAATGTCCGGATATCCTATTCATCCCCGCTCACCCCTCCTGCGTATGGTTCAAAACGTTCTGCTAATTCCGAACACGCTTACGGGAAAGGAAAGCCACACCGGCAGCGGCGCTCAGCGCCAGGAGGATGCACACAACCGGGAGTTCCTCGCCGGTCGCAGGGCCGCCGGCCCCGCCTTTCAGGGAAGCCGCCGTCGCTTCCAGCCGCTCCACGGTCAGGCCGTTCGCCGCGCCCCACGTCGCAACGGCGAAGCCGCCGCCCTTGTACTCATCGCCGTACCGGCCAATCGTCCAGGTTCCAACGGCGTTCCCATCGACCGACACGGTTACCTTGTCGTCCGCCATTTCCACTTTGAGGGTGAAATCTTCGCCGTAAGCCGCATCCTTCCAGCCGCCGCCGTTTGCGACCGCCGGCTTGCCGGCTTCTTCATTCCATTCGTAGACGGCTACCTTCCCATCCTGAACCCGGATGTCCACAATGCCTTTTCCTGCCGGATCGCTCGCGGAAACGCTGTTCACGCCGAGCACCAGCTTGACCAGCGGGTTGGTGATATCCGCCGACTCGCCCTTGAAGCCGGAAATCTTGGCTTCCAGGACCAGGTCCTCATCCCCCACGCTTGGGCTGGTCAGGAACACGCCGGAATTCTTCTTATCGCTTTCCGACAGGACAAGCTTGCCGTCCTTCTGCGTCCAAACGCCGGAACCGGATTTCCAGGATTCCTTCAACAAGTTGACCGGCTTGAGCACTTCCGCCGTGGTAGGCGTCTGCTCACCAGTAGTGGGATTTTCCGGATTGGCCGGTTCGTTCGGTTCCTCCGATTCCAAAGAAGCCGCCTGGGCTGTCAGGGATTCCACCTTCAGGCCGCCGGCCGCTCCCCAGGTAGCCACCGCGAAATCGCCGCCTTCATATTCGTCGCCATACCGGCCCAGCGTCCAGGTGGCGTCCACGGCTTTCCCGTCGATGGCCACTTTCACCAGGCTCCCTTCAATTTCCACCTTCAGGGTAAAATCGGTGCCATAGGTAACCGGGCGCCAGCTTGCGCCTTCCACGCTGCCCTGCGCCACCGCCATCTTCTGGCGTTCGGCATCCCATTCATAAACGGCCACCTGCCCGTCCTGCACCCGGATGTCGACGACGCCCTGGCCTGCCGTCGTCCCCGCCGCCTTATCCGCGCCGAGCACCAGCAGGAAGGCCGGGTTGGTGATGTCCGCCGTCTGCCCCTGGAAGCCCGAGACCCTGGCCTCCAGCGTCAGCGTCTCCGGCTTCAGGGAAAGGTCGGAAAGGAACACGCTGGAATCCTTCTTTTCGTCGCTTTCCGACAGGACAAGCTGGCCGTCCTTCTGCTCCCACGTCCCCTTGCCGGAAGCCCAGGTGCGGCCCAAGAGGCTGACGGGCTCCGCCGCAGAGACCGAGAAGGCGGAAATACCGCAGAGAAGCATGGCCATGGACAACGCTGCGCAAATCCCCCTCTTTGCGCCTTTGGTTTTTTTCATGGTATCCTTTCTCCCTTCTTTTTATTCAAGCAGCTTTTTACTGCTTGGTGACCGAAATGTTCTGGAAGATGGCGTTGGTTCCATAGGTGCCGACCCCCAGATAGCCGCCGGCATAATCCTCCACCGCTACGGTGGCGATCTTTTCGTCGTCAAAATAATAGGTGGCCTGGTTGTCTGCGCTCATTTCCAGCTTGATGTGGAACGAAGAGGTGTTCATCTGTTCGTCGGTAAAGTTCACAACATCCCCATACCGGCGGGTTTCCGGCCCGGTGAAGAAAATCCGCATCAGGTTGTCCTTGAACCCAAACCGCAGATCATACGCGCCGTTTTTGACATGTTCGCTGTCCGCCGCCCCGAAATAGAGAGCGACCTGGGAAATGTTCATCGGATCGTTGATGGTAACGTCCGCTTCAAAGGTAAACGCCTCGCCCGCTTCCATCTTGGTGTCCGACAGCGCCCAGAAAGCCTTGGTGTCGTCGGCAAGGATCTGATAGCCGTCCGCCGTCTCCAGCCAGGCGCCAACGCTGTTCACAAAGGTGAGGTCGGAGTTGAAGCTGGATTCCGCCGGCGGCTCGGTCGTCGGCGATTCGGTTGTCGGCGAAGTCTCCTGCGCGGTCGTTTCCGGCGTGGTTGCGGAGGTGGTCGTGCCGGAAGTGGACGCTCCGCCGGAACTATTTTCCGCCGGCGGATTATCGGAGCAGCCCGCAAGCATCCCAACGGCGAGCAGCGACGCGATTAGCAGATACCATCTTTTTTTCATAACCCATAACCCCTTTTCTAAATGTTACTGTTTCGGCTTTTGGCCGAGAATCACCCCAGATCCGCCAAGGAAATCCGCATCACATCGATGGCCTCTTTGTGCTTGGAATAGATGATATACATGGAATCCCCTTCAACAACGCCGTGCGGATACCCATACACCCCGCCTTTATACAGGCCGGGGAACTGCTGCCGGTAGCTTTCGGTCTGCAGCAGGTACCAGTCCTTGAAATCGGTCCCGTTGTCCGAAATGCTGAGCACCAGCGGCTTGCGCCCGCTGTCCGGCACCGGGTTCCCAATGTAGAAGAACCGTCCGTCCGGCAGCCGCCCAAACTGGAATTTGGCCCAGCAGTCGGTAAAATTGGTCGGGTACGGCTCCGTCCAGGATTTGCCGTCGTCATAGCTCTCTGAACACCAGAGATAGTCGGTGTTGGTGCGCAGCATCATATGGATGATGCCGTCGTCCGTCTGGAAGAAGCTGCCCTCGGTGAGGAGATCCGCCCCCCGCGCATAAGCCGTCCCGGTGGGGGTAATGCCCATGGACCATCGCCCGACCCCGGACAGGTCGTCGGAATAGGCGTGCACCGTCGCTCCGGCCATCAGCAGCCGGCCGCTTTGGGTGGCGACAGGCGGATAATTCCCGCCGCCCCCGTTCTGGTAGGATTCTGCCTGCGTCCAGTTTTCCCCGTCGGTGGAAACCAGCGCATACAGCTTGTTATTCACAATGGAATAGCTGCTCTCCGCCAAGGGGCGCTTGGTTCCGTTTTCCCGCAGGGAGGCCTCGTCGTATTCAAAGGAGCGGTAATACGCCGCCAGCGTATCCCCGTATACGTAGAACCCCATGGGGACCATCACAACGTCGGAATGCTCGCCCCGGGTAACGTCTACCAGCGGCTTGGGCGTCGTCCAGCTGGAAAAATCCGCGAGGTCACAGCTGGCGATCATCACATGCTGGCCGCAGTCGTCCTCGTCCTCCTTGCCCAGAGAGAACATCGCATACAGCCTCCCCTTGAAGCTGGCGAGGAAGGGGTGATGGGCGTAGCTGGCCCCTTGCGTGGGAATGTAGAGGTTCACTACCTCGGACTCGATGTCATGCATCGTGGGCGAGGTGTTGTTGATGAGTTTGGCCGACTCTTCCGCGGAACGGGTGGGGGTAACCGTTTCCCACACATGTTCCAGCTTGGTGCTGCCGGAGGAAGTCGGATCGCTTGCCTCCCCGTTTTCGGGGGAGCAGCCGGCCAGCGCAAGTAGCAGCCCGGCCGTCATAAGCGCCACCCCCCGTCTGATTATCCGCATAATCCATCTCCTTTTACTGATTCAGCGACGCCAGGTCGATTTTAGTGACCTCAATGGCCTCTTTGTGCTTGGAATAGATGATGTACATCGAATCTTCCGTAATGGTCACGCTGGGGTAGCCGTAAACGCCGCCTTTATAAAGCCCCTCAATCTGCTGTTCATAGCGCTCGTTGCGCAGAATATACTGCTGGCTGAAATCCGTACCGTTGTCCGACAGGCAGAGCATCAGGGGATTGCGGTCGCTCCCCGGAATCGGCGAACCCACATAGAAGAACCGCCCGTCCGGCAGCCGCCCGAACTGGAATTTGGTATGGCAGTCGGTGAAATTCGTGGGATAAGCGTCCGACCAGGTGGCGCCGTTGTCCGTGCTCTCCGCACACCAGAGGTAATCGTTGTTGGAGCGGAGCATCATATGGATAACCCCGTCGTCCGTCTGGAAAAAGGAGCCCTCCGTAATTGTTTTGGCCCCCCGCTCCCTGGCGGACGTCCCGTCGATTGTCCCGGTCCGGTATCCGCTCAGCCCGGTGGGATCGTCGGTGTAGGGATAGGTGGTCCCCCCGCACATCAACAGCCTTCCGGACTCCAGCGGCAGGGGCCCGTAATTGCAGCCGAAGGGAATGCTCATATCCACCGGCTCATCCCAGGTCTCCCCGTCCTTGGTCAAGACGTAATGCATCGCGTAATCGATGCGGTATGCATCCTCCAGCGGCCGAAGATTCGGCCCGCGCAGCGTATCGGCGCGGTATTCATAGGAGCCGTAGTAGACGACAAGCTGCGTCCCGTCGGTATACATCCCGGCGTTTACCAGCACGAGCTCGGAGTCTTTGCCCTGGACCGAATCCACCAGCGGCACGGGCTCCGACCACTGCAGCCCGTCGTCCGAGGTGGAAAGCATAATCCGCTGCCCGCAGTCGTCCTCGTTTTCCCTCCCCTGGGAAAAGGCGGCGTAAAACCGGCCCTGGAAGAACTGGATGTGCGGGTGGTGGGCGTATCCCCAGCCCTCCGCCGGCGTATAGACGTTGCCGACCGAGGATTCCAGCTTGGTCACGGCTCCCCCGGCCTTGTTGTTGATTGCCGCCGCGGATTTCTCGGCGGACGAAGCGTTTGGTGAAAGCGTGGTCACCGTGGATCCCTCCTTCGATTCCTCGTCTTTTCCCTGCCCCGGGGTACCGGCGCACGAGGTAAGGGCCACTATCCCAACGGCAGCCGCTGCCGCCAGGCAAAGGCGCCTTTTCCATCCCGCGCTTTTCTTTCGGCTGTGCATAAATCCGCCCCCTCCTATAAAATCAGGAAACCTTTTCCTGCCTTGCCGTCTGCAAAAGAAGCTGATTCCTCACAAAATCCAAAAGCCCGTTCAGCTGGCTTACCTCGTCCCGCTCCAGCCCGTTCAGGGCCCGGTAGTCGCAGGAGCGGGAATAGCACGAGCGCAGAATCTTTTTCCCCACCAGGAAGTCCTTGGCGTTGGCCGGATACAGCAGCATTTCAATGCGGGAAGACACCGACAGCGCATTCTGCACCAGCTTTGCCTGCTCCGGCCAGGTATCCCAAAAACGGCACAGCCAGGCGCACAGGTCGGGCGCAAAATTGGCCATAATCCCGCTGAAGCCGGCCGCCCCTCCCTGCAGCGATTCCAGCAGCGTGGTGGAATTCGCGTTGAACAGCCGGAGCGGGGTCCCTTCCAGCAGGGAAACCCGGCGGAGAATCCGCGGCAGGTCGCAGCAGGTGTCCTTGAGGAACCGGAACCGTCCGGTTTTAGCCGCATACGCGAGTTCCTCGTCGGCCAGCACCCGCTTGAAGGGGACGGGGCATTCATACAGCCCGAGGGGCAGATCCTCCGGGAGGATGCTCAGCGCCGTATCCAGGTTCTGCTGGAATTCCCGCATCCCGCCCTCTAATCCGCTCAGGGTATTGGTCAGCAGGACGATGGCGTCCACGCCGGTCTCCCGCATCGCCGCCCATTCTTCTTTTTGCTCCGAAAGATCCTTACACCCCTTGACCGCCGCAATTACGGGAATATGGGCGCGCTGTTTGGTACGCCTTGCCAATTCCTGCCGTTCCTTCAAGGACAGGTAATGCATTTCGCTGGACTGGCAGACGGCAAACAAGCCGGTAGAGCCGTTCGCCTCATACCAATCCACCAACCGATCCAGCGATTCCAGATCCAGGCTTCCGTCCTCCTGGAAAGGCGTCAGCATTACCGGCCAGGAGCCATTAATTTCCGTCATAATCCTCACTTCTCTCGTCATTTTTCCTGTGCTGGAAACCGCCCGAAATATTCCTGAAAAAAGGCGTCGCGATCGACCCGGAAAGCCACTTCATGCCGTCCGCTTTCTTCATCTTTTTTCCAATGCGTCATCCCCTTCGCCCGCTCGCTGAGCAGTTCCACCTCTACCCGGCCCCTCTCAAACCGGCAGAGGGTATCATTGAACAGCGTCGCAGCGGCCAGCGGATCGTGAAAAATCATGTAGTCCCGCGAGCGGAACCAGACCTCCGCCATATCCCGGACGATGTCCAGCAGGCCGCCGTGGAAACGAAGGCGCGCTTCCTCCATCGGCAGCTTGACCTGCATGGTCACATCCAGGCCAATGGAACGGTGAACCGCGACCGGCGCATTATAAACAATCGCCGTGGCGTACGGATCCCCGTATGCGTTCCATTCCCGCGGCCCGGTCCGAGGCATCGCATTGCTGAACACGCCGCACATCAGGACCAGTTCCTTCAGCAGGGAGGGGATTTCCGGGTCGGTGGCAAACAGCAGCCCCACATTGGTCATCGGGCCAATCGCCAGCAGGCTGATCTCCCCCGGATTCGCACGAATGGTATCGATCATAAACTGGATATGCCGGTGAAGGGGGAACTCCGTCTGATGGTCGTAAGAAGCCAGCACCGCTCCCTGCGGGGCGCGTGTCTGGATAGACTCGCCCAGCATCGGCGTCGCGCAGCCCGGATAAATGGGGATATCGCCCTTTCCGGCCGCCCGGCACAAGCAGCTGGCCAGCATCGCCCGGGTGACCGGCTCGCCCGTCACGGTGGTGATCCCCACCAGCTCGCATGCCGGCTGCTGCAGCAAATAGGCCAGACAGACCGCATCGTCAATATCCGAGCCAATGTCGGTATCCAGCAGGATTTTCTTGGTTTCCATAAGGCAGTTTCATCCTTTCCCGGCCGGCGGCGCCTCGAGGGCTGCCGGCCGATTCAACAGTATTTTCAAGGGAAACCCTTGTTTGACCGAAGCATGCGGCGCGGGGGTTATTCGCCGGTAAGGCCGGTGCGTTCCATCCCCTGAATGAATTTTTTCTGCAGGAAGGCAAACATCACAATCAGCGGCGACACCGTCATAAAGGTCCCCGCCATCACGACGGCATTGTTGAGCGTGTTGTTGTCGTTGATATCGTACATGGTCTCCAGCGTATCGGCCGCCAGGGTCAGCGCATTGGAAATATTGTTCAGCCCTGCCGACAGAAGCTGCAAATCCGCTTTGCTGCAGAACATGGACGGCTCAAAATAATCGCTCCAGTGCCAAACGAGCGCCAGCACCAGCACCACGACATACGCGGAACGCGCCACCGGGAAGACAATATACGCATACGTTCTGAGGAAACCGCATCCGTCAATTTGGGAGGCCTCCTCCAGTTCCTTGGGCAGGCCGCTGTAAAACTGCCGGAAAACGAAGATGAACAGCGCCCCTTTCAGGCCGTACCCCAGGTAAGCGGGCACAATCAGCGGCAGGAAGGTATTCAGCCATCCCAGCTCGGCATACAGAAGGTACAGCGGGACGACGATGGTCTGCGTCGGGATAATCATGGCCAGGATAACCACAAAGAAGCAGGCCGTCCGCCCGGGGAAACGGAACCGCGCCAGGCCGTATCCCGCCATGGAGCAGGATATCAGCTGCCCCAGGGTCGCCACCAGGGTGACAAACAGGCTGTTGCCGAGACCGCGGGTAAAGTTCATCAGCTTGGCCGCGGTCGCATAGTTCTGGAAATGGAGGCTGCGGGGCAGCCAGACCACCATGAAATTGTTTAAATCCTCGTTCGTCATCAAGGACTTGGAAATCATGTACAAGAAGGGATACAGAAACACAAAGGAGAGCCCGAACAGCAGCAGGTACAGGCAAAGCCGCGGGATAAAACGGATCCCCCTCTGCCCTGCCGACCATAATCTTGTGGCATTCCGCGTCATGACCTCACCCCCTGCGTTTTCCTTATCGCCCATTGGATTACCAGCACGACTATGCCGATAAAAAGCAGGATGAACAGGAAATAGATCCAGCCCATGGCGGCGGCAAAGCCCTGTTCCGCCCCGTTCACCGCCCGGTTTTTGATGTAATCCAGCAGCGGGTTGGTGGAATCGGTAAAGGCGTTGATGATGGTATACACCGTATTCAGCAGCAGGACCGGCAGGACCATCGGCAGCGTGATTTTCCAGAACGCTTCGTATTCGTTCGCCCCGTCGATATGGGCCGCCTCATACAGCGCCGGGGAAATGCTCTGGATGGCGGCCAGGAACAGCAGCACCTGCACGCCGCAGGACCAGAGCACCGTGACGATAATCCCGAACAGGCCGTCGATGGCATTGAAAAAGTCCTGCCCCATGTAGGCGAGCATCTCCGGTGAAAGCAGTTTCCCGTCCGCCAGCGAGAGGATTTGGGTGTCGATCCCTTCCCGCATCATCTGGCGGAGGACCTGCCCGTTCCCCAAAAGGAACGGAAGCAGCGCCGCCACCCGGAAAAAGCCCTTGAAACGGGTCACTTTATTGAGCATAATGGCAATCAGCAGGGAAAACACCAGAATCAGCGGCGTTTTGACCAGCATATCCTGAATGGAATCCAGCAGGTAGGGGACAAAGCTGGTGTCGGTAAAAAACGCCCGTGAATAATTTTCAAACCCGGTTATCTGGATGTGGAACCCCGCCGTCTGGGTATCGGTGGAGCCGAAGCTGAGCAGCAGGGAGGAAATCGTCGGGAAGGCGAAGCAGACGAGGGTGCCGATGAGGAAGGGCGTGATAAAAAACAGCCCGATCAGTGCTTCCCGCCG
Organism: Candidatus Avimonas merdigallinarum; assembly: GCA_904377855.1. Taxonomy (GTDB): domain Bacteria; phylum Bacillota; class Clostridia; order Oscillospirales; family Acutalibacteraceae; genus Avimonas; species Avimonas merdigallinarum. The sequence goes on from CAJFGS010000023.1 coordinate 36,430, forward strand.
TTTGGCGGTAAGGCGCAGGCGCCTGGTTTTCATTCTTCATCCCCTCCTATCACCTGGTAATCGTTCGCTTCCACCGTGCAGCCGTCCGCCGTCTGCGCCGTGTCACCATAGTTGAGAAGAATCACCGTGCCGTTGGAATAGGTGACCCGGATCAAATCCTCATCCAGGATCTCATGCCGGCTGAGGAAAACCGTTCCTTCCTCTTCCACTGTATGCGGCCATATTTCCTCCTGGAATTCGGCATACAGCGTCAACACCCGGTCCATCCAGTCCTCGTTTTTGCAGGTAAACAGTTCGTTATAATCGGTGTCCTGCAGCAGGGTGGGGCTGTTTTCCGCCAGTTCAAAATGGGGCATGCAGCCGTATTCGATCCATTTGAGTTTGATCTGGTTGAGATCGTAGGCGAGGTTCCCCGGCTCCGCACTGTACGGGATGCTTCCGTACACTACCATGGAAAACCATGGGATTTCCTGATCGGTAATCTCATTGCCCGAGGCGGAAATCGGCACATTATACAGCTGCTGCGCATACCGCAGGGCATAAAGGTTCCCGCCTTCCACCGCGTTTTCCCTTTCCTGGTGGGCCAGCATCTGTTCAAACAGGTCCCGCGTATCGGCACGGGTAACCACGGCGTCGTCGTTTTGATCCTGATACAGGCGGAGACCTAGGGTCTCGTACCCCATCTGCAAAGAAGAGAAGCCGTTGACGCGGCGCAGGACGTCCTGGAAATTTTCCCAAACCTTGGCGGGGGTAATCAGGAACTGCTTCTGCATCCCGTCGGTAACCGGGCTGCCGTTCCCCTGCTGGATGACGTCCCGCCCGTCCGAGAAGCGGCCCTTTCCTTCCAGCGCGTCGGTCAGGTTGGCTTCCAGATATATGCGGGCGCCGCGGTGTTCCGCCGCAAACCGGTCCAGCGCTTCCAGCCCCTTCTGCCCCCCGACGGCGGACGCCGCCTTCGCTTGATCCGGCACATAGCCATACCCGTGCTGGGTCCAGCCCCGCAGAAGGACCTGCAGGTTTTCCACGCCGCCGTCCAGATACTGATTAAGGATCGACTGCGCCTGCTCCAACGTAGTCATGGAGACATAGTCGGGGAGCAGCCCGGCATCGCTCTGCGCGCCCATAAACAGCGTCAAAGACAGTGCATCCTGTGCGGCGGAAGAGGCGTTCATCCAGCCGTTTTCCCGGAGGTAATCCCGGTACACGCCCGCCATGCCGCTGTAATCCGCCTGATCGCCTTCCAGGAAGAACAGCTTCACCTCCCGATCCAGCGGGAGAAGGTCCTCGACCAGCCGGGTGCCGTAAAGGTTTGTCGCCTGGTTTTCCCCGTACTTGACGATATTGGACAGATAGACGCGGTACTGTTCCCGGTAAATGAAGGAAAAGCTGCACCGGTTGAGCTTAATCGTGGACATGTTGATGCTGGGGTTCACCAGAATCTGGGCGTATTCCTCCCCTTCCACCACAGCGGCCAGGAACGCCCTGCCGCTCCGCTTGATGCCGTAAACCGGCAGCATGGCGGTGGGGTTGGCGGAAACGGTGCTGGCGGAAGACTCGCTGTCCGCAAAAAAGTCGCTTTGCAAAATCGGGCCGTAAATATCCAGCGTCAGCGGCGTGGCATACAGGTGCTTGCTCTCCGTTTGCTGGAAATAGCTCAGGGCGCCGCTGCCGTCCGGATAGAAAAGATATCCCTCTTCCTCCTTGGCCGCCGCCCCGAAGAAGGGCAGCAGCTCTACCGCATACAGCCGGTAATTCCCGTTCTCCTCGATCCCCTGCGCGGGGATGCGCAGGCGGAGCCCGTCATCCTCCAGGGCAATCTCCAACTGCAGGCGGATAGACGAGTTGGCGAAAGCCACCGTCAGCTTCAGCCCGTTTGCGTACCGCTGCGTTTCCACCGTGTTTTCCGGGGCGGCGGAGTATTCCCTCACGAAATTCCCCCGGGTATCGTCTTTGCTGGCATAGGTAATCGCCAGCAGCGACTGCATGTAGTCCTTCCACACTTTCGTGGAAGTTGCCAGCTCCGGATACAGCGTTTCGGTTACGGCGCCGTCCCAGAGGGATTCCCCCGTCTGCCGGTCCGTGACGGCGATCGCCGCAATGTCCTGCCGGTACTGCAGGGTGTACCGATCGTTTTCACAGATTGTTTCATAAGTTCCACCGTCCTGAGCCTGATAAGCCGAGCCGTTCTGCCCCTCAAACAGCGAAACCCCTTCCGCCTTCTCCGGGAGGATCCCGGTCAGATCCCGGCCCGAAGCGCAGCCGCTCAGGAGTATCCCCCCTGCCAAAACGGCGGTCAGCAGGCGGAGCCATTGTCTTTTCCTCATATCATCGAACCTTTCTGGCCGTTTGGGCGCGGCCGGCATCCGTTAAGTCAGCAGCGAGGCTTCCTGGATCAGATCGCGGACAAACTGGAAAATACGGCCTACCAGGGTGTATCCCAGCAGCGCGATAAACCAAATCAGGATAACGGCGCACAGGGACAGCAGGCATACCAGCAGCGTCTGCCCCGTGCCATAGTCATTGAGGATAAAAATGGCGCGGATAAACAGCCAGATCATCCACAGCATCACGCCGTTCACCAGGACGGCAAACAGGGTCTTTTCCGACACGCAGAGGATGTGGGAAAGCAGGGCCGCCGCGAATTCCGCCACCACATACGGCACCATGCAGTAGCTGGCGGCGACAAAGTTTTCCTCCAGGGTGGTTTCCCCGTTAAACTGCGCGGAAATCAGGTAGCTGGCCCCTACCCAGGTGAAAAAGGGAAGGAGTATTTTCGCCGTTTCCAGCAGCAGGTTGACGTCCTCCAGTTCCACGTCCTGGAACGAATAGCTGACGGTGTATATGAAGAACACCCGCACGATAAGCGCCAGCAAAAGGATCAGCATCCCCGCCGGGACGCTGAGGCGCCCGCGGGAGTTTTTGACGCTTTCCATGGTCCGCCGGGGGCGGAACAGCAGGCTGACGCCCATGAGCATCCCGGTCCCGACGCCGAGCTTTGGGATCTGCCGGTATTCAAAACCCATTAGGACCCGTTTTGATTGGCGGGAGAGCAGGACCGCCAGCGCCCCGATGCCCACCAACACCGCGGCCGCCGCAAGGACCACCAGCAGAAAATGCTCCTGCATGAAATGGTAGCGGTATTCGGAAAACGCCTTGGCATACTGAACGCGGTCGTTGGCGTAACGGTATCCTTCCATCGCCGCCTCCCAATCGCCGGCTTTATACGCGGTGGAGGCCAGCCCGATGTGGGCGAGCGGATAGGTTTCGTCGATGGCGATAACTTCGTTCCACAGGGCGCTCGCCCCGTCGTAATCCCCTTCGTTGTACAGGATCGTCGCCTGCTGCACCTTTTGTATAAAGACGGTCGGCTCGAAAACCTGGATGTTCCCTTTGCTGGAATCCAGCACGTACAGCCTGCCCGCATCGTCCGTTACCAAAGCGGCGGGGATGGTGAATTCCCCCTGGTTGCTGCCCAGCCCGCCGAAAACCGTCAGCAGGTTTCCGGTCTGGTCATATTGGTACAGCTTTCCCGTGTTTTTCTCCGCCACGGTGATCATCCCGTTTTTGTCTACGGCAATGCCGCTGAAGACCGGCTCCTCGCCGTCCACCAGTTCCCCGTAGCGGAAAGGCTTGTTGATGACATTGCCTGAGAAATACCGGCCCACCCAGTCGTTAACGCCGCTGAAGCTGCCGTCAATGCTGGAAAGCTTCCGGTAGATGTTATTGCCCACCGAATTGAGGACTTTGATCTGCCCCTCTTTCTCATCCTGGCTTGCCGCGTAAATCAGGCCTTCGTCGTTTACCGTGAAATTCGTATAGCTGGCCGCCGTCCTCTTGCCGATCATCACCTTCTGCGCTTCCGAGGCCACCAGGCGGAGCAGCCAGTCGACGAAATCAAAGCCGACGTCGGTCTGACCGATATATCCGCGGAAATTGTTTTCCTCGTCGATGCTCATAATGGTCTCGCCCATTAAGACATACAGCCCGCCGGTGGGGGACAGCGCAATCTTCGTGGGGCTGTATACCTGCACCTCCGACAGCACCGGGCTGTCGGGCAGGCCGTATTCCTGAATCAGCGACCCGTCTTCGGCCAGATGGACAATCCGTTGGTTTCCCGTGTCCGCAATGTACACGTCCCCGTCGGGGCCGGGCCAGACCCCCTGGGGCTGGTTGAGCTTTGTATCGCCCGCGTCGGTGTAAAGGCTTAGAAGGTGCCCCGTTTTATCCATTTTGACAACCCGGTTGTTTTTGGTGTCGGCCACATACAGGTTCTCTTCCCCGTCCATGCGGAGATCGGCGGGCTGGTCGAAATAAATCCGTGTTTCCGGCCCCGCCCCTTCCAGCACATTGATGCTGTAAGAATACAGATAAGTCTCCGGAATGGCGATCCGGTCGTTGCCGTCGATGGTATAATCCGTGCTGTAAGCCGCCGCCTGCATTCCTGTCATCCCGGTAAGCAGAACGAGGGAAAGGACGGCCGATACCACACGCGTGTTTTTCATGGCTGCTCCTTTCCTGGCTATCCCTTAATCCCGGAATAGATCATCGTCTCCATTACCTTTTTCTGCATGAAAGTGAAAATAATGACGGTGGGGATGGTCATCAGCATGGTGGCGGCGGAAACCGCTCCCGCACGGCCGATGCTGGTCGAGCCTCCCGATATGGTGTTCAGCGCCAGAGGCAGGGTCTTTTTCGCCTGGTCGCTCAAATAAATCAGCGGGGAAAAATAATCGTTCCAGGAGCTGACGAAGCTGAATACAATCAGCGTGGACCAGGCCGGCGCCAGCGACGGCATAACAATCCGCCAGTAGGTGCAGAATTCCCCGGCGCCGTCGATCCGGGCGGCTTCAATCAAATCGTTGGGGAACTGCTCTACGAACTGCTTTATCAGGAAGAAATTGTACGCTACCGCCAGGTTGGGCAGGATCAGGGCCGCATAGGAGTCCACCAGCCCCAGGTAATTCACCACCAGATAGCGCGGGATCTGGGTGACGTAGGTGGAAAACATCAGCGTGGCGATAACAATGTTGAAAAGCACCTTGCTGCCGGGCGGGTGATGCTTCACCATCGCGTAGGCGCCCAGCGTGCTGACGAAAATCGTCCCCGCCACAGTCAGCGTCGTAACGAACAGGCTGTTGAAGGCGTAGCGCGAAAAGGGCACGGCCGAGCTGGACAGGGAAAGCACCAGGTCCGAAAAATTCTTCATGGTCGGTTCCCGCACGAAAAACTGGGGCGGGAACACATACAGCTCGTTGAGCGGCTTGAACGCCGTACAGATAAGGTAAATCAGCGGCAGGGAAATGAAAACCACCAATACCAGCAGGACAAGGTATACCAGCATCCGCGTGCCGCTCAGCCGGATGGTGCGGACATGCCCGTCCCGTTTGCGAAAGCGGAGTTTTATCATCGATTTCCCTCCCTCATTCGTCTTTGGGGCTGAGCGCCCGCATCACAATCCGGCCGATTACAAACGTAATCAGGAATAGAATGGTCGCAACCGCCGAGGCGTACCCCATCTGGAAACGGACAAACGCATAGTCGTACAAATGGGCGACAATCGTATGCCCCGCATAATTGGGGCTGGGGAAGCCGGCAATCGATACCGCCACGTCAAATACGCCGAAGGCATTGGTAATCGCCGTGATCGCCCCGAACAGAAGCTGCGGCTTCATCATCGGCAGCGTGATCCACTTGAGTTCCTGGTACCGGCTCTGGATCCCGTCGATGGCCGCCGCCTCGTAATATCCCTTATCCACATTCTGGAGGCCCGCCAGGAACACCAGGAAGCCCGTCCCCATGCTCATCCATATGGAGACAATAATGATAACCGGCATGATATACCGCGGATCCTGCGTCCAAAGAATCGGGGTGTCAATAATCCCCATCTCCATGAGCAGGTTATTGATGAGCCCGTAGCTGTCCGAGGAGAAAAAGTAGGACCAGACAACGCTCATGGCCACGCCGGAGGTAATAGACGGCGCGTAGAACGCCAGGGCAAACCCGTTGCGGAATTTCAGCTGATTGAGCACCCAGGCCGCAAAAAAGCTGAATATGTATCCAACCGGCCCTACAATCACCGCAAACAGGAAGGTATTCCCCAGCGCCGTAAGGAAAATCCGGTCGTCCAGGAAAAGCAGCTTGTAGTTGTTTATCCCCACAAAGTGCATTTCCTGGAACATGTTGTAGTCTGTGAAGCTCAGGCCGAGGGCGACCAGCACCGGCAGAATCATGAACACCAGAAAGAAGAGGAAGAACGGGAGCAGCATCAGGTAACCGACCCAATTTTTCCGCACAAAGCGTTTCAGGCTATGTTTCATCCACAAACACCCCGTATTCCTCCTGCTTCATCTTCAGCTCACGGTTGATTTCCTTCACAGCGTCCTCCAGGGCGTCCCGTACCGTCTTATTCCCGGAGACGACCACGCTGTTGAACGCATTGTTGATATAGCGGGTGGTGTAATAGCCGCCCAGAACCACCGGCGTTTCCGTAGCCCATTTCCACTGTTCCTGCAAGACCGCAAGGTCCTCCCTTTCCCAGTCCAGGGTCTGGAACACCTCCAGGTTTGCGGAATTCCAGCGCGCCTCGATGCCAATGCGTGCTTCCAGTTCCCGGGCATAATCCCGCTGGGTATCCGCCCGCGTCCACCAGTCGAGGAATTCCCACGCCGCCTGCTGCTTGCTGCTCTGCGCCAGCAGGATATCGCATTCTGCGGCCAGCCCGCCGCTTGAGCGGTCAATTTCCCCGTTTTCCTTCTTAACGCCGGGCAGGCAGGCCATCCCCCAGCGCCCCACCAATTCCGGGGCGGCAGTGAGAAGCTGCACGTAAAAGGCGAAATTCCCGATGCCGATCGGCATCTCCCCCGTGCGGAAACGGGTCAAAAAGTTCGCGCTGACCGGGGAACCGTAATTGGTGAACATTTCCGTATAAGCCCGGAATGCCTGAAACGCCTCCGGGGTATCCAGCGCGGAAGCCGTGCCGTCTTCATTGTAGAAGGCCCCGCCGTACTGGAAGAGGAAGGGGGTGAAATCCTGCGTCTGGTAAAACTTCATGCCGTTTTGAAACAGAGCCGGCAGAAGGGTGTCGTACAGTTCCTCCCAGGTATCCGGAGGGGTAAGTCCCAGTTCCTCAAACAAATCCTTCCGGTAAAACAGCGCGGTAAAACTCATGGTTTCCGGGACGGCGTATACCCCGCCGTTGTATTCAAAAGGAATCCAGATTTTATCCAGGGAACGCGACCGCACCTCGTCATAGGTATCGAACTGGGAGAGATCCACCACAGCATCCCGGATGGCGAATTCCACCGGGGAGTTGGCCGCCACCCCCATCGCCACGTCCGGCGCGTTGCCGGCGGTAATGGCCAGGAGCAGCGCGTTGGAGCTGCCGGTGTTGAGCTGGGAGGCCGGCACAATATTCAGGTTGACGGCGATCCCGGACGTGGGCGTAAAGCTTTGGTCCGCCAGCATTTTCACCGTTTCCGCCCATTCCGTACCCCGGGCGATCCACACGTCCAGCGTTTCGGTAATCTCCACATCGCCTTCCAGCACGCTGGCCATGTTGTTGTAATCCTTGAAGAAGGAAAGCCAGAAGTTATACACGCTGGCCCAAAGCTTCTCGAAGAAGCTGGACTGCCGGACCTCCGGCTCCTCGTCCGGCGTATAGACGGTAAACTCGTCCAGCAGCAGCGGCTGGGTCTGCATTTCGGAGTACCAGGAGCCAAGGTTGGTCTGCGCCTGCGTCAGCTGGTCCGCGCGCTTGGCGATGGAAAAGGGATCGGCGATCATCCCGTCCAGCTGGGCGGCAATCGAGCGCAGGTTGCTGCTCATCGAGGTGGATTTGGCGGTGATCGCCTCCAGCGCCTCCGACTTTTGCTTCAGCCGCTCGGAAAGGCCCCGAAGGTCCCCTTCCAGCGTGGGGATATAGGTGAAGAACTTATAATCGTAATTGGGATCCGGATCGCTGCCGGTGAGCTGGTTAATCTCTTTCATCAAATCGGAAATCACCAGCATGTCGTCATACACCGACTGGATGATCGGGGTCAGCTCCCCCATTACCGCCCGAAGGGTCAGGGTATGTTCCCCCTCCTCCAGCCAGAACTGGAACGCTCGCTCGTCGTCCCCCAGGATTTCGGTCTGCCAGCTGTCCCCATAGGTAAAGCGATAGGCCGACAGCTCGGCGCAGGGAATCTCCCCGTCGATGGAAATCGACCGGTAAGCGGGCATCCCGTCATTCCACTTCTGCGCATACCGCAGGGCAATCTGGTAATACCCGTCCTCCGGCACCGTAAAGGAAAAGGTGACCGCCTGGCCGCCGGTGCGCCACTGCCAGCCGCCTACGGCATTGAGCAGACGGTATCCGTAGGAAAACGGCTCGGCAGAAGGGTCGTCGTCGGTTTCCATCTGGATGCTGGCGTTGTTCTTGGACTGGATGGAATCCTCCGCCTGGAAAGTCAGTTCCTTCCCCTGCGCCCCGGCGTTCCCCGCCGGGGCTTCATAAGGCGCCGGCGCCTGATACGGCAGCAGGTGCCAAGTACCCAGCTCCATATCTTCCTTGACATACGAAAGGGTAAAGGTGTGCGTCCCCTGGGTCAGATAAAAGACCAGCGGCGTGCTGTAAAAGCCGTGCCCGTCGGTCAGCACGGTCGTCTGCCAGCCGGTGTTTTCCACCGTCTGGGGACGCACCTCGTCCCCCAGGCTGTTTACCCGGACCTCCCCTTCGTCCCGCCAGGAGCGGGGAAAGACCAGGTAATCCGCCTCAAAGAAGGGGGATTCCCCGTCCAGCAGCAGGCTCCGCACCCCGTCGGCTCCGGAACTTCCGAGCAGGCGGTAATCCACCGACAGGACGTACTGCCCGTCGGAAGGGACCTCAAACTCCCAGGAAAGGCTCTCCTGCCCGGCCGTCCAGGTCAGGGGCGTTCCTTCCGCCCCGCCGGCGGGGACCGAAACCGTCCCGCCGCCCGCCCCGGAGGGATAGGCGGCAAACACTTCGGAAAAATAGGGCTCCCTCTCCACGTTGGCGTTCAGGGACACGGCGCCGCTGCCGCTCTGCGCCGCCCCTGCCGGCAGGGGAACGGCGGCCGCCAGCATCCCCGCCGCGGCGCACAGGGCCGCCAGACGGCGCGGGAACGATTTTTGCTTCATCCAGGTCCTCCCTTTCCAGCATTACAATGCCGACAGCGGCACGCGGGTGACTTCAACGGCTTCCTTCCGCTTGGAATAGATGACGTACAGGAAGCCGCCGGCGATCACCGTATGCGGATAGCCGTACAGCCCTCCCTTATACATCCCGGGATACCGCTTTTCATACGGCTCGTCCCGCAGGATGTACCGGACGTCGAAATTCTCTCCATCTTCGGAAAGGGAAAGGACCAGCGGGTTCCGTCCCCCGCCGGTAACGGGATTGCTCACCGCATAAAACCGCCCGTCCGGCAGCCGGCCAAAATGGAATTTGCTCTTGTCGTCGCTGAACGCGGTGGGGTGCGGCTCACTGTATGTCGCGCCGTCGTCGCGGCTTTCGGTGCACCAGAGGAAGGGGCCGTTGGAGCGCAGCATCATATGGATGACGCCGTCGTCGGTCTGAAAGAAGGCTCCCTCGCACAACAGGGGGGCATCCCACCCTCGTGCTTTTGTCACCAGTTCGATGGCGGCGGAATCATCATACGGGGGATCATCCCCAAACGCATCGCCGTAAATGCCGGTCAGCTGGTAGCCGTCCTCGCCGGACGGGTCGTCGGTATAGGGGAACATCGTGCCGCCGGCCACGATCAGCCGCCCGGAAGCCGTGGGCTGCGGGCCGTGGTTGGGGACCACCGGCACCGGAAGCAGGCGGGGGGAGGTCCAGTGTTCCCCGTCCCGCGTGGAAAGGACGCCCATTGCCGTGTGCATATGGCCGGGATCGTCCTCCGCCTTCGGCCGGAGCGCCCTGCCTTCCGGCAGGGACGCATCCGTTCTCAGGCAGGAAGGGGGATACTCGTACCGGCCGAAATAGGCGCGCAGGACACCGTCGTGGACATACATCCCCCCGGCCGTCAGCACCAGCTCCGAATGCTCGCCCATTTGGGAATCGAGCAGCGGAACGGGAGGCGTCCAATGGAAAAAATCCTCCGACCGGGAAATCATCACCCGCTGCCCGCAGTCGTCCTCATTCCGCCGGGAAGAGGACCAGGTAGCGTACAGGCGCCCTCCAAAAGCCGCCAGCGCCGCATGGTGGGCGTAAGACCAGCCGTCGTTCGGCTCGGCAATCGTCTGGCAGTCCGAAGGCAGGCGCCGCAGCGGCATTTCCGAATGGTTGTTAATCACCCTGTGTTCCCCTTTCCTCATCTGGCAACGGCTTACTGCGCGTTCGCCAGGGCGGTGTTATAAACTTCCAGCACGTGCTCCGCGCCGGCCGCCTTGATATCGCTCACCCAGTTGTCGTACTCGGTGAGCGGGCGGGTGCCCTCCACAAATTCATTGACGCCGGCGAAGATCAGCGCGTTGATCTGGCGCATCTCATTATTCACCGTGGCCCGGTCCGCTTCGGGCAGAGGCGGTTTGATATCCTCAAAGTGATAATAGCCCGCCTCGTAGTCCGCATCCACAATGGAGCCCAGCTCTTCGTCCAGCAGGCCGAGCTGCACGCTCATGCCATAGGAGGTGTTCACCAGCGGGGTAAAGCACAGCAGGCCCAGGCCGTAATCAGCCATCCAGTTATAATCCGGGGAGGAGGAGCCGCGGTATTTGTCGATGATTTCGGCCGGGATCGTCACCTTGCCGTCCTCCGTCCGGTTGAAGGTCTCGCCTTCCTTGCCGTAGTTGCAGATGTACATCCCTTCGTCCGAATACAGCCAGTTCATGAATTTCAGCAGCTTTTCCGGTTCCGCCGCGTTCGCGCTGAGCGCCCAGAACGCCGTATAGGAATGCTGGTTATACAGCACGCCCTGCTTTTCGCCCTGGGAATTGGCCATCAGCGGCATCACCTGCATCTTGGCCTCCGGGTCGCTCTTCTGCAAATTGGCGGTCTGCCCGGCGGCAAATCCGGCATTGTCGTACCAGAAGAAAATCTTGTTGTTGGTCACCCCTTGATCCCAGGTGTTGGAATCGACCGTCTGCCAATTGGGATCCAGGATCCCCTCTTCATAGCATCGGACAAAGAACTGCAGGATCTCGCGGTATTGGGTTTCCAATGCGCCGATCGAATACTGGTTGGTATCGTAATCAAAATACAGCCCGGGAGGGCACCCCATCGAAAAAGAGGGATGGGTAAGCATATTCGCCCCTTTGTTCCGGCCGGAGAACGGCGTGCTGTCCGGGTAGATGGTTTTCAGCTGCTTCATGACCACAAACCACTCGTCCCAGGTGGTCGGCATCTGGAGATTGTTTTTCTCCAGGATGTCGTAGCGAATCACCGGCAGGTAACCGCCCAGCAGGACATTTTCCGTGCTGGCATTCAGCGTCGTGAAGCCCAGGGCCTGCCCGTTGATTTTCGTCATCTTCCAATTCAGGTCGTCCTTCACCCGCTGATAAAAGTTCGGGACGCTTTCCTCCAGAAGTTCGTCCGGAAGCGGCATGAAGATATTCGCACCGGAAAACCGGGAGAGATCGTCCGACGTCGCGTTGGTAATATCGCACAGGATCCCGGAGCCAAAGGCCGCCGCTTTCTTGGTGTTGTACTCCGCCAGCGGGGTGATATCAAAATCCAGCGTTACATTGGTGGCCTCCTGAATCGCCTGGAACTTAATCGCCGACGGATCGACCGGCTGGCTCTGGTGTTCATAGGTCATCACCGTGAAGGTCACCGGCTCGTCAAACAGGATTTCTTTTTCCTGGCTCTCCCCTTCCCCGCCGCTGCACCCGGCAAACGCGGGACAGAGTAAGAGCAGGGCGAGCAGGCAGATAAACGAGCGCTTTGATAGCTTTTTCACTTTCGCACCTCCTACAAAACTCAGGGAAATCCGGATTACTGCGCGTTCGCCAAGGCGGCGTTGTAAACTTCCAGCACGTGCTCCGCGCCGGCCGCCTTGATATCGCTTACCCAGTTGTCGTATTCGGTAATCGGGCGGGTCCCGTCGACAAACTCCTCCACGCCGCGGGCAATCAGCGTGCCAATCTGGCGCATCTCATTGTTCACCGTGGCCCTGTCCGCTTCGGGCAAAGAGGGCTTGATGTCTTCAAAGTGATAATATCCCGCCTCGTAGTCGGCTTCGATGATGGAGCCCAGCTCCCAGTCCATCAAATCCAGCTGCACATTCATGCTGTAGGACGTATTCACCAGGGGCGTGAAGCACAGCAGGCCCAGGCCGTAGTCGGCCATCCAGTTGTATTCCGGCGAAGAAGCGCCGCGGTATTTTTCCACAATTTCCGACGGAATGGTGACTTTGCCGTCCTCCGTCCGGTTGAAGGTCTCGCCTTCCTTGCCGTAGTTGCAGATGTACATCGCCTCGTCCGAGTACAGCCAGTTCATGAATTTCAGCAGCTTCTCCGGCTCCGCCGCGTTCGCGCTGAGCGCCCAAAGCTGGGTGTACCAGTTCTGGTTGTACAGCTGCCCCTGCTTCTTCCCTTCCGAATTGGCCATCAGCGGCATCACCTGCATCTTGGCCTCCGGATCGCTCTTCTGCAGGTTGGCGGTCTGTCCGGCGGCAAAACCGGCGTTGTCATACCAGAAGAAAATCTTGCCGCTGCTGACGCCCTGATCCCAGGTGTTGGCATCCACCGTCTTCCAGTTGGGATCCAGGATCCCTTCTTCACGGCACCGGATGAAGAACTGGAGGATTTCACGGTACCGGGTCTCCAGGACGCCGAAAGAATACTGGTTGGTTTCATAATTGAAATACAGCCCGGGCATGCACCCCATGGCCAGGGACGGCTGGTTGAGCATATTAACCCCTTTTAGCCGGCCCGAAAACGGGGTGCTGTCGGGATAAATGGTTTTCAGCTGCTTCATAACCACAAACCACTCGTCCCAGGTGGTCGGCATCTGGAGGTTGTTCTTCTCCAGGATGTCGTAACGGATTACCGGTATGTAGCCGCCCAGCAGGACGTTTTCGGTACTGCCGTTCAGGATGGTAAAGCCGAGCGCCTGTCCGTTGGTTTTGCTCATCTTCCAGTTCAGGTCGTCGGCCACCCGCTGATAGAAATTCGGGACGCTTTCCTCCAGCAGATCGTCCGGAAGCGGCATAAAGATATTCGCGCCGGCGAATTTATTGAGGTCGTCCGACGTTACGTGGGTGATATCGCTCAAAATACCGGATCCAAAAGCCGCCGCCTTTTTTGTGCTGTATTCCGCAGAGGGGGTGATGTCAAACTCCAGCGTAACGTTGGTCGCTTCCTGAATCGCCTGGAATTTGACCGACGACGGATCAATGGGCTGGCTCGGGTGTTCGTAGGTCATGACTGTGAATGTTACCGGTTCGTCAAATAGGATTTCTTCTTCCTTTGGTTCCTCTTCCCCGCCTTTACAGCCGGAAAACGCAGGGCAGAGCAGCAGCGCCGCGCACAAACAGAGAAGTATCCGCCTGTGCATCTGTGGATGTTTCATCACGATTCCTCCTTCATAAATAATGCGAACTGTAAAGTTAAATGAAAGTTGAGGACCCGTCAGCCGTTCTGGTACAATGGTTTTACCACAAACACAAAGTACTCCCAGAAAGGAGACGAGTCCTCAT
>CAJFGS010000024.1:0-14830 GCA_904377855.1 Candidatus Avimonas merdigallinarum
TATGAGGACAGGGTATGCGGTCGGCTGACACCGGAGCGTTACGATGTGATGGCAAACGGTTATGAGCAGGAACAAGTGGAACTGCAGCAGGAATTGACATCCATTACTGAGCGCATCAGTGAAATGGATATGCGGGAAAAGTGCATTCAGGAATTTATGGACAAAGCAAAGGAATACTTGGAGATGCCAAATCTGACACCTGAACTGCTGCGAGTGTTCATCCGCAGGATTGAGGTATACGAGAAGCCGGAAAAGTATTCCCGAACAGCAGGAAACCCAATTATCATCCACTATGCATTCCAGCTGCCGGAGCAGAATGGAATGCCCGCCATCGAAGTCCTCGCACGCCGCCCGCCATCGAAGTCCTCGCACGCCCTACAGCAATGACTGCTTAAAAAGCAGTACCCGGAAAGCAGAATGCTTTCCGGGAACATACTACATACATTCTCCCTTAACGATATCTCGCAAAACGGCTGTGCGTTTTTTCATGGCGGTAAAGCCGCATGCCGGGAACGGGGCGCACTGTGCCGCGCCGCTTACAGTACATAGAGATAAATGCTGAAGAATTGGGCGACGGCCCCGGCCAGGACAAAGAAATGCCAGATCATATGGAAATAGCGGATTGACTTCTTTTTGTAAAACGGGATGCCGGCGGTATACAGTACGCCGCCGGTTACCAGCAGCAGGATCCCCGGCAGGGCCAGGGAACGCATGAGCGGCACGATAGCCAGCACCACGCACCACCCGCTTGCCAGATAGCAGATCATGGAGATTTTTTTGAACCGCTCAATACTTATGAGGTTGAGGATAATCCCAAATACCGCCGTGCCCCATACGACGCCGAAAATTGTCCATCCCACCGGGCCGCTTAAGGTAATCAGGGTATATGGGGTGTAGGTGCCGGCGATCAGCAGGAAGATCGACGTGTGATCCGCCACCCGGAGCACCTTTTTCGCCCTCTCATTGGTAAGGGAGTGGTAGAGGGAAGACATGCTGAACAACAGGATCATGCTCGCCCCGTAAATCGCGGAAGCGATGATTTTGACCGGGCTGCCCGCCGACTGCGTGAGCAGGGCGATAGTCCCGAATACCGCCAGCAGCGCGCCGGCGCCGTGGGTCACCGCGTTGCCGATTTCTTCGCTGAGCGTATAAAAAGAGCCTTTCAGCCTGGTATCCATTGTCATAGCGAATCTTCCTTTCAAAAACGTGAATATATGGATATTTAAATTATTGTAAGTAGTTTTAAAAACTACTTACAATATACCACAACATCAGGTTAAATGCAAGAGGCATTTCCTGTTTTCTTGTAAAAGTATGCCCGCCGGTTCCTCTGCCATTCTTCGGATCGGCGGAGCCGGGGGCAATTTTGCCGCTCGGCATATCCGCCGCCTCACACAGCTGTCTGTTCACCCGCTGGGGGACGCAGAAAAAGCGGACAGGAGAGAGGACGCATGAAATGCGTCCTCCCCCTGTCCGCTTCTGGGTTAGGCGGGGCCTTATGCCGGCCCGCCGTCCGGCTCCCGGCGCCGCCCCTGGATGGGAAAGGAACCGTAGCGGGTATCCGCAACGGCCTTCAACTGATCCCCCTGGATGGTTCCGCGTGCGGTATAGGCAATCCGGATCATCCCGAGGGAGAGGATTCCCTGGAAGGAAAAATGCTTGCCGTCGCTCCGCCCGCCGGTAAAGCGGTTGATGCGGCCTTTGGTTTGGATAGTCCCGCTCAGCGCCCCATTGGTTTCCTGAAGGGTGAGCAGCCCTTGCTCCTGCCCCAGCGGGGTCTGCAGGGTAATCTGATAAGCAGCCATGCGCGCCTCCTTTTCCGGCCCGGGCCGGATCCGTTCTCGCCTCATTTTATGCAGGGGCGGGCCCGGAGGTTCCCGCCGGTCACATCAGGGAAAGGAGGAACG
Organism: Candidatus Avimonas merdigallinarum; assembly: GCA_904377855.1. Classification (GTDB taxonomy): domain Bacteria; phylum Bacillota; class Clostridia; order Oscillospirales; family Acutalibacteraceae; genus Avimonas; species Avimonas merdigallinarum. Next base: position 1,908 of record CAJFGS010000024.1, read on the forward strand.
CCACGCCGACCCCGGCGAAAATGGCGGGCAGGCTTTTTTTGGTGAAAAAGGCGGTCAGGGCAGTGGCCAGCGCCGCCGGCAGATAAATATTGTCGATGGGATTCAGGTTCAGCCGGCCGTCCGGCAGGAAGACGGAGGGGGCTATCAGCGCGGTGATAACCGCCGGGCCGATAAAGCGCATGAACCGCCGCGCTTTTTCCGGGATCCGGATCTTTTCCGACAGCACCAGCGCGGGCATCCGGGTGAGGTAAGTGGCGGCCCCGCAGCAGAGCAGCACGGCGAGGTATTCCATCGTGCTCATTGGGCGGCCCCCCTTTCCGCCCGCTTGTCAAGCCGGCATTCCAGGAAAAAGCCGACCGCGCTGCCGGCAAAGGCGGCGAGCAGGATGTACCATTTTCCCGGCAGCCAGAGGTTCCCGGCCACCGCGATCGCCGCGGAGGTCAGCACGGCGGCCAGGGTGGGCCGATCCTGGACGAGCGGCACCAGCATGGAAAGGAAGGCGGCCGCCATGGCAAAGCCGAAGGCCGGTTCCAGCACCGGGGGCAGCAGGTTGCCGCCCAGGTAGCCGACCACCCCGGAAAGCCCCCAGAACAAATAGATATTGATCCCCGCGCCGAGCACATACCGTGCGCCGCCGGTGGGATTCTTCTGAAAATGGGAATAGCTCACCGAATAGGATTCGTCCGTGAGGAAAAAGGCGGTGAGCGCCCGCTGCTTCCCCCCGGCCTCCGGCAGGAACCGGGAGAGATCGGCGGCCATGACGACATGGCGCAGGTTGACAACGAGGACGGTCGCCATGGTGGAAAGCGGCCCGGCGCCGGACGCCATCATCTCCACCGCGATCATCTGGGAGGAACCGGCAAACACCAGCGCCGACATGCCGATCACCACCCAGAGCGGGATATCCGCCTGACGGGCCATCATCCCGTAAACCAGCCCGTAAATGGTCACCCCGATTCCAAGTGGGACGGCGTCGAGAAAGCCGCGCCGCAAAGCATGGTTGGACAAATGCAAAACCTCCAGACTGTCCGGCCGTTCCGGCGCAAAGCAGAGGGCGCCGGGACGGCGCTGAATGCGGGGAGACGCCGCGCGGCGTCTGCGCCGCGGGAGCCCGCAGGACGGCAGGTTCCCGCCGCTCTGCCGCCCAGTATACCACGGCGGGCGGAAAATGGGAAGAGGCGGGGCTGGTCCCCTCCCCGAACCCTCCGACAAGAAGAACCCGGCCGATCACCGTCGGCCGGGTTCTTCTGCCGTCCTGCCTTTACAGGTGGCAGGCTTCCTCTTCCGGGTCGTGCAGTTCGCCCACAATGGGGGTGGGGTCGATCCCCTGCCGGCGGTAATAGTCCGCAATCGCGGCTTTAATCGCCTGCTCCGCCAGGACCGAGCAGTGGATTTTGTGGGCGGGCAGGCCGTCCAGCGCTTCCACCACCGCTTTGTTGGAGAGCTGGAGCGCCTCCTCGATGGTCTGCCCCATAATCATTTCGGTCGCGATCGAGCTGGTGGCAATCGCGGAGCCGCAGCCGAAGGTCTTGAACTTCACGTCCGCGATCCGGCCGTCCCGCACCTTGATATACATCTTCATGATGTCGCCGCACTTGGCGTTCCCGATTTCTCCCACCCCGTCGGCGTCGGGGATTTCCCCCACGTTGCGGGGGTTGGTGAAATGATCCATCACCTTGTCGCTGTAAAACGCTGCCATATGAAAAATCCTTTCTTATTTGAAATGTCCGGAACCCCTCGGCCAAAACCGCCGGGGTTATTCCTCACCTTTGCATATCCGTTCCCACAGGGGGGACATCGCCCGCAGCCGCTGTACGACCGGCGGGATCTCCCGGAGCATATACTCGACGTCCTCGTCGCTGGTTTCCTCCGACAGGGTCAGCCGCAGGGAACCGTGGGCGACGGCGTGCGGCAGGCCGATGGCCAGCAGCACATGGCTGGGATCCAGCGACCCGGAGGTGCAGGCCGAGCCGGAGGAGGCGCAGATCCCTTTGAAGTCCAGCATCAGCAGCAGGCTTTCCCCTTCGATCCCCTCAAAGCTGAGGTTGACGTTGCCGGGCAGCCGGCGGGCGGGATCCCCGTTCAGGCGGCTGCGCTCTACCGAAGAGAGGAGGCCGTTTATCAAGCGGTCCCGCAGGGCGGAAACCCGCTTCCCGTTTTCCTCCATGGCTTCGCAGGCCAGCTTCAGCGCCGCCCCCAGCCCGACGATGCCGGCGGTGTTTTCGGTGCCGGCGCGGCGGCCCTTTTCCTGCGCCCCGCCGTCAATCAGGTTCCCGAACCGTATGCCCCGGCGTATCAGCAGCGCGCCCACCCCTTTCGGGCCGTGGAATTTGTGGGCCGACAGGGAGAGCAGGTCGATGTTCATCCCCGCGAAATCCACCGGGATGTGGCCGACCGCCTGCACCGCATCGGTGTGGAAGAGGACGCCCGCCTCCCGGCAGAGGGCGCCGATTTCCGCAATGGGCTGGACGGTGCCGATTTCATTGTTGGCGAACATCACGCTGACCAGCGCCGTATCGGGGCGCAGCGCGGCCTTCACATCCTCCACCCGGACGATCCCGTCCTCGTAGACCGGGAGCAGCGTGACTTCGAAGCCCTGCTTTTTCAGATGCTCCAGCGTGTGGAGGATCGCGTGGTGCTCAAAGGCCGTGGAGATTAGATGCTTCTTCCCCCGCTTGGCCATCGCCTCGGCCGCCATCTTCAGCGCCCAGTTGTCGGCCTCGCTGCCGCCGGAGGTGAAAAACACCTCTTCCGGCCGGCAGTGCAGGCATTCCGCCACCGTTTCCCTGGCGGCGTCCACCGCCTGGCGGGCGGTCTGCCCAAAACCGTACAGGGAGGAGGGGTTGCCGTATTCTTCGGTTAAGTAGGGGGTCATCGCCTCCAGCACGGCGGGGAGGAGGCGGGTGGTCGCGGCGTTGTCCGCGTATACGAAACGATTGCTCATCGGTTCACCGTCTTTCTGTCAGGTTGTTTGGGCGGGCGGCCGCCCGTTTACAGCGTTTTTTCGCTTGTTTGTTAAGAATAATATATACCATTTTGGTGTATATTTCAATGCATACCGGCAGGGGCGGGCGCAGAAATTTTCGCATGGGCCCTCCGCTTTTTTGTGGATTTTTTGCCGGGCCGCGCTTGTCCGCCCGGCGAAGGGATGCCCGCCCCCGGCTTCCGGCGGAAAGAGCGCGGGGAGAGGCTGCCGGTCACTGCGGCTGCTTAAACCGCTCCGCCGCGCTGACGGCCAGGCGATCGCAGCGCTCGTTTTCGGGATGCCCCTGATGCCCCTGCACCCATACGAAGGTTACCTTATGGATGTCGAGCAGGGTGAGCAGGCGGTCCCAAAGGTCGGCGTTAAGGGCGGGCTTTTTGTCCGCCTTCCGCCAGCCGTTCCGCTTCCAGGAGCGCGCCCAGCCCTTTTGGATCGCGTCGATGACATATTTGGAATCGCTGGTCAGGGTGACGGCGCAGGTTTCGTTCAAAGCGGCCAGCCCCTCGATGACGGCGGTGAGTTCCATACGGTTGTTGGTGGTGCGCGCCTCCCCGCCGGAAAGCTCCTTCTCCCGCCCGTTGTACCGCAGGATGGCTCCCCAGCCGCCCGGCCCCGGGTTGCCGGAACAGGCCCCGTCGGTAAATAATTCCACGTGTTTCATACTGCCTACCTCGCCGGTTTCTCCATTTTATCGTTTACAGATAACGCTCCGTTTATTATAGCGGAAAACGGTTTCCACCACAAGCATTTTCCGGCATATGCCCGCAGGGGGCGGATTTTGCGCAAACTTTCTGCAATTGCCCGATAAACCGTTCGTTCCCGGTCAATACTATCCACGAAAACGGGCGGGCGGCGAAACGCCCGCGTTGGGAAAGGTTTTGCGAAAGGTGGATTTCGAGTGAAAGCGATTATTATGGCGGGGGGAGAAGGGTCGCGGCTGCGGCCCCTGACCTGCGATCTCCCGAAGCCGATGGCGCGGCTCTGCGGCCGGCCGATGATGGAATATATCCTGGATCTGCTGGGCGAACATGGGGTGGACGAAGCGGTGGTTACCCTGCGGTACCTCCCGTCGGCCATTTCGGACTATTTTGGGCAGCGATACCGGGAAATCGCCCTGCGTTACACAGTGGAGGAGGAGCCCCTGGGCACCGCCGGCAGCGTGCGAGGGGCGGCGGCGATCCTGCCTGCCGGGGAGGATCTGCTGGTAATCAGCGGGGATTCGTTGACCGATTTCGACCTGACGGCGGCGCTCCGCTTCCACCGGGAGCGGGGGGCGGCGGCAACGCTGCTGGTCACCCGGGTGGAGGATCCGCGGGAATACGGCCTGGTCCGGTATGAGGAAACCGGCCGGGTGGTCGGCTTTGTGGAAAAGCCTGGCTGGGCGCAGGCGGTGACCGACGCGGCGAATACCGGCATTTATATTCTGTCCCCCGCAGCCCTGTCCCTGATCCCGGAGGCAGGGGAATACGACTTTGCCAAGGACCTGTTCCCCCGGATGCTGGCGCAGGGGATGGCGCTTTACGCCTATGACGCGGAAGGCTATTGGTGCGACATCGGCTCGCTGTCCGCTTATCGGTCGGCCCAGAAGGATTTGCTGGAGGGGAAGGTGCGTTCCTTCCCCGCGCCGAAAAGCGGGGTGCTTTGCGCGCAGGAGCAGCCGGAAGGGGGCTATATCCTGATCCCGCCGGCCTATATCGGCAAGGGGGTTTCCATCGGGGCGGGGGCCCAGATAGGGCCGTTCGCGGTGCTGGACGACGGGTGCTATATCGGGGCGGGCGCCAAGGTGCGGGATTCCGTCCTGCTCGGCTGCGCGTACGTGGGGGAGCAGGCTTCGCTGACCGGGGCCGTCCTCTGCCACGTGGCCTCGGTCCGGCGGGGCGCCTCGCTGTTTGAAGGGGCCGTGGTGGGCGCGGGGAGCGTGGTCGGGGAGTACACCACCGTGTTCCCGGACGTGCGGATTTGGCCGGACAAGCAGGTGGAGGGGAACACCGTGCTGCGGGAGAACCTGCGGGAGGGGAACAATCCCCTGATGGTGTTTGACGACGCCGGCCTCACCGGGGAGACCGGGGTGGAATTGACCCCGGAACTCTGCGCCCGGGTAGGCGCGGCAGTGGGGAGCCTTTCCCGCGGCGGGAAGGTGGCGGTCGGCTGTTCCGGTGACCCCGCGGCGGAGGCACTGAAAATGGCGCTGAACGCCGGCCTACTTTCCACCGGCGGGAGCGTATGGGATTTCGGCGCCTGCATCGGGCCGCAATTTGATTATTTTGTCAACTTCGGCCGCATCCACACGGGGGTGTACCTGGCTGGCGGGCCAAAGGCCTGCATCCGCCTGGTTTCGGCGGGAGGCCTCCCAGCCCCCCGCCCGGTTGAGCGGGGGATCGAAGCGCGCCTGGCGGGGGGCGACTTCCTGCGCGCGGGCTGGGAAAGCGTACGGGGGCTGACCGACATGTCCTCCATGCAGCAGCTCTACCGTCAGGAACTGATCGGCATGGCCCCCCGCGGGCTCTCCGGGATGACGGTAAGGGTCAAAGGCTCGGATTTTGAATGCGTGCGGCTTTTGTCCTCGATACTGACCACCATGGGCTGCTCTTTGGCGGAGGAAGGGGAGGACGTCCGCCTGTATATCGGGGCGCAGGGACGGCGGCTCTCCCTTTACAGCCGGGACGCGGGCTACCTGTGGCCGGAACAGGTGCTCGCCCTGTGCTGCCTGCTGGAGATGGAGGCGGGAAACGACGTGGCCGTCCCCTATGACGCGCCGCTGGTGCTGGAGGAGATTGCGGAAAAATACGGCCGGCGGGTGCGGCGGTATCTGGACTGCCCGGCCGGGCCCGACGACGAGGATGCGCGGAAACTGGCGCATTGCCAGCTTTGGGTGCGGGACGGGCTGATGATGGCGGTGCGGATCCTGCACTATTTGAAATCGCACCGGCTGGGCCTGCGGGAACTGGCGTCCCGCCTGCCCGGCTTTGCCGTGGCGACCAAAACGGTCCCTTGCGCGGGGAATCCCGGCCGGCTCCTCCGCCGTCTGTCCGAAGGCGGCGAGGCGGTGGAGGCCGGGGAAGGCACGCGCATCCGTATGGCGAAGGGGTCGCTGCTGGTGCGCCCGTCCAAGCGGGGGAAGAGCCTCACCCTGACCGCGGAAGCCGCCGATACCGAGCTGGCGGCGGAACTGTGCGGCATGCTGGAGGAAAAGCTGCACACGGTTTTCCTTGACATGTCCGACGAAACAAAGTAATATATATTGGATGAAATGTAGAACATCGGCCGCTCACCGGCCGGTTCTACATACTGTGGTCGGTTATCCCCTTTGGAAATGTGTTCGGATAAAATGAAGCACGGTTTACGGACAACCCCGCCGCGCGTGGGGTTCTTTTTTCCGTACCTCTTTTGTCGGTTATTCCGCCTGACGGCGTTATGGAGCATGGAAAGGAACCGGTCGGTTTCCGGTTCTCCTTTCGGAAACGGGGATTTCGTCCGTCGGCCGCGCAGCGCGGCGGCGGTTCTATATGCAGGCGTCGGGCCTGCGAAGAAACGGAGGATGTATTTGTGACAACAGAAGAAAAAAAGAATACGGCCGGCGGAACTCCCACAGCCGGCGCCCGCCAGGGCGGCCGGCCGGGCCGCGCCCCCGCCCGGACGAAAGCGGCGGGAGACAACGCGCCGGCAAAGAAGGCGGCCGGTTCCGCGCAGGGGAAGCCTTCCCAGCCTGCCCGGGCCGGGAAAAGCGTCGGCCGGGGACGGAAGACGGAAACGGCCAAGGCGGAGCGCGCGGCCGATACCGCGGCGCTGTCCGCCCCTCCCGCGGCGGAGAAGCCGCAGACGTCAAACCGGGGACGGCGCGGGCGTCCGAAAGCGTCGGTGACCCCGATCCGGCTGACGATGCTGGGCGGCATGAACGAGATTGGGAAGAACATCACCATGTTTGAGTATGGGGAGGATGCGTTCCTCATCGACTGCGGCATGGCTTTCCCGGACGAAGAGATGCTGGGTGTGGACATCGTCCTGCCCGACTTTACGTATGTGGAGAAAAACCGGGACCGCATCAAGGGGATTGTCCTCACCCACGGGCATGAGGACCATATCGGCGGCCTGCCGTACCTGCTCGGCCGGGTGAACCTGCCGCTGTACGGCACCCGCCTGACCCTTGCCCTGGTGGAATCCAAGCTGAAGGAGCACGGGCTGTCCGGCAAGGTGAAGCTCAATGTGGTGGAGCCGGGGGACGTGGTGCGTTTCGGTAAGGTGTCGGTGGAATTCATCAACGTCAACCACTCTATCCCGGATGCGGTCGCCCTGGGGATCCGCACCCCGATCGGCAACGTGGTGCATACCGGCGACTTCAAAATCGATACCACCCCCATCCTGGGAAAAATGATCGACCTGGCCCGCTTCGGCGCTTTGGGCAACGAAGGGGTATTGGCGCTCATGGCCGACTCCACCAACGCCGAGCGCCCCGGCTTCACCCCGAGCGAGCGGGTGGTGGGCGAAAGCTTTGCCAACCTGTTCCGCAAGGCGGAGAATAAGCGGATTATCATCGCGACCTTTTCCTCCAATATCCACCGGATCCAGCAAATTATCGACGCGGCGGTGCGGGATCACCGGAAGGTCGCCGTCTCCGGGCGGAGCATGATTAACGTGGTGGGGATCGCCACCGAACTGGGGTATCTGACGGTGCCGGAAGGGGTTATCATCGATATCGACACCATCAACCGCTACCCGAAGGACAAGGTGATTTTGATCACCACCGGTTCCCAGGGCGAGCCGATGTCCGCCCTGACCCGGATGGCCTTTTCCGATCACCGGAAGGTGGAGGTCGGGCCGGAGGATTATATCATCATCTCCGCCACCCCGATCCCGGGGAACGAAAAGATGGTGGGCCGCGTGGTAGACGAACTCATGAAGCGGGGCTGCGAAGTGGTGTACGAGCGGATGTACGACGTCCACGTTTCCGGCCACGCCTGCCAGGGTGAGTTGAAGATCATCCACGGCCTGACCCGCCCGAAATTTTTCATCCCGGTTCACGGCGAGCAGAAGCATCTGCAAAAGCATGCCGCGCTGGCCCGTTCGATGGGGATGGACCCGAAAAACGTGCTTATCGGCGATATCGGCAAGGTTGTGGAAATCACGCCGGATAAGATGGAAGTGGTCGGCAGCGTGCAGGCCGGCCGTGTGCTGGTGGACGGCCTGGGCGTGGGCGATGTGGGCAGCATTGTGCTGCGGGATCGCAAGCACCTGGCGGAGGACGGCCTGATTGTGGTGGTCGCGGCCATCGACCCCGAAGCGGGGGAAGTGGTGTCCGGCCCGGATATCGTTTCCCGCGGTTTTGTTTACGTGCGGGAATCGGAGAAGCTGATAGACGACGCCAAGGCGATCGCCCGCGACGTGCTGGAAAGCTGCTGCCGCGAGCACGCCTACGATTGGACCACCATGAAGGGGAAGGTGCGGGACGAACTGTCCCACATGCTCTTCCAGAAGACCAAGCGCAGCCCGATGATCCTGCCGATTATCCTGGATGTATGATTTTCGGCGGGGCGCCGTGCGGCCGCATGGATAAAAGAAAATTCCGGTGGGGAATCCGGCGGGAAACGCCGGCCCCGCCGAAAGGGACTTTGCCCGTTTCCCGCTTCTTGAGCCGATCCGGCCTTGGGATCGGCCCGCACAGGCGGCGGACGGCGAAGGGAGGAACCCAATGAAACCCACAAAGAAGAATTTCTGGAGTGTTACGCCGGCGGTCGGCCTGTTGGCCGGCGTGCTTTTGCTGACCGTCGGCGCCATCTTCTTTTTGAACCGCTGGGTTTTTTACATAGCGCTGGGATTGGCGGCCGTTTCCATTGCGTTTGCGGTTTGGCGGCTCACCCGGATGGACCGGGATATCCGGCGGTACCTGGCCCGGGTGGCCGACGGCCTGGATCAGACCGAACAGGTGGCGCTCGGGGCGTTTCCCATGCCGGTGGTGGTGTGCGGCCGGGAAGGGGAGGTCATCTGGTATAACGAGCGGTTCCGGGGCGAGGTGCTGGACGGGAACGACGTGTACGGCGTGCCGGTGGAGGATTTGACCGGCGGGACCGCCCTGGCGGATATCGTGCGGCGCCAGCGGGCCGACGTGGCCTGTCACGGGCGCAAATATACCGTGTATGCCAGCCGCCTCCCGGTGCGGGATACCGAATTGACCGTTTTGTATTATGTGGAGGACACCCGTCTCAAGGACATTGCGGAGGAGTATGCGCTCAGCCGGCCGGCGGCGGTTCTCCTCTATATCGATAATATGGACGAACTGCTGCAGAACGCGCGGGACAGCGAGCGGGCCCAGCTGTCCGGGCGGGTGGAGACCCTGATTGAGGACTGGGCCTCGTCCACCTCCGGGGTGCTGAGGAAATACAGCAGCGACCGTTTCCTGCTGATTGTGGAGCAGCGGGATCTGCAGAAGATGATCGACGCCCGCTTCGATATCCTCGACCGGGTGCGCGCAGTGCAGGCCGGCGATCACCAGTGCGTGACGCTGTCGATCGGCGTCGGTCAGGGGGATACCCTGCGGGAGACGGAGGAGATGGCCCGCCAGGCGATTGAGATGGCGCTGGGCCGCGGCGGGGACCAGGCGGCGGTAAAAACCCGCAACGGCTTTGACTTTTACGGCGGCGTGTCCAAGGGGGTGGAGCGGCGCACCAAGGTGCGCACCCGGGTGGTGGCTTCCGCCCTGCTGGAACTGATCCAGGGCAGCGACAACATCCTGGTGATGGGGCACCGCTTCTCCGACCTCGACTGCGTCGGCTCCGCCGTGGCGCTGGCTTCGGCGGCGCGGAGCCTGGAAAAGCCGGCATATGTGGTGATCCGCAAGGCGCAGACCCTTGCCCCCGAACTGCTGGAGCGCTATCGCGACGCCGGCCGGGGCGATTTGTTTATCGAGCCGGAGGACGCCCTGCCGATGCTGACCCGCCGGACGCTGCTCATTATCACCGATACCCACAACCCGCGGATGCTGGACAGCGCCAAGCTGTATGAAGCCGCCGCCGCGGTGGTGGTAATCGACCACCACCGCAAGATGGTGGACCATATCGACAACGCGGTGATTTTCTATCACGAACCGTATGCTTCCTCCGCTTCGGAGATGGTGGCCGAGCTGGTGCAGTACCTGTCGGGCTGTTCGATTTCCCGCCTGGATGCGGAGGCGCTGCTGGCCGGTATTATGCTGGATACCCGCAGCTTTGTCATGAAGGCGGGGGTGCGCACCTTTGAAGCGGCGGCGTATCTCCGGCGGCTCGGGGCGGACACGGTGGAGGTCAAGCGCCTGTTTTCCGGGAGCATGGATCTGTACAAGGAAAAAACCGATATTGTATCCCATGCGAAGCTGTACGGCCGGGCCGCTATCGCCTGTTCCCGGGACGGCGGGGGCAGCCAGCAGCGGATCGCCGCCTCCCAGGCGGCGGACGAGCTGCTGTACATCAAGGGGGTGGACGCCTCCTTCGTGCTGTTTGAGGAGAACGGGACGGTGAATATTTCCGCCCGTTCGCTGGGGGATTTCAACGTCCAGCTGGTCATGGAAGCGCTGGGCGGCGGCGGCCATCTGACCATGGCGGGCGCGCAGCTGGAAAACACCGATATCCGCCAGGCGTACAGCCGGCTTACCGACGCTATCGACCGGCAGGTAGCGAGAATGCAGGAGAGAGCCTGACGCGGGCCCCCGTCCCCGGGGGAGAAAGGCGGCCGGGAATGCAGAAAAGGGTAGCGGCCGCCGCCCGCTTATGGTACAATAAGGCTGCGGCCAGGGCGGCTCAAACGCTCACAGGGCCGTACCGAAAGGGAGGATAACCAATGAAAGTGATTTTAACGCAGGACGTAAAGGGCCAGGGCAAAAAAGGGCAGCTTGTCAACGTGTCCGACGGTTATGCGCGGAATTTCCTGTTTCCCAGGGGGTTGGCGACCGAGGCGAACGCCGCGGCGATGAACGAACTGAAAAACCGGGAAGAGGCCGCCGCTTATCATATGGAGCAGGAGAAAAAGCAGGCGAAGGAAACCGCCGCGGCCATCGACGGGAAAACCGTGAAGCTGACGGCCCGCGCCGGCCAGGGCGGCCGCCTGTTCGGTTCGGTGACGGCGAAGGAAGTGGCCGAAGCCCTCACCCGCGACTTCGGCGTAAAGTTCGACAAGCGGAAAATTGAGATGGACGACATCAAGGCTTTTGGCTCGTACACCGCCGAGGTGAAGCTGAATTTCGGCATCACAGCCAAGATTACCGTGATGGTGACCGAATGATTCTTTGAGAAGAAGCGCACGGCATTTTTACCAAAGGAGTGCGGTGAAGCGTCGCCGCACTCCTTTGGCCGCTTTCGCAGGACCGGCGTAAGGAAAGGAAGGACGGTATGGCGGAATACACGCAGCGGGAACCGGGCGGGGGATATGACGAACTGAACCTCCCGTACAGCCTGGAGGCGGAGCAGGCGATCCTGGGGGCTATTTTAATCGATCCGCAGTGCATCAACCAGGTGGCGGACGTGCTGCGGCCGGAGTATTTCTACCTGCCGGAGCATCAGGCGGTGTACCGCGTGATGAGCCGGAAGATGATGGACTCCCAGGTGATCGACTTTGTCACCGTCCTGGAGGCGCTGAAGGCCGAAGGCTTTTTCGCCGGCGAGGAAGGAAAGGGCTATCTGCTCAAGCTGGCGCAGATCGTGCCCTCCATTTCCAACATCGGCAACTATGCCCGGATTGTCCGGGAGAAATACGACGTCCGGCGGCTCATCCTCGCGGCGCGGGAGATTATGGACGACGCGATGGATCCGGGGATCGAGCCGTCGGTGCTGATGGATTCGGCGGAGCAGAAGATTTACGATATCCGCCAGGGGCGGCAGGCGGGCGGCCTGGTGCCGATAAAAGAGGTGCTTGCGAGCAATTACGAGATGTTCAATAAGCTCGCTTCCAACGAGCGGGACGAGTTTGTGGGGATCCCCAGTGGGATTTCGGCGCTGGACGAAATCACCACCGGGCTGAACCGATCGGATCTGATTATCGTGGGCGCCCGTCCCGGCATGGGAAAAACCAGCTTTGCGCTGAACCTGGCCCGCAACGTCGCGGTGAAGCAGAACAAAACCGTCGCCTTTTTCGCGTTGGAAATGTCCCGGGAGCAGCTGGTCAACCGCCTGCTCTCCAGCGAGGCCAAGGTGTCCAGCAAAAAGCTGCGGACGGGGAACCTTACGCCGGAGGAGTGGGGCCGCATCGCCGCCGCCTCCAGCGTCCTGTGCAAGACGCCGATGTATTTTGACGATACCTCCAATATTACGGTGCCGGAGATGAAAGCCCGGCTCCGGCGGCTGAAAAAGGTGGATTTTGTGGTGATCGACTACCTGCAGCTGATGCAGTCCGCCCGCCGGATCGACAACCGGGTGCAGGAAGTGACCGAGATTACCCGGAGCCTGAAGATTATGGCCAAGGAACTGCATATTCCGCTGATGGTATGCGCCCAGCTTTCCCGCGGCACGGAAAAGCAGGCCAACCACCGCCCGGCCCTGGCGGATCTGCGGGAATCCGGCTCGATTGAGCAGGACGCGGATCAGGTGCTGTTCCTCTACCGCGACGAGTATTATAAAAACGAAAAAGAGGATCCCACCCAGGTGGAAGCCGGCACGTCGGAGGTCATCGTGGCGAAGAACCGCCACGGCGAGCGGGGCACCGTAAAGCTGGCCTGGTTCGGCGAATTCACCCAGTTCACCAGCCTGGAGATGCACCGCAGCGAATAGGGGAACGGGATGGCTTTGCCATCCCGTTCCCCCCGAAAATCCCTTGCCCGCCAAAAGGGTGGCGCGCATTTTGCGCAGGGGCGCAAAAACGGGATTTTCCCCTGCCGTGGGACAGACGTTGCCATCCCGTTCCCCCGAAAATCCCTTGCCCGCCAAAAGGGCGGCGCGCATTTTGCGCCGGGGCGCAAAAACGGGATTTTCCCCTGCCGTGG
>CAJFGS010000024.1:14880-60445 GCA_904377855.1 Candidatus Avimonas merdigallinarum
CGTTGCCATCCCGTTCCCCCCGAAAATCCCTTGCCCGCCAAAAGGGCGGCGCGCATTTTGCGCCGGGGCGCAAAAACGGGATTTTCCCCCGCCGTGGGACAGACGTTGCCATCCCGTTCCCCCCGAAAATCCCTTGCCCGCCAAAAGGGCGGCGCGCATTTTGCGCCGGGGCGCAAAAACGGAAAGCATTCCGACGGGAATTCTCTATCATCGGCTGCGGCTATGATGCGGCAGCCGATCGCTTTTGTAAATCCCCTGGATAAGGAGGACGCCGCATGACAAACGATCGCCGGCCGGACGGCCTTGCACAAAAAGCGTTGGCAGCTATCCGGCGGGAAAGGCTGCTGGCTCCGGGGGATACCGTGCTGGTCGCCCTGTCGGGCGGGGCCGATTCCATGGCGCTGCTGCATGTTTTGCTGGCGCTGCGTGTCCCGCTGAAGCTGGCGGGGATCGAGGCGGCGCACGTGCATCACGGCCTGCGGGGGGAGGAGGCCGACCGGGACGAGCGCTTTGTGCGGGAGGCTTGCCGTAACCTTTCGGTCCCGCTGTCCGTGCTGCATGCGGACGTCCGGGCGCAGGCGAAGCAGAACGGGCAGGGGCTGGAGGAAGCCGGCCGCCATATCCGGTACGCGTATTTCGCCGAGCTGGCCGCAAAATCCGGGGCGGTTGTGGCGACGGCCCACACCCTCAGCGATCAGATGGAGACGGTGCTGCTCCATCTGGCAAGGGGCTGCGGGCTGCGCGGGCTGTGTGGGATTCCCGCACAGCGCCCCCTCCCTCTGGCGGGAGCGGCGGGGGACGGCCCGCCAGAGGCACGGCTCATCCGCCCGCTGATCGACTGCACCCGCAGCGAAATCGAGGAATACTGTACCAGACAGGGGATTGCCTTTGTGACCGACAGCACCAACCGGGAGGACAGCTACGCCCGCAACCGGATCCGCAGCAGGGTTGTGCCGGAACTGGAGAGGCTGAATCCCGGCCTGCCGGCTGCGTTTGCGCGCATGACCAGGCGGGTGAGGGAGGATGCGGATTATCTGGAGGGGCAGGCGTCCGAAGCGCTCTGCGCGGCCAGGCGGGAGGATGGCCGGGGCGGATATGACCGCAGCCGGCTGCGCGGCCTGCCCGCCGCCCTGCGTTCCCGTGCGCTGCGGAAGCTCGCAGGGCCGGCAGGCCCGGGCTTGTCCGAAGCGCAGGTGGAGGCGATGGAGCACTGCCTGCAAGCGAGCGGCGCCGTCTCCCTGCCCGGCGGGCTGCAATTCCGGGCGGAGCGGGAAAGGGCCTGGATACAGCCTGCCGACGCTGTAAAAAGCGGCATGCTTCCGGCAGAAATCCGGGTACAGCCGGGAATTTCCTTTGCGTTTTATGGCAGAATAACCATGCCGAAGCTGCTTCCTTTGGAGGAATATGAAAAGGAATCGAAAATTCACAAAAACTTATTAAAATATGCACTGAACTATGATAAGATATCAGGGTACGCAGCCGTACGCTCCCGCCAGCCGGGGGATTTCTTTCATCCGGCAGGGCGGGGCGTGGGAAAAACGCTGAAAAAACTGTTCAACGAAGCCGGCGTCCCGGCGCAGGAACGGGAGCGGATCCCGGTGCTCTGCGATCGGCAGGGGATCGTGCTGGTCGGCGGCTTTGGCTGCGACGAACGGGTGCGGATTACTCCGGATACGCGGCAGGTTCTGGTTTTGAAACCGTTGGAAGCAGAATAGAGGGCGGACAGGAGGACGGCCGCTGGAAAGGACGGAAAAGCATGGCTATGAAGGACGATATCGCTGAGGTACTGTTTACCGAACAGCGGCTGGCCGAAATTGTAAAAGAAATGGGCGAACGCATCAGCCGGGATTATACGGGGAAAAATCTGGTCATGATAAGTGTGTTGAAGGGTTCGCTGATTTTCATGGCGGATTTGATGCGGGCGGTTACCATTCCGTGTTCGATTGATTTTCTGTCGGTTTCCAGCTACGGCTCCGGCACCACCACGACCGGCGAGGTGCGGATCCTGAAGGATCTGGACACTTCGCTGGAGGGCAAGGACGTGCTGGTGGTCGAGGATATCCTGGATTCGGGCGTCACCCTTTCGTTCCTGCTGAAAAACCTGTCGGCCCGGCATCCGAACAGTATCCGCCTGTGCACGCTCCTGGATAAGCCGGAGCGGCGGCGGGTGGATATCCGCCCGGATTACGTGGGCGCGCAGGTGCCGGATCGGTTTATCGTGGGATACGGACTGGATTATGCGGAAAAATACCGCAACCTTCCCTATATCGGCGTGCTCAAGCCGGAGGTATACGCCGGCTGAGGCTTTGGAGCCGGCAGAGTTTTTGCCGCTGCCAGCGGCGTAAAGGAGTGGATGAATTTTGGAATCCAACAACAACGATTTCGGGAAAATCATACGGAACGTCGGATTGATTATCGGTATTCCGCTGCTGATTATGATTGCGGTATGGCTGGTGATGGATACCCGCACCACGACGGATAAGACGCAGTATTCGGATATCATCGCGTATTTCCAGGACGATAAGGTGGAAAAATTCGATCTGGATTTGGGGAGCGGCACGCTGCTGCTCACCCTGCGGCAGGATTACCGCCAGGATCTCAACGGCGACGGTGCGGTGGACGACCGGGACGTCATCCGGTATTCCGTCCCGAATGTCAGCGTTTTCCTGGAAGATATCCGGGAAATGGTGAATACCCATAACGCCGAAAATCCGGACAATCGGATTACCTACAATTACCAGCCGGTTGACGAAATGCCCTGGATCATCAACCTGCTGCCCTCCCTGCTGATCATCGTGTTCTTTATCATCATGTGGGTGATGATGCGCCGTTCCCTGAATTCCATCGATGGCGGCAAGGCCATGGGCTTCGGCAAGGCGCGGATTAAGCAGCCGGTGGACGAGAAACGGAAAACCACCTTTGCCGACGTAGCCGGCGCGGACGAGGAAAAGGAAGAACTGCGGGAAATCGTAGACTTTCTGAAATCCCCCAAGAAGTTTAAGGAACTGGGCGCCCGCGTCCCCAAGGGCGTGCTGCTGGTGGGCCCTCCCGGTACCGGTAAAACCCTGCTGGCCCGCGCGGTGGCAGGCGAGGCCGGGGTCCCGTTCTTCTCCATTTCCGGCTCGGATTTTGTGGAGATGTACGTCGGCGTGGGCGCGTCCCGCGTCCGCGACCTGTTTGATCAGGCGAAGAAAAATTCCCCCTGTATTATCTTTATCGACGAAATCGACGCGGTCGGCCGTCAGCGCGGCGCCGGCCTCGGCGGCGGGCACGACGAACGGGAGCAGACCCTGAACCAGCTGCTGGTGGAGATGGACGGCTTCGGCGCCAACGAAGGGGTCATCATGATCGCCGCAACCAACCGGCCGGATATCCTGGATCCGGCGCTGATGCGCCCGGGCCGCTTTGACCGCCAAATCGTGGTGAATTATCCGGACGTCAAGGGCCGGGAGGAGATTTTGAAGGTGCACGCCCGCGGCAAGCCCCTGGCGCCCGATGTGGACCTGTCGGTTATCGCGAAATCCACCGCCGGCTTCACCGGCGCGGATCTCGAAAACCTGCTCAATGAAGCGGCGCTGCTTGCCGCGCGCAAAAGCCTGCATTCCATCACGATGCCGGAAATCGAGGAAGCCACCATTAAGGTGGTGATGGGTACGGAAAAGCGCAGCCATGTCATCAACGACAAAGAAAAGAAGCTGACCGCCTATCACGAGGCGGGCCATGCGGTGGTGACCTACTATTCACCGACGCAGGATCCGGTGCATCAGATTTCGATTATCCCCCGCGGCATGGCAGGCGGCTATACCATGAGCCTGCCGGAGCATGACAAGTCCTACCGGCTGAAAAAAGAGATGCTGGAGGATATCCAGGTCCTTCTCGGCGGCCGTGTCGCGGAGGCGCTGGTGCTGGATGATATCTCGACCGGCGCGTCCAACGATATCGAGCGGGCGACCGAGACCGCCCGGAACATGGTCATCAAATACGGCATGACCGAGAAGCTCGGGCCGATCCTGTACGGTTCTTCCGATTCCAACGAGATTTTCCTGGGCCGCGATTTCGGCCATACCCGCAACTATTCGGAAGAGGTGGCCGCCAAGATCGACGAGGAGATCCAGTCGATCATCACCTCCGCCTATGCGGAAACGGAGCGGAAGCTGACCGAGCATATGGATAAGCTGCATACGGTTGCGCAGTACCTTTTCCATCACGAGAAGCTGGACGGCGATCAGTTTGACAAGCTCATGAAGGGGGAAACCCTCCCGGAGGCGGATGGGGTGCCGGCAATGCCGGAGGTCCCTTCGGTGGAAGAAATCCCGGTGGAAAACCCGGACGGAGAGGTTGAGCATTGAGTCCGGATTTATAAGGCCAATAAAAAGCAGGCGCTGCGGCCGCAGCGCCTGCTTTTTTGCAGCCAAGGGCCACCCTCTTAGGGTGGCCCTTGGCTGCTTCCACGGTTTGACGGCAGGCTCCCGGCGTCGCCCGCCTTTTGAGGGGAGTTGGAGTGGATAGAGGAAAGCATAAAAGAAGTGGGAAGCCGATATACGGCGCCCCACTTCTTTCGGATGCAAGGTTATTTTTCTTCGTTCCAGCTGTACATTTTCCGCAGCTCGCGGCCGACCGATTCGAGCTGATGCTCGGCTTCGATCCGGCGGCAGGCGTTGAAATGAGAACGGCCGTTCTTGTTTTCGGCGATCCACTTGGAAGCAAAGGTGCCGTCCTGGATTTCGGCCAGGATTTTCTTCATTTCCTTCTTGGTCTCGTCGGTGATCAGCCGCTTGCCGGTCTCGTAATCGCCGAACTCGGCGGTGTCGGAGATGGAGTACCGCATCATGGAGAAGCCGCCCTTGTAGATCAGGTCGACAATCAGCTTCATCTCGTGGATGCATTCGAAGTACGCGTTTTCCGGGGCATAGCCGGCTTCCACCAGCGTCTCGAACCCGGCCTTCATCAGGGCGGTCACGCCGCCGCAGAGGACAGCCTGCTCGCCGAACAGGTCGGTTTCGGTCTCCGCCTTAAAGGTGGTCTCCAGCACGCCGGCACGGGCGCCGCCGATCCCCGCGGCATAGGCCAGCGCAATGTCCAGCGCACGGCCGGTGGCGTCCTGATGGATGGCGACCAGGCAGGGAACCCCTTTGCCCTCCACATATTCGCTGCGCACGGTGTGGCCCGGGCCCTTCGGGGCGATCATGAACACATCGACGTCGGCGGGAGGAACGATCTGGCCGAAATGGATGTTGAAGCCGTGCGCGAAGGCCAGCGCCTTGCCCGCGGTCAGATAGGGCGCGATATCCTTTTTGTACATATCGGCCTGCCGCTCGTCGTTTATCAGGATCATGATGACGTCGGCGATCTTCGCCGCTTCCGGCGTGGTCATGACCTTCAGGCCGGCAGCCTCCGCCTTCGCCCAGCTTTTGGAGCCTTCGTACAGGGCGACCACGACATCCACGCCGCTTTCGTGCAGGTTCAGGGCATGCGCATGGCCCTGCGAGCCGTAACCGACGATGGCGACGGTCTTGCCCTTGAGCAGGCTGAGATTGCAGTCGTTTTGATAGTAGATTTTTGCCATGATGATTACCTCCTGTGCCGTGATGCGCGGCAAATTTTATGTTAACCCGCTGAGGTTAATATACTATCCAAAAGGATACACCAAAAAAGGGAAAATGAAAAGGGGGATCAGCCCGCAACCTCTTGTTTTTTTACTTTGCGGGTGGGGTCGGCGCCCTTTTCCAGCGCGATAATCCCGGTGCGGACGATTTCCTTGATGCCGTAAGGCCGCAGCAGCGCTTCCAGCGTCTCGGTCCGGTCGGCGGTGTCCGCGAATTCCAGCGTCAGGGTGGTGCGGGTGACGTCCACAATCCGGGCGCCCATGAGTTCGGAAATCCGCATGATGTCCTCCCGGTGCCCGGCGCCGGCGGTGACCTTGATAAGGCTGAGGGTGCGGGCGATGGTCTCGCTGGGGACCAGGGTCTTGACCTTGATGACCGGGATGAGCTTGTTGAGCTGCTTTTCCAGCTGCTCGACGACGTATTCGTCCCCGTCCACCACAATGGTCATGCGGGAAATGGTGGGATCCTCCGTCACACCGACCGCCAGGGAATCGATGTTGAAGCCCCGCCGCGCGAACAGGCTGGATACCTTCGAAAGGACGCCTGCCTGGTTTTCGACCAGGACGGACATGGTGTATTTCATCGCGTATCCCTCCTTATAACGATGGATAGTCGGGGGGCACAACACATTCCAGCAGATAGGGGCCGTCCGTGCCCAGCATCTCGTCCGCCGCCTTTTCCGCCTCCTCATTGGAGGAAACCGAGCGGGCGGGGATCCCGTATGCCGCGGCAATCTTGACAAAATCCGGGCTGCCGTCGAGATAAACCGCGCTGTGGTTGCCTTTGTACTGGTTGTCCTGCAGCTCCCGGACCATGCCCAGCCGGGTATTGCGCATGACGACGATTTTCACCGCCAGGCCTTCCTGGCAGATGGTGCCCAGTTCCATCATGCTCATCTGGAAGGAGCCGTCGCCGCAGACCGCGCAGACCTGCCGGCCCGGGGCAGCGGCTTTTGCGCCGACCGCGCAGGGGATGGAATACCCCATCGTCCCCATTCCGCCCGAAGTAAGGAAGCGCCCCTCCCGGACGGCAAAATGGTTGGCCGACCAGATCTGGTTCTGCCCCACGTCGGCGCAGAGCACCGCGTCCGCGTCCATTTTTTCGCTTAACCGGCGCATAAACGTCTTGGGCTCTACAAAGCCGTCCACCGGCGGGATGGTTTTGGCGGCATACCGTTGTTTCCGGCCGGTCACCTGTTCCACCCATTCGGAAGGGGCCTGCCAGTCGGAAAGGCGGGCCAGTTCCGCCAGAACGCCCTTCAGATCCCCGACAATCGGGATGTGGGCAGGCATGTTTTTCCCGATTTCGGCCGGGTCGATGTCAATGTGGATGATCTTGGCCCGCGCGGCCACCTGCCCGGGCGCCGCCACCGCGCGGTCGCCTACCCGGGCGCCGGCCAGCACCAGCAGATCGGCGTCCCGCACCGCTTTATTAGCCGGGACGCAGCCATGGCTCCCCAGCATGCCGAGATTGAGCGGGTGGGCGGAGGGGAGGGCGCCGATCCCCATCATGGTGCAGACCACCGGCAGGCGGCACTGCTCGATGAGGGCGCGCAGCTCCCCCCGGGCGCCGGCGGAAAATACGCCGCCCCCGGCGCAGAGCACCGGGCGCTTGCTGGCCTTCAGCGCCTCGACCGCTTTTTTAATCTGCAGGCTGTGCCCCTGGGTGCGGGGCTTGTAGCCGATAATATCCACCGGCTGGGAATAATCGAACTCAGGGATGGAGGCCTGCTGCATGTCGATGGGAATATCGATGAGCACCGGCCCGGGCCGGCCGGTGGAGGCGATATGGAAGGCCTCCTTGAACGCGCGGGGGATATCCCGGGCGCGCTTGATGATATAGCTGTGCTTGATGAAGGATTCCGCTGCGCCGGTGATGTCCGCTTCCTGGAATACATCCCGGCCGAGCAGGTCGCTGCGGACCTGGCCGGTGATGACCACCAGCGGGATCGAGTCCATATAAGCCGAAGCGATGCCGGTCAGCAGGTTGGTGGCGCCGGGGCCGGAGGTGGCGATGCAGACCCCCACCTTGCCGGAAATCCGCGCATAACCGCTGGCGGCATGGGCAGCATTCTGTTCGGTGCGGACCAGGACGTGATGGATCCGGCTTTTTGTCAGCGCGTCGTAGAAAGGGCAGATCGCTGCTCCAGGATAGCCGAACGCGATTTCCACGCCCTCCCGTTCCAGACATTGTACCATGGCGGCTGCTCCTGTGATCATGGAATCCATCCTTTCCGCTCCCGCTTTTCTACCCCGGCTTTCCGGAACCCTTCGCCGTCCGAAAAGCCGCGGGGCGCTTTAACGAAATAAATCGAGCGTTCTTTTTCTCATTTTATCCCCGGTGAAATAAAAAGTCAAGACATTTTTGCTTGCTAAATCAAAAAAGCGTCGGGGGCGGATGGGGAAATCTGCACAATTTCCCGATGCATTTTTGCCGCGAGGCGGACGGTGTTGGCCGTTCCTCCGGGACTCCCGTCAAATACGGCGATCAGCCGGCGGGCGTGCTCCACCAGCCAGCGGTTGCGGATATGCATGCAGGACGGGGTGTACTGCGGGCAGACGCAGATCCGTCCGTCCGCCCGCGCCAGAAGGGAACGGTATCTTTCCCGGTCCGGCTCTTTCCAACGGGCGTCCTGTTCGGGGCAGGGGATCACGGCGATCAGCCGGAACGGGCGGCCCTCCGCCTTCAGCGCCAGCACTTCCTCCGCCGCCAGGGTATCGGAGCCGAGCGCCATGCCGGACAGGAAGGTGTCGCAGCCGTCCCGCCCCGCCTGGAGGATCGCCCGCCGCAATGCCGCACTCAGCGGGGCGCAGGCGGCGGGGGACTGCCGGTATCCGGAGGGCAGCTTGCCCGGGCGGTGGCCGGTGAAAGCGCAGCAGCGCTCCCGCTCCCATGAAGAAAGATCCAACGATTCCAAAAGACGTCCCTCCCCGATGTTGAAAAGTCTCCGGCGTTGTGTTAGACTGGAAAACGTTCCGGAGAAACG
Source organism: Candidatus Avimonas merdigallinarum (assembly GCA_904377855.1). Lineage (GTDB taxonomy): Bacteria > Bacillota > Clostridia > Oscillospirales > Acutalibacteraceae > Avimonas > Avimonas merdigallinarum. Next base: position 23,473 of record CAJFGS010000024.1, read on the forward strand.
GTGAAAAATTATAGAGTATATTTTCAATAGTATACCATATATTTCCCGGGCGGGACACCAATTTTTCAAAAAGCCGGTTCCCGGCGCCGCGCCGCCCGGTTCAGGAGGAGAAAACGATGGAGTTACAGGAAATTTTGCAGCGCATGCAAAGCGGGAAACTCTATTACTGTACCGATCCCGAATTAATGAAAATCCAGGCGCAGTGCCTGGAGAAGCTGTATGAGTTCAACCAGACGCGGCCGTCGGAGCCGGAAAAGCGCAGCGCCATGCTGCGGGAGATGTTTGCGGAAATCGGGACGGACTGTTATATTGAGCCGCCTTTCCGCGCCAACTGGGGCGGGAAGCATGTGCATTTCGGGAATGCGGTATATGCCAATTTCAATTTGACGCTGGTGGACGACGGGGATATCTTTGTCGGGGATAACGTGATGTTCGCGCCGAATGTGACCGTCATCTCCGCCACCCACCCGATCCATCCGGGGCTGCGCCGGAAGCAGGCGCAGTACAACCTCCCGGTGGTGATCCGGGATAACGTCTGGATCGGCGCGGGGGCGCTCATCCTGCCCGGCATCACGATCGGGGAAAATTCGGTGATCGGCGCGGGCAGCGTCGTCACCAAGGATGTCCCGGCCAATGTGGTGGCGGTAGGGAACCCCTGCCGCGTCCTGCGGGAAATCAGCGAGCGGGACATGGAGTATTACCACAAGGGCTGGACGATCGATTTGGAATAAACGGAGCGCCCTGCCCGCCCCCTTTGCACGGCGGCAGGCGGGGGACGGGCTTGGAGGACACACCGCGGCGGGGAGGGCCGCCGCATTTTCGAGAAAGGTCGGTTGACAATGACACAGGCGGAAATCCTATACCGGGAGATGCTTTCCCTGACAATCTATCGCGGCTGCCTGCGCCGGCCGGTGACGGCGGCGCTGTTCGCCTTATACCGGGCGGCGGCCGGGCGGGATCCTGAGGCCGTCTGCAGCGGGTGGGGGGCGCTCTGCGCCGAGCTGGCGGGCCGGGACTGCCTGTCCAGCCTGCCCGCGGCGGTAGCGGAAGAGGTGCTGGCAGACGAGAACACGTTTGTTTCCCGCCTGGCCGCCGGCAGGCTCCGGGTGACCGGCCGCGGGGTGGATCCGGCGGTGCCGGAGGATCTGGCGCAGATGGCCCGGCGGGATTTGCAGGTGCTGTACCGTGCGGCGTCGGCCGATCCGTCCTGCCTGCTGGAGTGCGTGGAGCCGGAACTGGCCGCCGGCCTCCCGCTGTGGGGAAGGAGCCCGGCCCCCGCGCCGCTCGACCGGCCGTGGGACGCCTGCGTCGACGCGCTGCGGGATTACCACCGCCGCTGCGGCTGCGGCTGCTTCACGGCGCACCGCGCTTTCCTGTGGCGGGACGGCGAGATGCTCCCGGTGGAGCATCCGGACCCGATCCGGCTGTCCAACCTGAAGGGATATGAGTACCAGCGGCGGATTGCCATTGACAATACCCGTGCTTTCCTCGACGGGTTCGAGGCGAACAATATGCTCCTGTACGGCGACCGGGGGACGGGCAAATCCTCCACGGTCAAGGCGCTGCTCAACGAATACGCGGACGAAGGGCTGCGGATGATCGAAATGCCGAAGGAATACCTCCGCCAGCTTCCCGATTTGACCGGCCATCTTGCCGCAGTGCCGATGAAATTCATCGTCTTTATCGATGATCTCTCCTTTTCGGACAACGACGATTCCTTTGCGGCGCTCAAGGCCGTGCTGGAGGGCGGGCTTGCCTCCCGCCCGGCCAATGTGATCATCTACGCCACCTCCAACCGGCGGCACCTGCTGCGGGAAACCTTCAGCGCGCGGGCTGGGGACGAGGTGCACCACGCCGATACCGTGCAGGAGGCGGTCTCCCTTTCCGACCGGTTCGGGATCACCCTGACCTTCCTCCTGCCGGACAAGCAGCGTTTTCTGGACATTGTGGAGCAGATTGCGGCCGATCGCGGGCTGAAGGTGGAGCGCCAGACGCTGCTGGACGCGGCTGAGCGGTGGGCGCTGGAGCGGGGGGCGCGTTCCCCCCGGTACGCCCGCCAGTTTATTGCGGATGCGCAGGCCCGCCTCAGCCGCGGGGAATCGCTGTAATCCGCCGTGTGAAGGGAAAGGGGGCTGCCCGGTGGGCTTGTTCGGCGGACGGAAGGGCCGGGAGGAGAAGGAGACGCTCTCCCTCCTGGCCCGCCTGGACGGGAAGAGCGTAAAGTATGTTACCCGGCGGGATCCGGAAACCCAGGTGGAAACGGTGATAGGCCACGAAGGGCGGCTGAACACAAGGGACGGGCAGATTGTGATTATCTGCAACGGGACGGAAGTGTTCCGCTGCCCGGCAGCCGGCGCCCGCTGCGGCGAGCTGCTCAGCCTGGAGGGGGTAGTCATCCGTTCGGGGGAGAAGGTTGTGGTCGCTTACTACAAATATTACCGCTGAACGGCCGCGGGGCCGATGGAGGCGCGCTTATCCCTCCGCCACCCATTTGTCCCGGAGGAACGGCGGGCGGACTTCCCTGTCCAGCAGGCAGCGGTAGGCGTCCACCCGGCGGAAGGTGTCCCCCATCATCTCGCTTTGGCGGTAGGCGCGCAGCTCGTCCAGCGGGTATTCCGCCAGATAAATGCCTTCCGTCTCCTCGTCCGCCACGAAAAGGGCCATCTCCCGGGCGCGCCCGTCCTCTCCCCAGGGGATCGGCTGGAACGCGCAGGAGCAGCCCTGGTTTTCCCCCGCTACGTTGGCCATGACCACGCCGGTCATGTTTTCATACGCCCGGGTCTGCAGGACGTTCACCCGGGGCGGCATCCCGCCGCAGTTGTTCGGCACCAGGAGGATTTCCGCCCCCTTTTTCATCAATACCCGGGCGCTCTCCGGGTATTCCCGGTCGTAGCAGATCATGATGCCCAGCCGGACCCCGTCGAAGTCGGCGACCGGGAAATCCTCCCCGTGCTCCAGCAGGCACTCCAGGGAGAAATCGCAGGTGTGGACCTTGTCGTAACGAAGGAGGATCCGCCCGTCCCGCCCTATCAGGAAGGCGCTGTTGCGCGGACGGCTTTTCCCCCGGGTATAGGCCGTCATGACAACCCCGGTTCGCAGGGCGGCCGCTTCTTTGCAAAACGCGTCCAGGAGGGGGCTGCCGGGGTCCAGGGCCGCCGCCTCCCATTCGCGGTAAGCCGGGTTCCGCCGGATCTGCTCCCAGGTCATCCCAGCGGCGTCCATTCCGTACAGGTCCTCCACCGATTTATCGGGATACAGGCGGGGCATGGAATATCCCTGGATCCAGCATTCCGGGAAGAGGACGAGGTCGGCCCCCATCCCGGCGGCCTGCCGCAGATAGGCCAGGCCGCGTTCGACGTTTTGGGCGGGGGAGTCGGTTTCCCGCGCCTGTACGACGGCGATGCGAAACAGATTGTCCATTTTGTTCTCCTACCTTCTGAATGGGAATTCGCGGGTTCCTCCCGCGTGGTTGTATTCTTATGGCCCAGTATACCATTTCCGGCGGCTGACCGGAAGGGGATACGGCTTTTGCGCCTGTGCAAACAGCAAAAAAGGATGCGCCCACTGCAAAGGCGCATCCTTTTTTTGCTGTTTATCCCCGGAGTTATTCCGCCGGTTCCGGGGAAGGGGCAGAAACTTCCGCGCTGCCGGCTGTTTCTTCCATGCTGTGGAGCCATTTCCCGCTTTTCAGCCGCCAGAGGACCAAACCGCATTTGGTGATTTCCTCGACGCTGACAAGCAGCACCACCTGCTCCACCGGCAGGCGCAGCACACAGGCGCCGATAACGGCGAGCGGGACGCCGATCAGCCACATGGTGCTCGCCTCCAGCCGGAGGGCGTAGCTGGCGTCGCCGCCTCCGCGGAATATGCCGATGATGGCCAGCGTGTTTATCATGCGCGCCGTGAGGATGACCCCGAAAATGCGCAGGATGGTAATGGCGGCGCCGGCGGCCTCGTCCGAAATCTCAAAAAAGGTGAGGACAAAGGGCGCGCAGGCAAAGAGGGCGGCGCCGAGCAGTATCCCGATCGCCACAGAGAGGACGGTAAATTTGCGGGAATACCGCCGGGCGGTGTTCGGCTCTCCCATCCCAATCTGGTTGCCGACCATAACCAGCGCGGCGCTGGCTATGCCCATGCAGAGCACCATAAACAGGTTCTGCACCGTATTGGCGATGTTGGCCGCCGCAATGGCGTAGGTGCCGATAAAGCCGTAAACTACCGTGTACAGGACGGAAGCAAGCCCCCAGCAGCCTTCGTTGAGCAGGACGGGGAGGATGGTGGCATAGGTTTTGCGGAAGAAGGCCGCGTTAAAGCGCAGGTAATCCCGGGCTTTCCCCCGCAGAGGGCAGCGCCTGTGCAGGCTGAATGCCAGCAGCAGCACGCATTCCACGACCCGGGCGAGCAGGGTGGCGATGGCGGCGCCCTTAACGCCCAGCGCCGGGAAGCCGGCCTTGCCGAAAATCAGCAGGTAGTTAAAGACGGTGTTGGTCAGAACGGCGCCGAGGCTTATCAGCATGGGGATCAGCGCATTCCCGATGCTGCGCAGGGCATTGGCCAGCAGGAAGCTGATCGCCGTGGGCAGATAGCTCAGGCAGACGATGGTGAGGTAATCCCGGCCAAGCGACTGCACCGCTTCGTCGCGGGAGAAAAGGAGGATGATCTGGGTCGGAATCAGCAGGCCGAGCGCGGTGAAGAGAAGGCCCGCCGCCGTCATGCTGATTAAGCCGATCCCCAGCACCTTGTGGATGCCGCTGCGGTTACCGCTGCCCCAGAATTGGGCGATAAACACGCTGCACCCGGAGGCAATGCCGTTCATTGCCATCTGGAGCAGGAAAAAGTACTGGTTCGCCACCCCTACGGCGGCCACCTCGTTTTCCCCTACTTGGCCTATCATCAGCGTGTCGATCATGTTGAGCGACGAAACCAGCAGGTTCTGGATGACGATCGGCAGGGCGAGGAAAAACAGGGTGCGGAAAAAGGCCGGATCGCGGAAAAAGGCCGCCGCCCGTTTGCGCAGGGTCAGCGCTTTGGATGATTCTCTGGACATGAAATCCCTCCGCCGGGCGCAGCTGCGCCCAAAATAAAAACCACCCTGAAGAATTTTTCAAAGTGGTAACTTCTCACTTGTTCTTTACTTGTAAACCGTGACCGGGGATTATTATAAAAGATCCCCTGCCCCCTGTCAAGCGCCTTTCCTGAGGAAATGCCGGGAAGGCCGATAAACGCCGGGGATTGAGGAGCGCGCAGTCTCCGCCTCCCGGCGGCAACGCGAAAAAGGAGCGCGCCCAGCCGCCGTTTTCCCGCCTGGTTACCCTCAGGAGCTGGAGGGAGGTTTTGAGCGGCAAGGCGGCCTGCGATGCGGCCGTCGGCTATCCCAGCAGCTTCTCCATCACAAAATTATCCATCGCGACGCCGGCGCGCTCCACGGTCTGACGGCGGACAACCCGGAATCCCTGCCGCTCAAAAAAGGGGCGGGCGGTCAGGGAGGCATGGGTATAAACCCGGCGGCGGCCGGCAGCGCGGGCCGTTTCTTCCAGCGCGGCGGACAGGGCGGCGGCGACCCCCTGCCCCCGGAAGGCGGGAAGCACATACAGCCGGTCCAGATACCCTTCCGCCGGCTCCAGATCGGCAAACCCGACGGGGCGGCCGCCGCTTTCCGCCACCAGGGTGCAGTGGGCGGCCAGGGTAGCCGCCCAGGCCTTCTCCCTTGCTTCTGCCGGTTCCCCGGACAGGCGGGGCGCCCAGGCGTCCAGCTGGGCGGGGGTATACTGCTCCCGGCAGGAGGCGTGCCCCGGTGCCACGCCGTGGACGGCTTCTTCAAACAGCTGCAAAAGCGCGGGGCAGTCTTCCGGCCGGTAAGCGCGGAGGGGAAACGGCAGGGCGTCCTTATCCTTCACAGCGCCCCCTCCTAATACGCCTGGTAATAAGGGCAGTACCCGTCCAGCCCGACATAGTTCCGCCGCCCCTCCAGGATATCGTCCTCATTTTCGTCAAAATCCACGCAGCCCCGGCAGCAGTGGGGGAGCACCTCCCGCAGCCGGGCGTCGTATTCGGCCCGGGAAAGCAGGGTGATCTCCGCTTCCTCCATCATCGGGACGGCCGAAAAATTGACGTAGCAGGTGCCGATGTCCTCCCGCACAAAATAGGGCGGGACGCAGTTGTCCGCATACAGGCACCGCATGCGGAGGAATTTGTTGCCGCTTAAATTGACATAGGCGACGAAATCTTCCATCGAGTAGATCCCTTCCGGGTACAGGTAAGCGTCGCCGCCGATATTGATAACGCGCATGAATGGTCTGCTCTCCTTTCCCGCCGCCGCAGCGGCGCCGATACTCATAATCGTACCACATTTGCCTGCCGGTTGCAATCCGCTTTTATCCGGCTTCCGTCCCCGCACAGGCATTGAAAAGCGGGGAGTTTCTTGGTATAATAAAATCCGTGCTTTGTCTTGCGTCCCGGCGGCTTTGTCTGCCGGGCATACCGGGGAGAACGGACCCATACGATGATTGTGGGGCATACGGAACGAGGAGGAATTCCCATGGGCTTGTTTGATTTTATTAAGGGCCAGACCATCGATGTGATTGAAGCGTCCAACCTGCCGCGCGATATGGTGGTGTTCCGCTTCCCGGTACAGGATAACGAAATCAAGATGGGGGCCAGCCTGACCGTGCGGGAGGGCCAGTGCGCCGTTTTTGTCAGCGAAGGCGCGATTGCGGATATTTTCGGCCCGGGCCGGTACGAGCTGCAAACGCAGAACATGCCGGTGCTCACCAAGCTGAAATCCTGGCCGTACGGGTTCAAATCGCCCTTTAAGGCGGAGGTCTATTTTGTGAACACCACCCTCATTACCAACCAGAAGTGGGGGACCTCCAACCCTGTCCTGCTGCGGGACGCGGAATTCGGGATGATCCGGCTGCAGGCATACGGCCTGTATACCTACCGGGTGACCCGCCCGGAAATCTTCCTGCGGCAGATTTTCGGGGCGCTCCCCTCCTTTGGCGCCGGCGAGCTGGCCGATTATCTCCGCCGGCTGATTGTTTCCTGCCTGTCCGACGTGGTGGGGGAAATGCGGATCCCGGCCATCGATATCGCCGGGCAGTATGAGGAGATTGGGGCGGCGGTCCGGGGGCGGATGCAGCCCCGCTTCGAAGAGATGGGGCTGGAGCTCCAGAACCTGGCGGTGGAAAACATCTCCCTGCCGGAAAATGTGGAGAAAGCGATTGACCAGCGCACCTCGATGGGGGTGCTGGGGGATATGGGCCGCTATACCCAGTACCAGACGGCGGAGGCGATCCGCGACTTCGCGCGCAACGAAGGGACGGGCGGCTTTGCCGGGATGGGGGTCGGCCTGGGCGCCGGGCTGAACGTCGGCCAGGCGATGGCAGGCAGCTTTGCCGCCCAGCCCGCCGCGGCGCCCGCACCTGCTCCCGCGCCGGATACGCGGCCCTGCGCCTCCTGTGGGCAGCCGATCCCGGCGGAGGCGAAGTTCTGCCCCCACTGCGGGAAGCCTGCCGCCGCGGCTTGCCCGAAGTGCGGGGCTGCGGCCGTGCCCGGGGCGAAATTCTGCGCTGCCTGCGGGGCGGCGCTGACGGTGAAATGCCCGAAATGCGGGGCGGAGGTAACGGGGCAATTCTGCGCAGCCTGCGGGGAACCCCGGCCGTAAAGCGCCGGGGGCTCCGTCCGGGAGACAGCAAGCGAGGGAGGGGAACCCATGGAATCACAGCAGACTCCGCAGCCGGTCCAGGTCGCTGCGGACAGCTTTATCTGCCCGGGCTGCGGCGCGCGCATGGCCTTTGATCCGCAGACGCAGTCCCTGCTCTGCGGCCAATGCGGGCGGACGGAACCGGTTGCGGCGCCGGAAATGGAGGCGCCGGAATACCTTTACAATCCGGAAACCGACGAGTACCGCGCGCCCGACTGGAAGCTGGCCGGGGACCGCATGGTCTCCTGCAGCGGCTGCGGCGCGCAGACAGTGGTCAGCGCCGCCGCGCTGACCGCCTGCTGTCCGTTCTGCGGCGGCCACTACGTGGTGCAGCAGGACAGCGAAACCGTGGGGATCCTGCCCGAGACCATGATGCCTTTCCGGGTGCCCCGGCAGAAGGCGGAGGGCTTTTTGCGCCAGTGGGTGAAAAAGCGCTTCTGGGCGCCCAAGGCGTTCAAGAATTCCATCGTGCTGCCGGATAAGCTCAACGGCGTTTACCTGCCGTTCTGGACCTATGACGCCCTGCTGGATACCTCCTATCAGGGGGAGGGCGGCCGGCGGTATACCGAAACCCGCACCCGGGTGGTGAACGGCAAGCGCCAGACGTATACCGTGACCAAGGTGCGGTGGTATCCCATTTCCGGGGCGGACCGCCTGCGGTTCGACGACCGGGCCGTCTGCGCCTCCCGCGCGGTGGATCCCGCCATGATCCAGCGGCTGGGCGCGTTCAGCACCAAGGTGCTCCGCCGGTACAATCCCGCCTATCTGGCGGGGTTTAACGCCAGCCGGTACGATGTGGGGCTGGGGGAGGGCTTCACCCAGGTCCGCGCCGGCATGGAGCGGGAGATGCAGAGCCGGATCGAGGCGGGGCGCGGCTTTGACTGCTATCGGAATATGCGGTATGCGCACAGCTTTTCCAACGTCCGTTTTAAGCATATCCTCCTGCCCGTCTGGATAGCGGCGTATCCCTATAAACAGAAAATCTACCGTTTCCTTGTGAACGGCGAAACCGGCACGGTGTCGGGGGAAAGCCCGCTGAGCCCCGCCAAGATCCTCCTGGCAGTTGGGCTGGGGCTGGCTGTCATCATGCTGGCTTTCCTTTTGGCGCGGCTGACGTCGTAGCGGGGGATCCGGCGGAAGGAAACGGGAAAAATAAAAGGAAATTGAGTACGTTATGGCTTTGTTATCGGTAACCAACCTGAGTAAGGAATTCAGTGAACGCGTCCTCTTCCGCGATGTAAACTTTGAGGTGGGGGAGCGGGACAAAATCGGCCTGGTGGGGGATAACGGCTGCGGGAAAACCACGCTGTTCCGGCTCCTCACCGGGGAATACATGCCGGATACAGGCGGCGTGGTCCGCTCCAGGGAAACCCGGATAGGGTATATGGAACAGCACGTCTGCACCGACGGCGGCCGCACCCTCTGGGACGAGGTGGAGGCGGTGTTCGCCCCCGTGATGGCGATGGAACGGGAATGGGAGCAGGTGAACGCCCTGCTCGCCGGAGAGCGGAGCGGGGACGCCGCGCTGATCGAGCGGCAGCAGCTTCTCAGTGAGCGGATCGAGGCGGCGGGCGGGCTGACCTATAAAAGCCGGGTCCGGGCGACGCTGCTCGGCCTCGGCTTTGATGAGGCGGCCTTTTCCCAGCCGGTCGGCTCCCTCAGCGGCGGGCAGAAGTCCAAGGCCGCGATGGGCCGGCTCCTGCTTTCCGATACCAACCTGCTTCTGCTGGACGAGCCGACCAACCACCTGGATATCCCGTCGGTGGAATGGCTGGAGGAGTTCCTGCGCGGCTATCCGGGGGCGGCGGTGATCATCTCCCACGACCGGTATTTCCTGGACAGGGTCACCACCCGGACGCTGGAACTGGCTCACGGCCGGATGTATGCCTCCAACGGCAATTATTCCTTCCATAAAGCGCTGCGGGAAAAGGAGCGGGAGGTCGAGGAAAAGCACTACAAAACCGCATCGCGGGAGATCCAGCGGATCGAGGAAAATATCGCGCTTTTGAAGCAGTGGAACCGGGAGAAGAGCATCCGCACCGCGGAAAGCAAGCAGAAAATGGTGGATCGCATGAAGGCGGAGCTGGTGGTCCCGGAGAGCGACGCGCCGGTCATCCGCTTTGACTTCACCGCCCGGTATGTCAGCGGGAACGAGGTAATCAACGCGGAAAACCTGGCCATGGGGTTCCCGAACCGGCCGCTGTTCCACGACGTTACCTTCGGCGTCCGCCGAGGGCAGCGGGTATTCCTGCTCGGGCCGAACGGCTGCGGGAAAACGACGCTGCTGAAAATCCTGAACGGGCAGTATACGCCCCTGGCGGGGAGCGTGCGCCTGGGGGCAAAGGTGACCATCGGCTACTACGATCAGACCCAGGAGGGGCTGGATCCCGGCAAGGCCGTCATCGACGAGGTGTGGGACGCCTATCCCGACCGGACGCAGACCGAGATCCGCAACGCGCTGGCCGCCTTCCTTTTCCGGGGGGACGATGTGTTCAAATCGGTATCCCTTCTCTCGGGCGGCGAGCGGGCGCGGCTCCTGCTGCTCAAGCTGATGCTCGCGCGGGACAACCTGCTTCTGCTGGACGAGCCGACCAACCACCTGGACATCGGCTCCTGTGAAGCGCTGGAGGAGGCGCTTTCGGGATACGACGGCACGCTGTTTATCGTTTCCCACGACCGGTATTTCATCAACCGGATGGCGGATCACGTCATCCGGCTGACGGAGGACGGCTGTCGGGTTTTCCCGGGAAATTACGACGATTATCTTGCAGAACTGCAGAAGGAGGAGGCGCCGCCCGCGGCGGCGCCGGCCGCCCCGGAACCGGTCCGGCAGAACGACTATAAGCTCCGGAAAGAGCAGGAGTCCGCCCGCCGGAAGCTCGCCACCCGCATCCGCCGGAACGAGGAGGCTATCGAGCAGGCGGAGGCGGCAGTCGCCTCTCTCCATGCGCAGCTTTCCGACGAGGCGGTTTCCGCCGATTATGCGAAAGTGTTGGAGCTGACGGAGGAATTGGACCATACCAACGCTTCCCTCGAGCAGCTCATGGAGGAATGGGAGCGCCTCCAGAATGAGCAGATGGAAATGGACGGGGGCAAGTAAACGGGAAAAGGGGGAAGAAAATTGACCCCGGAAGAAAACGCGGCGGTGGACGGATACTTCGCCTTGGCAGAATGGGCAAAGCCCTTGTTCTGGGACGCCTATTCCGCGATAATGGAGGCCGCCGGGCCGGGCGGGAGCATGACGGTGCAGAAATCCCAGATCGCTTTCCGCATCGGGCCTTCCGAAGGCTGCCGCCCTTTGCAGTTTGCGTTTGTCTGGCTTCCCACCCGGCGGATTAACGGCAGGCCGGGGCGGTGCCTGGGGCTGACGTTCGGGCTTGGGCGCCGGGAGGGAAATCCGCGGATTGCGGTGGTTTCCGAACCATACCCCGGCCGTTTCACCCATCATCTTCTGCTGGAATCCCCGCAGGAGCTGGACGAAACGGTGCGGGACTGGCTCAAGGAAGCGGCCGACTTTGCCAGGTCTAAGCAGCAAACCCGAAGAAGATAACAAACACCCGCCGGGAAGGCTTCAACGCTTTCCCGGCGGGTGTTCTATAAAGGAAAATAGGCCGCGGCCGGACAAAAGGGCAGGAAGGCGGGGTGGGGAATTCATGGTTTCCGCCTCCGCCGTTTTCGCGCGGCGAGGATAAGGAGCGCGGCTGCGGCGAGAATGCCGGCCGGCAGGAGCAGCAGGGCCGCGGGGAAGGAGCGCCCGCCTCCCCCACCCCCGTCCGGCGGAACGGCGGGGGCCGAAGGGGGAGGCGAAGCCATTGTGTCCGCTTTGGCAGCGGCGGCGTCCTGCGCCAGCAGGAGGTGCTGCTCCGCCATCAGCCGGTGGCCGGCCGGCGTCGGGTGGGGGTCCACGCTCCAGGAGGGGAACGCCGCCCAGTCCAGGCAGGTAAAGCTCAGCGGCTCCTCTCCCTCGTAGGCCTGGAAGGCCTGGGCGCAGTCTGCCACGAGAACCCGCGCCTCCCCAAACCCGCTTCGGATCCCCTCGTTGAACCGTTGAAGGAGGCGGTCGGCGGTTTCCTCCATCCATGTCCCGACAGCGGGATTGGGAATGGTGGTGAGAAGGAGGGTAACGTCCGGGTTGAGCGCAAAGAGGGAGTCCAGCAGGCAGACCATGTTGCTTTGATAGGCGGCCGCCGCTTTGTCCAGCCCCGCCGAGTACGCACCGCTTTTTGTCCTCTCGAGGAGGGAATACAGCACGCTTCCCAGTTCCTTGCCGCCGCCCTCCCCGATCCGGCGGAGGAAATCCGCCCCCGGCGTGGGGGAGGCGGGATCCAGCCCCAGGGCATCCTGAAAGGAACGGCCCAGGAATTGCAGAAGGTCGTTCCCGCCGATGCTTATCGTAAGGATGTCGGCCCGGGATAAAAGGGCTTCCATTTCCGGCGACCGGACGCTCTCGAGCAGTTCTACGCTGGTCTGGCCGTCCACCCCGCAGTTGTGGTAGGATACGCCGATCCCCTTTTCGGCGGTCCGTTCCCGCAGCGCGTCGGCCAGTATCCACCCATAGGCTTCCTCCGCCCGGCAGCCGTAGCCCCGCGCGATGGAGTCCCCCAGCGAAACCATCTGCAGGGAGGCGCTTTCCTGCGCGCGCACGAGGAATGCGCCAAAAAGCAGCAAAAAAACGGCCGCTCCGCCAAGCAGCCGGCGGAGGCGGCCAAAGAGAAAGGGCATATGGATTCCTCCCCTTGCCGGAAAACCGTTTTTCTTTGGTTATTTATTGTATACGGCGGAGTGGGGCGAAATAGAAGCGGCCAAAGGGCGCGCGGGGATCATACCCCGTCCGGCCTTTCCCCGCTGCGCTGCCGGACGGCCATTGCCGTCCGGAACAGGGCGTCCGCTTTCTCTTCCCCGCCGGCTTGGCGCAGGGCGAGGGCGGCGGCCTCCATGCGCGCGGCCTGGCGGAGGAGGTACGCCTTTGCCAGCGGATCCGACGGAACCAGCCCGCCGCAGTGAACCGCGGCGGGGAGCGCCGCCTGCTTTGCCGCCGCTTCCGGGGCGTAGGCGGCCTGTATCACCGTATAAAGCCGCTTCCCCTCCTGTACCGCCTGCTCGCGTTCGATCGCGTACCCGCCGGCAAAGAGGAAGGAGCGCAGCGCCTCCGGCCGGGACATCGGCTGCAGGATGAGGTGGTAGCGGCCGCTCTGGCACCATGTCGCGGCGGCCAAGATCGCGGCGATGGTTTCCCCGCCCATCCCGGCAATGACGATGTCCTCTGCTTCTTCCGGCCGGACGGGGGCCAGGCCGTCCCCCAGCCGCAGGGAGATGTGGCCGGCAAGACCCGCCCGTTCCACCGTCTCGGCGGCGCGGGAGAGGGGGCCGGGCCGGATATCCGCCGCAATGGCGCCGGGACAGATCCCCCCGCCGACCAGGTAGACAGGCAGATAGCCGTGATCCGTGCCGATGTCGGCCACGCGGCTCCCCGGCCGGACCAGGGAGGCGCAGAGGGCGAGACGGGGGGTGAGCGGGCGAAGGTTCATGGCAAGGGCTCCTTTTCACACTGGCGGTGAGCAAGCCGCGCACCGCCAGTTTTTCTTTTGTTCCAACGGGCATCCCACGTTTGGGCGGACTCTTTTTTGTATCCCCTTTACAGACCTGCGGCCGGCAATTCGCAATGAGTTGCCGGCCTTTTTTCGCTGTGTCAGCTCGGCCATGAGCGGGATCATCTATGCATCATCCTTACATGGATTGGCGCCGGGCGGCGGTTGGCCGGCATAAAACAAAGGCGGGATCCGGCCGGACCCCGCCTTTTGCTGCTGATTTCGGGGGAATTACTTCCCGGCAACATGCTCGTTGAGCTTTTTCACAATTTCATCGCAGTCAACGCCGTGCACGTCGCAGGCCTGCTCGATTGTCTCGCCGCGGGAGGCCGGGCAGCCCAGGCAATGCATCCCCATCTCCATGAAGTAGACGGCGGTGGTACGATCAAAATCCAAAATGTCGCCAATGACGCTGTCTTTGGTGATAACCATAAGAAATCCTCCTGTTTTTCGTTGTCCTGCTTGATAACTCCTGACGGAAGGCTTGCGCTCTCCCGCCTGATCCTTATTATAGAGCGGCTGAAGAAGAAATGCAACCGTTTTGTTGGAAACGGAAGAAATGGCAAAGGCACCCTGGTGATAACGCATAAGTCATCCGCATGACCCTTTTTGATTTACCAATTTAATAAGCAACAGCGATTTTTTATGAAAACCCGGCATTAATATGAGCATATGTCACAAATTAAATTCAATAAAATTATAATTTCAAATGATTTATATATCAATCGGTTGACATAACAATTCCTTTGTGCTACGATGTGTTTGAAAAAGAAAGAGGCAGGAAAAATCGGTTGCCAAAAACTCCCCTGTTGGATTCAGCGGGTAAGGATGGAAAAGCCATTTCCCGCCGCCAGGTATGAGCGGAAAGGATGCAGGGAATGCTAATCGGCGGTATGACGTGAGGGCAGCCGTGGAAAGGACGGGGATTTGGAAATGGGAAGCAAGAAGCTGTGCAACCGCATTATGCTGGTAACGTATGCGGACAGCCTGGGAAAAAACCTGAAAGAATTGAAAGAGGTGCTGGACACCTATTTTACCGGGGCGGTCGACGGGGTGCACATCCTCCCGTTCTTCCCCTCTTCGGCGGATCGGGGCTTCGCTCCCATGCGGTACGACAAGGTGGAAGAGGCCTTCGGTGATTTTGACGATATCGCCGCGCTGGCCGGCGATCATCCGCTGATGTTTGATTTTATGGTGAACCACATTTCCCGGTCGTCGGATTATTTTCAGGATTTTTTGAAGAATAAGGACGCCTCTCCGTATAAGGATCTGTTTATCCGGTATAAGGACTTCTGGCCGGGCGGCGCGCCGACCCAGGAGCAGGTGGATAAGATTTATAAGCGCAAGCCCCGCGCCCCTTCCATCACCGCCGAGTTTGCGGACGGCACCAAAGAGGAAATCTGGTGCACCTTCGGCGAGGAACAGATCGACCTGGACGTGTCCAAGCCGGTTACCCGCCAGTTTATCCGGGAGACGCTAAAGGGAATGTGCGAACGGGGCGCGGCGCTCGTCCGCCTGGACGCTTTCGCTTACGCGGTGAAAAAGCCGGACACCTCCTGCTTTTTCATCGAACCGGAGATGTGGGAACTGCTGGAAGATATCCGGGAAACGGTGGCTCCGTACGGCGTGGATATCCTTCCCGAAATCCATGAGCACTATTCCATCCAGCTCAAGCTGGCGCAGCGGGGCTATTGGGTGTATGATTTCGCCCTCCCCATGCTGGTGCTGCACGCCCTGTATACCGGGCGGGGCGACCGGCTGAAGCATTGGCTGGACATCTGCCCCCGCAGGCAGTTCACCACTCTGGATACCCACGACGGGATCGGCGTGGTGGACGTGGCCGACCTGCTCACGCAGAGCGAAATCGAAGAGGCGCGGGAGATGCTGTTCACCAAGGGCGCCAACGTCAAGAAAAGCTACAATACCGCGGCGTACAACAATCTCGATATTTACCAGATTAACTGCACGTATTATTCTGCGCTCGGGGATAACGACCAGGCGTACCTGCTTGCGCGGGCAATCCAGTTTTTCGCTCCCGGTATCCCGCAGATCTATTACGTCGGCGCCCTGGCGGGGGCGAACGACATCGAGCGGCTGGAGGCGACCAAGCAGGGCCGGGACATCAACCGCCATGCGTATACGCTCGACGAGATCGCGCGGGAGGTGCAGCGGCCGGTGGTGCGTAAGCTGCTGGAGCTGATGCGGCTCCGGAATACCCACCCCGCCTTTGACGGCGGGTGCCGGGTATCCCTGGAAGGGGAAAACGGGCTGGCAATTACCCGGGAGAATGGGGAACACCGGCTGACGCTGCGTGCGGATTTAAAAACCCACGCGTTTACGATTGACGGCACAGACGGATTTTCAAACGCGGATAAATAAAAAGAAAGGATGAAATCAACCATGAAAAAGTTCGTGCGTGCTCTGGGCGTATTGTTAGCTGCCGGGCTGATTGCCGGTTCTTTCGCCGGGTGCAGCGGGGGAGACGATGGGAAAACGATCACCCTGCTGAATACCAAAGGCGAAATCCAGGCGGATTTTGAAGAATTGGCGGACCGGTATAAAGAATTGACGGGAGTGACGGTGGAGATCACCGCGGCGCCGGCCGGTTCCTCGCCGTTCGCCACCATTTCCTCGATGTACAATTCGGGCAACCCGCCCACCATGGCGATGCTGGATACCACCGATATCGTTGCGCTGTACCAGGAGAAGGCGCTCGACCTCTCGGACGAGGCCTGGGCCAAGGATGAGGGCGGGCAGCTCTACCGGATTGACGGCAAGGTGTATTCCTTCCCGATGGGGGTGGAAGGCAAGGGCCTCATCTATAACAAGACCGTGCTGGAACAGACGCTGGGCCGTACGTTCGATCCCGCGGAATACAACACCTATGATAAATTCAAGGCGCTCCTGGAGGAACTGAAATCCAAGGGGATGGCCGCGCCGGTGGCCCTCTCCAAGGAGGACTGGTCCCTTGGTTCCCACGTGCTGGGGACGCTGTATGAGTCCCAATCGGAAACCAGCGAGGGGATGGAAGCTTTCCTGGACGAACTGCGGGCGGGCACGGCGAATCTGGCGAGCAATAACCGCTTTACCCAGCTGATGGATACCTTCGACCTTCTGAAAGAGAATAACATCAGCAAAGCCGACCCGATGGCGGCGGATTACGCGGTGGATCCCTCGTATGTGGTAGAGGGGACGGTAGCGTTCTGGTACAACGGCAACTGGGCGTGGCCGAATATGGCGGCTTTTGTGGAGGCGGATTCCACCACCGAATACGGACTGATGCCGCTGCCGCTCGGCAACGACGCGGACGATTTCGCCAACAATACCCTTATCGGCTCCGGCTCGAAGCAGATTATGATCGATAAGGTGCAGGCGACGGCGGAACAGCAGCAGATGGCAAAGGATTTCCTGAACTGGCTCTACTCCGACGCGGAAGGCCAGAAACAGGTGGTGGAAACCCTGAATATAGTGCCTGCATTTGGCAACAACCCGAACGAACCGTCCGATCCGCTCAGCAAAGTGGTGAAGTCCTACGTGTCCGAAGGGAATATCACGTTTTCGCCGATCATCCCCTCCGATCACTGGTCGGTGCTGGGCGCGAAAATGCAGGAATACCTCGCGGGGAAAACCGACCGCGCAGGGCTCGCCACGGCGATTGAAGAGTACTGGAAAGGGCAATCGTAATATCCGCGGGGGAGCGGTCGGCCCTTCCATTGAAAACGCGCAGTGAAACTGACCGCAGCGCCTCCCGGCCCCCGGCTCCCGGGAAACCCCGGGGGCCGGGAGGCAGGGGAACGCCCGGCAGAAAACCGGGATTGTTCGCAGAAAGGGTGTTATCTATGGGCGAAAAAACAAGGCTAGGCAAAACCAAACTGTTTCTCATTTTCGGATTCCCGGCGCTCTTCTTTTTCTGCGCCGTGGTAGTGGTTCCGGTATTCTATGGCCTGTATCTTACCTTTACCAACTGGGACGGGATTTCCAGCACGAAGGATTTCGTCTGGTTTGACAATTACGTGACGGTTTTCCAGGATACCGCGTTCTGGGACTCCATGTGGCTGACGCTGAAATACGTGGTTGTTTCCGTGCTCCTCGTCAACCTGGTGGCGTTTGTCCTGGCGTATCTGCTGACCAGCGGGGTGAAAGGACAGAATTTCCTGCGTTCCGCATTTTTTACGCCCAACCTCATTGGCGGCATCGTCCTCGGCTTTATCTGGCAGTTTGTCTTTAACCGTGCACTGACGGCCTTGGGCGGTACCATCCCCTTCTTTTCGAACACCTTCCTGGGGGATCCCTCCAAAGCGTTCTGGGCGATGGTGATTGTCACCGTCTGGCAGTATTCCGGGTACATGATGATTATTTACGTCGCCGGCTTCATGGGGATCCCGGGCGATCTGCTGGAAGCCGCCAGCATCGACGGGTGCACCGCCTGGCAGACCACCCGCCGGATCGTCCTGCCATTGATGGTCCCTTCCTTCGTCATCTGCCTGTTCCTTTCCATCCAGCGCTGCTTTATGGTATATGACCTGAACCTGTCCCTCACGGACGGAGGCCCCTACGGCTCCACCCGGATGGTGGCCATGCATGTGTACGATATGGCCTTCCTCTCCCGTGAATACGGGGCGGGCCAGGCGGAAGCCTTTGTACTGTTCCTGGTGGTGGCGGCGATCTGTATCACGCAGGTTGTCCTTGGAAAGCGCAAGGAGGTGGAGGCGTAATGAGCAATACGGCGGGCGGCATGGTGGGCGGCACCCGCAAAAAGGTGTTCAGCGTCTTGAAAACGGTGTTCCTTTTTGCGCTGCTGCTGGTGTATATGGTGCCGTTTTTCCTGGTCATCATCAACGCTTTCAAAAGCAACGGGGCGATTTTGAAATCGCCGCTGTCCCTGGTAGATCCGGGAGGAATCACCTTTGACAATTTTACCAAAGCGTTTGAGCGGATGAATTTCCTGCGTTCCTTTGCCAACTCGCTGCTGGTCACGGTGGTCAGCGTGGCGCTGATTATTCTGATTTCGTCCATGACCGCATGGCTTTTTGTCCGCTTCAACTGGAAAATCAATCGGATCTTTTTCGCTGCGATGATCGCGGCCATGATTGTCCCCTTCCAGGCCATCATGATCCCGCTGGTGTCGATTTACGGCGGGACGCTGAACATGCTGGGCAATCCCGTCACCCTCATTGCCATGAACATCGGCTTCGGCGTCAGCATGGCGGTCTTCATCTACCACGGATTCATTCGCGGCGGCGTCCCCGTTTCCCTGGAGGAAGCCGCTACGCTGGACGGCTGCAACCGGCTCCAGATGTTTTTTAAGGTGGTATTCCCGCTGCTGAAGTCCACCACCGCCACCATTGTGGTGCTGGATGTGCTGTGGGCGTGGAACGACTACCTGCTGCCGAGCCTCGTGATCGGCAACAATAAGCAGGCCTTTACGCTGCCGCTGTCCACCTATTCCTTTTACGGCACCTATTCGGTAGACTACGGCGCGATTATGGCGGCCCTCTGCCTGACGGCCCTGCCGGTAATTGTGCTGTACCTCTTCCTGCAGCGGCAGATTATTTCCGGCGTGGTTTCCGGGGCGGTCAAGGCATAAGCCCGCGGGTCAGCGGGAAGGCCGCTCCGCTGCCTTCCCCATCATCTTGCTTTCCCCTCGGCCGGCCCCTGCCGGCCCGCCCATAGGAACACCGCCCCCTCGGGCGGGGGCGGAGGGCCGCGGTATCCGGCGGCCCTCCGCATCCTGCGTTAATGGGAAAGAAGCTTTTCCGGTATTGACCGCCCGCGGGCGGTAAGGTATACTTGATGGCGAAAACAGACGTGGCGTGCGACGGTAAAACGCGAAAGGAGGGTTTCTCATGCATCCGGTTCCGATGAGCCAGAGAACCATAGAACGGGATTATTTGTGGCTGCCGGTCTGCCCAGGGGCGGAAAAACGGCATGTTGAAATTTTCTGCGGTCAGGAAAAGGCCTTTGAGATGGAATTGCCCTGCCTGACCGGGTGGGAGGAAGCCGCTTTGGAAAAAGAGGGCTGGTTTTATGCCTGCCTCCCGGTGGCGGACTACCGCGGCCGGGCACTGACCTTTGAGGGCGCCCCGCCCGAATGGGTGGCGTCCCTCCGGTGCGAGGCCGCGCCTCCCGCCCCCCCTGCCTGCCCGCGGCCCCTGCTCCATTTTACGCCGCCAGTGGGGTGGGTAAACGATCCCAACGGCCTGGTGTATGCCCAGGGGAAATACCACCTGTATTACCAGCATAACCCCTACGACGTGGGATGGGGGAATATGACCTGGGGGCATGCCCACAGCACGGATTTGTTCCGGTGGACGTGGGACGATCCGGTCCTGCATCCCGACGGGACCGGCACGATGTTTTCCGGCTGCGGGGTGCGGGACGACGCCAACGCCGCCGGATACGGCCCGGGACGGCTTCTGTACTATTACACGGCGGCAGGCGGCACGAACCGCTGGTCGGCCGGGCGGCCGTATGTCCAATACCTTGCGCTCGGCGCCGGGGACGGGATGCGGCTGGAAAAGACGGGCCGGGTTATGGTTCCCGCCCTGTCGGAGGGGAACCGCGACCCCAAGGTGTTCTACCACCCGCCGACAAAGGCGTACATCCTGGTGCTCTACTTGTCCGGCCATGATTTTGCAATTTTCCGCTCGGCGGATCTGCTGCACTGGGAGGAGACGCAGCGCCTTACGCTGGACGGCGGGTGGGAATGCCCGGATTTGCTGGAGTTGCCGGTGGACGGCGGCGGGAAAAAATGGGTGTTCTGGACGGCCGACGGGTACTATTTCCCCGGCGAATTCGACGGCTTCCGCTTTACCCCGGACGGCCCCCGGCACTGTGCGTACGCTGGCGGGAAGACCGTCGGGGCGGGAGAAGGGCTGAAACCGGGGATCACTCTGCTCCCTTACGCGGCACAGACCATTTCCGGCGTGGAGGACGGCCGGGTGATCAGCATCGCCTGGCTGCGGACGCCGAATCCTCCCGGCAGCGGGAAACGGCTCCCCTATACGGGGATGATGGCCCTGCCGGCGGAACTGTCCCTGACGCGGGCCGGCCGGATGCGGCTGTCCCCCGTCCGGGAATTGGATGCCCTGCGCGGCCGGCCGCTGCCGTTGCTTCCGGGGCAAGCGGCGGAAGTGCAGGGGGCGTATGAGCTGTCCCTGACGCTGTCGAACGGCCGCGCTGTGGTGGAGCTTCCCTCCGGGCGGCTGGAGGCGGACGGCGAGGCGGGGCTCTGCCGCTTCACCTCCGCGCTTTCCGCTCGGGAATTTGCCTTCGCCCCCCATGAACCCCTCTCCCTCCGCCTGATTGCGGATATCGGGATTACGGAAATCTTCGCCCAGGACGATACGGTGGCGATGGCCTGCGAAACCGCGCTTCAGACGGCCGGACAGGTCCGCTGCCGTCTCGACGGGGAGGGCGAAGCGTCCCTTTGCCCCCTTTCCCCCTGCGGGATAGGGGACAAAGGCTAAAATATTTACGGCGTGTCCGTATTGCAGGCGCGCCGAAAAAAGAAAGGCATGGTTTGAAAGCAATGGCAACGCTCAAGGATGTGGCCGAAAAGGCGGGGATTACCGTCACAACGGTTTCCCGGGTATTGAACAACCGGGGATACATCAGTGACCGGACGAGAGAAAAGGTCTATGCCGCGATGCGGGAATTGGATTATCAGCCCAACGAGGTGGCACGTTCCCTTTCCAAGCGGCGGACCAACTTTATCGGCGTCATCGTTCCGTCGGTCATGCATCCGTATTTCAGCAAGGTCGTGCATTATCTGGAACAGGCGGCTTTTTCCAAAGGGTATAAAATCATGCTCTGTTCCTCCCACCATGAAAAGGAGAAGGAAATCGAGTATATCGATATGCTGCGTTCCAATAAGGTGGCGGGCATCGTCATTTGCTCCCGCACCCAGGATATTGCGGAGCATTTGAATCTCAGCATGCCGGTGGTGACCTTTGAGCGGGAACTGCCGGGGAATATTGTCTCGGTATCCTGCGATAACTATCAGGGTGGGACCGTGGCTACCAGGCATCTGCTGGACTGCGGTTGCCGCCGCCTTGTGCATATCAGCGGTACGCCCGGCGTCCGCCTGGTGGCGGACCGACGCGGCGCAGCATTTGAGGAAGTCTGCCGGGCGGCCGGCGTGGAGCACGCCGTCTACTATACGGAGGAAGCCCAGTTCCAGTCGATGGACTACACGGCCTTTATCCGGAAAATTGTCGCGGACACGGTGGCGGGCCGGCCGGAAGGCGAGCGGGTGGACGGCGTTTTTGCCAGCAGCGACGTTATTGCGGCGGAGGTGCTGCAGGCCTGCGCGCAGTGCGGGATCCGGGTGCCGGAGGATCTCCAGATCGTCGGGTTTGACGATACCGAAATTGCTCTGCTCACCACGCCGCGGCTTACCACCATCCACCAGCCGGTGGAGGACATGTGCCGGTATACGGTTTCGAATATCCTGCGGCGGCTGGAGGGCGAAACGGTGCCTGCCCGTACGGTCCTCCCGGTCCAGCTCATGGTGCGGGGCACTACCGCGCCGGCAAAATAGGAAAACAAAGCAAAAGGGGGATTGGATATGGCGGACCTGGTATCTCTCGGTGAACTTTTGGTGGATTTTACCCCGCGGGGCGTAAGTGAAAACGGGAACCCCCTGTTTGAACGAAACCCCGGCGGAGGCCCTGCGAATTTGGCGTGTGCCGCGGCGAAGCTTGGGGCGGATACGGCGTTTCTCGGCAAGGTGGGGGACGATGTGTTCGGCCGTGCCCTGCGCGGGATCCTGCGGGATAACGGCGTGGACGTATCCGGCCTTCGCCTTTCGCCCGAGCATCCGACCACCCTGGCCTTTGTGCATCTGGCGGAGGACGGGGATCGCTCGTTCAGCTTTTACCGGCACGGCGGGGCGGACACCATGCTCACGCCGGAGGAGCTGGACAAGCAGGCCATTGAAACCGCCCGCGTTTTTTTCTTTTCATCGGTGCTGATGGCGGAAGGCCCCTCCCGCGAGACCTCCTTCGCGGCGGCAAAGCTGGCGAAGGGGGCGGGCGCCACCGTCGTTTTCGACCCGAATCTGCGGCTGAACCTGTGGGCGGATCCGGAGGATGCAAAATCGTGCATTCTGCAGGGAATCCGCTATGCCGACATCCTGAAGGTCTCGGAAGAGGAGATGACGTTCCTCACCGGCGAGACAGAGCCGGAAGCCGGCGCGCGCCGTTTGGCGGAAGAGTTCGGGTTAAAAATCGTCCTGCTCACCCTGGGGGCCAAAGGCTGCCTGGCCTATGCGGCTGGGCAGCAGATGGGCGAGGCGCTCCTGCTGCGGGTCGGCGGCTTCCCGGCAGATACCATTGACACCACGGGGGCGGGGGACTCGTTCACCGGCGGATTTATCTCCCGCCTGCTCAAACGGGGCGGCAACGCCGGCGTATATGCATGCGATCCCGAGGCGTTCCGGGAGGACGTGCGCTTTGCAAACGCGGTGGGTTCCCTGACCACCACAAAAAAGGGCGGGATCCCCGCCCTTCCGACACTGCGGGAAGTGGAGGAATACCTGAAAACCCTGGTAAATGTGGAATGATGCCCCTGCGCAGCGGGAAACCCTTACCGAAAAAAGCGCGGCTGAGCGGCGTACGCCGTTCAGCCGCGCTTTTTGTCGGGAAGCGGCGGACGGAAAATGCCATCAATCGAAGGCTCCACCAATAAAGCGGGTATACTAGGAAGGATGGTTGACAAATCTAAAAGCATGATGTAATATAGTTTTAAAAACTACGTATAGCGATTAAAAAAGCTAATTATGATGCTTTATGCTGCCTTTGAAACATTTACGGATTTGGGGTATCGGTTATGGAAAAAGCGAAAATTCGGTTGATTGTGGACAGCTGCTGCGATTTGACGCCGGAACTCAAGACGCGCCTCGCCGCGGAGGTGGCGCCGTTAAAGGTGCGGGTGCATGGTGGAGCGGAATATGTCGACGACGGGACGGCGGATATACCGGTGCTGATAGCGGAAATGGCCAGTTCCAAGCAGGGGGCCAGTTCCGCCTGCCCCTCAATGGAGGAATACGCCGAACATATGCGCCGTGCGGGGGAATGCTTCGTCGTCACCCTGTCCAGCAAATTAAGCGGCTCCTATAACGCGGCAAGGGCGGCGGCGCAGATGGTGGCGGAAGACTGCCCGGAAAAGAAGATCCACGTTTTTGATTCTCAAAGCGCCTCTGCCGGCGAAGCGCTGCTGGCTCTCTTCCTGCACGATCGCATCCAGGAAGGGCTGCGGTTTGAAGAGATCATCCCTTTGGCCGACGCCTTTATTGCCAAGCTGCACACCCTGTTTGTGCTGGAGGATCTCGGAAATTTTGTGAAGAGCGGGCGTTTGAGCAAGGCTTCGGGGCTGCTTGCCTCCGTGCTGTCCCTCTGCCCGATTATGGGGGACAACGGCCAGGGCGATATCAAGCTGGTCGCGAAGGCGCGGGGCATCCAGAATTCCATGCGCAAGCTGGTGGAGACGGTGGGGGCAATGACGGCGGACGCCCGGGAAAAATCGGTGCGGCTGGTGCTGGCGTTCTGCAACTGCCCGGATCGCGCGCAGGCCCTGAAGGAGGCGCTGATGGATAAGTGCCGCGCGCTGCGGGAAATCATCCTGGTGCCCACCGGGGCTCTGTCCACGATGTATGCCAACCACGGCGGGATCATCGTAGCGTTTTGACAGCGCCGCTTTGCCCCTCCTTCGCAGAGCCGGCAGGAGGCCGGCCCTTCCGCCTGCGGAAGAGGTCCGATTTCCATAATTCAAAAGGAGGGGGTGCCGCGGCGCCCTCTCCTTTATTTATGAGCCAAAGTATTTCGGCGAATTTCCGCTGGCGAATTTCCGCTGGTGAATTTTCGCCGGCGAATTTTCGCCGGCGCACCCGCAGGGTTCAGATCAAACGCTGGGAACCAGCTGAATATCCAAACCGGTAACGGTCAGTTCCGCCCCGTCGCTGAGGTTGACGTTGCGGAATTCCTTTACCGCGCCGTCCTTTTCCTCCAGCGACATCGCCACCTCGATCCCGCCGTTTTCCACCGTGCCGGAGGAAACCCGCCCGGTCCCGCGGAGCACCTTGACCGTATACACCCCGGCGGGGAAATCCACCCCCGCGGTAAACGTGGCGGAGGGGGCGGGCTCCGGGGCCGGAGAAGCTTCTGCCGTCGTCCCGGTCGTTCCTGTCCCGGTTGTACCCGTCGCGGTCGTACCGGTTTCCCCCGTCCCGGATTCCGGAGCGGTGCTTTCTGCGGTTGAGGTTGTGGAGGAGCCGGCAGAACCGGAAGGATCGGTTGTGGTCCCTGCGCTGCCGGTATCGGTCGTGGTACCGTTTTCCGCCCCGCTGAGGACGGCCAGGGTGATGGTTTTCGAAGCCGTATTGCTGCGGGTCGAGGTGCTTCCGTTGGCGGTGCCTTCCACGCGGATGGTCATGCCGTTGGCGGTCAGGGTATCGCCCACCTCAAGGAGCACCCCTTCAAATCCGCAGATGGTTTCCGGGCCTCCGTCCGCCACCAGTTCCGCGTCTACCACCCCCAGCGAGGTGAAAAGCCGGCCCTCGCCCTTTTCCGCGGTGATGGTATACAAACCGGCGGGGATATCCACCCCGACCACATAGTGGCCGCTGGGGAGGGATGTTTCGTACGCCGTTTCCGCCCCGTTCGGCCCGGAAGACGAGCCCGCTTCCGGCAGGCTCCATCCCCATTCCCAGCCGTACTGCTGCGCGGCGACCGCTGCGCCGGCCGAAAGCAGGGCGAGAACAGCGACCAGGATCAGCGAGTTCCGCATCCAGCGGCTGGGCCGGGGAGCAGCCGGGGAGTCGGCTTTTTCCCCGGCCTGGTATTTTTTATCCAGGCCGTCCTCCGTCCGGGAGGAGGCAGCCGCGTCCGGTTCCGGAGCCTGCGCCCCGCAGGACGGGCAGAGGTTCCCTTCAAAATCTTTTCCGCAGTTTGGACAAATCATCACGATTCCTTACCTTTCCGGCCGTACAGCCACAGGGTGAGAGGGCATTCTCAGCCGCCTATCAGCTGCCGCAGACGGGAGATTTCCTCCGCTGTCAGAGCCGGAACAGCCGGGGTGTTTTTCTTTTCTGCCGGCTCCGGAAGGGAGAGGGAAGGGGTGTCGATCCTTCCGAGCAGATAGTCCACCGAACAATCGAAGTAATCCGCCAGGGCCGCCAGCTTGTCCGCCGAGGGCATGCAGCCGCGTTTCATGTTGTCCAGCACGCTTTTATTCAGATGGCTTTCCCGCAGCACCTGATTGATGCTGACGCCCCGTTCCCGCGCCAGCGCTGTGATACGGTCAATGACGGTTTGTACGTCGATCATAAGGCGTTCCCACTTTCTGTTTTGTTGCCGTAAATTGATTCTACACTTTCCGGGATTTCCTGTCAACTGTTGTGAAATTCTTTCGAAAAAAAGGGGAATTCCGCACTTTTCGGAAATCTGGAAGCGGACGCCGGAAAAGCCCCCGCGCCACCGGCAGCCGGGAAAACGGGCGCCCCGTCCGGCACAGCCTCCCCGGGACCCGGAAAAATGCCCGACCGAAACGTGCTGCCGAAGCGTGCCCGGCCGGGCGTATAAAAGGGCGGGGATCCGGGGCGGCCGCCCCGGATCCCCGCCGTATGGCCTCCCGCTTTATTTCCCGAGAATCTGCCGGGCGATGTCCACCGATTCTTTCGCGTCCTTCGAATAAAAATCGGCGCCGATTTTTTTGGCGTAATCCGGCGTCAGCACCGCGCCGCCCACCATGATTTTTGCGGGGACATGGTTTTCACGCAGCAGCGCGATGGTCTTTTCCATGCTCTTGAGGGTGGTGGTCATCAGGGCGCTCAGCCCCACGATATCCGCCCGGTAGCGGACGGCCGCGTCCACCACCGCCTGATAATCCACGTCCCGGCCGAGATCGATCACCGTGTACCCGTAATTTTCCAGCAGCACCTTGACGATGTTTTTGCCGATGTCGTGGATATCCCCCTTGACCGTAGCGAGGACGATAACGCCCTTGCTCACCGGCTCCTGATGGCCGGAGGACAGCTTGGCTTTGATCACTTCAAAGGCCGCCTGCGCCGCGTTCGCCGCCTGGATGAGCTGAGGGAGGAAGAGGATCCCCTTTTCAAACGCCGCGCCGGTGCGATCCAGCGCCGGAATCAGCAGGGAGTCCACCACCTCCATGGGATCGGCGGTTTCCAGCAGGGCGGCGGTCAGCCGCGCGGCGTCCGCCTTCAGCCCGTTTTCCACGGCGTAAGCCAAGTCGTCCGGACTCTGCGGGGCCGAGGCGGGAGAAGGGGCGGCTTCCGCCGCAGGAGCCGCGGCCGGCTCCGCCGTTCCCGCGCCTGCATAGGCGGCGATAAATTCCTGGGCGTTCCGATCAAAGTTGTACAGCAGATGGTATGCCCGCACCGCGCCGGTCATTGCCGCGACGTTGGGGTTGATAATCGGCAGATCCAGCCCGTGCGCCAGCGCGAGGGTGAGGAAGGTCTGGTTCACCAGTTCCCGGTTGGGCAGCCCGAAGGAGATGTTGGACACCCCCAAAACGGTTTTCAGCCCCAGTTCCTCCTTGACCATCCGCAGCGCCTTGAGCGTTTCCCGCACGGCGGCCTGCTCGGCGGAGGCGGTGAGGGTCAGGCAGTCGATAAAGACGTTTTCCTTGGGGATGCCGCAGGAGAGCGCCCGCTCCAGGATCCGGCGGGCGATGGCGAAACGGTCCTCCGCCTTGGGCGGGATGCCGTTTTTGTCCAGCGTCAGCCCCACCACCGCCGCGCCGTATTTTTTCACCAGCGGCAGGACGGCATCCAGCGATTCGTCGTCCCCGTTGACCGAGTTGACAATCGCCCGGCCGTGGTACAGCCGGAGTCCGGCCTCCAGCGCCTTGGGATCGGAGGAATCCAGCTGGAGGGGCGCGTCGGTCACGCCCTGCAGCGCTTTCACGCAGCGGGCCATCATCGCCGGCTCGTCGATTTCGGGCAGGCCGACGTTTACGTCCAGGATATCGGCCCCCGCCTCGGTCTGCTGGAGGGCCTGGTTCAGGATATAATCCACGTCCCCCTGCCGGAGGGCGGCCTGGAACCGCTTCTTCCCGGTGGGGTTGATCCGCTCCCCGATGATCCGCGCCCGGTCGATCGGCACCGCCCGGGTAGCGCTGCATACGGCCGCCCGCCGCGCGTATTCCCGGTGCGGCGGCGCGGGAAGCCCGCGCAGCGCTTCCCGCAGGGCGGCGATCGCCGCCGGGGTGGTGCCGCAGCACCCGCCGAGGAATTTCACCCCTTTTTCCGCCAAAGCCGCCATCGAGGCGGCAAACTGGGCCGGGGAGACGGAATATTCCCCCGTCCCCGGATCGGGCAGGCCGGCGTTCGGCTTGGCAATCAGGGGCAGGCTGGTCCATTCCCGCAGTTCGTCCACCAGCGGCGGCAGTTCGTCCGGGCCGAGGGAGCAGTTGATCCCCAGCGCGTCCACGCCCAGCCCCTCCAGCGTCAGCGCCATGGAGGGGATCCCGCAGCCGGTGAAGGTGCGGCGGTTCTGCTCAAAGGTCATGGTGCAGAGCACCGGCAGGGAACAGGCTTCCCTGGCGGCCAGGACGGCGGCCCGTGCCTCCCCCAGGTCGGTCAGGGTTTCCAGCACAATCAGATCGGCCCCCGCCGCGGCGCCGGCCTCCGCCTGCTCGCGGAACATCGCGGCCGCCTCCTCAAAGGAGAGGCTGCCGGTCGGCTCCAGAAGCTGCCCTGTCGGCCCGATATCCAGCGCGACCAGGCAGTCCGTGCCTTCCGCCGCCCGCCGGGCAATGGAGACGCCGGCGGCAATCACTTCGGCCGGCGAATGGCCGGTGCCGGCCAGCTTGTGCCGGTTGGCGCCGAAGGTGTTGGCGTACAGGATGTCCGCGCCGGCGTCGATGTAGGCGCGGTGGACGGCAAGAATCTGGTCCGGGGCAGTGAGGTTCAGCAGCTCGGGCGCCGCCCCGAGGGGGAGGCCCGCCTTCTGCAGCATGGTGCCCATCGCGCCGTCCAGCTGGACGAACGGTTTATTCAGCAGTGTGGGAAAGTCCACAGGTTTCACCCTTTCTTTGGAAGGCACAGCGGCCGTTCATGCGGCAGTGTTCGCATCCCGTCCGGCGGCCGGCAGGGACGGTATCGGTCACCCCGAACAGGGCGGTGACCGATTTGCGGGGGGTGAGGATACAGGAATCGGTCACGCAGAGCCCGATTTTCCGCGGCGCGTCCAGCGCGGCCAGAAAATCCGCCTGCACCGACAGCGGCAGATCGCCGTATCCGGGGCTGAAGCGGGCGGTGAAATGCGCCCCGGGGAAAAGCGGCTTGACCTGGGCTTCCACCAGGTCGCAGAGCTGTTCCACCCACGTCGTGGCGCAGCAGTCCATCACCAGCCCCGCCGCCATATCGCGGAGCTGGGCCTTTTGTATGAGCGAATCCGCCTGCGCGGAAAGCGTGGCGCACAGGAGGACGGCGGCGGAACAGCCCTCAAGGTGGGCGGCGACGTCCTTCCCGGGCAGCGATAAGCGGCACCCGCCGAGCCGCAGCCCGCGTTCCTCCGCGCCGTCCGCCGGGCCCTCCAGCGGGAAGACGGCGTACAGCGCACGGGGCCGGGCGGTTTCCTCCAGCTGTGCGGCGCACCGGCCGACAAGCGTATGGGTCGCGGGATCGGGCGGACTGCTTCCGTGCCCGAGATACCGCAGCACTTCTTTTGTATCCACGGGCGGCATGTCCGCCGGCAGGAAAAGCACCGGCGCCCGATAAGGCGGGACAGGCGCCGGCGCGCGGTTGGAATTCAAAGGCATTCCCTCATTTCTTACAGCAGGGAGGCGATGCTTTCGCTGATCCGGCGCGCCACATAGGGGTTGTTCATGGTATAGAGATGGATACCCTGCACCCCGTTGGAAATCAGATCGACGATTTGGTCGATGGCATAGGCGATCCCGGCGTCCCGCAGCGCCTCCGGCCGGCTCTCATACCGGCTCATGACCTTGGAGAATTTCGCAGGGAGACTGGCCCCGCACAGGGAGACCATCCGTTCAATCTGCTTTTTGTTGGTCACCGGCATGATCCCGGCCTCAATCGGCTGGGTGATGCCGGCAATCCGCGCCCGTTCCAGGAAGGCGTAAAACGCGGAATTGTCGAAGAAAAGCTGGGACACCAGATGCTCCGCCCCGGCGTCCGCCTTCTTTTTCAGGTTCAGGATATCCTCCACCAGGGAGCTGCATTCGGTATGCCCTTCCGGATAACAGGCGGCCGAAAGGTGGAAACCGCCCTGCTCCCGGATGAAGGCAATAAGTTCGCTGGCGTGCCGGAAATCGGTCTTGGGAGGATGGTCGGGCGAGATGTCGCCGCGCAGGGCGAGGATGTTCTCAATCCCGTTTTCCCGCAGGTTGGCTAAGTTCTGCAGCACTTCCTCCCGCGTGCTGCTCACGCAGGTCAGATGGGCGAGCGGCTCGATATGGTACTTATTTTTGATAATGGAAGCGATTTGGCAGGTGGACTGATCCGCCACGTTGCCGCCGGCCCCGTATGTTACGCTGATAAAATCCGGGTGCAGCCCCTGAAGCTCGTCCAGCGTGTCGTAAATAGTGTCGATGGAACTGGTGCGTTTCGGAGGAAATACCTCGAAGGAAAGCACCGTCTGCTTTTTTTCAAAGAGTGCGGCAATGGACATGAAAACCATCCTTTCAGAACCGGCGCGCCGGCCGGGATATGCGGGCGTTGGGTATTAGTCCTATCATACCATAAAATCCTCGGAAAACGCAATCGTTTCCTCCCTGTTACGGGGAAAAAGCATCCCGATCGAAACCGTTTCCTTTTGGAAAGGGCAAGGTGGACATCTGTAAATTAACAATTTGGTCACAATTTGTTCATTTGGTGCACAGGGGCGTCTTGTAAAATTACTAATGATGTTAGTTATTTCAAAGACGTGGGGATTGACTCTCAATGGATTATCGCGCGCTTGCGGAGCAGCTGGTGGATCTGCAGACCGGCTTGCATCAGATCCCTGCCAGCCGGTATCTGTTCGCCCTGGGCCAGGGAACGTTTTTTGCCCTGAATTACCTGGCGACACACCGGGAGGTGGCTTATCCCAAGGAGCTGAGCAGAAACATGGCGGTCAGTTCGGCACGGATTGCCGCCCTTTTGAACCATATGGAGAAGCAGGGGCTGATTACCCGCGCGGCGGATCCCGAAGACAACCGGCAGGTCGTCGTTTCCCTGACCAGGCAGGGGGAAGCGTTAATCCGGGAGAAGCGGGCCGAAGCGGTTGAGGCCGTTGCGGAGACGTTGGAACAGCTGGGGCCGGAGGATGCGGAGGCCTATCTGCGGATTCAGTACAAAATCATCCGGAATTTTATGAATCGGGCGTAAAACGCGTTTTTTCGGCGCGCGCCGCTTATCAACCACAGAGTACCGCCGATGCTCTGTTGTGCAAAAGGAGGTATTTCTGCTGTTGTGAATGAAAAGCTGAAAGAAAAACTCAAGGAATCCCTTTCCAGCGTCCTGCCGATCACGGTCATCGTCCTGTTTTTGAGCGTTACCCTCATCCCAATGGAAATCGGCACGCTGTCCCTGTTCCTCATGGGGGCGGTCCTTCTGATTGTGGGGATGGGCTTTTTCCAGCTCGGGGCGGAGATGGCCATGACGCCCCTGGGACAGGGGGTGGGCGGCCAGCTCATGAAAACCAAGCGCCTTCCCGTGATCCTTCTGATCGCTTTCCTCATGGGGGCCATCATCACCGTTTCGGAACCGGATCTCCAGGTGCTGGCCAATCAGGTGGCGTCCATTCCCAACCCGGTGCTGATCTGGACCGTGGCCGTGGGGGTAGGGCTGTTCCTCGCCGTGGCGGTGCTGCGCATTCTGTTCCGGATCAGCCTTTCCAACATCCTGCTGATATTCTATATCTTCCTGTTCGTCTTGTCCTTCTTTTCCCCTTCCGAATTCACGGCCGTGGCCTTTGATTCGGGCGGCGTCACAACGGGGCCGATGACGGTGCCTTTTATCATGGCGATCGGCGTCGGCCTGTCCGCGTCCCGCAGCGACCGGGACGGGGCGAACGACAGCTTTGGCCTGATTGCGCTGTGCAGCGTCGGCCCTATCATGATGGTCCTGCTGCTGGGGATTTTCTATCATCCCACCGAAGCCGTGTACAACGCGGTCGAGGTCCCCGTGATTGTCACGACGTACGATGTGGTGCAGCAGTTCCTGATAGAGCTTCCGCGGTACGCCGAGGAGGTTGCGGTGAGCATCCTTCCCGTTGCAGGGGTTTTCGTCGTCTACCAGCTGCTGACCCGGAACTACCGCAAGCGGCAGATCCTGCGTATGGCGGTGGGCTTCCTGTATACCATCATCGGGCTGATCCTTTTCCTTACCGGGGTCAATGTGGGGTTTGCGCCAATCGGCAATCTCCTGGGCAGCGGCCTGGCGGAAAGCCCGTTCAAATGGCTCTTGATTCCTATCGGGATTGTGATAGGATATTATATTGTCAAGGCGGAACCGGCGGTCCAGGTTTTGAACGAGCAGGTGGAGGATATCACCGGCGGTACGGTTTCCCACAAGATGATGAACCTCGCCCTTTCCATCGGCGTCGCCTGCGCGGTGGCGCTGTCCATGGTGAGGGTGCTGACCGGGCTCAACATTTATTGGCTTTTGATTCCGGGATATATCCTGGCCCTTGTGCTCAGCCGCTTTGTTCCGCCGGTCTTCGTGGGCATCGCTTTTGACTCGGGCGGCGTGGCCAGCGGCCCGATGACCTCCACCTTCCTTCTGCCGCTGGCCATGGGCGCCTGTTCCGCCGTAGGCGGCAACGTGGTGACCGACGCTTTCGGCGTTGTGGCCATGGTCGCGATGGCGCCGCTGCTTGCCATCCAGATGATGGGGCTCATCTACGCGCACAAATCCAAAACGGTCCTTCCGCCTGCACAGGCGCTTTCGGACGATATTGTGGTTGATCTTGAGGAGGATTCATAAATGGCTGCTTCGCAGGAAGACACCCCTCTTTTCCCGCGTATGCTTGTCTTTATCACGCGGGTTGAGGATGAAAAAAAGCTGGAAGAGGTATTTGACTCCATGCATATCCCCATCTGCTACCAGTGCCGTGGAAAGGGGACGGCCCCGTCGGAGATGCTGGATATTTTCGGCCTGAGCGGGACGCTCCGGCTGATTACGGTCGGGCTCCTGCCCCGGTTTATGACCAAGGAGCTGTTTGAGAAAGCGGAAAAGCAGCTTTCCTTCCGCCGGCGCGGCGGCGGCATCGCTATCACGATCCCGATAACCGGGCTGCAGCATCCGATGTTCCAGATGCTGAACGACGAAGCGCGTCTCGCCGTAGAGAAACGGATCAAAGAAAGGATCGAGGGAGAAATGGCTGAGATACAGGAGAAATCGGAATATACCGTGATTTGGGTTTCTGTGGCGAGCGGGTACAGCGACGAAGTGATCGACGCGGCCAGGGACGCGGGGGCGAAGGGCGGCACCGTCCTGAAGGGCCGACGCCGGAATTCGGAGCGGGTGAGCCAGCTTTTCGGCATTTCGATGCAGGACGAACAGGATTTCGTGATGATCGTGGTCCCGCGGGAGAAGAAAGCGGAAATCATGTCGGCGGTCAGCACGGCCTGCGGGCTGAAGACCCCGGCTCACGGCATCGTGCTGTCCCTGCCGGTGGACGAGGTAATGGGCCTGGAGGAATAGGTACAGCCTCCGGGAAGTAAACGGCCGGTAGCCGGAATGGGCGGGGAGCTTTGGCAGGCCTCTGCCGCCTGTCCGCCCTGTGATAAGCGGCCGGCCTGCTCTACCCGGATTAGCCAGGCGTAATCCAACCCCAGCATCTTAAAAAGCCAAAAAGCAGGCGGCGCCCGTTCAAACCGGACGCCGCCTGCTTTTTGCGGCTTTGCACGGCGGTGCTCTGCGCGGCTGTAGCCGGGGCCGCTTTTCGCCCCGACACAGCCCGCCGCTTGGGGAAAGCTGCCTGCAGAGGCCTTTT
Source organism: Candidatus Avimonas merdigallinarum (assembly GCA_904377855.1). Classification (GTDB taxonomy): domain Bacteria; phylum Bacillota; class Clostridia; order Oscillospirales; family Acutalibacteraceae; genus Avimonas; species Avimonas merdigallinarum. The sequence goes on from CAJFGS010000024.1 coordinate 56,730, forward strand.
CCGCCTTGCGCCAGCCTGCTTATTTCACGTCCCGGCGGCAGAAGCTGTCCCGCGCGATCCAGAGGAAGCAGGCGGTATAGACGAGCAGCACGGCGACCGAGAAGCCGAGGGCCATGGTTCCGTCCACCGTCGCTCCAACCGAGCCGCCCATAATGGCGCTGATTGAGCCGGAGGCGGAAGGCAGGTAGGTCCCCAGAGAGGTGTTGGCGAAGAACAGGAATTTGATGCCCGGAATGACGCCCCCGCCGTACATGGTATACGCGCTTATCAGCGCCATGATGATTTCGCTGCCAAACATCAGCAGAAGGGACACGGCGATGGCCACCGCGCTCTTTCTGGTCACGGCGGAGAGCATCAGCGCCAGCGCGCCGTAGGCCAGCACCGGCAGTAGGAGCAGCAGCATCTTCATCACGATATACAGCAGGTAGGGAAAACGCACCACCCGGCCGAACAGGGTCATCACCTGCATGTCCCCGATGCCGCTGAAGCCGGTGAAAATCCCGCTGAGCAGGAACGCGAAGAGGAAGACCGCGCCCACGGTGATCAGGGTGATTTCCAGCAGGATGGCCGCCTTGGCCCAGAAGATTTTCTTCCGGCGGTGGGGGGTGATGAGCAGAAGCTTGATGGTCCCGGTGCCGAATTCGGTGGAAATCATACCGCCCGCAAAGACGATCAGCAGAAGGGTAATCAGTTCCATCGATGTGGCGGTGCTTTCCAGCAGGCCCAGGAAGGACTGGCTGCCCACCGGCGCCGTGCCGGTCGCGAGCCGCCGGAGGGAAACCGCATTGGCCTGTTCCAGTTCCGCCCGCTGATGCCGGGTCAGGAGGGCGCCGTTGTATTCCCCCTGGACAAGGGCCAGCTTATTGCCGAAGATGGAATCAATTTCGGCGGCCCGCCAGTCGCTTTCGCGGCTGAGGCTTGTGCTCCTTCCGCTCGGCGGGACGTCATATTCCAGCTGGAGGTTGTAGACCTCAATCGCCACCTGCTTTTCTTCCTCGCTGGCCGAAGGGGTGTAGCCCGATTCCAGGTCGGCGATCTGCCCTTCGACATACCCGCGCCAGTCGTTTTGTTCAATCAGGGCTTTCAGGCGCTCCATACGGGCCCCGGTTTCCTCGTCCGGCTCGGCAACCGTGCTGCCTTCCCCGGTTTCGTCGTAAACGATGTTGGAATATTTCATGTCGAAATACTCGCTAACCGCCGTGCTCCGCCAGTCGGAGGGCGGGATTTCGTTGTCCAGCAGATAGGTGTACTCTTCCACCTGCCGCGCGATGCTTAGATCGCCGGGGTCCTCCTTGAGCCACATCGTGCAATTCTCAAGCTGGTTTTCATAGTCCATCCTCCAATCGTATTCATAGCTGCTGCCGAGCAGAAGATGGGAAAAGATCAGCCCGACCAGGGAAAGCGCGACGATGATGCCGGTCAGGATCCAGGTGGAGGGCTTTTTGTAGAGCTTCAGCCGCTCGTTTCGAATCAGATTACCCAATGATATTCCCTCCTCCTGTGATTTCCATAAAGCTCTGTTCGAGCGAGGCGCCGACCGCCGCCAGCCCGTAAATCGCAATCCCGTTTTCCATCAGCCGGCGGTTGAGGATGGGGATCTCCTCCTCGCTCACCCGCAGGTCGATATGGTCGGCCGCGACGTCCACAATGCGGTCGGCGATGTTGGCCCGCAGGAATTCCGCCGCCTCCGCCATGGGGCGGACAGTGTAGCGGTATACGCCGGAGCCGCTGTGCTGCATCAGCTCTTCCACCGAGCTGACCTGGAGGATCTGCCCGGCGTTGATAATGCAGACGGTGTCGCAAATCTGCTGCATTTCCTGCAGGATATGGCTGGATACGAAGACCGACAGGCCGGTATTGTGGGCCAGGCTTTTGAGAAGGTCCCGCACCTCCTTGATCCCCGCGGGGTCGAGCCCGTTGGTCGGTTCGTCCAGGATCAAAATTTTCGGGCTGTGGAGCAGCGCCTGCGCGATACCGAGCCGCTGCTTCATCCCCAGGGAATAAGTCTTGAACTTTTCCCGGATCCGCATCTGCATGCCCACCAGCTCGACGACCTCGTCGATCCGCTTGCGGTCGGCGCCGCAGGCCCGCGCCTGCAAAAGGAGGTTGTCATACCCCGTCAGGTAGGCGTACATGTCCGGGTTTTCCACGATCCCGCTGACGTTTTTCATCGCCTGCGGAAACTCTTTTTCAACGTCGTGCCCCGCCACGGTAATGCTGCCGCTGTCCATCGACAGCAGGCCGAGGATCATCTTGATGGTGGTGGTCTTGCCCGCCCCGTTGGGGCCCAGGAAGCCGAAAATCTCGCCTTCCTTTACCGAAAAGGAGAGATCGGGGATGATGACCCGCTTGCCAAAGGATTTATGCACGTTTTTCAGCGTAAGAACATCGCTCATTCGTTCCTCACCCCCATTAATAGACCACATGATAGCCCATGCCAGTATAGGCGTTCATATACAGATTGCCGATCCGGTAGATTTTCCAGGTGCCGCCCGCCTTCTTGAAGACGATAGATACGCCCAGGGATTCGTCGGCGTCGCCCTCCTCGGCGGCCTCCGTCTTGTAGTCCCAGAATTTCCCATGGCTTCCTTTGTATTGGCGGTCGATGGAAACCGAGGCGGTGTCCTCTTCCAGCTGGCAGCTGCTGTCATTGCGGACCACTTCGCCGCGGGTATCCACCTGCTGCATCCCGGTCGTCTGCATGGTGAGCAGACTGTAAAAATATTCCGCCGCTTCCTCCAGATAGTCGGAGCCCTCCACAAACAGGGGCTTGAGCTGTTCGCGGATCTCCGCCTTCTTCGCTTCCAGGGCGGCGGGATCCTGCAGGGAGGCGATCTCCTCCTCGCTGAGCATGCTGACGTTTTCCGCTAGGGCGCACACGTCGTCGGCAAGGGAGCGCACGGCGTTTTTGTCGGGCAGCAGCATCAGCTGTGTCACCAGGACATACACGGCGACAACGGCAAGCAGTGCCATGGAAACGACAAAACCGCGGTTTACCCTTCGCCAGAAAGGCTTTTTCTTCATGGGCACATCTCCTCTTTGGTATGATGGGACTTCTCTGTAATATGCAGTATAGCACAGTTGGAACAAGAATGAAGGGGAATCCGCTATCTTTTCTTTTTTCTTCACCAAATCTTAAAAGATGGAAGGGGCTTCCTTGTATCGGCCGTGTGATTCTGCTAAAATAGCAGTATGATTCATGGATTCTCTCCTGGGAGGAATGGAAGATGTCGTCGAACCGCACCGTGCGGATTATCACCATCCTGGATTATGTCGGCTTCCTCTGCCTGCTCGGCTTGTTTATTGAAAAGGATAACGAGGACGTCCGTTTCCATACCAACCAGGGGCTCATCCTGTTTGTTGTGGAAATTGTCGTCAGCCTCCTCAGCCTGCTGCTGGGCCTCATCCCCTTTGTGGGTCGGCTCGTGGGCGAACTGCTGAGGCTTTTCTGCCTTGTGCTGATGATCCTCGGCATCCTTCATGCGGTGTATGGGGTGCGCCGGCCGCTGCCGATAATCGGACGGCTGGCGACCTTTATAAAGTAACCCCCGCCCTCCCACGGCGGCCGGGGGACGCGCACGGACGCCGCCGTACAGGAAAAGGCCGCCCTGCCGAGACTGAACCGGTTCAGAAAAACCGTACAATAGACAAAAAGCCCCCTATGTAGGAAAATAGAACTACATAGGGGGTATTTGTATGGCAGGGAAAAAAGGAAT
>CAJFGS010000025.1 GCA_904377855.1 Candidatus Avimonas merdigallinarum
TTGGTGTCGCAACTTAACTATACCCTATGAAGGCTCTGTCCTTCTACTTTTTTCTCTCTTCTTTTTTCTCTCTGTCCAATTTGTATTGTAGCTCTACAAGGAAAACTTGAAAAATTTTAAAATCCCTCTTGATTTTTCAAGAGGGATTCATTATAATAGTCTAGCGTCGTTAATACAGAAAAATAAAATCGTATGGAGAAGTCGCCTAGTCCGGTCGAGGGCGCACGATTGGAAATCGTGTAGGCGTTAAACGCGCCTCGAGGGTTCGAATCCCTCCTTCTCCGCCAAATGGGAAGCCCTGTATTTGAGCCAAAAACGGCTTGAATACAGGGTTTTTCAATGTTTTTGGGCTTGGCTTACCGCTGATTGACTTTTTTACCGCCATAGTTTAGAATGAGAAAAACAACAAATGGAGAGAAATAAAGCAAAAGCCGCAGTGATATGTCAGCTTTTGCTTTTTTAAAAAGGAGTTGTTTATTATGAAAAGCACCATACATCTGTCGAACAAACACGGGGTACAAATGATTGCGCATCGGGGCTTAAGTGGGATTGAACCGGAAAATACGGTCGCCGCTTTCGCTTTAGCGGCTGAACATAGCTATTTCGGTATTGAAACAGATATACACCCTACAGCCGACGGCCGGTATATACTGATTCACGATGATTCCACCGGGCGTGTGGCCGCAGAAAATTTGCCGGTTACAAATACGGATTTTGCAACGCTGCGTGCACTAAAGCTCAAGGAATGCAACGGAGAAATCAGTCAACGTGGTCTGCAGCTTTCAACGCTGGAGGAATACCTTGACATTTGCCGGCAAGCTGGCAAAACCGCGGTGCTGGAGCTGAAAAATCATATAGAAAAAGCAGACATTTCCCAAATTTGCGACAGAATTCGTACGTATGGATATCTTGAAAAGGTTATATTTATCTCCTTTGATTTTGCAAAACTCGTAGCTGTGCGTGAGGTTCTCCCCAATCAGCCCGTGCAATTTCTGACCGGTCGTGTGGACGACGAACAGATTGCCTGTTTGAAAGCCCGGCGTTTCGATCTAGACGCGGAGTACCATGCGCTGAATGCGGAAACGGTGGAAAAGTGCCATGCGGCCGGTATTCGTGTAAATTGTTGGACAGTGGATGATCCGGAAGCCGCTGCACAACTGATCCAATTTGGTGTTGACTATATTACCACCAATATCTTGGAGTAAAGGCCTGCCCAATCGCGTCCCGGCTTCGTTTCTCTTATGCGCAGCGCGCCGCTTTGACGGCTTTCCCCAAAGGGCTTATGGCAGACAGGCTATGGAAAGATGTCGTAAATGAGAGTTCGAATCCACCCGCCAAAACCGCAAAAATATCTTTTTATAGCTCTCGATAGGCAAATAGATGAGCAGGGAGTCCAAACAGGCTCCCTGCTCATCTATTTGCAATGAGTGGCCGGCTGCTTTTGTATGGTTCGACCATCAGCGGGATTTTTGCATCACCCCGCCAAATAGGCGCCTTGTATTTGAGCCAAAAGCGGCTTGGATACAGGGCTTTTCTTGTTTTTTAGGCTGCGCTATTTTCCAGGATTCCCATGGATGTTTCCCTGTCAAAGTCAGTAAAAAGTCAGTAATTTTTCCTCGAAAGATTCCCCGCTGGCCGCCGTATTCAGTGGCGAATAAACTGCACGCCCCGGTATTTACCGCCGCGTTTGTGCTGACGATGGCATCCTCTGCCAACGCTTTCCGCGCCTGTCCCTAGGATGCTATTTTATGATGGGAACCGCCTGATTTCAGCAGCGCCGGTAAGGCGCCGCCGTTTCCAGGCAATGGATAGTCATGGAAAATCCCGCTATTTTCGGTACAGCTTCCGATATTCCGTTGGCAGGACCTGCGCTGTTTCTTTAAAAGCCTTTGTAAATTTCCCCTGGGTTTCATAGCCCACCTTTTCCGCAATGGCGGCGATGCTGTCGTCCGTTTCCCGCAGAAGCTTCATGGCTTGGCGCATACGGTACTCCTTCATATAAGAAGCGATGGGCATGCCATAAACCGCTTTAAAAACCGATTTGAGGGAAGAGGTGTTGATTAAGTACTTTTTGGCAAGTTCCTCAATAGTAAACCGCTCGTCCAGATGTTCCACCAGAAAATCGCGGATTTCTTTGATTGATTCGGTCTGTGGGGGGGCGTATTGCGTCAACCCCTTTTCTTCGCTTGGCTCCAGCTGCAGCAGATACAGCAAAATTTCCTGGGCCTTCAGTTTAAAATAGGGGATGCGCAAGGGTTCCGGCAAGCCGTAAAGGGGGGCAAAAACCGCGTCAATGGCGCTGTTGGACGGGATGCCGAGAGGGGAGCCCCCGGCGCAAAATTTTTGATAGAGCCTTTCCCCGTCAAAGCCGGCTTCCCGCAGGATTTCCGGGCAGTTCGCTTTCAATGCGCGAAGATCCGCCGTGACGGCCATCCCCTCGTAGTATCCCAGAGGGAGCGTCATTTCCGAATCCGCGCAGCTGGCCAAAGAATGCAGGCAGAGATCCCCCGCGCCGAGATAAACCGCCGCCCCGCCGCGCATATTCCAGCCGATCCGCCCTTTCCGGCAATGGTCGATTCCCAAAACGGAATCGGCGGCTTTGTGGTGAAATTCCACCCGCTCGGCCAGATATTGATGCAGCGACACCTCGACGCCGGGAAACACCGGAAAGGTTTCGATTTTTCCTTTTCCCCTGGCCTGGGCGGTCAGTTGTTCTGCCAGCAGGAGGCAATGCGATTCCGCGGCCTTGTGCCGCTTGACTTCAAAAGTCCCATCGGGCACTTCCCGCAGGTCGTTCTCAATGCGGGCTGCGTCTTCTTCCTTCATACGTCGCCTCCTCAGCAGCTTATCGGTCGGACGGGCAGGATATTTCCACCATCTTTTCGATGATCCGGTGCAGAAGCTGCGCCTGTTCGGTATCGGCGGCTTTGTAATAGACCTCTTTCCCGTCCCGGCGGCTTACAATCAGGCCGCTGCTTTTTAGCTGGCGCAGATGATGGGAGACCGCAGGGCTGGTCATCCCCACGAGGGTGGCCAGGTTGATCACGCATTCTTCGCAATGGCAGAGAAGCCAGAAAATCCGGATGCGGCTCCCGTCGCAAAGTTGCCTGAAAATATCGGCAACCGTTTGAAAGTCTTCTTCCCGCGGCATATGGTCGAGTTCTTTTTCGATGCGCTGCCCATGGTCATGGGGCAATGGGCTCTGTTGCATGGGAATTCCCCCTTTTCGATTATTTTATCACAAACCGGGGGAGAGGGATACCCTGAAAGCGGAAAAGCGCGCATTCAGTGGGTATCGTCCAGAATCGAAATGGCGTCGCCCCCTTCTTTTTGGACCAGCTCTTTCATCTTCTTGGCAAAGGGGCAGGGATACCCGATCGGCGTCCCCTTTTGGATGCAGGAGGCGAAGGCAATCGTGTCCGCGCCTCGACGTATCAACTCCCGCGTCCGCAGGATCGCCTTTTTCCCCGGACATCCGCCGCAGTTAATAAACCCGACGACCTCCACCTCTTCTTCCCCGGCAAAGGCGCCGGATTTATCCCGCACCGCCTGAAAGCATCCGCTCCCCGGGCAGTAGTCCTCTGTCTGCATACACCGTATGATTCCCACTTTCATAGAAAATCCTCCTATCGGCCGGCAGCCGGGAAAACCATTCCCGGCTGCCGGATTTCTGCCCTTTGATTATTCGCTGAGCTTCTCCAAAAGCGCAAGCGCTTCCTCCAGCTTGGGATTGGGCTCCTCTGTCTGCAGCCCTTCCCGCACGCAGTTGCGGATATGGGCGTGCAGGATTTCCTGGTTGACCCGCTTCAGGATAGCCTGCGTCGCCAGCAGCTGGTTGGAAATATCCACGCAGTAGCGGTCCTCCTCAATCATCCGGAGGATGCCGTCCAGCTGACCGCGGGCGATCTTGATGCTGCGGGTCACCTTGGCTTTGTCAGCTTTCATAGGTTTCGATCCCCGTCACTTCGTAGCCGGCTTCGGTGACGGCGGCTTTGAGCGCGTCATCGCTGACCGAGGCGGGCACGCTGACCGTCGCCTTCTTGTCCTCCAGGCTGACGCGGACGTCCGAGGCGCCGGGGACGCCCTCCAGCGCGCGGGTCACATGCTTGACGCAATTCTGGCACATCATGCCTTCCACAGATAATTCCTTTTTCATCATCATTCCTCCATTTTTATCGGTAAGGTGTTCGGACGGCTGGGTTGATTCGGGTGCGGCGGCCGGTTCGGGCAGTCCGCAGCTTTCCGGCGCCGGTGTTTTATGCCGGGCCTTCACGCGGGATACCGAAGAACCGTGCTTCGGCTTGAAGAAGCGAAGGCGGAGCGCGTTGGCCACCACAAAGACCGAACTGAAGCTCATCGCCAGGGCGGCCACCATGGGGCTCATCTTCAAATGGAACGCGGCATAGAAACACCCCGCGGCAATCGGGATGCAGATGATGTTGTAGAAGAAGGCCCAGAACAGGTTTTCCTTAATATTGCGGATGGTCGCCTTGCTCAGTTCGATGGCTCCGGCGACATCCAGCAAGTCGTTTTTCATCAGGACAATATCCGCCGATTCCATGGCCACGTCGGTGCCGGCGCCAATGGCGATGCCCACGTCCGCGCGGGCCAGGGCGGGAGCGTCGTTGATGCCGTCGCCCACCATGGCGACCTTCCTGCCGGATTCCTGGATTTTGCGGATTTCCTGTTCCTTATCCTGGGGCAGCACCTCCGCAATAACCCGGTCCACGCCTACCTGCCGGCGGATGGCTTCGGCGGTCTTTCGGTGGTCGCCGGTAAGCATCACCACTTCGAGCCCCATGTGCTTGAGTTTCTGAACCGCCTCCCGGCTGGTAGGCTTTACCGCGTCCGCTACCGCAATCATGCCGATAAGCTTTCCGCCCGCAGCAAAGAACAGCGGCGTTTTGCCTTCCGCGGCCATGCGGTCCTGCAGCGCAGTCAGGGCGTCGCCGCGAACGCCGAAGGCGTCCATCATTTTGTAATTGCCGGCTAGGCACTCCACCCCGCGGACGGCGCCCTTGATCCCCTGCCCCGGGATCTGCTCAAACCCTTCCACCGGAAGGAAGGAAATCTTCCGCTCCTGCGCTTCCTCGACAATGGCGGCGGCCAGCGGATGTTCCGAAAGCTTTTCCAGGGAAGCGGCCGTTTGCAGCAGCTGCTCTTCGGTGGTTCCGTCTTGGCCGACCAGGTCCGTGACGACCGGTTTTCCCTGCGTAATGGTCCCGGTTTTGTCCAGGACGACCGTCTGCACCGAATGGGCGGTTTCCAGCGCTTGGGCCGATTTAATCAGGATCCCGTTGACTGCGCCCCGCCCGGTCCCCACCATAATGGCGGTAGGGGTGGCCAGTCCAAGGGCGCAGGGGCAGGACACCACCAATACGGAAACGGCAATCGTTAAGGCAAATTCGAAGGTGGCCCCGCAAAGGAGCCATACTACGGCGGCGACCAGCGCAATGCCGATGACGATCGGTACAAACACCCCGGCCACCTTATCCGCCAGCTTGGCAATGGGGGCTTTGGAACTGGTGGCTTCGTCCACCAGGCGGATGATCTGGGCGAGCGCCGTTTCGTCGCCCACCCTGGTCGCCTGCATTTTGAAATAGCCGCTTTTGTTGATGGTGGCGCCGACGACCTTATCGCCGGCCTGCTTGTCCACCGGGATGCTCTCGCCCGTAATGGCGGATTCGTCCACCGAAGCGGTGCCCTCCAAAAGGACGCCGTCCACCGGGATGCTCTCCCCGGCCTTGACAATGAGGACGTCGCCCTGTTCCACTTCTTCCACCGGGACGACGGTCTCCACACCGTCCCGGATAACGGCGGCGGTTTTCGGGGCCAGGTTGAGCAGCTTGTTGATGGCGTCGGAAGTTTTGCCCTTGGCCCGCGCCTCGAAGAATTTGCCCAGGGTAATCAGGGTGAGGATCGTGCCGGCCCCTTCAAAATAGAGGTCGTGGGTAAACTGATGCACCATCTCCAGATCCCCATGCCCAAGCCCGAAGGCGATTTTGTACAGCGCATAGACGCCGTAGAGCAGGGCGGCGCCGGAGCCCAACGCGATTAAAGAATCCATATTGGGGGAACCGTGGAACAGCGTCTTGAAGCCGGTGCGGTAATATTTGTTGTTGATGATGACGACCGGCAGCACCAGCAGGAACAAGGTTAGGGCGTAGATCATCGAATTTTCCGTCCCCAGGAAGAACCCCGGCAGCGGCCAGCCCATCATATGGCCCATCGAGATGTAAAACAACGGGATGGTAAATACGAAAGACCAGATGACCCGGCGCTTCATCGCCCGGTACTCGTTTTTGGCGGCATCGGCGGGGGAAGCCTGCGCTTTGCCGCCCGCCGCCCGTTTGCCGCCTTTGCTTTGCAGCGAGGCGCCATAACCGGCTTTAACCACCGCCTCTATAATTTTGTCGCTGTTCAGCGCGTCCGCGTCATAATCCACAACCATGCTGTTTTTCAAAAGGTTGACCGAGCAGCCCTTGATGCCGGGCAGGGCCGACACGCTTTTTTCGACACGGGACGAGCAGGCCGCGCAGCTCATCCCGGTAATATCATATTTTTCCTGCATGGATTGCCTCCTTTCGTATTACCCATACGGGGTATGGGTGTCTACGGCTTCATTATAGCTGGGAACCTCCGCTTAGTATTGCCCGATTGGAACAGTTTTTTGCCCAAACAGAAGAAAACCTGCCCGGAACGGGGGTGCTCCCACACCTGCCGCTTTCCGCAGAGGGGGATTGTGCCGAGGCGCGAATTTCACCGGGCGCATTCCCGGCCTCATTGACTTTCCCCCCTCCGGGTGGTATCCTTAAATCCGCTATGGAAACTTGCCCTGCCGCGGCATGGAGGAAGAAATTCAGCATGGAAAAGCAGAAGAAAATCGGGCTGGTCGTGGAAGGCGGCGGCATGAAATGCGCCTACAACGCCGGGATTCTGGACGCCTTTCTCGACGAGCAGATCACGTTTGATTACTGTATCGGCGTTTCCGGCGGCGCCGGGAATTTAGCGTCCTATCTGGCCGGGCAGCGGGGCCGGAATCTCCGCTTCTTTACCGAGCATATCCATTCCCCCGACTATTTCGGGCTGAGAAGCCTTTTAAAAACGGGCGACCTGTTCGGCCTGCAGTATATTTATGGGGCGCTGACCAATTCGACGGGGGAAGACCCCCTGGATTTCCCGGCAATTATGAAAAATCCGGCGGAATACCAGGTGGTGGTCACCAACGCCCTCACCGGCAAACCGGAATATTTCGGGAAAGAAGGGATGAAACAGGACGACTACCGCTTGGTCATGGCTTCCTGCGCCATCCCCGCCGCCTGCCGCCCGGTGGAGATAAACGGCGTCCCGTATTTTGACGGGGGCATCGCGGATGCGGTGCCCGTGCAGCATGCCCTCGCGCAGGGGTGCGACCGGCTGGTGGTCATCCTGTCCAAGCCAAGGGATTTTGTCCGAAAGCCGCAGGGGATGCGGTTTCTGTATTCCCGGCGGTGCCGGGAATACCCCCGAATCGTCTCTGCCATCGACCGGCGGCATCTTACCTACAACCGGAACCTGCAGGAAGTGTTTGCGCTGGAAAAATCGGGAAAAGCCTTTGTTTTTGCGCCGAGCCAGCCTATCAAGGTGGGGACATATTCTGTCGACGAGCGGGCCGAACGGGAGCTGTATGCCCTCGGCCTGGCCGATTTCTCCGCTCAGAAGGAACGCCTGAAACAGTTTATGGAAGGCTGACTTCTGCCATCGGAAATGGGTTTGGCCTTGGGAGAAGCGGAGCGGCTTCTGCCCTCCTGGTGCGGAGAAAAAAGCGGCGGCTGTTCGTATAGGCAGCCGGGAGTCTGCCGCTAATGGGGAGGAGAATAGCCCGAATAGAAGTAGTTTTATCCCAAACGGAAGGAATCCTGCCGGATTGGTTGATTCGAAGCGCCGGCTCGAATATACTATAAATGAACAATTAAACAAATATTTAATTGTTTGCTGATTCTGTGAAGGAGGTTCATCGTATGAAAAAGGCATACAATATCGATGTGGATTGCGCGAACTGCGCGCTCAAGATGGAAGAAGCCGCCCGGAAAACTCCCGGCGTGAAAGAGGCAACCGTCAACTTTATGACCTTGAAGATGCATGTTGCGTTTGAGGAAGGGCAGGATCCGAAAAGCGTAATGCAGCAGGTTCGCAAGAACTGCAAGAAGGTGGAGGACGACTGCGAAGTCTATCTTTAACTGGATTCCCCAAAGCGCTTTCTGCCGTGCGGAGACGCTTTAGAAAGGCTCTTCGCATGAACGATTGACCATGTGTTCCATATTTCACGGGAAATTTCAAAAAAGACCGGAGAGCAGCAGCGCGCCTGCCGTGCAGGGGACTGCAGGAGGAGCGGGCCGGCTGTGGAATCTGCCGGCCGCTGTTCTCCCGGTTCAATCCATGATGGAGATTCGTACTTTATACGGCGGGCGCCGGAAAGCGAGACAGGGGTTGGGCGGAGTGGCAAGAGGCGCCGCTCCCCGATTCCGGAGAGAAAGGAAGGGCCATATCATGAGCAGGAAACAGAAAAAGATGCTCATCCGCATTATCCTGGCTGCGGTGATGCTGGCAGTCCTGCATTTTGTCCCGGCAGCCGGATGGCTGCGGTTTGGGCTTTATCTCATCCCGTATCTGGTCGTCGGCTATGATATTCTGCTCAAAGCGGCCAAAGGGATCAAGAACCGGCAGATTTTTGACGAGAACTTTTTGATGGCCATCGCCACCGTAGGCGCCATTACCCTGGCCCTTTACGAGCGCAGCGGCGACTATACGGAGGCCATCGCGGTGATGCTGTTTTACCAAATCGGCGAACTGTTCCAGAGCTATGCGGTGGGGAAGAGCCGCCGCAACATCAGCGAACTGATGGATATCCGCCCCGATTACGCCAACATAGAGCGGGAGGGGAAACTGGAACGGGTGGATCCGGACGAAGTGGAAATCGGCAGCGTGATTGTGGTGCAGCCGGGGGAAAAGGTGCCGATCGACGGCGTTGTGGCGGAAGGCGCGTCCAGCCTGAACACCAGCGCCCTCACCGGCGAGAGCCTTCCCCGGGATGTCCTGGCCGGCGACGAAATCCTCAGCGGCTGCATCAACATGACCGGCGTGCTGAAAATCCGGACCACCAAGGAATTTGGGGAATCCACCGTGTCGAAAATCCTGGATCTGGTGGAAAACGCCAGTTCCCGCAAATCCAAATCGGAGGATTTTATCTCCAAATTCGCCCGGATTTACACCCCGGCGGTCTGTATTGCCGCCCTGGCGCTGGCGGTTTTGCCGCCCCTGGTCCGGATGCTGGGGATGGGCCTCGCCGCACAGTGGGATGTGTGGATTTACCGCGCGCTGACCTTCCTGGTGATTTCCTGCCCCTGCGCGCTGGTCATCAGCATCCCCCTTTCCTTTTTCGCCGGCATCGGCGGGGCCAGCAAGGCGGGCATCCTGATTAAAGGCTCCAACTATCTGGAAACCCTGTCCAACACCAAGATCGTCGTGTTTGATAAAACCGGCACCCTGACCCAGGGTGTGTTTGAGGTCAACGGCATCCATCACAACGAGATGGAAAATACCCGGCTGCTGGAATATGCCGCCCTGGCGGAGAGCTCATCCTCCCACCCCATCAGCAAGAGCCTGCAGCGGGCTTACGGCAAAGAGATCGACCGCAGCCGCGTGACGGATATCCGGGAAATCAGCGGCAACGGCGTGGTTGCCAGGGTGGACGGCGTGGAGGTGGCCGCCGGCAACGACAAATTGATGGAACGGCTGGGCGTCCCGTATATCCGCTGCCACAGCGTGGGTACGATCGTCCATATGGCCATTGCCGGGGAATATGCCGGGCATATCGTGATTTCCGACGTTGTAAAGCCCCATTCCAAGGAAGCGGTTCAGGCGCTTAAAAGTGCCGGCGTCCGCCAGACAGTCATGCTGACCGGCGATGCGAAAAAAGCGGCCGATCAGGTCGCGGCGGAATTGGGGGTAGAGCGGGTTTACAGCGAACTGCTCCCCGCCGATAAGGTGGAAAAGGTGGAAGAACTGCTGAAAGGCAAGCCGGAAAAGGCAAAATTGGCCTTCGTCGGCGACGGCATCAACGACGCGCCGGTTCTCCGCCGTGCGGATATCGGCATCGCTATGGGCGCCATGGGTTCCGACGCGGCGATTGAGGCGGCGGACGTGGTGCTCATGGACGACGACCCGATGAAGATCTCCAAGGCCATCCAGATTTCCCGCAAATGCCTGCGGATTGTTTATCAGAATATCGTGTTCGCCATCGGCGTCAAGTTGATCTGCTTGATTTTGGGCGCATTGGGGATCGCGAATATGTGGCTGGCCATTTTTGCGGATGTGGGCGTGATGGTCCTCGCCGTCCTCAATGCGATCCGGGCGCTGTTTGTCAAGAAGCGGTAGTGGGCGGAGGAAAACAGTCCCCGTCGCAGAAAAACGCCCCTCAGGAGGCCGGTGATGGGCCAGCCATATGGCTGCTGACCCATTGCGGCTCCATGAGGGGCGTTGCCTGTATAGGGGTTACCCGCTCCCCGGTTCTGTGGAAGTGGCCGGTTATTCGGTCCGGATCGTCACAGACGTAATGACCGGCTGTGCGTCGGCTTCGATGGTGCCGTTGCTGTCGACCGGTTCCGCTGCTTCGCAAACTGCGTCGACGACGTCCATGCCCTCGGTTACATAGCCGAATACGGCGTACTGGCCGTCCAGGTCCGTGCTGTCCTCCTGCACGATGAAGAACTGGGAACTGGCGCTGTTGTAATCGTCGCCGGAACGGGCCATCGAGACGGCGCCTCTGGTGTGGGACAGACCGTTCTCATAGCCGTTGTCGGTAAACTCGCCCACGATGGTGTTTTCCGATCCGCCGGTTCCGTCCCCGTTGGGATCGCCGCCCTGCATCACAAAGCCTTCGATAATGCGGTGGAACGTCAGGCCGTCATAGAAGCCGCTCTGCGCAAGGCTTACGAAATTCGCCGCGGTAATGGGCGCCGACGCCTGATCCAGCTGTACGGTAACGGTGCCGTAATCGGCGATTTCGATGTCCGCGTAATAGGTAAGTTCCGCATCCAGCGCCTCGGGGGTGTATGTCGTGTCGGCCGAGTCGGAAGAATCGCCGGTGCTTTCCGTATCGCTGGCGGAGGAATCGTCAGCGCCGGCGTCCTCCGTGTCCGAAGGGCGGAAGGCCAGCCATATTCCGCCGGCAATGCACAGGCACAAAATCAGCGCGATGATGCCAATCCTCGTCATCCGTTTTTTCTTTTTCTTTTCGACAGGGGAGGCGATGCCGTCGATCACCGCCGCAGCGTGGGAATCCACTGCAGCGGAAACCGCGGTCTCCTTCTCCTCCCGGCGGATTTGCTCCACAACAGCTTCGTAGGACGGCCCGCTTTCCCCTGCGCGCCGGGCGATCCGCTCGATATTCTCTTTTTCCGCGTCCAGCGCCATCCCGACCGTTTTCATGTCGAATTTGAAGGTGCTGGCTATCTGCTCAGGCAAATATTCGCCGGCGGTGTGCAGCACAAGGATGAACCGCTGCAGCTCGGGCAGCCGGTCGAGAATTCCGGCAACGCCGCCGCTTTCGTTCCCCGACGTCGTTTGATCGCCGGCAATCCGAAAATTGCGGTTGTATGGGATGCGGAATGCTTTCGGATTTTTCCGGATGACCTTTCTTTTGCAGTAATCCACCGCTTTGCGGAGCGCCAAATGCGTAAATTCGCCTTCGGTCGTGATGCCGTGAGCCGTGATGCCGCCCCACACGGATGCTGCACACAAATTCCTTCCCCTGCTGGATGGCCAGCGCACGGAACGGGCGCGCGGCTTCCGCAACCACCTCGGAGACGGGGAACTCGATTTTCGGCATCGTATTCCCGGCTTCTTCCATGCGGGCCAGCATGACCAGGTCGTTGGTCAGGGATTTCAGCCGCTCGGTCTGCTGCTGGATATCCGTCAGGCTTTCGTTTTCGCCCAGTTCCATTTCGAGGATATCCACGTTCGCGTTGATAATCGTAAGCGGCGTTTTGATTTCGTGCCCCGCGTCGGTGATAAACTGCTTTTGCTTCTCATAGCTCTCGGCAATCGGCCGGATAATCCGCCCGGCAAAGAAGAATATGACGAAAAATACCACGACATATCCTATGAAAGCCATGCCGCAGCTGGCAAGAAGAAAATTCCGGAAGGCCGCCAAATCCCGCCCGCAGTCCAGGAAGGTGATGCGGCAGCCGTTTAGTTCCGAGCGGAGGACATAGCGGTATTCCTGGATAAACCCCTGCCCGTTTTGCCTTTCCATGACCGTCTGCGCGTATTCGGCCGCGGTCTCGCTGTCGACCGAAGCGATTTTGCTGGTCTCGGTGTTGACAACATCGCCGGACGCATTCAGGAATACGGAAAAATAGCGGGATTCATAGGGCGTCTCCGGGGACATATTCGGCGGAAGCGGATGATTGGGGCCGCTGCCGAAATCCGGAAACGCCCCCTTGTTCTGCGAAAGGATGGACAGGAGCATATCTGCGTCCCGGACGACCGAATGGTAGTTTATCCAATTCATCCCCGCCACAATCACTGCCAACAAAGCGAACAGGGCGGTCATTGCCAGGACGATGAATTTGGTTTTTAACTTCCGAATCATGCGTCTTCCTCCAACGAATACCCGGCGTTCCGGGAGGCTTTGATGAAAATATTGGCGTGAAGCGCCGCCAGTTTCTTGCGGAGGTAGGAAATGTAGACCCATACCACATGGATTTCCGCCTCGCTGTCGAACCCCCACACCTTTTCCATAAAGCGTTCGGCGGAAATGATATGGCGGGGATTCGACATCAGGAGTTCCATCATCTGGAATTCCTTATTGGCGAGCCGGAAGCTGCCGGTCGGGGAAGACAGCTCAAACGTGGAACGGTCCAGGGTAATGTTGCCCACCGCCAGTTTGGAATCCACTTCGGCCGGCGTCCGCGTAATCGCCCGGATCGTCGCGAGCAGTTCCCTGGTGTCAAACGGCTTGGTCAGGTAATAGTTGGCGCCGCTGTCGAGCCCCAGCACCTTGTCGTCGACCTCCGACTTGGCCGTCAGCATCAGCACCGGGATCGGGTTCCCCTGCGCGCGAAGCTCACGCAGCGCGGTGATGCCGTCCATTTTCGGCATCATGATATCCAGTATGGCCACGTCGTAATTGCCCGCCGCCAGATACGTCAGGGCGTCCTCGCCGTTGTGCACCGCGTCCGCTGAGTAATGGTTCTTTTCAAAAATCTTTACGAGCGCCCTCGCCAGGGGGAGCTCATCTTCCGCCAGCAGAATTCTCATAAAGCATCCTTCCTCTTCCAAAGGGATTATACCATAAATCCGGGCCGTCCGCGAACAGGTTTCCGATGGATGCGGCTTATGCCGTCAACGGACGAATCCCGTCCTGCTTTTATCTTACCAGAAAATATTAAGCGGAGTTAAAATCGCCGCAAAAAAGGGAGGAAGCGGCAGCCGGCTTTTTACTCCGCTTAAGGTTTGGAAGCTATACTGGCACACGAAAGCAGAAGAAGGAGGGACTGTGACAGATGGCGTTTCAGACTGTTTTTCAGCGGTATGAACTGAAATATCTGCTGACAGGGGAACAAAAGGAAAAGGTCCTCCAGGCAATCGGGCCGTACATGGAACTGGACGAATACGGGCGCACCACCATCCGCAACCTCTATTTTGACACCGGCAATTACCGGCTGGTCCGCCATTCGATTGAAAAGCCGGCCTATAAGGAGAAGCTGCGTGTGCGCAGTTACAGCCAGGCGTCTCCCGACAGCACGGTGTTTGTGGAGTTAAAAAAGAAATACAGGCACGTCGTATACAAGCGCCGTATTTCCCTGCCGGAGGAAGAGGCGATGGACTGGATGCTCGGGAAACGCCGCTGCCGGCCGGGCACCCAGATATCCGAGGAAATCGATTATTTTCTGGAATACTACGGAACCCTTCGCCCGGCGGTTTTCCTTTCCTATGACAGGGAGGCCTTCTATTGCAAGGAGCCTTCCGATTTCCGGGTGACGTTTGACGATACCCTTCTCTGCCGCCAGGAGGATTTATCGCTCGAATCCGCCGCCTACGGCACGCCGCTTCTGCCGGAGGGGAGGGTGCTGATGGAGATCAAATGCTCCGGCGGCATCCCGATGTGGATGGCCCGGGTGCTTTCGGGGGAACGCTTGTATATCACGTCGTTTTCCAAATACGGGACGGCTTATCAGACGATGATTTTCCCACAGCTTATGCAGGAGGTGGCTTGCCATGCTTGAAACCATATTTCGGGGGTTATTTGATTCGGATCTCACCGCGGTAATCAGCGTGACCGACTTTATGCTTTGCCTGGGTACGGCCCTGGTGCTCGGCCTTGTTATGGCGTTCGCCTATATGTACCGCACCCGCTATACGAAAAGCTTTGTGGTGACGCTGGCCCTTCTTCCGGCCGTGGTCTGCGTGGTGATCATGCTGGTCAACGGCAATGTGGGGACCGGCGTGGCGGTGGCCGGCGCATTCAGCCTGGTCCGCTTCCGTTCGGTGCCCGGAACGGCAAAGGAAATCTGCACGCTGTTCCTTGCCATGGGCGCGGGGCTGATTGCCGGCATGGGCTATCTCGGCTTTGCCGTACTCTTTACGGTGGTCCTGTGCGTGATGTTCCTGCTCTACAACCGCCTTGACTTCGGCTCCAAGAGGAACGCGGCCACGTATAAAACCTTCAGCATTACCATCCCGGAAGACCTGGATTACACCGGGGTCTTCGACGATATCTTTCAGGAATACACCACGGTGCACGACCTCATATGCGTAAAGACGACCAATATGGGAAGCCTGTTCCGCCTGACTTACCATGTCACCCTTCGGGATATAACCAAGGAAAAGGAAATGATCGATAAGCTCCGCTGCAGGAACGGCAACCTGGAAATTTCGGTTTCCATGCAGGAAACCGCCGTAGCAGAACTCTGACGGAGGAGGTTTTACCCTATGAAAAGAGGAATGGCCCTATTCTTGGCCTTCATGCTGTCGCTTGGTGTGCTCACCGGCTGCAAAAACACGGAGGGCGGCGCCGGTTCCGGCAACAATGGCACTTCCGGCAATGCCGGTGCTTCCGGTACTTCCGGCAGCGCCGCCGATCCGGTGGAGGTGGATTTTTCGCAGACCGACGCCGACCTGTTTACCGACCGGGATTATGAAACCGCTTACGACGAAAGCAGCAGCGTCCGTATCCAGTTAAACGGCAGCTCGGCCGCGGCGAGTTCCAATAGCGTGCAGATTGCGGGGAGCACCATCACGATTACCGAGGAGGCGACCTACATCCTTTCCGGCACGCTGGACGACGGCATGGTTATCGTCAACGCGCCCGATACGGCGAAACTCCAGCTGGTGTTGGATGGGGTGGACATCCACAGCGAAACATCTGCCGCCCTGTATATTCTCACAGCGGATAAAGTGTTTGTCACCTTGGCGGACGGCACTGAAAACACCCTTTCCAACGGCGGCACGTTTACTGCGATTGACGAAAACAACATTGACGCCGCCCTTTTCTCCAAGCAGGATCTGACGCTCAACGGCTCCGGTTCCCTCACGGTCACTTCCCCGGCAGGGCACGGGATTGTATCCAAGGACGACCTGGTCGTCACAGGGGGAACCTATACCGTTTCCTCCGCTTCCCATGGCTTTGACGCCAACGACAGCATAAGGATTACCGGGGAAACATCGATTACCGTGGATGCCGGAAAGGACGGGATCCACGCCGAAAACAACGACGACGCTTCCCTCGGCTTTGTCTATATCTCAAACGGCGCCATGGAAATTGAAGCCGAAGGCGACGGCATCAGCGCCGGGGCGTCCCTGCAAATTGAAGGCGGCGCCATCAACGTGCTTGCCGGCGGGGGCAGCGAGAATGGCTCCCAGGAATCCTCCGATTCCTGGGGCGGCTTTATGGGCGGCGGCAGGCCGGGCAGCATCCCCGCTTCCTCCTCCAGTACCGACGACAGCAGCACCAGCATGAAAGGGATAAAATCCGGGGCCAGCATGCTGATTTCCGACGGGACATTCACCGTGGATTCCGCCGACGACGCCGTGCATTCAAATGCCTCCCTCACCATAAACGGCGGCGTCTTCGACATGGCTTCGGGCGACGACGCGGTCCATGCGGAGGAAACCCTCACCGTCACCGCGGGGACCATCCATATTACCGAAAGCTATGAGGGGCTGGAGGCATTGGATATTGCTATTATGGGCGGGGACATCCAGCTGGTTTCCAGCGACGACGGCCTGAATGCCGCCGGCGGCACCGATTCCAGCGGCACCACGGGAGGCCGGGACGGCATGTTCGGCGGCCCCGGCGGTGGCGGCATGGGGGGGATGGGCGGCATGTCTTCCTCCTCCAACGGCAGCATTGTTATCTCCGGCGGGAATCTGCATATCCAAGCCTCCGGCGACGGCATAGACGCCAACGGCTCGCTGACCATCTCGGGCGGGTATACGGTGGTTGTCGGCCCCACGCAGGGGGATACCGCGACGCTCGACTACGATACCAGCGCCGTCATTACGGGCGGCACCTTTATCGGGACCGGCGCGTCTGGTATGGCGCAGACCTTTAGCGATTCACAGCAGGGGGTCGTCGCGGTCAGCGTGGGAAGCCAGTCCGCCGGGACGGCGATCACCTTGGAAGATAAGGACGGAAATACGATTATCTCGTACACGCCGGAACTGTCTTTCCAGGTCGTCATTCTCAGCAGCCCCGATGTTGTGTCCGGCGAGACCTATACCATTACGGTTGGCTCGCTCTCCGGCGAATTCCAGGCAAGCTGACGCTTCATGACCGGGGCGAGTCCTATTAGCTCGCCCTGGTTTGCTATTTTCGAATAGGAATGGCTCCCGCGGCCCGAAAGGATCGGCTCTGCACGCATGCCCACCCGTGGAGGGTTGGCTCTGTGGCCCTATCCGTCAGCATGTTTTTGCACTGCCGGCCCGCTTTGCCCCATGTTTTCATGATACGGTAATTCCCCGGCAACTGCAATCCGAGTTCTCTCGTTTGTGCGAAGCACGGGGACGCCTTGTCAAGCCGGGGCCGTTGTGGTACGATGAAATAAACGAAGGAGAAGGGGGCGCATCTGCAGTGAAAAAAGTAAAGATTACCGTATTGAAAACGACCTTGGACAAGGAACTGGCGGCGGAGTATGGGGCGGAAGGCCTGGGCGCCTGCCCCATGCTGAAGGAGGGGCAGGTGTTTTTCGCCGACTATGCCAAGCCGGACGGCTTTTGCGACGAAGCTTGGAAAGCGATTTATCAATATGTGTTCGCCCTGTCCCATGGCGCGGGGGAGGATGTTTTCTATTACGGCGATTGGATCCGGAAGCCGGGGATAGCCATCTGCAGCTGCAACGACGGGCTGCGGCCGGTTATCTTCAAGCTGGAATCCACCGACGAGGAATCCACCCTGAACTATACGCCGGTGCGGTGACGCGCTGCGCTATAAGCGGGGGGAGAGCGGGAAGACAGCCGCGCGCCGCTTTTTCTGACCGCCCAATAGAAAAACAGCCGCACTTTGGAGTTGCTTCAAAGCTGCGGCTGTTTTTTATGCGGGGAATCAAAGCTCCCCGGTGAGGATATAGGCGCCGGTGTTGTCGGCGGATACGGTAACGTTTTCCCAATCAGCGGGAACCGAAAGGGCGCCGTCCTGCGGGAGCTGCCGGGTGAACGCATATCCGCCGGCGGAATAAAACCGGCCGGGATCCAGCCGCTCCACGTATTCCTCCAGCGTCCAGCGGTTGGCGTACATGAGCGCGGCGTGAGGCTTGCCGACATAGCGGATATGCCACGGCTCATAGGCGATCCCGGTGACCGATTCCTTCCCGAAGGGGTAACGGATAATGAAGCCGTATTCATGCGCGTGCTCCTGTATCCATACCCCTGCCTTGGACGTGATAAACTCCCGCTGCGCTTTTTGATAGACGTACAAATCGATGGCAAGGCCGGTTTGGTGCTCGCTGGCCCCGGCGGGCGCGGCCAGTTTGGGATCGTTGCGGTATTCTTCCTCCTGCTCCTCCCAGGTCCGATAGGTGCTCATCAGGTAAACCTTGTCGCCGGTTGCCTTTTGGGCCTGGTCGAGCAGCTCCTGCAGCCCGGCGGCTGCGGAGCGGTCCAGGAGCAGTTCGGTGTCCTTGTATTCCTCGAGCAGGAGTTCGGCGTCGGACGCCAGAGTATGCGCGGTATTCACCAGCCAAAGGCTGTTTTGATAACGGATGCCCTCCCGCTTTCCCTCCTGGATTTCGGCCAGCGGCACCGGCTCCATGGCGGTATCTTCCACGCGGATTTCCGCCAGCGCGAGAGGCTCCCGCCTTCCAAACAGGGAGTCGCGCAGGCCGTACCCGATATCCGGCCTCGCCATGGTGACGTACAGGATTCCCCCCGCCAGCAAAAAGAGGACGAGCAGGAATACTATGCTGAGGGCGAACAGGAGGTGGTGGGAACGTCGGAAGCTTTTACAGGGATTTTTCATCGAGGCGGTTCCAGTCCTTTCCGATTCCGTTTTTCGAGAGCATCTTTAGTGTATCAGCACTTTTGTAGGATGAAAGGAAGGAATCGGGAAGATATTCTTAATATCAGCGGACAACTTCTTTAACAAAAAAGCCGGACGGCTGCAATGCCGTCCGGCGGGAAAACCGGTTAAGCTGTTCCGGGACGCCTTTTCCTCCGTCTTTTGCGGGAGGGCTGGGACGAAGGGGGTGCGGAAGGCTCCGCCGCACGGCGCGGGCCGCTTTCCGTGGAGCCTCCCCCGCCCGCGGAAGGGGAGGCTGCGGCGCGGCGTGGGGCCTGTCGGCTTGGGGCGGAAGAGGGCTCCCGCTTCGGCCGGGTCTGCGGCTGGGGTTTCGGGCTGGGTTCGGTCTGGGTCATCGGCCAGGGATGATCGGTAACCTGGGGGATTTCCTTTTTAATCAGCTTTTGGATATCCTGAAGATAGGGCAGCTCGTCGAAATCGCAGAAGGAAATCGCCGTCCCGCTCGCCCCGGCCCGGCCTGTCCGCCCGATGCGGTGCACATAGGTTTCCGGGACGTTGGGCAGGTCGAAGTTGATGACGTGGGAGAGTTCGTTGATGTCGATCCCCCGGGCGGCGATGTCGGTGGCCACCAGCACCCGCAGGCTGCCCTCCTTGAACCGGCTAAGCGCGTTCTGCCGGGCGTTCTGCGACTTATCGCCGTGAATCGCCATGGCGGGGATGCCGGCCTTTCCCAAATCCCTTGCCACCCGGTCGGCGCCGTGCTTGGTGCGGGTGAATACCAGGACCGAGGCGAGGGAAGGGTCGCCGAGCAGGTGCGCGAGCAGGCGGCGCTTGTTGGCTTTGTCCACCAGATAGACCGATTGGTCGATGCTGTCCACCGTGGAGGAAACCGGCGTGACCGTCACCTTTACGGGCTCCACCAGCAGGGAGTTCACCAGCCGGACGATTTCGGGCGGCATCGTGGCCGAGAAGAACAGGGTCTGCTTCTTGGCCGGCAGCCGGGCGATGACCTTTTTCACGTCATGGACAAAGCCCATGTCCAGCATCCGATCGGCTTCGTCCAGGACGAAGATTTCGACCGCCGACAGGCCGATGTACCCCTGCCCGATGAGGTCGTTCAGCCGGCCGGGGGTGGCGACCAGAATATCCACGCCCCGCTGCAAAGCCTCCACCTGCGGGTTCTGGGACACGCCGCCGAAGATTACCGCGCAGCGAAGGCGCAGGTATTTCCCGTAACCGAGGAAGTTTTCGTAAATCTGGAGCGCCAGTTCCCGGGTCGGCGTCAGGATAAGGGAACGGATGGGACGCTTTCCGCCCGCAGGGGGATGGCCGCTCAGCCGCTGGAGGATGGGGACGGCGAAGGCGGCGGTTTTGCCGGTCCCCGTCTGCGCGCAGCCGAGGATATCCCGCCCGCGCAGGGCGGGCGGGATCGCCTGCTCCTGAATCGGGGAGGGGCGGGTATAGCCCGCGTCCTCCAGGGCGCGGAGAAGCGGGGAGGAGATGCCGAGATCAGAAAATTTTATCAATGCGAATCCCTTTGCTTTCTGTTTAAAGTTGTTTTCCATGCGCCGGTGCGGCGGGGGAGTCAATCACCCCGCCGCCCAGCACCAGATCGCCGTCGTACAGGACGACCGACTGGCCCGGTGTGATCGAGCGCTGCGGGCGGTCGAATTCCAGGCGGGCGGCCGCGTTGTCCAGAGGGTACAGCGTCGCGTCGGCCGGTGGAGCCTGGTAGCGGATTTTTGCCTGGACCCGAAGCGGCGACGAATGGGGCGGCGGGGGAGCAAAGGGGATATAATTCACGCCCCTTGCCAGCAGCGCGGAGGAAAGCTGCCGGCCTTCTTCCCCCAGGACCACTTCGTTTTTCTCCGCATCGATGCGCACGACGTACATGGGGCGGCCGAACGCTGCGCCCAGCCCCTTCCGCTGTCCGATGGTGTACCGCGCGATCCCTTGGTGCCGGCCGATGACCCGCCCCTGCTCGTCCACAAAGTCTCCGGGGCGGAGAGCCTGGCCGGTATATTCCTCGATAAAACGGGCGTGGCAGTCGTCCGGCACAAAGCAGACCTCCATGCTGTCCCCCTTGGAGGCCACCGGCAGGTCGTATTTCCGGGCGATTTCCCGCACCGCTTCCTTTTCCAGCCCGGTGACGGGGAAGCGGGTGTGGGAAAGCTGATGCTGCGTCAGCCCGTACAGCACATAGCTCTGGTCCTTTTTGGAGTCGGTGCGGTAGAGGAGGAAACGGCCGCTCTTCGGATCCGGTTCCACCCGGGCATAATGGCCGGTGGCGATCCCCTCCGCCCCGCCGGCCAGCGCGGCGTCCAGCATGGCGCCGAACTTGATGGCCTGGTTGCACCGTACGCAGGGGTTGGGCGTCCGGCCGCCCAGATACTCCCGGACGAAATCGTCCATCACGCAGCGGCGGAACGGCCCGGTGAAGTCCAGCACACGGTGCTCGATCCCCAGCACGCCGCAGACCCGCCGCGCGTCCTCGATATCCTGCTCCGCCCCCTCGGGGCGCAGGCGCAGGGTTACGCCGATTACATGCCACCCCTGTTCCAGCAGGAGCGCCGCGGCAACGGAGCTGTCCACGCCGCCGCTCATGCCCACCCAGATTGTCTTTGCCATACCCTGTCCTTTCCCAGAAGCCGCCGCCCCTCAGCTGCAGTGCCCGGCCCTTTGCGCATGGATGCCGGATTGGCGGCGCTTTATGCTCCCGTACCTGCGAAAGCGCCATTCCATTAAAAACTAATTATACCATAGAGCCTGAGAGGATGGAAGAGGCTTTTCAATGCCCGCGAAATCCGGCAAACGATGTCGCGGGATCGAAAAATTGTTTAGAAAATTGTGCAAAAAAAAGGATTGCCATTCGGAGAAAAAATCGGTACTATAAACCTACTCACACGTGGTTTTGTTTATATTTTCCCGTATAGTATTGCGGGCAGATAACAGAAAGTGGATAACAAAACGGAAAGGCGGAGGATTATGGGAAAGCTTAGAATCGGTATTGTCGGCTGCGGAGGGATTGCCAACGGCAAACACCTCCCCGCGCTGTCCAGACAGTCTGAAAGAGTCGAATTGGTCGCGTTTTGCGACCTGATCCTGGAACGGGCAGAGAAAGCGGCAAAAGAGTATGGCGCTCCCGGTGCAAAGGTGATGCTCGATTATCATGAAATGATGGCGGATCCCTCCATCGATGTTGTGCATGTCTGCACCCCGAACCGCAGCCACTGCGAAATTACGGTTGCGGCTCTGGAAGCCGGCAAGCATGTCATGTGCGAAAAACCGATGGCGAAGACCGTTGCCGACGCGCAGAAGATGCTGGATGCCGCGAAAAAATCGGGCAAAAAGCTGACCATCGGTTATCAGAACCGTTTCCGTCCGGACAGCCGGCTCATGAAGCGGTATGTCGAGCGGGGCGACCTGGGCGAGATTTATTACAGCAAGGCGCATGCGATTCGCCGCCGTGCTGTGCCGACCTGGGGCGTGTTCCTCAACGAGTACGAACAGGGCGGCGGCCCCCTGATCGACATCGGCACCCATGCGCTGGATCTGACCCTGTGGATGATGGACAACTATAAGCCGAAGGCGGTCCTTGGTACGACCTTCAAAAAGCTCGGCGACCAGACTGAAACCGGCAACGCATTTGGCGACTGGGATCCGAAGAAGTTCACGGTGGAGGATTCCGCGTTCGGCTTGGTCACCATGGAAAACGGCGCGACCATCGTGCTGGAGTCCAGCTGGGCGCTGAATACCCTGGATGTCCGGGAAGCGCAGACCACCCTGTGCGGCACTCTGGGCGGTGCGGACATGGTGGACGGGCTGCGGATTAACAAGGTGGATCTGGGGTATCAGACCACGATCCTGCCCAACCTGCAGGCTGGCGGCGTCGCTTTCTTCGAGGGCGGGCAGGCGATGTCGGAAGCGGAACTGGAGTGCAAGCTCTGGATTGACAGCATTCTGGAGGATACCGATCCGATCGTGCGTCCGGAACAGGCGTTTGTCGTTACGCAGATTCTGGAAGCCATCTATACTTCCGCTAAGACCGGCGAGGCTGTTTACTTCTAAACCTGAAAAAGCAAAAATACACAAAAAGGGATGCAAAGCAATTTGCATCCCTTTTTATCATACAGTCCATTTGTTCCGTCATACCAGTAAACTAACCGGAGGCCGTTCAAAGTGTGCGGGGCAGCGCATTGGGCATGTGCTCCCGCGGACGGCTTACTTACCTTTTTTCTTGTTTTGTTTGTGTGACGCTGATTTCTTTTCCTGCGTTTTTCTGCCCGGCTTCTCATTCGGCTCCCCGGACGGCTTCCCGCGCAGGAAAAGGTCGGCGGCCAGGGCGCATACGATGCCGGCAACCAGCATAGCCGGCGCGTTTTCCATAGCGGCGCGGGCATACTGCAGGGTACGGAGGATATCCGGCGTTTCAAAAGCGAGCCGATCCATCACTAGGCCGAATAAGGACAGCAGAAGGGAAAACTGGACCGTCCCCCGCAGGATATCCTTGGAAAACGGATGGATTTTCCGGAGGCTGCGGACGGCATTTTCCAAAAAATTCAGTAAGGTACGCATGATATGTTCGTTCCTTTCGCAGGGGAAAGAGGTCTCGGCCGCATTTTCCGGGACAGCGCCTGCCGTCGCCCAAGTACAAAATCCACCGATGGAAAAAGCCGGCGTCTTGCCATTCTGCCCGATGCGGGGTATGATAAAGAGGCGGGTTCTTTTCTGCTGTCAGTATATCACGAAGGCCTGCGATGCCTCAATGCAAAAATATTCCCATTTCATAGGGACACAGCCTGCGGCATGATAGGAATGGAGATTTGCTTTATGAAAATCGGCGCATCCACCTCTAATTTATATCCCATGCAGACGGAAGACGCCCTGGGCGCCCTCCTGTCCCTTGGATTCCGGACGCTGGAGGTATTTGTCAATACCGAATCCGAAACGTCGCCGGCGTTTGCCAATGAGCTTCGCCGCCGCGCGCAGGCGGAAGGCGGGGAGATCCTTTCGTTCCACTCCTATACGGCAGGGACGGATCCATATCTGCTTTTTTCCGCCTACCGCCGCCGTTTTGAGGACGGCAAGGAACATTACCGTCGCCTTTTTGAGGCGGCCGCCCTGTGCGGGGCCCGCTATCTGGTCATCCACGGCGATAAGGAGGGAGGGGTGCTGCCGGAAGAGGAGGTGTTTGCCCGGTACGAGGAATTGTATGACCTTGGTCAAAAGGCAGGGGTTACCCTTCTGCAGGAAAATGTGGTCCACTTCCGTTCGGCGGATCCGGGCTTCCTGCGCCGGATGCGGGCCGCGCTAGGGGAGAAAGCCCGTTTTGTGTTTGATGTCAAGCAGTGTGCGCGCTGCAAACTGGAACCGGAAGCGGTGCTTGATGCGATGGGGGATGCACTCCGCCATGTCCATATCAGCGACCAGAGCGCTGACAGAGACTGCTTGATCCCCGGGCGGGGGAATAACGACTATCGTTCGCTGCGGGGCAGGATGGCCAGCTGCGGCTTTGACGGCGTTTGGATACTGGAATTGTACCGTGACAATTTCCGAGATTTGTCCGATTTGGAAGAAGGGCGCCGATATTTGGAAAGACTGCTCAATAATTAGAGGAAAAAACTTGTCTTATAATTAGATATTTTCTATATAATCGTGTTGACTTTAAGAAAAACTATGATATAATTTACAGTGGTTGATGTGGCGATACAACACACGTATTCGGACCGAAAAGGAAGGACGCGAAGGGGAGACGGCAACGAGATGGAGGAGACGAATTCACAGCAGGCAGTAGAAGGAAGAATCATCGTAGTAGGCGGAAAGTTGGAACAGATGTTTTTGGAACCGCCGGAAGAGACGGCAGCCACATGGGGCTGCCGAATTCAGTTTTCGGATGGACAGACAGTTTTCATTCCGGATTTCTGCACACGTAGGGAGGAAGTGCAGGGATTCTTGGATCGGCTGCTTGGAAAAGACATAACGGCGGATTTTCTGCCCGATATCGTGGACGATTATCTGGGAGAGATTTACGGGCTGTGATTTCGTAAAAAATCTGATGAGCATTCTTGCGTATTGGAAAAAGAATATGGTATAATATATCTGCAGGAAATAATTGGCGTCTGCCAAGGCCATCAGGGCAGTGCCGCTTTCTTGGGCGGCGGAATAGGGAAGGAATACATATGAAATGCCCTTTTTGTGGATATACCGAGAGTAAGGTGATTGATTCCCGGCCGACCGACGAAGGCTCCCGGATCCGGCGCCGGCGGGAGTGCTTGCGGTGCGCAAAGCGTTTTACGACCTACGAAATTATCGAAAGCCTCCCGATTATCGTGGTCAAAAAGGATAAGACCAGGGAACCGTTCGACCGGCAGAAGCTGTTCAACGGGCTGCTCCGCGCTTGTGAAAAGCGGCCGGTATCCATTGAAACCCTGGAGCGGGCGGTTGACGAGATTGAAGCGGCGCTGCAGAATTCCCTGGATCGGGAAGTCACCTCGCTGCGGGTGGGGGAATACGCGATGGAAAAGCTCAAGGAAATCGACGAGGTCGCTTATGTGCGGTTTGCATCGGTTTATCGGCAGTTTAAGGATATTACCAGCTTCCGGGATGAAATCAACAAGTTATTGACGTGAGACGGGTGGATATTTTAAGGGCCGCTGCGGGATTGTGCAGAGGCCCTTTTCCGTTATCTTTTCCCGCGGCGGCGTATATCCCGCGGATTATCATGCAAACTATTAGCGATATGCCTCTGAACTCGAAAATCAGCGGGTAGAATGCGATGGGAAAGGAACGAAAACACATGGTGAAAAAAACGACGGAGGCGGTTTTCTGGACCGCCATAAACGAAGCGCCGGCGCAGTATCCCTGGCTGTCCCAGGACTTGGACTGCGAGGTAGCGGTCATTGGCGGCGGGGCGACCGCCGCCCTTTGCGCCCTGCGTTTTGCCAAGGCCGGCTGTGATACGGTGATGCTGGGGGCGGAGCCGGTAGGATACGGGGGAACGGCGGCCTCCAGCGGGATTTTATGCATGGACGGGGAGGAATGCCTCACCCAGCTTGTCGAAAAGATCGGGGCGGACCGGACCATGATGACGGTCAAGCTCTTTCAGGAGGCCATCGACAACCTGGAAGCAATCTGCCGGGAGGGCAGCCCGGACTGCGGCTTCCGCCGCATGGATACCCTGCGGTACGCAGAGAATCCGAAAGGGGCGGAGACAATCCGGCGGGAATTTTCCCTCCGCCTTCATAACGGGATAGACGCCGAACTGCTGACGGCGTTCAGCGCAGCGGAACAATTTACTTTTCCAATGGAAGCCGGCGTTTATTCCCGGAATGCCGGGGCGCAGGTCGATCCCTATCAGCTGGTCCATAAAGCGGCGGCATTGGCGGTGCAGGCGGGAGCCCGCGTGTTTGAAAATACCGGCGTGGCCGTAGTGGATCACGGCGGGGAAGGGAAGGTGCGGCTGGAATGCAGCACCGGCCATACCGTGCACGCCCGCTACGTCATTGTGGCCGCCGGCTTGGAGACGGATAAGCAGTGCGGTGGGCTGGAACGTACGGCCACGACCTACACACTGGTCACCGAACCGGTGAGCGAATTCCCCGGCTGGCGCGGCCCCTGCCTTATCCATACGCAGGAGGAACCGCACGTTTTCCTGACGGTGACGGCGGACCGCCGGATCCTCATGGGCGGGTTGAATTCCGTGCTGGTGGACGAGCATGGACGGCTTGGCGGCATGCTGGAACTCTCCTCGGCCGGGCAGAAACGGTATGACCAGCTGGAAAAACGGTTGCGCGCCATGTTCCCAGCCATCCGCGGGTTGACCGTGGAGTATGCCTACGCTTCCCGCGCCGGCCGGACGGCGGACGGCCTCCCGGTCCTTGGGAGGCTGCCGGGAGAAGAACGGGTAGCATACGCCCTGTGCTGCGGGGAAAACGGTCTGCTGTATTCCGAAATTGCCAGCCGGCTGCTGCTGGAGCAGTATCAAGGAAAGGCTAACCAGGAGCTCGGCCTGTTTTCGCCCCGCCGGGAATGGCGGATAAAACACTAAAACATCCCCCGGAAGCAATCCGGGGGATGTTTTTCTACGGCCCGAGGCCGCGTATTTTATAGATGGTTCCAGCCGTTTTCGCGCAGATATGCCGCGTAATCCACAAGGCCGACGTTCATATCCACCGCGGTTGAAATGCCGTTCACCCGGCCGGCGCTGGTATACTGCCAGATTTTGTACTCGCCGGCATAGGTGACCGTACTGTTGTATTGCGCGAGCCAGACGTCGGCGGTCAGCCGCTCGGATTCCAGATGGTTGGTCAGCCAGTTTTTATCGGCGTACACCATCGGGTAGTAGCCGGCCTTCCGCACCTCATCGCAGAAAGCGTTCACCACATTGGTCCGTACCGAAGCGCTCAAACCATTGGCGCGGGGGACGCCGTCGTTGGTAGTAATGTACTCCGTATCGATAATCACGGGATAGGATACCTTATACCCCTGGATGGCCTTCAGGGTGTACTGCGCCTCTTCCCGGGCCTCCGCTTCGGTAATAGCCTGCGTGAAGAAGTAGACGCCGCAGTCAATCCCGGCCGCGGTAGCCCCTTGAAGGTTGCGCTCAAAATAGACGTCCATCATGAGCTTTGCCGTCCCATAGCCCCGATAACCGACGCGGATCAGGGCAAAATCAATGCCGGCCGCCTTGACCTTGTTCCAGTCGATCGTCCCCTGGAAGGTCGAGACGTCAATCCCTACCTTCGAACTCAGCACGCCGTCGGCGTCAAAGTAATACCGGATGCCGCCCATGGTCTGATAGCCGGTTACCGGCTTGCCTTCATAATAATAATAGGTTTTGCCGTCGTTTACATACCAGCCGTCCTGGGGCGGGGCCTGGGTGGAAGAAGTGGAGGTACCCGTTGAGGTGCTGGTCTGGGATGTATCCGAACCATCTGTGGCACCGGAAGCAGTGGTGCCGGACGAGGTCGTCCCGGAAGCAGTGGTGCCCGACGTTGTAGTGCCGGAAGCAGTGGTGCCCGACGTTGTAGTGCCGGGCGAGGTTGTCCCGGAGGTGGTGGTGCTGGATGACGTAGTTGTGGTTGTGGTCGTGGTAGCCTCGGTGGTCGTCGTGGTCGGCTTAGGCGGCGGAGCAGCGGAGGGAAGCGTATCCTCCGGCGGAGCTTCCGGTGTCTGGGGCCTCTGCGCCAGCGGATCCTCGCTGATATAGTCCTCCCATTCCTCTTCCGTCATATCCACATCGTCCGGTTTGGTGGGAAGGGTCGGCTCCGTGGGTTCGGTCGCCGACGTTTCCGTCGTGGAGGAAGGCTCTGTCGTGTCGGTTGCCTGCGGCTCCGTAGCGCCTGCGTCCAACGCAGTGCCGGTGCCCGCGATGGGGGAAGGCTTGGGCGTTTGCGCGTCCTGCGGTACGCTGCAGCTGCACAGGGCGACGGCCAGAATGCAGGCTACGATACCGACGCTTCCTTTTTTCCATCTATCTGCCACAGAAAATCCCTCCTGAAAAGTTGAACTGAGCCCCGCGCTTCCCGACACACGCCTGTAAGGGGGAAATAAACCGGGCCGCGCCCAACGGTTTGATTGCTTTTCCTTGCCGGGCTCACCGTGCTTCCTCCAGCAAAAAGCGTCTGCTTTTTATTATAGCATAAGAAAAACAGGCTGAAAAGGGGGAAAACTTGCCTTTCCTGATTTTTCCGTATTTTCTGCCGGGATCCGAAAGGGGCGGACGGTTGAATCCCGTCCGCCCCTTTTGAAAGATGTGCGGTTGCGCTGGATTACGCCTGGTTGGCGCAGCCGAGGACCTTCTCAATCTTGTGCTTGACCACAGCGGTGATGGCTTCCCGGCCGTCCCCAAGGTACTGGCGGGGATCGAAGTGGCCCGGATTCTCCGCCAGATGCTTCCGGATGCCGGCAGTCATTGCCAGGCGCAGGTCGGAGTCCACGTTGATTTTGCAGACGGCCATGCTCGCCGCTTTGCGGAGCATATCCTCCGGAATGCCGATGGCGTCGTCCATCTTGCCGCCGAATTCGTTGATCATCGCGACGTATTCCGGCATGACCGAAGAAGCGCCGTGCAGGACAATCGGGAAGCCGGGCAGGCGATCCATGACTTCCTGCAGGATATCGAAACGGAGCTGCGGCTTCTGGCCGGGCTTGAACTTGAAGGCGCCGTGGCTGGTGCCGATGGCGATAGCGAGGGAGTCCACGCCGGTGCGGGTCACAAAATCCTGCACCTGGCCGGGATCGGTGTAGGAGGCCTTGTCCGCGTCCACATTGACCTCGTCTTCAATGCCGGCAAGCTGGCCGAGCTCGGCCTCTACCGTTACGTTGCGGGGATGCGCGTACTCCACGACCTTCTTGGCCAGGGCGACGTTTTCCTCATACGGCAGATGGGAGCCGTCGATCATCACCGAGGTAAAGCCGCTGTCAATGCAGTCCTTGCAGAGTTCAAAGCTGTTGCCATGGTCCAGATGCAGGGCGATCGGCAGCCCCGTCTCCTCCACCGCGGCCTTGACCATCGCGGTCAGATAGGCGGAATGGGCATATTTCCGGGCGCCGCCGGACGCCTGAAGAATGACCGGGGAGTTCAGTTCCTTGCAGGCTTCCACAATCCCCTGAACAATCTCCATGTTGTTGACGTTGAAAGCGCCGATGGCATAACCGCCTTCGTAGGCTTTTTTGAACATTTCCTTGGTGTTTACAAGCGGCATGGGGTTCAACCTCCTGTTTTTCATTAGTCTAGCCTTAGTATACAATATTTTTCCGAAAAGTAAAAGGGGAGGGGGAGGGGAGCTGTTAAAAATTTATCGCTCTGCCCGGAAAGAAGTTTGTGGATTCTGCTGTTTTTGCCCCGGATAATGGCGGGATTTTCTATCATGGCGGGGAGGGAGCCGCAGGGCTTTCGCTTCCTGCACCTGCCGGCAGCCTCTCATCCGGGACGGCATCGCGGGAAAGGCCGCCGGTACGAAGGCTATTTCCTCACCCGGTCCGGGTGCCGGCGGCAGTAGTGGAAGATGTACTGCTGGGCGATGCCGGCGCATTCCCCGAAATCCTCCGGCGTACAGCCGGGGAAGAGCTCCTTCATGGCCCGCTTCATCCAAACGTCGAGCGGGAAGGCTTCCATCCGGGCCATGCCGTACAGCAGCACGCATTCCGCCACCTTCGGGCCGACGCCGCGGATTTTCTGCAGCTGGGCGCGCGCCTGCGGCAGGGGCATGGCGGCGATCGCCTGGAGGTCGATTTCCCCGGAAGCCGCCTTTTCCGCGGCGTCCAGAAGGTAGCCGGCCCGCCACCCCGCCCGCAGAGGGGCGAGGTCGGCCTCGCTCCGCCCGGCAAGGGCTTCCGGGGCGGGAAACGCATAGGCCAGGCCGTCAGGAGCCGACGGATCATCGCCGCAGGGGGCCCCGAACTGCCGGCAGAGCCGGTCGACAATTCCCTGGATCCGTTTGACGTTATTGTTCTGGGAGAGGATGAAGGAGGCCAGCGCTTCCCAGGCGTCCTGCCGCAGGATCCGGATGCCGGGGGCATACTGCGCGCATTCCCGCAGCGCGGGGACGGCAAGATAGCTGTCCCGCAGCGCCGCATAATCCCGGTCCAGGTCAAAATACCCCCGCCAAAATTCCTCGAAGTCGGCCCGGGAGCAGGAAAGCCATACGCCTTCGCCGGTTTCCTCTAGAAAGAGGGGGCGGTTCCCCGCGACGCCCCGCCAGCCGTCCCCGTCCCGGCGGAAACGGAAGCACTGCCCGCAGTCCAGGGTATCCTCCAGACTGAAAAGGGCCAGCCCGCCGACCAAAACCCCGCCCGCCTTGTCCGTTACCTGCATATCGCCGTTCCCTGCCTTTCCTCGATGGATTCCTGTACAATTATAGCATGATGTGGTATGATGGGAAAGGCCAATCAAAGGAAATCTCAGCGGGCCGCCCGGGTGACCCCGCGGCGCCTCTGTGTAGGAAAGGATGAAGAAACGTTATGCGGGAGGACATCACCAGCATCCCGGTAAGCGAAGTGTTTGAGCCGAAGGACGGCTGCCCCATCTGCCGGATGCGGGACACGCTGGAGGCGCGGGTGACGGATTATATTACCGGCGCGGCGATGATGGAGCCGGACGTGCGGCAGGAGACCAACCGCCTCGGCTTCTGCTATGACCATTTCCAGATGATGCTGAAAAAGCGGAACCGTCTCGGCGTGGCGCTGATTCTGGAAAGCCATCTCGATGAAATCGAAAAGCAGGTGTTCGCCGGCCCGCCGATCCTGGGGAAGACGTCCAAAAAGCAGGCGCAGTCGGCGTCCAAAGCATCCGGAACCTGCTTTGTCTGCCAGCAGGTGGATTGGGCGATGGAACGCATGCTGGCCACCGTCTGCCGCCTGTGGGAAAACGAGCGGGATTTCCGCCGCCTGTTTGAGGAGCAGCCGGCACTCTGCCTTCCGCATTTTTCCCTTCTGGTGGAAACGGCCGGAGCCAAGATGAGCAAAAAAGCGGCGCCGGATTTTGCCAAAGCGGCCGCCTCGCTCTGCCGAGCGTATCTGACCGAACTG
Source organism: Candidatus Avimonas merdigallinarum (assembly GCA_904377855.1). Taxonomy (GTDB): domain Bacteria; phylum Bacillota; class Clostridia; order Oscillospirales; family Acutalibacteraceae; genus Avimonas; species Avimonas merdigallinarum. Next base: position 31,031 of record CAJFGS010000025.1, read on the forward strand.
CGCGGGGACGTTTCCCATTTCTGCCGGATGTTCGATTACCGCAACACGGGGGAGGACGCCGATTGGGGGAACTCCAAAGACGCTATCGAACGGGCCGTCTGGTGGCTGACCGCCCGCAATCCGTCGTAGCCGGCGCCGGGAATCGAGGGCACGGCGGAGGAAAACGGTGGAAAACCGGCCGCGTAAAGGGGATTCAACCGCCTGTATCGAAAAAACGGCGGAGGAAAATTTTGTAAAAGCGGGAAACCCGCACTTTCCACTGCGAAAAAGGCGGCGGAAAGTGCGGGTTTTTTCACAATTTCCACCGGGTTTTCCACAATCGGGGCGGCATCGGGCAGTTAACAATTTCTTTACAAACTGTAAAACGGAATTCCAACTTATTCCAATCGCTTCATTCGATGCGGTAATTTCCATTTTTCTGTTCCTTCTCCTCTGCCGACGGGCTTTGTCCCCGCTTCTGTCCCCTTGCATGCTGCATAAAGCGGCCCGGCCCCGTCCATACTGAAAGCAAGAGCCATACGGCAAGCACGGAAATAGGACGGGGATAACAACTATGATTAAAGGGGTCAATCGGCAGATTATTGAAGTGATCGATACCGGAAACGAATACTTTGAACGGGCGCTCCTGGTGGTACGGCCGCGCTTTTCGGATGTGGAACCGGGGCGGCTCCACGAAGAAGCGCAGCGGGTGGTCCGCGGCGCGGAAGGGTACACCGGACTGCGGTGGAACCGCCGCCTGCGTCGCCGGCAGGCCTTTGCGTTCGGCGGCCTGACAGGGTTGTTTGGCATGCTGGCCGGCGCGCTTATTATGGCGCTGGTGCGTTGACGCGGCGGGGCGGATCCGACAGTGTACGGCAGAAGGGGGGCGCGTCCTTGGGACACGCCCCCTTTCTCTGCTCCGCGTGGGACGGCCGATCTGTCGGTTTTCGGCAGTGCTTTTACTGAACTTTGCCGTCTGTTGCGGCTTTCCCGCTTTTCCCTCTTCCTTTTTCCGTAAAGAGTGTGGTATAATGACAGATAAAGGGCGAAAAGGACGAAAACCGGGCGGCCGTCTTCCGGCCGAAGGACCGACCCGAGGGTAAGGATGGGGAGAATGGGACAAGACGAGCGGCGGAACGCAGAAAGTATGCGCAAAGAAACAGGGCGAAAGGACACCCGTTTTTCAGAGGGGCTGCAGCAAGCGCACCGCCGCCCGGAGGAACCCGCCTGCCGGGAGGACGTGATAGCGGGCCGGAATGCGGTCAGCGAGGCGCTGCGTTCCGGCCGGGCTGTGGACAGCGTGCTGGTGGCGAAAGGGGAGCGGGCCGGCAGCGCCGTCGCCTTGGTGGCTCGCTGCCGCGAACGTGGGATCCCGGTGAAAGAGGTGGATGCCCGCAAGCTGGAGGCTCTCGGCGGCCGGAACCACCAGGGGATCGTCGCGCTGGCGGCCTGCAAGGAATATGTAACCCTGGACGCGCTTTTTGAAGCGGCGGCTAAAAAAGGGGAACCGCCTTTTTTTATTGTTTGCGACGAACTGGAGGATCCGCATAACCTCGGCGCAATCCTCCGTACCGCGGAAGCGGCGGGGGTCCACGGCGTGATTATCCCCAAACGCCGTTCGGCGGGGCTGACGGCAGCGGTCTATAAAGCCTCGGCCGGCGCTGTGGAGTACGTGCCGGTCGCCCGGGTGGCGAACCTGGCGGATTCGCTGCGGGAGCTGAAGCGGCGGGGCGTGTGGATTTACGGGCTGGATATGCAGGGCAAAGCCTGGTGCGAGGCCGATTTGAAAGGGCCGCTGGCCCTGGTGGTCGGTTCGGAGGGCCGCGGAATCGGCCGCTTGATAAAGGAACAATGCGATTTCATGCTGTCCTTGCCGATGGCGGGACAGATTTCCTCTTTGAATGCCTCGGTTGCCTGCGGTATTCTGATGTATGAGGCCGCTCGGCAGCGGCAGGGCCTGACCGCCCGCTGAAAAACGAGGCCGGCCGTCCGGGGGGGGGGCGGCACCATTCCAGGTAAGGAAAGGCGTGACAGTTGGATGGATTCCCAGAAGCCAAAAGAAACATCGGCCGGATACGATGTGGATGCCATATTGGAGGAAGCGCGGCGTATCAAGCAGGCCCGCCTGGGGCAACAGCAGAAGGGCGGACCAGCGGCTGTTTCACCGACAGTGTCGCCGGCGGAGCCTGGCGTCACCCTCCCTTCGGCCAAGTCTCAGCCCCAGGGGGAGGATATCCCGGAAGGGCCTGCGCCTTCGGCAGCAGCTTCCGCTTCCGGCAGGGCGGAGAAACCGTCGCCGAAGCCGCTGCCGCCGGTAACGCAGCCGCCGAAGCCGGAGCGCCTGCCGGTGGCGCCGCGCCCTCCGCGCCCAACGCCGGTGAGAGCGACGTGGGGAGAGGAGAAGCCCACGCCGGCAGAAGAGCCGTCCGTTCCCCTATCGGCTGCGGCCGGTGTGCGGCCTGCCGCTCCCAAGGGCGCGGGGCCGGCCGGGGAACGCAGCGTTCCTCCTGCGGCAGAGCCGCTCGATGCCGGCAGCCCGCCGGAAGAGGACGTCAAGGTATATGTTCCCCACGCTTCGAACCGGCCGGAGGGGAAGGACGGTTCTCCGTCGCTGTCCAAAACCATTGTCCTCCATACCGCCAAAGGCGAGGAGGATCTCGAGCAGATCCAGCTGGAAAGCTTCCTGGATGACGGACCGGAGGCGGAAGCAGAAAGCGGTACGGCGGAAAAGGCGGAGGAAGGGGGGCTTCCCCAGGAGGGCGAGGATTGGGAGGAGCGCCTTCAGGAGCAGCGCCGGAAAAAGGCGGAGAATTTTAAAATCCATTCTGCCTTCAAGCTTTCGGGGGAAGAGGAGGAGAACGATCCCTCTGAGGAGCCGGAGGTGTTTGAGGACGAGGAACTGGAGGATTACAGCAGTTACGAGGAAACCGAGGCGGTCCGCAATGAATTGGATTACCGCCGCCGGATTGGCTGGCTGCAGCTGACCCTGACGGGGGCGGTCGCGGCGGTATTGCTCGGCGTTTCGGTGCTCATGAACCTGTTTGAACTCCCGATTTTGAACGCCACGCTGCTGGTATCCCTGAACATATTTCTGCTGGGAGTGGCGGCGCTTATCAACCACCGCGCCGTGGGGGGCGGACTGGCAGGATTGTTCCGGGGGAAAGCCGACGCGGACAGCGCGGTGGGCGCTGCCGTCGTGGCGGTTCTGCTGCAGGCGGCGGCCCAGTTTCTGAGCCTGGACAATGTTGCCGCCGGGCAGTCGATCCTCCTGGCGCCGGTCGCCGCCCTGGGGTTGTTTTTGAGCGCGCTCGGGCGGCAGATGCTGATTCTGCGGATCAGCCGGAATTTCCAGTTTGTCTCTTACCACGGGGAGAAATACGCCGCGCGGATTGTGGAGGACAGCCGGGCCGCTGTGGAGATCGGGCGTTCCGCCGTAGCGCTGGGCGAGCCGGTGGTTTGTTATCTGGAGAAAACGGGATTCCTGACCAATTTCCTCCAGAATTCCTACGACGGGGACGCCGGGGATCGTCCCCTGCGGGTATATGTGCCGATTTCCCTGGCAGCGTCGCTGCTGCTGGGCGTTGTTTACGGCGTGTTCAGCCAATCGGCCACTCCATGGCTGAATGCCCTGACGGCGTTTGCCAGCGCCGTCTGCCTTTCCGCTCCGCTGGCGGCATTGTCCGCCACCAATTTCCCCATGCTGCGGGCCGCGAAGCGGGCGCTGCGCCGCGGCGCCATGCTGGTAGGCTGGCGGGCGGCGGAAGAATTCGGCGGCGCGCATGCTCTGGCGGTGGACGCGCTGGATCTTTTCCCGAGTGAAAGCGTACTCCTGCACGGGATCAAAACATTCTCCGGCACCCGGATTGACGAGGCGATCCTGGATGCGGCGGCGGTGTCCATCGCGGCGGGAGGGCCTCTCTCCAGCGTGTTCCGCCGGGTAATCCAGGACAGGACCGACATCCTGCAGGAGGTGGACACCCTGGTTTATGAGCAGGATATGGGGATGTCCGGCTGGGTGGGAGGCCGCCGCGTGCTGATAGGCAACCGCCGTTTGCTGGAAAACCACGGCGTGGACGTGCCCTCCCGCGATTATGAAACGCGCTATACCAAAGACCACCGGCAGCTGGTGTACCTGTCCACCGCCGGGGAGCTGTCCGCCATGTTCGTGGTCAGCTACCTGGGGGACGAGGGGATTGCCCAGGCGCTGGAAGCGCTCGAGAGCGCGGGCGTTACCCTGCTGGTGCGCACCTGCGATCCCAACGTAACGGAGGATATGATCTGCCGGGTGTTCGACCTCGATCCCTACTATGTGGAGGTCATGGGCGCCCCTGCCGGCCGCCGGTATGAACAGCTGACGGTGGAGGAAAAGGAGGAAAACGAGGCGGTAATGGCCTCCAACGGCCGCCTGGAAGGGATTGCCTATGCGCTGACCTACTGCCGCCGCCTGCGGGGCGCCTCCCGCCTGGCGGTTGCGCTCCAGATTATCGGGGGCGCGGTGGGCTTTGCGCTGAGCACGGTTCTGTTCCTGTATACCGGCTATTTCCTCCCGGCGCTGTTCCTGGCCGCTTATATGCTGCTCTGGCTGATTGTATCGTGGGTTTTGCCCTGTATCCGCCGGGTTTAAGGGCAGAAATAATAAATTATTATAGGAATTGCATAAAATCACTCCGTATCGATTGGCATACGGGGTGATTTTTTTTTGAAATTTCCATTTGCTAGTTGAAATGCAGCCGGAGATCGGATATACTTATCAAAGTAGTTCACAATTATTTTTTCTTTTTGTGGAATATTGCTTAATCTCGTCGAAACCTGGCCGGTTTCTCCCGGACAGGGGACACGGATTACCCAACTTGCCAGGCGGCCATATGAAAGGAGAGTTCACCTTGAAACAGTACAATGCCAAAAACATCCGCAACGTCGCTTTTGCTGGACATGCCGGCACGGGAAAAACCTCGCTGGCAGAGGCGATGCTGTTTTTGTCCGGGACAACCGATCGGCTGGGGAAAGTCGCGGACGGGACGACGGTGTGCGACTTCGACCCGGAGGAGATAAAGCGCGGCGCGTCGGTTTCCATGGCCCTGGCACCGCTGGAATGGAAAAATACCAAAATCAACATCTTGGATACCCCGGGGCTTTTTGATTTCTCGGGCGGGGTGAGCGAAGGGATGCGGGCCGCCGGCAGCGTGGTCATCACGGTTTCGGGGAAGAGCGGGCTGGCGGTCGGCGCAGAAAAGGCGTTCAAGGCCGCGTCCAAAAAGGGGATTGCGAAAATTTTCTTTGTCAACGAGATGGATAATGAAAACGCCGATTTTTATAAGGTGTTTGAGGAACTGAAAACGGTATACGGCCCCATGATTTGCCCGCTGGTGGTCCCGATTGTGGAGGACAGGAAGATCCAGTGCTACGTCAACCTGCTGGAGTATAAAGCCTATACGTATAAGGATGGGAAAACGACCGAGGTGCCGATTCCGGACATGGGGCACCGGTTGGACGGCCTGCGCACCGCGATGAACGAAGCGGTGGCAGAAACCAGCGAGGAACTGATGGAGAAATACTTCTCCGGCGAAGCCTTCACCCCCGACGAAATGATCCTGGGGCTGGCGTCCGGCGTGCGCAAGGGGGAGATCGCCCCGGTTTTCTGCGGTTCCGCCCTCACGCTGGAAGGGGTGGATCAGCTCATGAACGGGCTCATCTGGCTCGCCCCCTACGCGGAATCGATGGCGGGGGAAACCGGCATCGACTTAAACGGGAACCCGGTGGAGCTGTCGGTAAACGATGATGCGCAGACCGCGGCGATCGTTTTTAAAACGGTGGTGGATCCCTTCGTCGGGAAGCTGCTGTATTTCAAGGTGGTCAGCGGCACCGTCAGGCCGGACACTATGCTGCTGAATACCCGCACCGGCGAGCAGGAAAAAATCGGGAAGGTCTTTACGGTGCGGGGGAAGAAGCAGGAGGAAGCCCCGTATATCTGCGCCGGCGACATCGGCGCAGTGGCGAAGCTGGCCTCCACCAACACGGGCGATACCCTCTGTTCCCCGGCCCGCCCGGTTATCCTGCCCGGCGTGGCGTTTGAGGAGCCCTGCCTTTCGATGGCGGTGCACGCCAAAAATAAGGCGGATGAAGAGAAAATCTCCTTTGGACTGGCCCGCCTGATGGAAGAGGATCCCACCATCCGCTATACCCATAACCACGAAACCCACGAACGGATCGTCTCCGGCCTGGGAGAGCAGCACCTGGATGTGGTGGTGTCAAAACTCAAGAGCAAATTCGGCGTGGAAGTAACGCTGGATGTGCCGAAGGTCGCCTACCGCGAAACCATCCGCAAAAAGGTGAAGGTACAGGGCCGCCATAAAAAGCAGTCGGGCGGCCACGGGCAGTTCGGCGACGTGTGGATTGAATTTGAACCCTGCGACAGCGAGGATATGGTGTTCGAAGAAACCGTGTTCGGCGGTTCGGTGCCGAAGAATTATTTCCCCGCGGTGGAAAAGGGCCTGCGCGAATCCATGAAGAAGGGCGTGCTGGCTGGGTTCCCGGTGGTGGGGGTAAAGGCTACGCTGACCGACGGATCGTACCACCCGGTCGATTCCTCCGAAATGGCGTTCAAGACGGCGGCTTCCCTGGCGTACAAGGCCGGCATCCCGCAGGCCGGGCCGGTCCTGCTGGAACCGATCGGCACCCTTCAGGCCTATGTGCCGAATGAGAACACCGGCGATATTATGGGCGATATCAATAAGCGCCGCGGCCGGGTACTGGGGATGACGCCGGACGAGGAAGACAATCTCACTTGCGTCGAGGCGGAGGTGCCGATGGCTGAGATGGGGGATTTTTCCACCCTGCTTCGCTCCATGACCCAAGGCCGCGGGTATTACCGCCTGGCCTTCGCCCGGTATGAGGAAGCGCCGGCCAACGTTGCGCAGAAGGTGATCGAGGAACATAAAGTAGAGGACGAAGAGTAAAAAGAAATAACAAAATATGGAGTATAAAAGTCCCGGCACCATTTTTGGCGCCGGGACTTTTATACCCAATTACGGGCTCAAGAAGCAATTCAGGAAGGCGAGCATCTCCAAGTCAACTTCGGCTTTCCGGTAGGCTAAGTAGGGCTTGGGTTGATGTGCTTTGAAAGTCGAAAAGAATAAGAAAATAGATTTTAATAGGACGGTTATATAGTGCGGAAATACAGGATTGCCTGTATAAAAATAAGACGCTCCTGTTGCTTTTGTTATGGATGGCAGGTTAAATTTATCTGTTTTTTATAGAAATGTCTAGCGATTTGACTGGAAGATCGTATATAATAGACGCGTCAGCAGACCTTTTATCGTTGGGGAAAGAATTTCTGTCAAGAAAAGCAGTCGTCATTCCCTGCATGAGAACAGCCGGACAAAACGCAAAGAGCATCAAAAGCATGAAATTCAATTTAAGGAGAAATAGGCATGATACGTCGGGATGTCATAGAAAAGTACAGAAAACAAGCCAGGGATCTGGTGGCGCAGATGACGCTGGAAGAGAAGATCAGCCAGATGGTCAATAACGCGCCGGCGATCGAACGCCTGGGGATTAAAAGCTACAACTGGTGGAACGAGGCGCTCCACGGGGTGGCCCGGGCGGGCGTTGCCACGGTGTTTCCGCAGGCCATCGCAATGGCGGCGGCCTTTGATGCAGACATGGTCCGGGAAATTGGGGATATTGTATCCACGGAAGGCCGGGCAAAGTTCAACGCCTCGCAGAAGAAGGGGGATCATGGCGCGTATAAGGGGCTGACCTATTGGGCCCCCAATGTGAATATTTTCCGGGATCCCCGCTGGGGCCGCGGCCATGAAACCTATGGGGAGGATCCGTATCTGACCTCCCGGCTTGGCGTGGCGTATATTGAAGGCTTGCAGGGAGACGATGAGGAGCACCTGAAAACCGCCGCCTGTGCGAAGCATTACGTGGTACATAGCGGCCCCGAGGGATGCCGGCATGAATTTGACGCGCAGGTGGGGCCCAAGGACTTTTATGAAACCTATCTGCCGGCTTTCCGCGCCTGTGTGCAGGAGGGGCAGGTGGAAACCGTGATGGGGGCGTACAACCGCGTCAACGGCGAACCGTGCTGCGGCAGCCGAAAGCTGATTCAGGAAGTCCTGCGGGACGGCATGGGCTTCGAAGGGCATTTTGTATCCGACTGTGGCGCCATCCGTGATATTTGGGAATCGCATAAGGCGGTGAAGACTCTGCCGGAGGCGGCTGCCCTCGCGCTGAAAAGCGGATGCGACCTCAATTGCGGCAGCGCGTATCAGTATTTGCTGGCGGCGGTGGAACAGGGGCTGGTGGCGGAAGCGGAGCTCGATCGTTCCCTGGAGCGGCTGTTCGTCACCCGGTACAAGCTTGGAATCGTCGGGGATGCCTCCAGCCCCTACGACGGGATTCCGTACAGCGCCAACAATACCAGGGAGCACCGGATTGCGGCGCTGCGGGCAGCGGAAAAGTGCATGACCCTGCTCAAAAACGACGGGCTGCTGCCGCTGAAAAAGGAGAATGTGAAGAAGGTGGCGGTCATTGGCCCCAACGCTGACAGCCGAGCCGCCCTGCAGGGGAATTACTACGGCACGGCCTCCCAGTACTATACCGTGCTGGACGGGGTACGGGAATACCTGGGCGAGGACGCCGAAACGCTGTACGCCTTGGGATGCCATCTTTTCCGCAGCCAGGTCGAGTCCTGCGCCGAGTATGACGATCGCTGGGCGGAGGCGCTGAGCGTGGCGGAAGAAGCGGATTTGGTGATCCTGTGCGTCGGGCTGGACGCTACGGTCGAAGGGGAGCAGGGGGACGCTTTTAACGGCGACGAAAGCGGCGACAAGCTGGATCTCGAGCTGCCTGGCCTGCAGAACCGGCTGATGGAACGGATTTTGGCCTGCGGCAAGCCGGTGGTGGTGGTCAACCTCAGCGGGAGTGCGATGAACCTGACGCTGGCCCAGGAAAAGGCGAACGCGGTGGTGCAGGCATGGTATCCCGGCGCAATGGGCGGCCTGGCGGTGGCGCGGCTTCTGTTTGGGGGATACAGCCCGGCGGGCCGGCTGCCGGTGACCTTCTACCGCTCGGCGAAGGACCTGCCGGCGTTCGACGATTATTCCATGGAGGGGCGCACCTACCGCTATTTCGACGGGCCGGTGCTGTATCCGTTTGGATACGGGCTGTCCTATACGTCGTTTGCCTACGGCGCCCCCCAGCTGGAGAAAGCATCGATCACGGCGGGTGAGGAACTGGTCTGCCGGGTGGAGGTAACCAATACCGGCTCTATGGACGGTGAAGAAGTGGTGCAGCTGTACCTGCGGGACGACGAAACCAGCGTGCGCGCCCCCCGCCACCAGCTCAAGGGCTTCCGCCGGATCTTCCTGCGGAAAGGGGAAACCCAGACGGTGTCCTTCACCCTCCGGCCGGAGGACATGGAGCTGGTGCTGGAGGACGGGTGCTCGGTGCTGGAGCCGGGAAGCTTCACCGTGTTCGTCGGCGGCGGGCAGCCGGGGGGCGGACGCGGCCGGCGCTTCCTTCACCCTTTGCACGCGCAGCTGAATGGCCTGGATGCGCGAAACTACACTTTTTCGGCCATAACCGGCAAGCGGTTTTTTACGGCTGCTTTCACTTTTTTCAGACGTTTTCCGTATACAGCAACACCTCCGGATACAGGGCAGAATCTGTATCCGGAGGTGCCTTTTATTTTCGCTCGCGTTCAATGCCTTTCCAGAAGGCGGGGACAAACCAGACGTCTTCCAAGGCAAATTCCTTGCCCTGAAGGTAATCCAGCAGGGCGTCCTCGTCGGAGCGGGGGGCTGCCGGCGGCCGAAAATCAAAGATCAGCCGGTAGGAGCAAAGGGCCTGTTTGTCGTAACCGGTCCCTTTGTTCAGGGCGTTGGTCCCGTATTTCCCGTCGCCCAGCAGCGGGTGGCCGATGGAAGCCAAATGCGCGCGGATCTGGTGGGTCCGCCCGGTCATCAGCTCGATTTCCAAGAGCGAAAACCCGTTTTTTTCACCCAGGACGCGGTACCGGGTGCGGATGGAACGCGTGCCGGCCGATGCGCTCCGGCTGACAAATACCCGGTTCCGGCTTTCGTCCTTTTCCAGATACCCTTCCAGCGTGGCTTCTTTCTCCTCCATTATCCCATGGACGATGCAAAGGTAAAATTTACGGATTTCCCGCGCCCGGAGCTTTTCGTTCAAAATCCGCAGGGCCGCGGCGTTTTTGGCGGCGATCACGATGCCGCAGGTGTTGCGGTCAATCCGGTTGACCAGCGCCGGGGCAAAGCTGTTTTCCCGGGTGGGATCGTATTCTCCCTTCTCATAGAGGTACCGCTGGACGCGCGAAATCAGGGTATCCCGGTATTCCTTGTCGTCCGGGTGGACCAGCAGCCCGACCTTTTTATTCAGCAAAAGGATGTTTTCGTCCTCATAAACGATATCCAGCTTCCGGGAAGCGCTCAGAAAGTCGTAAGCGGCGGGTTCCTCCGTCAGGAATTCATCCTTTACATACAAGGTCACGATATCCCCCTCCGCCAGGCGGGAGGAAATCTGGCAGCGCTTTCCGTTGAGCTTGATATCCTTGGTGCGGATGCATTTATACATCATGGAAACCGGCAGGTTCCCGAATTTTTTGGTCAGGAATTTATCCAGCCGCTGCCCGGCGTCATTCGCCTGGATGGTGATGGATTTCATAAAATTCCTCCCGACTTTTGCAATTCTATCCGTGATAACCAGAGACGGTGAAAGTTCACGACAAAAACAGTATAGCATATCCCGCCGGCTTTTCAAAACGGTATTTTTTATGGTATAATCAAAAGGAAAATTTTCCCGTTTTCTTATTCCGCAGGGAGGGGGGACGCTTTATGGATAAGGAGCAGAACAAACCGGCCGGCAATATCCATGAAGGGCATCGCGAACGGCTGAAACAGCGCTTCCTGCGGGAAGGGCTCCGCGGATTTGAAGAACATCAGATGCTGGAAATGCTGCTGTTTTTCGGGATCCCGCGCCGGGATACCAACGAAATCGCCCACGCGCTTTTGGAACGGTTCGGGAACCTGCCCGGAGTGCTGAAGGCCCCGTATGAGGAGCTGACAAAGGTCAAGGGGATCACCGCGAATGCGGCGGTGCTCATTCGGCTGAGCGGCGCCCTCATCCGGGAATATTACGATCGGGACCTGCCCAAGGATATGATCCTGGATTCTCCGGAAAAGATCGGGGAATTTATCCTTCCGAAGTTTTTCGGGGAACGGAATGAGCGCGTGCTGGTCGTCTGCATGGATAACAAATGCAAGGTGCTCAGCAGCGCTTTTGTGGCGGAGGGGAGCGTCAACGCGACCGAAATCAGCGTTCGCCGGATACTGGAACAGGCAATTTCCAGCCATGCCACCGCGGTCGTGCTGGCGCATAACCATCCCAACGGGTTCGCCCTTCCCAGCACGGAAGATCAGGAAAGTACGCAGATGATTGCCCAGGTGTTGTCTGTGGCCGGGATTCAATTGGTGGATCATTTGGTAGTTGCGGAAAACGATTTTGTTTCGATGCGGAGCACGCCGATGCTGGCCGGGCTTTTCCGGACGCAGGGCCATGCCGGCTCCCGCAGGAGATCCGCCTCCAGCAGTCCAATCGACGATCTATAAAAGAGGGATAGGCAGCCCGCTTATGATACAGGCTTCCGTTTCCTCCAGGCCGCCGGCATCCCCGCTTGTGCCGCGGCCCCTCGGGCTGCTGTGTGGCAGTCCGGCGTTCCCATATCATGGAAGAAGTTCTGATAACACAAATTGCGGCCGGCAATCCGTACGGATTGCCGGCCGTTTCCCATTGGAGGCGCCACCCAGATTTGAACTGGGGAATCAGGGTTTTGCAGACCCATGCCTTACCACTTGGCTATGGCGCCGGATGCAGGGCAAAGAAACAACGTGACTTAGTATACCGATTTTTTGGCTGCTTGTCAAGATGGTTTTCAATATTTTGGAGGATTTGTTTTCGGAAACAGTTCGGGAAAGGAAGGACGGATTATTCCACGGCCGTTCGGGTTTTCCCGTTAAGGGAAAACCCATGGATAGTATATGCCGGCAAAGGGATTTTAGTACGGGCAAAATGAAAAAGGCAGGGCGGAGCGCCGCCAAGGGAACCGCCGCTCCGCGGCTATGCCGGCTCCGGGCTGACCGCGTATGCGGGATATGCCGCCTCCAGCCGGTATCCCAGCTTTTCTGCCAGCCGCACCGAGGCGGTATTGGCAGCGTCCCAGTTGGGATACCATCCCCGTTCCAGGCAGGCGAGGATCAGGCGGGCGGCGCAGGCGGCGGCGATCCCTTTCCGGCGGTGCTCCGGTTTTGTATCCACCTCGATTTCCAGCCCGCCCCGATATACGCTGTACGACGAAGCCCCGCCGGCCAATTCGCTCCCTTTTAAGGCGACAAACCCCAGGCCGCGCTGACAAAAATCTTCACAAGAGCGGAAATTGGAGCAGAAATCCCGGCTCCATTTTTCCCGTATCACCGTTTCGTATATGTCTTCGCCGATTGGCTGAATCCGGTATCCTTCCGGAATCCCAACTGCCAGGCGGCGCAGCCATTCCCGGTCAAAGGCGGCGGGATTTTTTTGGATGGCGTACCGTTCCAGCCGCCGGCAGCGCCCGTCCCACACCCGTTCAATCCGGCTTGCCCACTCCGCGTCCGGCGGCACCAGCAGCATCTCGTGCGGGGGAAGTGCGGCCAGCAGTTCCTTTGCCCCTGCTGCGTCCGCGTCCCCGGCCGGATAGCAGAAATCGCCCAGGACAATGCGTGCGCAGCGGGGCGCGTACGCATTGTCCGCCGCCGCTTCCCCCATCATTCCCTGCAGGCAGGACCAGACCATGGTTTTCGTTGTCCCCCGGTAAAACGGGGCTATCTTGTTCCGACCGGTTTCGTCCAAAAGAACCATAGCGACTTCCTCCTCTCAATCCGGCGTTCAGTATACCACGGCCCTGCTGTCCCTGCAAGTCCCGTTGGCACTCCGGCAGGACGAGCATATACTGGAGTACCGGCACGCGATACGGCCCCTGCGCCGGGCCGCTGGCAGAGCTGCAGCCGATGCACCGGGCGCCAGGAGGCGCCGGAAGCCGGCATTTCACTCAGTGCTTTGAAAAAAAGCCGCATCGCCGATTAAAACCAAAAATACCGGCAACAATACCTTTGCGGGACAACCCCCAGGACGCCGGACGCTTTCCGGCAGGCGTTTATACTGCTTGAAATACGGGAGTGAGAAAAAGGTGAACGTCCGAAGAGGAGATATTTATTACGCGGATCTGAGCCCGGTGGTGGGGTCGGAGCAGGGAGGGATCCGCCCGGTGCTCATCGTGCAAAACGATGTAGGCAACCGGTTCAGCCCCACCGTAATCGCCGCGGCGATTACCAGCCAAAAGGATAAGGCGCGGCTTCCCACCCACATCCAGCTGAATTCCGCCGGCAGCGGCCTGGCGAAGGATTCCATCGTCCTTTTGGAACAGATCCGCACCATCGACAAGCGCAGGCTGAAAGAACACATGGGACGGCTGGACGATCAGTCCATGGCCAGGATCAACCAGGCATTGGAAATCAGCTTTGGTTTGGGCGGCGGGAACGCCGCGGCGCGCCGGGCTACATAAAATGGCCCGGAAAGACAGGGCAGGGGGAACGTCCCTTGCCATACAAACGAATGGGAGGGCAGGCCGCTTCCTCAAAGCGGCCGCTTTAACGAAAAGGAGGAAAGACGGGATATTATGGCCAATCTAACGACCGACGAACTGAAAGCGATTGAAACGCAGCTGCGTACAGAGCAGCTCCTGGTCAAGCAGTTCAAATCGTATGCGCTCCTGGCCACCGATGCACAGGTGAAGACCCTGTGCGAGCAGATTGCGGGAAAGCATCAGAACCATTTTGACCGTCTTCTCACCTATTTGAACTAAGAAAGGCGGAAGCATATGACGCAAAATCCTCCGCAGAATCTCCCTATGCAGGATAAGGAATGGATGGAAGATGCTTTGAATTCGCAGACGTTCATGGCACAGGCCTATAACGCGTTTGCCGGCGAATGCACGGCGGCGAATATCCGGGACGAAATGCTCAATATCCTGCAGGACGAGCACACAATCCGGGCGGATATCGTGGACGAGATGCTCAAACGGGGATGGTATCCCACCGCTCCGGCCGATCAGCAGCAAACCCAGGCGGCAAAGCAAAAGTTCAGCCCTCCCGCCCAGCTGCAGGCATAAGCCGCCGGCAATCCAGGCCAAGGGCAGAGTGGGCGGCAACGCCGATTCGCTCCAGGAACAGCATACAGCCGGGCGGTCTGCCCGCATTGGAAATCCCTCCGGCGAAGCCGGAGGGATTTTTTAACGATGCGGTGAATTATACTAACAAGTGCAACACTTTAGGGAAATAAAAGAGTTCATACAGAACCCTATGGTAGAATGGAGATACCAGACAACCAAAAGGCACTGT
>CAJFGS010000026.1 GCA_904377855.1 Candidatus Avimonas merdigallinarum
CTTGTGGTAGGAGGGCGACACCAATCCACAGCATCCCTTACAGTGTAGCACAGCCCTTGGAGAGGGGCTCTAATAACTACTACTCTATTATACAAGGATGAGCGATTGATGAGCAAGAACACGATTTTCACCGGCGCGGGCGTGGCGATTGTCACCCCCATGCATGCGGACGGCAGCGTGAATCTGGAAAAATACCGGGAACTCATCGAATGGCAGATTGAAAACGGCACCGACGCCATCATCACCTGCGGTACGACCGGAGAATCCTCCACCCTGGATCATGAGGAACATATCTCCGTTATGCGGGCCGCCGTTGAGCAGGCGAAGGGGCGGGTCCCGGTCATTTCCGGCACCGGTTCCAACGACACCCGCTACTGCATCGAACTGTCCAAAGAGGCGCGCGACCTGGGCGCGGACGCGCTTCTGCTGGTGACGCCTTACTACAACAAGACCTCCCAGCAGGGGCTGATCGCCCATTACACAACGATTGCCGACGAAATGAAGATGCCGATTCTGCTGTATAACGTGCCCTCCCGCACCGGGGTGGACATCAAGCCGGAAACCTATGCGACGCTGTGCAAAAACCCCTATATTGTCGCAATCAAAGAAGCCAACGGGAATATCGCCTCGGTAGCGAAAACGATGTCCCTTTGCGACGGAAACATCGACATCTACTCCGGCAACGACGATCAGATCGTGCCGATCCTCTCCCTGGGCGGCAAGGGCGTTATCTCGGTCCTCTCCAACATCCTGCCGAAGCAGACGCACGACATGGTGGCCCGCTGGTTTGACGGGGATATCGAGGGTAGCCGCCGGCTGCAATTGGAATATTTTGACCTGGCCGCCGCCCTGTTCAGCGACGTGAACCCGATCCCGGTCAAGGAAGCGATGAATCAAATGGGCATGGACGTCGGCGACTGCCGGCTTCCCCTGTGCCGCATGAGCGAACAGGGCCGCGCATCCCTGGCCGCCGTACTGCGCCGCTATGGATTGATTGCGTAAAATCATTCCTCCCGATTTTCAAAGGATGTGTATAATATGGTAAGAATTTTTCTCAGCGGCTGCAACGGGAAAATGGGACGCGCGATTACCGCCTGCGTAGCCGAACGCTGCGACTGCAAGATCGTGGCCGGGTTTGATATCAATCTCGAAAGCCATGCCGGGTATCCGGTTTTCGCGAATCCCGCCAACTGCAGCCTGGAGGGGGACGTCCTCATTGATTTTTCCCATCCGGCCGCCCTTTCCGGCGTGCTGCAGTACGCTGTGGAGCACCATATCCCCGCGGTAATCGCCACCACCGGGTTATCCTCCCAACAGGTGGAAGAGATCACGCAGGCGTCTGCGCAGATCCCCGTATTTTACAGCGGCAACATGTCGATCGGAATAAGCCTTGTCATGGAATTGGCACGGAAAGCCGCGGCAGTACTTGGGAACGATTTCGATATCGAAATCATCGAAAAGCACCATAACCAAAAGATCGACGCCCCCTCCGGAACGGCACTGATGCTGGCGGACGCCATTTCCGAATCGTTGGAATTTGCGCCCAAATATGTCTATGAGCGGCATTCGGTCCGGAAAAAGCGGGAGAAAGCGGAAATCGGCATTTCCTCGATACGCGGCGGGACCATTGTAGGGGAACATGAAATCCTCTTTGCCGGCCGGGACGAGATGGTTTCCATCTCCCACACCGCCCTGTCGAAGGAGATTTTTGCGGTAGGCGCTGTCAATGCCGGGCTTTTCCTTTTAAACAAGGAGCCGGGGCTGTACCGCATGGCGGATCTCATCCGGGAATCCTGATAGGCTATATGAAAAGAAGACGACGGCCCAACGCCGTCGTCTTCTTTTTTATCAGCGTATCTGCGGTCTGAATTCCGGAACCCTTTCCAGGGTACGCCTCGGATAGCCGCGATGCGTTCAGGTAACCATCGGCACACCGTGTGCGTCGCAGACGATATGGCCGGTCAGGATTTGGACGCCTTCCACAATCGCCCAAATTTGGCTGACAAGCACCAGGATCCCGCAGCTCAGCACCGTTATTAGCAGCTGAGCGACCGCCCTTCCCGTGTATCCGAGATAAAAATTGTGGATACCGAGGAATCCGATTAAGATGGCGAGGATCCCGGCGGCCAGACGGTTCCTCGGCTGATATCCGGGAGGGACCGTCGGCCCCGCTTGCCCATAGGGGGAGGGGTTCGGGGAATATCCCGCATACGGCGGCGGATAAGCCGATTGATAGGGCGGATAGGGAGGCTGCTGACCGTTCCCCTGCGCATACGGCGGCGGGTCCCCCCCTCCCGACGGCTGCGTCTGCTGCGTACGAGGCGGAGACACCGCCGCCCCGCAATGCGGGCAGAACAGAAAGGTATCCTCAATTTCCTTCCCGCAATGCGGGCAGTACATTTTCGCCATGAGACGATCGCCTCCCTTCCGCTCAGACAGCCGTGTTTTCTTCTTAAGATTAGTATAAAAAATCCCCATCTTGCTGTCAATACAGCCCGGAAACAGAAACGATGATACCTTGATTAATCTTTTATTAAGAAGAGGCGCTCATCGTTCCATACTGCCGCTGGTCATCTTACAGCACGGCAAATCCGCGTGAAAAAATGCAAAAAAAGGCCTGCGGCTGTAATCAACAGACAGCAGGCCTTTGCGTCGCTTGATGTGCCTTCTCCCGCCATAAAAAGCGGGAATCCCGTGTGTTTTTTAGCGGGTTGGCTTTATAAATCAGTCTCATTGAGCAGATCGCGCAGGAGGATAATTTCATCCCCCGTCATGGTGACGCCCTTCCCCATCTTGGTGTGTTCCGGCGCCCATTCCCGGATATCGTATTTCGGATCCCGCCCGTTCCAGCTGACCAGGTTGAGTTCCTTGGTCCACCCGGAAGGGGACTGGGACAAAATCCCCAGACTCTTGACAATTTCATATTTCAGTTCCGCCATGGAATCATCCACTCCTTCATATTGTTGATAAACTTGCCGCTTGTTCCCTGTCGGAAATCCCCGGAATCCCGTGCGGGGAGAGCTCATGCCGCAAATCAGCGGGCAAACAGGCTCCCGCCATGGCAATCAATGCCCACAATCAACGGGAAATCACGAATTTCCAGCCGCTTGACCGCTTCGCATCCCAAATCCTCAAAAGCGATTACTTCGCAGGAAACCACGCTGCGTGCGGCCAGGGCGCCGGCTCCCCCCACCGCGCAAAGATAAACCGCGCCGTTGCGCCGGATGGCTTCTTCCACCGCCGGGGTCCGTCCCCCCTTGCCAATGGTTGCGGCCACGCCGCGATCATACAGTTCCGGCGCATAAACATCCATGCGCCCGGAAGTGGTGGGGCCGCAGGAGCCAATCGGCAGCCCCTCCGGCGCAGGGGTGGCGCCGGAATAATAGATGACGGCGTTTTCCAGCGGATAAGGCAGGGGCTTCCCCTCCCGCAGCAGCTGGAAAATCCGCTTGTGCGCAGCGTCGCGGGAGGTGTACACCGTGCCGGAAAGCAGAATCCGGTCGCCTGCGTGCAGCTCAGCCGCGCGTTCTTTCAGCTGATCGGTGTGTATCGAAATCGTTCCCGTAGCGATCGCTCCTTATTCATGTCTCATTTTCGCTGCCCGGCTGCATGGCCGACTCTTCCAGCTTCTGTACCAATTCGTCCAGCCGCATGCCGGCCGTAGCCCCCTGATCGAGCAGTTCCTGCCGCGCCTGGTCGGTTTGAGCGCGCGCTTCCCCCAGCTGGGAGGAAAGGGAACCGACCACGCTTTCGACCGCATTCAGGCAGGCGTCGCTGCGTTTGTATGCAATTTCGAGGAACCGCTGCCCCATGGAATGAAGTTCCATGACAAAGGCGCCGACGTCGCCGGACAGGGCTTCATACCGCTGATTGCTCTCCCTCAGCGCGTCCCGCTCCCGCTGAAGCGTTTCCTGCTGCACGGACAGGGACTGCAAGGCTTTTTCCAGTTCGTCCTTCTTTTCCAGCAGCGCTGCACGCTCCTGCGCTTCCTCTTCCTCCCGCTGACGGTTTTTTTCACACTGGGAAGCCCATTCGCGCGCCTGCCGGCGCAAGCCCTCCAGCTCCTCTTCCAGCGAGGACACCGCCGCCAGCCGCTTTTCCATCCCTTCCAGGCGGGCGTTCAGCGCTTCCTTCTCCATCCGGAGGATTTCCGCCTCTTCGGAAAGGCGGCGGCATTCCGCCTCCTGCCGGTGATGGCCTTCATTCTGCTGCTGCAACGCTTCATTCTGCTGCCGGAGTTCCGCATTCTCCTGCGTGGACAGATCGTACTGCTGCCGGAGTTCCGCCACATACGCTTCCTGAGCGGATACCGCCTGGCGCAGCTGCTCGATTTCCTGCGCGCGCTGGTTCAGTTCTTCCTCATGGCGGGAGTTCATGGCGTCGATATACGAGAGCACGTCCGCCTTATGAAACCCGCCCAGACTGGTCCGGAAGCTACCTTCCTCCGCCATGGTCATCCCTCCTGAGACTCAATTGCCCCTCAAAATCCCCGATGGATAAGAGCGCCAGACGACCGCCTTATCCGCCGGCCAAAGGAATAGTGAACAGTATAGCATACGCCGGACCAAAACACAACCGCAATTTACCGCTTTCTGTTCTATCCCATCCTTTGATGTAAAGTGTACCGCTTTTCCCCGCCTCCTGTCAACAAATACTTTTTATTACCTCTTTTATTCACCTCGCTGAGGAGGATTTCTCATTGCAGAATGCGGGGAGGGAATCCGCATTCGTTCCTTTCGCCTTGCATTAGGTGAGCCGGTGTGTTACATTGAAAAAGCCAGGGAGCGGTGCTGCCTGCGGCGGAGGCGGAAATGGTTCCGCCAATACGGAATGGTGGGAGGAAGATTCCCATGGATATTTGGGAAACAATGTATCGGAAAGCCAGCGCTCAGTACCACCCGGAGGAAGTGACGCCTTTTATCAGCGCGCATCATGTTGTCAGCGCATTGGAAAGTGAAAACGGAGAAATATACGTAGGCTTCTGCATTGAAAGCTGCTGCGGTGTGATGGATTTATGCGCGGAAAGGGTAGCGGCGCTCAATATGTACGTGAACAGCGGCCAAACCGTCATAAAACGCATACTGACCTTCCGGGAGAAGGCCCCCGACGGAGGCGAAAGCGGCATGCCCTGCGGCGCCTGCCGGGAATTCCTCATGCAGCTGTCTTTGAAAAACCGGGATACGGAAATCATGGTGGATTATGCATCAAGGACGACGGTCACGTTGAAGGAGCTGATGCCAAACTGGTGGGGAATGAAACGGTACGAGGAGGCAGATAGTCTCCCCTCCTCCCTTTGATGGCACAGCGGCGGTTTGGAAAGTTAAGATTTTATGGGTTTTACAAAGAAAACGGTATCTACCATTTCTTCAAACCCGTTCTTTTGATAAAACCGGTACGCCGGCACGTTTCTCTCGGTAAGAAGCACAATATGCGCAAAGCCTTTTCCAGCCAAAACTTGCTCTATTTCATGGATAAATTTAGTACCAAGACCGCTTTGCTGCATTTCGGGAAGAATCCCGAACTCGTCGATCCAATATTCCGTACCCTCATACCAGCTTTTTATCCTTCCCAAGGCCATCCCGATTAAAATTTCATCCTTATACGCTCCAAAGGATAAGGAATTTTTATTTCCTATCAATTCAGAGACATAAGCATGCAGCTGTTCATTCGTCCATCTATCTTCCCAGGGAGCTTTTGAAAAAATGTCCAGCATGAGTGTCTTAATTGCCTCTATGTTGGCAATCGTTAATTCCCGTATATCCATCAGCGGTTCCTTTCATAACTTCAGATAATAATTTAATACTCGCATTATATCATGTAGCGGTATAGCCTCCAATAGCATTTCTGAAGAAACCCGGCGGCATACATGGCAAAATGAGCGGGATTCTTCTTGACGGTTGTCCGCCGGCAGCGGATGTGATACAATAAACGATAAACACATTCGGTGCGCTGGGCTGTATACCGCAGCAAAAGGAGCCTTCAACATGCGATTTCAAGACATCTTGCATAATCTGCCCTCCCCGGACGAGACAGCCATGTCCCTTGCAAAGGAACGGCTCGACTCCATGGCAAAGCTGCCGGGAAGCCTTGGGGAATTGGAGACGGCCGTAATCCGGCTGGCCGGATTCCAGGGGACCAGCCGTCCGGATATATCCAGGAAGACCTCCGTGGTCTTCTGCGCGGACAACGGCGTCGTTGCGGAAGGGATCACCCCCTCCGCCCAGCGGGTTACCGCGGCACAGGCGGTCAATTTTGCCCGCGGCGGCGGCGTGGTCAACGCTTTTGCCCGCCGCCTTCCCGCCGACGTGCTGGTGATTGACGTGGGCATCGCCTGCGAATATGACGAGCCGCGGGTTGTTCAGCGGGTGGTGCGCCGCGGTACCGGCAATATCGTCCGCAGGCCGGCCATGACCCGGGAGGAATGCCGGAAGGCGCTGGAAACCGGGATATGCACAGCCAAGGAGCTGGCAGACAAGGGCGTTCGGCTGGCCGTTGCCGGCGAGATGGGGATTGGGAACACCACCACGGCCAGCGCCGTCAGCGCCGTCCTCCTCGGCCGTTCGCCGGAAGAGGTCACCGGCAAGGGCGCGGGCGGCCAGCAGGGGGTCCCCCACAAGGCGGCGATCGTCCGCCGTGCGCTGGAACTCAACCGGCCAGATCCCGCCGATCCCATCGACATCCTCAGCAAGGTCGGCGGGCTGGACATCGCCGCGATGTGCGGGCTGTATCTGGGCGGCGCCGCCTACGGGGTGGCCGTGATGATCGACGGGCTGATTTCTTCCGCCGCCGCGCTGTGCGCGGTCCGGCTGGCGCCGGCATGCATCCACGCTTTGTTCCCCTCCCACTGCACGGCGGAAAGCGCCGGGAAATGGCTGCTCGACGCCCTGGGGCTGCGGCCCCTGATTACCGCCGGCCTCTGCCTTGGGGAGGGCACCGGCGGCCTTCTCGGCGCGGGGCTGCTGGACAGCGCCCTGGCCGCGTACTACGAAACCGCCGGCCTGGACGAAATCTGACGGCGGAAAGAGGGAATCAGTCATGAAAAAGTTCGGAGAATCCCTGATTATCGCCCTGTCCATGTATTCCGCCATCCCCATGCCCCGGGTCGATTGGCGGGAGGACAATATGCGCTGGTCTTTGGGGTGCCTGCCGGTGGTGGGGCTCCTCATCGGAGGATTGCTTTTCGGGTGGTCGGCGCTGGCCGTCTGGCTGCACGCCTCTCCCCTGTTTTTTGCCGTGATTGCCGTGGCCATCCCCCTGCTGGTTTCCGGCGGCCTCCATATGGACGGCTTTTTGGACGCCTCCGATGCGGTTTTTTCACGGCGGGATCGGGAGAAAAAACTGCAGATTATGAAGGATCCGCATTGCGGGCCCTTTGCCGTGCTCAGCTGTGCAGGGCTGCTCCTGCTGGAATGCGGGGCCTGGTACCAGATCTATGCCACCCCCGCCCTTCTTCCGGCCGCCTATACGGTATACACGCTGGCCCGCGGCCTCACGGTGGCGGCCAGCAGCCGTTTCCCCTATACGCCGTCGAGCACCTTAGGCGTCCTCTTTGCGGATCGGGCGGCCTCCGGCATCCGGGCGCTGGGGATAGCGGAAGTCCTGCTCAGCCTGCTGCTGCTGCTGGGGGCCGGTTTCCTGGGAGGCGGGCTGCCCGGCCTGCTGATTGCAGCGGCGGCCGCGGCCGGCGCGCTGCTGCTCTTCCTGTGGTACCGGCGGATGACGATGAAGCAGTTCGGCGGCATTACCGGCGATCTGCTCGGGTATCTGGTGGAACTGTCTCAGCTGATCCTGCTGCTTTTGCTGGCGTTCGGCGGGCTGTTCGGCTCCGCGTTCTTATAATTTCAGCCGTTATCCGGCATCCATCAGGGAAGGTGTCAATCATCATGAAAATTGATCTGTTTCTCATCCGCCACGGCGCTACAACCGGCAATGCGGAAAGGCGGTATACTGGGCAGACGATGAACCAGCCCTTAAGCGAGCGCGGGAAAAAGGAATTGCTCGATCGGAGAGCGCGCAGCGCATACCCTTCGGCGGAAGCCCTTTATATCAGCCCGCTGAGCCGGTGTGCGGAAACCGCCCAGATCCTCTATCCCATGCTGGTCCCGGTCGTCCTCCCCTCGCTGGCGGAACTGGATTTCGGCAGCTTTGAAGGGAAAACGTACGAACAGCTGAAGGATGATCCGGCCTATCAAAAATGGATTGACACAGCGGGAGCGGCCGCTCCGCCCGGCGGGGAAAGCGGGGAAGAATTCGCCCTGCGCCTGACCGGCGCCATGCGGCAGATCGCCAATGATTCCCGCAAGCGCGCTTTCCGCTCCGCCGCGGTGGTTACCCACGGCGGCTGCATTATGACGCTGCTGTCCCGCCTGCACCCTCTGGCGGAATCCGGGGTGGATATGTACGACTTCCAGGCAGCCAACGGCGGCGGGTACCGCGTGCAAATGGACGTCGACTCCCTGCGTTTCGACAATATCCGCCCATTGTAAAGCATACATCTTGTCAAAAGACGCCCTTTATGCTACAATAACAAATAGTCCCCGCGAAATGTGATCATCTTCTGTCGCATTCCGGCAGACGGGCGGCTTCCTGCGCGGGACTTCGGCACAGCTGCAGACGGATTAGGAGGTGACGCCGTGGCGTCAGATTTCCCATTATATATTGATCTACGCTCAAACAACTGCACGGTTTTCGGCGGAGGCCGTTCGGCGGCGTCCCGCGTATCCACGCTGCTGGCATTCGGCGCCAAGGTGACAGTGATCAGCCCCGAGCTGTGCGAGGAACTCCGCAGGCTGGACGAAAGCGGGAAAATCCGGTATATCCCCCGCCGGTATTACCGGGGGGACTGCACTTCAAGCTACCTGTGCGTGGCGGCTACCGGCAACGATGCCGTCAACATCGCTATCTCCGACGAATGCAAGGCCAAAGCCATTGCGGTGAACGTGGTTTCCCCCGCCGCATTCGGCACGTTCCGGTTCCCGGCGGTCATCGTTGAGAAGGAAATTACGATTTCCCTGTCCGGAGGGGCGGACGAGGCGACGCTGGATTTAATGCGCGCCGAAATCGCCCGGCGCATTCCGGAGATCTATGCGGAGGTCCAGCGCCGGCGGGAAGCGCTTCCAACAGGAGAGTAACCCGGCACCGACGCACGGGGACGGAACATTTTCCTTGACAAACCCCGCATTTCGTGATAATCTGCAATCATAAATCATATAAAAGCATCAAGAGAAAAACGCAGACAGAGACAGTACGTTTTCGTTTAACGTCACAGCGAGCCGGGGAGGGTGTAAGCCCGGTACCAGTCGATGAAAACGGAAAATCCCTCTGGAGTTGCCCGCTGAACGCACGTCCCGGACGTTTTATTAGGTGGGGCCGGCTTTCCGCCGTTATCGGGAACGCATATGTCGGTATGTCGTAATGGGTGGTACAGCGAAGCGCGCCTTCGTCCCGTTTTACGGGGCGGAGGCTTTTTATTTGCCGCCTTGCCCCCACTCCCCCGAATTTTGCCGTTATAACTTTGAGAAAGGTAGAGGAAGCAAGTCATGTATGAAAAAGTCTCAACAAATCTGAATTTTGTGGAGCGGGAAAAGAAAACCGAGGAGTTCTGGCGGGAGAACCATATTTTTGAAAAGAGCATGGAGGAGCGCGAAGGGTGTCCGACCTATACGTTCTACGACGGCCCGCCGACGGCGAACGGGAAACCGCATATCGGACACGTTCTCACCCGCGTTATCAAGGATATGATCCCCCGGTACCGCACCATGAAGGGCTATATGGTCCCCCGGAAAGCCGGCTGGGACACCCACGGTCTGCCGGTTGAGCTCGAGGTCGAAAAACTCCTGCATATCAACGGGAAGGAACAGATCGAGGCATACGGGCTGGAACCGTTTATCGAAAAATGCAAGGAAAGCGTGTGGAAATACAAGGGGATGTGGGAAGATTTCTCTCAGACCGTCGGCTTTTGGGCGGATATGGAGCATCCCTACGTTACGTATGACAACAATTTCATCGAATCCGAATGGTGGGCGCTCAAGCAGATTTGGGAGCGCGGCCTGCTGTACAAAGGGTTCAAGATCGTCCCCTACTGCCCTCGCTGCGGCACCCCGCTTTCCAGCCACGAGGTGGCGCAGGGGTATAAGGACGTTAAGGAACGTTCCGCCATCGCAAAATTCCGGGTGAAGGGCGAAGAGGACACCTATATCCTCGCCTGGACCACCACCCCCTGGACCCTCCCTTCCAACGTTGCGCTCTGCGTGAACCCGGACGAGGAATATGTCAAGGTCCGCTGTGGGGAGGAGACGTATATCCTGGCAAAGGCGCTGGCTTCCACCGTGCTCGGCGAGGAGTACACGGTGCTGGAAACCTACCGCGGTGCAGAACTGGAAAACACCGAATATGTTCCGCTGTTTGATTTTGTCCGCCCCAAGGAAAAATGCTGGTATGTGGTGTGCGATTCCTACGTCACCCTGACTGACGGCACCGGCGTGGTCCATACCGCGCCTGCCTTCGGCGAGGACGACGCGAAGGTCGGCCGCAAATACGGCCTCCCCTTTGTCCAGCTGGTTGACGGCAAGGGCCAGATGACCAAGGAAACCCTCTGGCCCGGCATGTTCTGCAAGGACGCGGACAAAGAAGTGCTCAAGAACCTGAAGGAACGCGGGCTGCTCTTTTCCGCCCCTGTTTTTGAGCACAGCTACCCCTTCTGCTGGCGGTGCGACACGCCGCTGATCTATTACGCGCGGGAGAGCTGGTTCATCAACATGACCGCCGTCAAGGAGGATCTCATCCGCAACAACAACACCGTCCACTGGATGCCGGAAAGCATCGGGAAAGGCCGCTTTGGGGACTGGCTGGAAAACGTGCAGGACTGGGGGATCAGCCGGAACCGTTACTGGGGCACCCCGCTGAACATCTGGATATGCGAATGCGGCCATCAGCATGCGGTGGGCAGCATCGCTGAACTCAAGGAACTTTCGGACAACTGCCCGGACGACATCGAGCTCCACCGCCCCTATGTGGACGCCGTCACCCTCCGCTGCCCGCACTGCGGCAAGCCAATGACCCGCACGCCCGAAGTCATCGACTGCTGGTTTGATTCCGGTTCCATGCCCTTCGCTCAGCATCACTATCCCTTTGAAAACAAGGAGCTGTTTGAGCAGCAGTTCCCCGCCGACTTTATCTCGGAGGCGGTGGATCAGACCCGCGGCTGGTTCTACTCCCTCCTGGCGATTTCCACCCTGCTGTTTAATAAAGCCCCCTACCGCAACGTGATTGTGCTGGGGCATGTGCAGGACGAAAACGGGCAGAAGATGTCCAAATCCAAAGGGAACGCCGTGGACCCGTTCGAGGCGCTCGCCACCTACGGCGCGGACGCCATCCGCTGGTATTTCTATTCCAACTCCGCCCCCTGGTTGCCCAACCGCTTCCACGCTAAAGCGGTGCAGGAAGGGCAGCGCAAATTCCTCTCCACCCTGTGGAACACCTACGCTTTCTTTGTGCTGTACGCCAACATCGACGGCTTCGACGCGACCAAGTATTCTTTGGATAGCGCCAAACTCACGGTCATGGACAAATGGCTGCTCAGCAAGCTAAATTCCCTGATCCTGGAGGTCGACGCGGATCTGAATGATTACAAAATCCCGGAAACCGCCCGTGCTCTGCAGGATTTTGTGGACGAACTGAGCAACTGGTACGTCCGCCGCGGCCGGGAACGGTACTGGGGCGAAGGGATGACCGACGATAAAATCGCCGCGTACATGACCTTGTACACCGCGCTGGTTACCGTATCCAAGCTGGCCGCGCCGATGATCCCCTTCATGACGGAAGATATCTACCGCAACCTGGTTTGCTCCCTGGATCCCTCCGCGCCGGAAAGCGTCCATCTGTGCGATTTCCCGAAAGCGGACGAGCGTTGGATCGACAAGAAACTGGAAGAGGATATGGAAGAGGTCCTGCAGGTCGTCACCCTCGGCCGGGCGGCGCGCAATGCGGTCAGCATCAAAAACCGGCAGCCCCTTGCCAAAATCTTCGTCATGGCGGAGCACCCGCTGGATGTCCTTTATCAGGATATTGTCAAGGATGAACTGAACGTAAAAGAGTTTGCCTTTACGCAAGACGTCTCCGAATTCACCGCCTACACCTTCAAGCCGCAGCTCAAGCTGCTCGGGCAGAAATACGGCAAACGGATCGGGGAAATCCGCAATGCGCTGGCGGCATTGGACGGCGGGAAGTCGAAAAAAGAACTGGACCAAAACGGTGTACTGGTTCTCCCCCTTACAGACGGAGAAATTTCCCTCACGCCGGAGGAGCTGCTGATCGACGCCTCTCCCAAGCCCGGGTTTGCCGCCGAAAGCGACCGCGGGGTTACCGTGGTGCTGGATACCACCCTTACCGACGCGCTGATTGAGGAAGGCTTCGTCCGGGAAATTATCAGCAAGATCCAGTCCATGCGCAAGGAGGCCGATTTCAACGTCACCGATCACATCGCCGTTTATCAGACGGGCAGCGAAAAAATTGCCCGCTTGCTGACCGGAAACCAGAAGGCCATCGCCGGCGACGTGCTGGCGGAGGAATTCCATGTGGGCGAAATGGACGGCTTCACAATGGAATGGGATATCAACGGCGAAAAAACGACGCTGGGCGTCAAAGTGGTTGGCTAAACAGCAAACGAATAAAAAACTGCCGGGCGAGCCAAAGGAGAAGTCCTTTCGGCCTGCCCGGCGGTTTTTATTGTTGCCGCTCACCGGCAGTATCCGCTGCATCCCACTGACAGCGGATCCATTCCAGGTCGCGGCGGATGGCTTTTGTATCGACCCTATCCGGCTGGATGCAGGGGGACTCCAGGGTCACGCCGCCGTCATATCCGCTTTTGCGCAAAGCGGAGAAAAAGGCGGGAAAGTCCACTTCCCCTTCGCCCGGATGCGGGATGGGATACAGACGCTCCCACTCCTTATATCCGCCAGCATAATCGCCGATATGGATGTGCCGGATATACCCATCTGTGAACAGCCGGCTGCGGAAAAAATCAGGCAATTCCCGATGGAACTGCGCGGGCCGGGTATCCAGCGTAAAGCCGACGGACGGATACCGGGCCGCCAATTCCACCATATGGCGCAGCGGGCTTCCATGGACGCATACGCAGTTTTCCGCCGCCAGCTGCAGCCCATACCTGTCCGCAATCGTCAGGAGTCGGCCGCAGCGCTCGATAATACAGGGCAGATGGCCGTCCGATTCCGGAATCCCCCAGATATGGCAGACGAGGATGGAGGCGTTAATCGCCTTGGCAAACCGGCAGTTTTCCTCAAAACGGCGGTGGGCTTCTTCCCATGACTCCGGGGAAGGGGCGCTCATAAAGTCGCCGATCCGTTTATCGGCATGAACCACCGGGCAGCAAAGGCCGCGTTCCCGATACAGCGCGGCGATTTTCTTCAGCCGGCCATACCAGCCTTCATATACCATCACTTCCAGACCGTCGCAGTCCAGCTGTGCCGCATAATCCGCAGCGAGCCGTGGGTTCCGGCCGTTGACGCGGCCGGTGAATACGCCGGTGGAACAATACAGCGGGTTTTTCATAACAGACCCCTTCCATACGGTTGGAATACAATAAATCCCGGAGTAGAACTCCGGGATTTTTTGTATTCCTCTTTGAGGGGAAAGGCAAGCGTTAAGAAACCCGGTTTGGTTCGGCGCCCGTATTGGTGCCCAGACTTTGGATTTCGATTTCCACTTCAATCGGATAGTCACATTCCCGCAGTTTTTCCGGCCATTCGTCTTCATGCCCCCGGATGAGTCCCGGCTCCTTCTTCATGACGCGGCGGCCGAAGCCAAAAACATCGCAGCCATATTCCATCACGGTTTTGTCAATGGCGGCGCGGATCTCCTTTTCAATGGTTTGCGCCAATTGTTCGTTCAGGGACTGCAGTTCCGACGTTTTCACGATATCCCCTTCCGATTCTTCCGCAATCTCGGCCTGTGCGGAAACCCGGATGGTAAAAGCAGCCGCATCCCCTTTCCGGCTTACGGATATCCCGGTGTGGGATTTCTGCAGTTCCAGCGTGACCGATGCTCCGTTATCCCGGTTTACCGCAACCGTGCTGCGCTCCAGCGCATTCTGAAGAAAGAGCAGGCCGCGCGTCTCCTGGGCATCCAATTCCCCGACAAATTCGCCCTCCCGGAAAACGGCGGTGCCGTCCATGTGGATCGACGCATCGTCCCCGCTCCCCTCCACCCGGACGATGGGGAGATAGGCGTCAAACATCCCGCTGAGCGCCCGTTCCACATCAAGAAGGGTGGTGCCGGCCGAATAGCCCCAGCTTTGGCCCTCCCGAAGGAGGGTGGTAAGGTAGTCGGAAGGGATGGTGTAGCTGCTGGTTTTCACCCCCAGCACCTCCTCCGGGCTGCCCCGGCTGACCGCCAGATAGACGCCGGGACGGCTCTCCGCATTGCGCATAAAATAATCGAGCGTTGTCTGAAGCGGCTGCTTTTTCACCTGATCCAGGGAAAGCACGATCGCCCGATTCTGCTGGAGGTAGGTATTCCGCCCGGTCTGCAGGACAAAGGATTTCATCGCGGCGGCAACCGATTCCCCCTGCGTTTCATAGATCCCGGTGGCGTTATCCTCCTGGTTGGTCAGGCTGCCGGAAATCTTCAGCGCTTCGATGGCCTGGATGGATACCGCACACCCGCCGTCTTGCGCATCGTCGATGCCGACAGCGGTTATCACGACCCGGTTGTTAATCTGCGATTTTTCCCGGCAGCTCGGGATCATTGTAAATCCCAGCAATACCGCCACCAGCAGGAACCACGTTCTCATAAGGCATCTCCCCTCTTGATGCGGCGTTTCACCCGCAACGCATTGGCGCAAAGCAGGATAACCGGCAGAATCACCGCAAACGCCAGCATCAGGACAGTGGAAGCCAGCCAGAGATAGCCGTGCTCCACCGACAGAAGCGTATCGCCCAGCAGCAGGCCCACCGTCAAAACGATAATCCCGCCCAGCAGTACGTACAGCACCTTGAGTTTATCGCCGAACGCCTGGCGCAGGCAGCCGAGAAACAGGACGGCCAGAAAGGACATCTTCA
Source organism: Candidatus Avimonas merdigallinarum (assembly GCA_904377855.1). Taxonomy (GTDB): domain Bacteria; phylum Bacillota; class Clostridia; order Oscillospirales; family Acutalibacteraceae; genus Avimonas; species Avimonas merdigallinarum. Next base: position 15,078 of record CAJFGS010000026.1, read on the forward strand.
CAAAAAGCCCCGCCATCCAGATGGCCGCCACCAGGATATCCAAGCGCTGGACAATGCTCGAATGGGCGATGGTAACCGCTGTATAATACGGATACATCACCATTTCTCCATAGTCGCCCAATACCCCGACCAGGGTAATCTGCATTGCCAGCAGGACGGCGGCGGCCGTAACGATCCCCCAGACGTACCCCTTCCCTACCCCCTTTACATGAGGGACCAGGAGGGCGATAACCCCCAGTTCCAGGAAGCGGGGCAGGTTTTCCAGCGCCCCGGTCCACACCGGGGTAAAGCCTTCATAAAAAAGCGGCGGGAAGTTCAGCGCCTTCATGTCCGGGATCAGGCTGACGGCCAAAAACACAATGGCCGCCACCATGAGAAAGACAATCACGGCGGCTGTGCGCGCCACAGCCTCCAGCCCGTAGAACGCTGCCACAAAAACCGCTGCGACCAACGCAACGCAGAGCAGGACGCGGGGGACTTCCGGCGACATTGCGGTGTTGGCAAAGCGGTCGAACTGCATCAAATCCAGGCATTGGATGTAGAGGCAGTACAGGGCGTACAGCACCGCCACCACCGCCCCGCCCTTTCCAAACTGCACGTAGGCATATTCCAGGGAACCGATTCCCTGGGCGGCCCGCGCATACCACAGGGTAGGCAGGAACAGGAGGAGAAGGAGCCCTGCTTCCAGCAAAAGGGAGGCCATCCGGTCGGTTCCGTGCGCTACGTTGGCCGATCCGCCGCTGTACGTCAGGGCCACGGTGATACGTCCGACCAGCAGAAGCGTCATGAGCTGCCAGGCGCTGATCTTTACGGTCTTTTCCAAGGCGATTCCTCCAGTTTCTCAGTCATTCGGGCAGGGCGCTCAGGATTTCTGCCCGTCGTCCCGGATATCCGAACCCTTTACGTTTTGCACCCGGAAATTTCCCTTCCACAGCTTCCGCCAGTCCGCACGGATGACCACGTCTTTGAGCGCCTTGAAGGTCAGCGGCGAAACCGGGGCCGTATAAGGGATCCCCTCCACGTCGATGGCGCAGATGCCGCAAAGCAGCAGGGCGACTCCCAGAAGGATGCCGTATACACCCAACGCACCGCCCAGCAGGATGAAGACAAAGCGGAGAACCGAAATCGGCGCATACAGGCTGGGAAGGATAAACGAACTGATGGCCGTGAGCGCCAGAATAATCACCATCGGCGCGCCGACCAGCCCCGCCTCGACCGCCGCCTGCCCGATGACCAGCGCGCCTACGATGCTGACCGCATGCCCCATGCGCGGGAAGCGCAGGCCCGCCTCCCGCATGATTTCAAACAGAAAATGGATGAGCAGCGCTTCGAACGTCAGCGGGAAAGGGGTGGTGTGGTCGGCGTTCAGATAGGACAGCAGCAAAACCGGCGGAAACATCTCCGGATGGTGGGTACCGATAGCGACATACAGGCCCGGCAGCAGGAGGCTGACCGCAAACGCGATATATTTCAAGATCCGCAAAAAACTTGCATAATACGGCGGCATGGTATAATCGTCCATCGCCTGAAAGTTTTCGACAAAAAGGTACGGGACAATCAAAGCGAAAGGCGTGCCGTCCACCAGGATCCCGATCCGCCCTTCACAAATTTTGCCGCAAAGCGTATCCGGCCGTTCGGTGGTGTTGACGCTGGTAAAGATGGACAGGTGCTTATTTTCCAAAAAGGGCTGGATATAACCCGAATCCAGCACCACGTCAAGCGGCAGATTTTCGATTTTCTGCCGTACGCTCCGCAAAAGCTTTTCCGAAACCCGCCCCCGCATATAGCAAAGGCAGACATCGGTGTTGCTGGTTTTCCCCGCCTTCATCATCTCAAAAATCAAATCGGGGGTTTTCAGGCGGCGGCGGAGCATGGACAGATTGATCCGGATAACCTCGGTAAACCCTTCCCTCGAGCCGCGGAGCATCACCTCGCTGACCGGTTCGCTCACCCCGCGCATGGCGAAGCCCTGGATACCGCCCAGGATCATGTAATCCACGCCGTCGATCGCAATGGCCGCAAACCCGGAGGCAATCAGGTTGACCAGTTCCTCCATCGTCCGCACCTGGAGCATGTCTCCGGAACCGAGCACATCGTCCCGGATATAAGCCATGAGCTCCGTCGGGCTGAATTTTTTTCCCTTAATCTCCGTAATTGGGAGCAGAATGGCGTCTGCAAGGATATGGCGGTTTACCATCCCTTCCACGGTAATCACCGCCGCCGGGTATCCGCACAGATGGATTTCACGGATCATCAAATCGGAACTGATGTCAAACTGCTTGCGAAGATAGACGAGATTGTCCAGAAGACTGGCGCTGATCGGCGTGGCCGGCGAGGGGCCGGACGGCGGCTGAACATATCCGGGCCGGGAATCGGCGCGGAAATTGGTTTTATGAAACACGGGACGGCCTCCTTTTGCTCGGCAGGACAGGATAAGGCAGCTGTGCTTTTGCACGGTTTAGTTATTTCCGGCTGCATGGAATATATTCGCAGAGGATGGTGAATACTAGCCTCAACGCATCGGAAGGGTCCGCTTCCGGCAACAAGGGAGGAGGCTGTTTTATGGCGATTACAGCTGTGCGCACCGTGATAATCTACATATTCATTATCACGGCGATGCGCATCATGGGAAAGCGGCAGTTGGGAGAACTGCAGCCGGCCGAATTGGTGGTCACCCTGCTCATCTCCGATCTGGCGGCGGTCCCCATGCAGGAAAGCGGCATGCCGCTTCTCAACGGCCTCATCCCGATCATGATGCTGGTCGCGTTGGAGCTGCTCCTATCCGTGCTGATGATGAAGATTCCCGCGTTCCACCGGTTGATCGGGGGCAAGGCCAAAATTGTGGTAAACGACGGCAAGATCGACGCCTCTGCCATGAAGGGGATGCGCCTGACCGTGGAGGATTTGATGGAAACCCTGCGCCAGCAGGGGACGTTTGATATTACGGACATCCAATACGCCATTGTGGAAGCCAACGGCAAAATCAGCGTCTATCCCAAGCCGGGGGCACGTCAGGTAACCTGCCAGGACTTGAGCCTCGCCCCTCCGGACAACGGGATCCCCATGGTTATCGTCAGCGACGGCAAGGTGTCCCAGTGGGGCTTATCCGTATGCGGGCTGGACGAATCCTGGCTGTCCGGCGTCCTGGCCGCAAACACCTGTTCCCTGAGCGACATTTTCATCCTGACGGCCGATAAAAGCCGGCGGTATACTCTGATACGAAAGGAACAATGCGCATGAAACGGTTGATTGTTGCGGCGACGATGCTGGCGATTGTCGCCGTTCTCTGTATCGCCTCCCTTTCCACCCTGAACCGGAGCATGGACTATCTCCTGGCCCGTATGGATAAAATGGAGGAAGCCTATAAACGGGGCGATCTCGGTTCCTGCTTAACCCTTTCCGAAAATTTTGTGGAGGAATTTGAAGAGCGCACCCGCTTTTTCCCCTTTTTCATGCGGCATTCTGATATCACGAAAATTGAGGAATCGGTCGTGGTCCTGCCCACGATGCTGAAAACCGGGGAAGACGCCCACTGGTTTTCGGAATTTACCAAATGCCGAAACCAGCTGGAAAAGCTTTCCGAGACGGAAACATTATCTCTGGAAAACATCTTATAATCTGCTATCCGGCAATCCGCCGGACAGAAAAAACAAGGCCCGGCATTCTGCATACAGAATGCCGGGCCTTGTTTTACAAAGAAAAGTTTTTTGCCCAAAAGCCGCCAATGGGTTGGAAAATATAGAAGGGGGTCGCAAGCGGAGAGGAACAGCCTTTTGAGGTTGCGCCCCGTATCAGGTCTGAGCCTGGCTCTCTTGTCCTTCTGCCGCCGTCTTATCCCCTTCCGGCGGTTCGGCCGCCTTGACCGCCAGTTTCCGTTTGGTCACCGGTCCGTCGTATTTCAGCTTTATCTGCACCCGGGCGGAATACTTCTTTTCGCAGCGGCGGCAGAGGAAATCCGCGCAAAAGGCCCGGGAACGGAACTTCCATTCGCTGGTACGGCGGAGAGGGCGGTTGCACTCCTCGCAGCGGAAGGCCAGATCCCTTTTCTTCACGTTCTTATCATGAATATCGCTGATAATGACCGTTTTAAAATTCAGCCGATCGTAGAATTCCTGGTCTGCCGGCCGCACTGCCTTCCGGAAAGAAGCCTCTTCAAACACACGGGCGAAAACCCGGCCGGTCAGGATGCTGTCGTCCAGCGCCCGGTGCAGTTCCATCCCCTCCTCCGGGATACCCAGCAGTTCGCAGGCCTTGCTCAGCCCCATCTGCTGGGCATTTCCGTAATCCAGCCGTTCTTGGCAGTAGGCCTGCAGATCGGCATAGAAGTTCATAAAGGGAATGTGCTCGTTTTTGTAAAAGTGCCGGCAGTTTTCCAGCAGCACCATCAGATCGGTGGTGCTCCAGGTCATTATCACGGCCTCAGGGTCGGCAACCCATTTGCGAAGCTGCGAAACGGCGCGGGTAAACGGCTGGCCGCCTTCCAGTTCTTCCTCCTGGATCCCCGTGAGATCCTGCACCAAAGACGAAAGCTTACGGCTGACGACCGGCCGGATCACGGCATGGAATACATCTTCCTGTTCCAGCCGGCCGTTCAGCTTCACCGCCCCGATTTCGATGATTTCATTGAAAAAGCCGTGGGTCTTACGGGTATACGCACCGTTCCACTCCAAATCAATCACAATATAGGTCATGGGGAATGACCATCCTTTCACGCGGCCTAAATATCACCATTTCTGGATTAATTCCGGGAAAACACGGACGTTCAGGCCATCTCCCCCAATTTTCCTCCTGCCAGGATGTGAAAATGCAGATGATGTACCGTTTGCCCCGCGTCGGCCCCGTTGTTGGTGACCACCCGGTAATCGGTCAGCCCCATTTCCCGGGTCAGCTGGGCGATCACTTCAAAAATATGGCCAACCACGGCGCTGTTCTCCGGCGTAATCGCCGCCGCGCCGGGAAGGTGCTGCTTGGGAATCACCAGGATATGCACCGGAGCCTTGGGCTCAATGTCATAAAATGCATACACCTGCTCATCCTCGTACGCTTTTTTTGAGGGAATCTCCCCTTTCAGGATTTTGCAGAAAATACAATCGTCCATACCAATTCCGCCTTCCTTTCACAAATATGCCTGATTTAAAAAATTTCGCTGAGCGGGATGTGTATAGGGAAACCCCTGTACACATCCCGCTTCCTTCTTACTTTTTCGACGCCAGCAGCGCGGTAAGGATATCGTCCACCGCATTAATAGCATCGTCTACCTTGCTGAGGTCCTTGCCGCCTGCCATCGCGGAATCTGGGCGGCCGCCGCCCTTGCCCCCGCAGATCTTCGCGACCTCACGCACAATATTGCCCGCGTGCGCGCCCTTGGCTACCGCTTCCGGGCCGCAGTAGCAGGCAAAGGAAACGCTGCCGGCATCCTCCATAATCCCGGCGACTACCGCCACGATGTTGGGGATATTCGCGTCGCGGCAGCGATCGCACATGGAACGGACGGCGTCGCTGCCGGTGCCGGTAAAGGCGGCCGCCACCACTTTGATGCCCTCGATTTCCTTCGCGCCGCTGAAAAGGCCTTCCACTTTACTGGCAGCTATTTTCGATTTCAGGGTCTGCAGTTCCCGCTGCGAGTCCTTCAATTCCCCGGCGAGCTGCGCCGCGCGGTGCGGGACTTCGTCGATATTGCCGACCCGCAGCGCATCCGCTGACTGGGCCAAAAGGTCGTGGTATTCATTCATCAGCAGCAATACGTTCGCGCCGGTCACCGCCTCGATCCGGCGGACGCCCGCCGCCACCGAGCTTTCGGACACAATCCGGAACAGCCCGAGTTTTGCGGTGTTGTCCACATGGGTGCCGCCGCAGAGTTCCGTGGATACGCAGGAACCGTCCTCGGTGCTGCCCATGCGGACCACCCGGACGACATCGCCATACTTTTCTCCGAAAAGAGCCATGGCGCCCAGCTTCTTTGCCTCGTCAATCGGCATCTCCCGGATATCCGCCGCCAACCCTTCCAGGATCCAGCGGTTGACCAATCCTTCCACCGCGGCCAATTCCTCCGGGGTCAGCGCGGAAAAGTGGGTGAAGTCGAACCGCATCCGCTTGGCATTTACCAGCTGGCCGGCCTGCTCAACATGGGTGCCCAGCACATCCCGCAGGGCGGCCTGGAGCAGATGGGCGGCCGTATGGTTGCGCATGGTGGCGCGGCGCTCCTCCTCGTTGACGGCGGCGACCACGACGTCGCCTACCCGGATTTCGCCCCGCGACTGCCGGCCGCTGTGGAGGATCACGCCGTTCTGCGATTTCACCGTATTCCCTACATCGAAGGAAGCGCCCTCGCTGGTGATCGCGCCGATATCCCCGACCTGTCCGCCGCTTTCCGCGTAGAAGGGGGTTACATCGAGGACCATCACCGCCTCATCGCCTTCGGCTGCGCCGTCCACCATCTCGTTGTCCCGGATGATGGCGGTGACCTTGGCCTCGCAGCGAAGGGTATCGTATCCCACAAAACGGCCGGGGATCAATTCCGCCATGATGCCCGCGTCGTTCTTCCATGCGTCGGCCCCCGCGTTCTTGCGGGCGGCACGGGCGCGGGCGCGCTGTTCGGTCATCCGCCGGGTGAATTCTTCCTCGTCCACGGCGATGCCCTTTTCCTCCAGGATATCCTTGGTCAGGTCGATCGGGAAACCGTACGTATCATACAGCTTAAAAGCGTCCGCCCCGGAAAGGGTGTTCCCCTGCAAGCCGGACAGCATCTCGTCCAGCAGCGCCAGGCCGCTGTCGATGGTTTTGCCAAAGGATTCCTCTTCAACATGGATGAGTTTTTTGATGAAGTCCTTTTTCTCCTCCAGTTCCGGATACGCGCCGCGGTTTTCCGCGATGACGGTGTCGCACACCTGATACAGGAAGGGCTCGTGGATGCCGAGCAGCCGTCCATGCCGCGCCGCGCGGCGGAGCAGGCGGCGGACAACATAGCCCCGTCCTTCGTTCGACGGCATCACGCCGTCCCCGATCATGAAGGTGGTGGAGCGGATGTGATCGGTCACCACCCGCAGGGAGATATCGGTCTTCTCGTTTTCGCCGTAGGTCACGCCGGCAATCCGGCTGACATGCTTCATGATGTTCTGGACCGTGTCCACCTCGAACAGGTTGTCCACTCCCTGCATGATGCAGGCCAGACGCTCCAGCCCCATGCCGGTATCGATATTCGGATGGTCGAGGGGGGTGTAATTCCCGTTGCCGTCGTTGTCAAACTGGGTGAACACCAGGTTCCAGAACTCGACGTACCGGTCGCAGTCGCAGCCGACGCCGCAGGTGGGCGAACCGCAGCCGTATTTTTCGCCCCGGTCAAAGTACAGTTCGGAGCAGGGGCCGCAGGGGCCGCTGCCGTGCTCCCAGAAATTGTCCTCTTTGCCGAGCCGCACGATATGATCGGCGCGCACCCCGACTTCCTTGGTCCAGATGTCGAAGGCTTCGTCGTCGTCCTGGTAGATACTGATCCAGATGCGGTCCTCCGGCAGCTCCAGCACCTTGGTGCAGAACTCCCACGCCCAGGCGGTCGCTTCATGCTTGAAGTAATCCCCAAAGCTGAAATTGCCCAGCATCTCGAAATAGGTGCCGTGGCGGGCGGTCTTCCCCACCCGCTCGATGTCCGGGGTGCGGATGCATTTCTGGCAAGTGGTCACCCGCTTGCGGGGGGGCGTCACTTCACCGGTGAAGTATTTCTTCATCGGCGCCATGCCGGAATTAATCAGCAGCAGGGATTTGTCGTTCTGCGGCACAAGCGAAAAGCTCGGCAGCCGCAGGTGCCCCTTGCTTTCAAAAAAGGAGAGATACTTTTCTCTCAGATCGTTCAGTCCCGTCCATTCCATGATTGATTCGTCCCTTTCCCCCTGATGGGTTTTATGATTTTCCCGTCAGCATACGGCGGCAGGCACCGCCGGGCGAAGCCGGCAAAAGAAAAAGCTCCCGTCCATCATGGGACGGAAGCTCCGTGGTACCACCCAAATTGCGCAGGCCATGCCGCGCCGCTTGACCCCCTTAACGCGGGAAACGCCGCCGTTCGTCACAGCAGGGCTCCAGGAGGGCCTCCGTTTCGGGGATGCGCAGGCGCCCTTGCAGCCGGGGAGCGTCCTCTCTGAGCGCGCCGAAAACGGTTCGTTCCTGTCAAAGCCTTTCCATATATAGTTTATTATAAAGTCGTCTTTTTCCATTGTCAAGACGTTTTTCGGGAATCCCCGAAAGAGAAAAACAGAGCTGGCGACAGAACCGCCCCCAAAGAAAGCGGAGCGGATTTCCGCGAAAGTCGCCCCCGTTTACATCAGCCCGTTTTCCTTCTTGAATTCCAGAAATTCGTCGAAACTCATGGCCTTGTCCAGCAGGCCGTCCGGCGTCAACTCGATCACCCGGTTGGCAATCGTCTGCACGAACTCGTGGTCGAAAGAGGAAAAAAGGACATTCCCCTTGAAATCGATCAGCCCATTGTTCACCGCAGTGATGGATTCGAGGTCGAGGTGGTTGGTCGGCTGGTCGAGCAGGAGGACGTTCGCGCCGAACATCATCATCCGGGAGAGCATGCACCGCACCTTTTCCCCACCGGAAAGGACGTTCACCGGCTTGAGCACATCGTCGCCGGAAAAGAGCATCTTCCCCAGGAAGCCGCGCAGATACGATTCGTGCGGATCGGTCGAATACTGTCCCAGCCATTGGATAATGTTCAGATCACACCCTTCGAAGAAGGGCGTATTGTCCCTGGGGAAATAGGACTGCGAGGTGCTCACGCCCCATTTGAAGCTGCCCTCGTCCGGTTCGATCTCCCCTACCAGAATACGGAAAAGGGTGGTGTTGGCAATTTCGTTTTCCCCGACAAAGGCGATTTTATCCCCTTTGTTCACCCGGAAGGACACGTTGTTGAGCACCTTCACGCCGTCCACCGTTTTGCTCAGCCCTTCCACGCTCAGGATTTCCTTCCCCGCCTCACGATCCATGGTGAAGCCGACAAAGGGATACCGGCGGGAAGAAGCAGGCATCTCCTCCGGCGTCAGCTTTTCAATCAACTTCCGGCGGCTGGTAGCCTGCTTCGACTTGGATTTGTTGGCGGCAAACCGCTCGATAAAGCTTTGCAGTTCCTTGATTTTTTCCTCCGCCTTCCGGTTCTGGTCCCGGATCATCCGCTGCATGAGCTGGCTGGATTCATACCAGAAGTCGTAGTTGCCGACGTAAATCTTGATTTTGTTATAGTCCACGTCCACAATATGGGTGCAGACATTGTTGAGAAAGTGGCGGTCGTGAGACACCACAATCACCGTTCCCTCATAATCCAGCAGGAAATCCTCCAGCCAGTCCACCGACGGGATATCCAAACCGTTGGTCGGCTCGTCCAGCAGGATGATGTCCGGCTGCCCAAACAGTGCCTGCGCCAGCAGGACCTTCACCTTCTGCTTTTCGGTCAGGGCGCTCATCGGCAGGGCCAACAGGTCAAGGCTGAGCCCCAGACCCTGCAAAATACGGCCGGCCTCGGTTTCCGCCTCCCAGCCGTTCAGTTCCGCGAACTCGCTTTCCAGGTCGGCGGCGAGATTGCCGTCCTCCTCGGAGAAATCCTCCTTCGCGTACAGGGCGTCTTTCTGTTTCATCACCTCATACAGCCGGGGATTCCCGCAGATGACGGTGTCCAGAACCGTGTATTCGTCATAGGCAAAATGGTTCTGCTTAAGCACCGACATCCGGGTCTTGGCGTCAATCGTCACCTCGCCCGACGAAGGCTCCAGCTCGCCGGAAAGAATCCGCAGGAAGGTGGACTTCCCCGCCCCGTTCGCGCCGATCACCCCATAGCAGTTTCCGGGGGTGAATTTGAGATTCACATGGGTAAAAAGGTTCTGCCCCCCGAACTGCAGACTGACGTCCGATACCGTTATCATGAATAGACCGTTCCTTTCGTTGATGCTTGAGGATTTGCGCCGTTTCCGGCAGCTGGCAGCCTTCGGCCTTCCATAGTCCGCCGATAAACGCCGAAGGATTATTATAACATATTCTTCGTCGCTTGGGAAGCGTTTCCTAAAGAAAAGCCGGGGCTTCCTTGCCAAAGATAATCATAATTTGATATGCAGGCCATGCTTTTCTACCACGCCCGCCAGATACCGTCCTGCTCCATTTGTAAGGCCGGTTTTCCTGCCGTGCACCTGGTGTTCGGACACGTGACCATATTCAAGGCCACAACCCAGAAAGACCTTCGAGCATATTCCCCGCCAAGTACGTTAGTTTCGCAGCCGGAATGTCTTTGGCGCAAGCCGGTAAATCAAAACACATGCCACAATGGAATACAGCACGCAGAAAGCAATGCACATAATTCCAAATGCCAGAGTGGGCATCCGCACCTGCATAAGGAAGAAACAGACAAAGTAGGTAACGGACATGACCAGCTGGTAGGTACCGCTCTTTACTTCCACATCTGCGGAATATGGCTGCAGCAGGTAGTAAACGGTCAGGTAGTGAACGGAGAAAAACATGCTCATACAGAGGATGGAAACAAAGAGTACCGCATAGTTGAGCGGGTTGTCCGTCCCGCCGGACGCATACAGGAGAACCGCCAGCCCTGCGCCGATGACCAGAGCCGGAAGCAGATTGATCTTCATAATTTCCCGCAGACGGATCCGGAACAGCTTCAATACCATATCCGGCCGCTTGTAAAAGGAATAGGTCAGCAGGCTGTGATCGCAATTCATGAACAACGCCTTGGTAAAACTGGTACCGCGGTTGATGGCATACATGATAAACACAAAATACGGCAGGAAGGTCATCAGCAGTTCATTGGTCTCCTCTTTGATTTCCGGTGCAAGATAAAAAGCCAAAAGAACGCCAAGCAGCAAGAACAGGCATACGGCGGCGATCTTCTTAGTGGAGCTCCAGAGGATTTTCCGGTGCCGCTTGATGAACAGCTCGTTGAGGTATTCAAAACCCTTCCGCTTGCTGGTGATACTGGTATCCGCACTGATGACTTTCTGGCTCTGCTTCTGGGAAACCTGCGCTACGGTATCCATCTGATTGGTCAGCTGTGCCAGAAGCTGCTGGTTGATCTCCCGGTATCCCCGGAAGGTCAGGATTTTCCAAAGCCCTACGGCGCCTACCGGAATAAAGGCGACCATCAGCACCGCTGTGACCTCTCCCGGAACGACAATTCCTGCCGCAGGCAGGCCATAGGCAGCCGCAAGAAACAGCCCTACAAGAGCCCAAAGATGCTTGCGCAGCTTGTTTTCATTGTAGACGAATCCATGCTTCTCATAATCCCACAAGGACGAAGCCGCCACGGCCATTTTTATCCCCGCTATCGAAAACGGGATCAGCAGACAGAGCCACGGGGGGACGCCCCTATCCATCCCGAACAAGATGGAGAACGGGAGGAAGCCGACAATCACTTTCAGGATGGAATAGAGGTAGTTGACCAGCGTATATTCCCGCGCGTCCATCCGCAGCAGGATCATGGCGTAGTATTTATCTCTTGTGGGGTTGAATAGGCTGGTATTCATCCAGGCGCCAATCGCCGTCAAAAACAGCAGGATGTGCAGATACACCTGATCCGCCGGCGCCGTTTTATATAGCACGCCGATCCCGGCCACCATCGTGATGAAATAAAGAAATTTCCCGAGAAATACCGAAACTATCTCCCACAGCACCGAAAGGACATTGGCGAAGATTTTCAGCCCCTTCACCCGGTACAGCGTTGCCGGCAGTATCCGTCTAATCAAAGGAATCTGCTTGAGGGAATACAGGATGCCATTGACCCGGTAAGTATTTTTCAGGGAAAAAGAAATCCGAAGCGTCCTATTCATGTCCTTCCTCCCGGAGAGCCGCAATGATCTTGTCCTTGAATTCATGGCTGTCCAGATTGGATTTGTCAATCCGCTCCAATACCCCATGATTGAGCAGCACGATCTCGTCGCACAGGTCCAGCGCCAAATCCATGATATGGGTGGAGAAGATGGTGATTCTCCCCTGCTTTAGGGAACGGAGCAGCTGCTTCATCTCCTCGGCGACCACGACGTCAAGAGACGTGAGCGGTTCGTCTAGTAGCAAAAGAGGCGGCTGGGCGATGATGTTAACGAGCATCTGCATCTTGTTCTTCATCCCATGGGAGTAATCCTTGAGCAGCTTGTCCCTATCTTCCGGCTCAATGCTCATGTAGTCAAAATATTCATCAATGGGTCTTGGGTTTGGAATACTCTTCTCATTGATGTCGAGAAAGAATTTGATAAACTCCCGTCCGGTGAGAAATTCCGGGACGGTCGGGGTGGACAGTACATACCCGATATCCTCCGCTGCCGCCTGGCGGCGGTTCCCGTTTTCCTCCAGCCAGAAGCTGCCGCCGTCCGCCTTGATATCCCGATTGATACAGTTGAACAAAGTGGTCTTCCCTGCGCCGTTGCGTCCCAGGAGGCCGTAAATCTTTCCGCTTTCAAAAGTAAAGCTAATATCCTTTAGGACTTCCTTTTTCTCAAAGCGCTTGGACAGGTGCTCTATGACAAAATTCATGCGTTTTTCCTCCAATTACATTTTGCGTTGATAATAGGCCATAAGGACAAAATCCAACACCGTTTTCAGCAGGAACACACCTACAAAGGATAGGGTAACCCATAGCGGTGTGTCTAAAAAGATAGAGACCCAGGCGCCGCCCATCAGCAGCCAGTGGAGTATTTCGCCGGAAACAGCCTGCGCTTTGCTGCGAATGAGCTGATTGCGTTCATCCTTCACCTCGATTGCGTTGAGTTTTATCCGCTCGGGATCCTTTTCTTCCCACCGGCCAAACCAATATTTCGCAAGGCCAAAGCCGAACAAACCGGCTCCTATACCGACCGCCGCCCCGCTTTGCGTACGATTCCAAACATTGTGGAACACCAGATTTGAAACGACAACCAGCACGATCCCTGCTATCGCCAAAGCCAGATACAGTTTTGTTTTTGTCCTAGCCTTCAAGTCCCTTCCTCCTCGTAAATAAAGATGTCTTCTATCGTCATGTCGAAATATCGGGCGATTTTATATGCCAGGGTAAGCGACGGATTATACCGCCCGTTTTCCAGTGAGCCGATGGTCTGCCGGGAGACTTCTAAGACGCTTGCCAGGTCTTCCTGCTTGATACCGCGGCTTTTCCGAAGTTCTTCCAATCGGTTTTTCATCCGGCTTCCTCCCGTCTGTGATATGGAAAGTTTCCTTTCCGTGGTCCATTATATCCATCCACGCCCAAAATGTCAAGGAAACTTTCCATAAGCGAGCAGAAAAGCTCTCGCAAGGGGGGGCTGCTTGCTTATATGCAAAACAAATGGATGGTTTTGCAAAGTTTTACTGGATAAAAAGCGCCTCCAACTTTCCTGATGGTTAATTTTTTCAACAAAACTTAAACATAACTCCATTGTAATTCGGCTTAGAATCCCGTACAATGACTGCAGGAGGCGAATCCTATGAAAGAAATCCATCTTGGCCGTATTCTGATTGAGAATCGCCACAAACGAGGGATCACTCAGGAAGATCTGGCGAAACATATCGGTGTAACGACGGCAGCTATTTCCAAGTGGGAAACCGGCGCCACTTATCCGGATATTCTGCTTCTCCCTCAGCTCGCCGCTTATTTTGATATCAGCATTGATGAACTGATGGGATATCAACCCCAGCTGGATAAAGAGGAAATTTTAAAATGGTATCGCCGGCTTTCTGAAGAATTCGCCTCTCTTCCCTTTGATGAAGCAGTGGCACATTGCCGGGACATGGCAAAAAAATATTATTCCTGTTACCCGTTTCTGCTCCAGATCGGCGCCCTTTTGGTGAATTATTCTTCACTTGCTGGAAGCCCCGGAAAATCGGAACAGGTCATAAACGAGGCGTTGGACTTGTTCCGACGGGTAAAAACAGAAAGCGAGGATCCTGTACACGCAAGGGAAGCGCTTCAAATGGAAGCCTACTGTCTGCTGGCCCTGGAACACCCCTCAGAGGTATTGGAGCTTTTGGAACAGGAGCCCTCTATGGCTATGCCTTCTGAGCCGCTTCTAGCTTCCGCTTACCAGATGGCCGGAAACCGCCGCGAAGCCAAACGTGTCCTTCAGATCGGCATCTATCAGGGGCTTTTATCTCTGGTCGATCTGCTGACTTCCTATACAGGGCTTTGTACAGATGATCGGAAGACCTTTAAAGAAAGCAGCCGGCGCCTTCAGTCGATCGCCAGCACTTTCCATATGGACGAGCTGCACCCGGGGATACTTCTGTCCTGCTACATCATTCTGGCGCAGGGGTGGGCTTCGTTTGGGGAAACAGAAAAAGCGCTGGATATTTTGGAAAAATACACAGACCTGGCTACTGGCGCTATTTACCCCCTGCAGCTTCATGGGGATGCGTATTTCACTCTCTTAAACGATTGGCTGGACAGCACGCTGGAATTTGGAGAATATCCTCCCAGAAAGGAATCGGTTATTCGTCACAGCATGACGCAGGCACTTACGGATAACCCAGCATTTCATAATCTTATGGATCAGCCTCGCTTTCAATTGATGATGGATCGGTTAAAACGCAGTGAGGAGGGAAAATAAATTGAATGCCGTCGCTTTAGAAAATTTATCAAAAACCTATACCGGGGGAAAACAGGCGGTGAAACAGATTCGCCTTACCCTGGAGCAAGGCGAAGTGTTTGGGTTTCTCGGCCCCAATGGGGCTGGAAAAACCACCACCGTCAAGCTGTTAAACGGTATGCTTGCCCCCTCGGAAGGAAGCTGCCGGGTACTCGGCGTGAATCCGGCAGATGAACCCGAAAAGGTCCATGCGGTTTCCGGTGTGCTCACCGAACACGCTCAGATGTATGACAACCTGACCGGCATGCAGAACCTGCTCTTCTATGCAGCCGTTTTTGGAATCCCTGCCGGAGAAGGGAAGGAACGTGCCAAAGACCTTTTGCGCCAATTAGGGCTGGAGGAAGCCAAAGACCGGAAACTGTCCGCTTATTCGACCGGCATGCGGCAAAGGCTTTCCCTTGCCAGAGCGTTAATACACAGGCCTCAAGTGCTTTTCCTGGATGAACCGACCTCCGGGCTTGACCCGGAAAGCGCGCAGAATGTCAATCAGTTGATCCGGGAACTGGCAACAAAGGAAGGCGTCACAATCTTTCTCTGTACCCACCAGCTTCGCTATGCCCAGGAAATCTGCACCCGCTACGGCTTAATTGAAGAAGGGCGCCTTTTGGCAGCCGGAACGCTGGAACAGCTGCAGGGCAAAATCCCGTCCGGGACCACACTGCAAATCCGTGCAGCCCATATGCCCAAAGGGCTCCCTTTACGGTGCATCGGAAAAAATCAATACGAAACAACGATTCAGTGCGGCGAAGAAATCCCCCGGCTTGTCCGCCAGATTGTGGAGGGCGGCGGGGACATCTATTATGTTTCTGAAAGAAAGCCTTCCCTGGAGGATATCTATTTTGCCCTCACTGCAAAGAAGAAGGAGGCAGCAAGATGAAAAGCGCTATGCTGGCTATTATTAAAAAGGATTTTCGCGGCGTTACCACCAACAAGAATCTATTTACCGCTCTGCTGGTTGTGCCGCTGGTCCTTACCATCATCCTGCCATCCGTCTTTGTGCTCCTGATTCATTTTGCCCCGGACGACCCGGATATTCAGAAACTGGTGGATTTGCTGCCCCAGGAGGCACAAGGGGAAAGTTTTGAATTGACGGTTGTGCGATTGATCCTGAATTTTATTTTGCCGGCCTTTTTCCTGATGATCCCCATTATGACGGCTTCCATTATGGCGGCCAGTTCCTTTGTAGGTGAAAAAGAAAGGCACACGCTGGAAACGCTCCTTTACTGCCCTTTAACGGTAAAGCAGATTTTCCGTTCCAAGGTATTGGCTTCCTTTTTACTGAGCATGATGGTATCGTTCATTTCCTTCTGCGCCATGCTGCTGGTATTGGAACTGGAAATCTTTTTTCTGATGGGGAGTCTCCTGCTTCCCGGTGCTAATTGGCTGGTCGTTCTGCTGCTGGTCTCCCCTGCTGTTTCGCTGATTGCCATTACGCTGATTGTCAGGAGATCCGCTAAAGCGCAAAGCGTGGAAGAATCCCAGCAAAGTGCGGTATTCCTGATCATTCCCATTATCCTGTTAGTAGCTGGACAGTTTACCGGGATATTGCTCCTGAACATCTGGATTCTGCTTGGAATTGGCGTCATATGCGCATTCCTTGCCTGGCTGCTGCTCAAAAATTGCATGGGGCGCTTTACCTATGAGATGCTGCTGAAATAGTTCTTCCAACTGCCTGTCTATATGAGCATAAATATGGCCCACAGGACAGTGAAAATTTATCCGTCGAGGTGTCCACTCATCGTTTTTCGTTTATGTTTTTCAAAATCATGGGATCTACATATATACCCTTGCAAATCTCATTATAATTCTTTTGCTCGGAAAAAAGAATTATCGGCATTAAGGCGGAATTGGCATCGGAACGCAAAAATACCGAATAGCCTTTCCAAAGAAAATATCTCGGCTAGGTGAAATGGTATGCAGTGTTAAATGGCCAAACTAGTTCTTCCTGGATATCCAGCTAGAACTTTTTCAAAAATATGGAGAAAGTGCTTCCGCCTTTATCGGACGCCACCTTGATATACCATTCTGCTTATTGATAATGTCACGGGTTAGATACAGCCCGACTCCCACGCCGTCAATACCCGCGGACTTCTTTTCTCTATAAAAACGCCCGAAAATCTTTGCCTGTTCTTCTTCGGGTATTCCGATGCCATTATCGGATATATCCAGCCGCAGATAGGACGGGCATTCTGTGACTGTTAGTCCGACAATCCCATCATTCGGCGTGTATTTTACAGCGTTGTCGAGGACATTCGTAATGGCTTCCGCTGTCCAGTTGAAATCGGAATACATTGCGAACCAATTGAAGGAAGATGAATTAGGCGAACAACTGACCATGAGTGAACTCGGCCCGTTCACGGGCGGCAAGTAACAGTTTGAGCGCGGCTGGCAGACCGTACTTACACGTTTGACGTGTATGCGTGGAGCATAGGGATTTGCCCGCATAGGAAATACCACCGGCTTTGCCGGTGGATGTTTATTGCCCACACATGGCGGGAAAGAGCCTCCAACGCCTTGCAAAACACCGCTTATTTTTGAATGAAGTGCAAAATATTGTTTGACATATTACTGCGTTTTCGTTAATATGAAATTGAGGCTTCGAACAATTCGGGGATGATTTCTGCGGGGAGGCGGCATCCCGTTCCCCGCGGGCTGCCATGGTCCCCTTCCCGCTACCTGCTCTGGCGCTCGGAAAGGGAAACGGGCGGCTGACCCTGCCGGATTCAGCGGGAGCCTGCCCGGCGACGAAAAGGAGGCGATTTCATGAAACGGATTTCCCTGCTGACAGCCTGCGCCCTTCTCCTGCTTTTCTGCGCCGGGTGCCGCAGCAAGGCCGACAAACTCAAACGGGAGCTGCACCTGCCTTCGACGGCGGATTCCTCTTCCACCACTTCCACCACGGCCCCTCCCGCCGACCCTTCCGTCCCGGAACTGCCGGCGGATATCACCGAGTGGGTGGACAATGAGACCCCGTGGCAGGAACTGATCACGGTATCCTACGACATCAACGACATGATCGAGCAGCTGTTCCTGGAGCCTTACCTGCATTTTACAACGGAATACATCACGGTTGCCGAACTGCACGCGGTGTTCCCCATCCAGTGCGTGCGGGAAAATGAGGACGGGTTCGTATACTTTGTGTACCAAATTGAGCAGAGCGGGCTGCTGTACGTGTTCCTGGCCCCGGATTGGGAGGGCGATCCGCCAACCACCTTGCGAAATTGGTTTTATGTGGACGGGAACCGATCCTATGCGGATTTCGCCTCCATTGAAGAGGGAGATACCCTGGAGGACGTAAAAAAGCTCGACCCGACCGTACAGATTTACAAGAATATGATGGATGCGGACCAGGAAAGGAAAAGTGGCGGCTTCCACTACTGATGTCACCTATCAAAAGCTGAACAGACGATAGTTGCCAACTATTCTATCATTTATACGGATGAGCGTGGCGCCAATTATGCAGAAACCATCGCTTTTTCCATGCGTTAAAGGAGGAAAGAGATGCTTTTCAAACGGAAGCGCGGATGGATCATCGTTTTGATTTTGCTTGCCCTGCTGATCCTCGTGCCGGTATCCTGCCGGCAGCTGCAGGCGTATCAGCTGAAAAGCCTTCTGACCCGCGATTCAAAGGCACGGATTAGCCTGTACACTGCGGCAGCCTTTGACGGGTTGACATTTGACACCGCAGTGACAGGAGAGGAGGAAGAAATCTATATGCAGTTGCAGGGATTGCCGCTGGCGGATGAGGAAAAAGCACAGATAATGCGCTCTGTCCAGCAGGGATGCCATCTGCCCGTATGGGAGCTCGGCGAGGAAAGCTCGGTGTCGACAGAAGACGTCGCCGCGGAGATCGAATGTATGGTTTTCGTGGAAGAGGTGTCGGGAAACAGCGTCCATGTGCAGCTGGCTACCTTCGGAATGGGAGGAGTCGGCTTTGAAGGCATTTACGTTTATGAAAACGGCCGCTTCTTTTTGAAAGAAATCCGTCGTCCTTGGTATTCCTAGCCCATGGTTTCCCAGCGTGCTTCCTTTGAAACGGCGCCCAGGTACTCATAGTCGTCCCCTGCTCCACTCAGACCCGGCCGCCGGGCAGCTCCAGCGTTATATAGCCGGTATGCTCCATCCAGAAATCCGTAATGGATTCCCGGATACCGGCGACCACGGCTTTAAGATGTCGGGCCGTGTCTCTCTTCTTTTTTAGCTTTGGCGACGGAAACCTGTTGGTGGGCGTATTCGCTGGGGGAGATGCCGTAATGGCGCTTGAACATCCGGGAAAAGCTGAAAATATCCGGATAACCGGTGGATAACGCCGCTTCTCCGGGCGTATAGCCGTGTTCTGACATCAGTTCTGCCGCCTTACGCAGCCGGCATTCGGTTAGAAACTGCTGGGGGGAACGCCCGGTATGCTGGCGAAAGAGGCTGCTGAAATAGCTGCGGTTAAGGTTAAGCTGTCGCGCCAGATCGGCGATAGAAATGTTGCGCATATATTCCGTTTCAATGAATGTTTTCGCTGTTTCAACATACCGCAGGGCTCCTGTTGCCGGGGCGGCATCCTCACTGAGCAGGGAGAGCAGTTCATATATCCGGCTGCAGAGGGCAAGCTCCCGCCCCGATTTCCGTTCTGCGCACTCCCACATGGCGGAAAAAATCGGCCCGGCCTGCGGAAAGAAAAGAACGTCTTCTTTCAGGGCGGCGGGGAGCGCCATCCTGCTTTCAAATCCAACCCAAATATATCGCCAGGGATCGGTGTGGTCCGCTTCGTAATACGTAATTTCAAAGGGGCGGATCACAAAAATATTACCTGCTTTCAGCGCATAACGGCGGCCTTGAATGACAAAGGATCCTTCTCCTGAAACCACATAATGCAAAAGATAATGCATCCTGGCATAAGGGCCGAAAGCATGGCCTGGCCTGCATTTCTGCCACCCGCACTGCACCGGGTTAATTTCTTGCCAATGCTGGTTCTCAAGCAGCATGGCTTCGGCTTCCTTTGCCATAATGTTCACTCTCCTCATCGGTCTTTACCTAACATTTTACCAAATTCATATAACACTGTGCAATACCGTTTTTTGGCCGGCCATGCTAGAATAAGGGCGATAAATCTATAAAGAAGGAAGGAGTGCAATCATGTTGAAAATTACCTTTATGGGAGCGGGCAGCACCGTGTTTGCCCGCAATGTATTGGGGGATTGCTTGTGCAGCGAGGCGCTGCGGGACGCGGAATTTGCCCTGTATGATATCGACGGCGTCCGTCTGTCCGAAAGCGCGGAAATCATCGGCACTATGAATGAAACGATGGGCGGCCATGCGCGAATCACGACCCATCTTGGCGTGGAAAATCGGAAAGCGGCGCTGAAAGGCGCGGATTTTGTGGTGAACGCCATTCAGGTTGGGTTATATGACCCCTGCACCATTATTGATTTTGAAGTGCCGAAAAAATACGGGCTTCGCCAGACGATTGGGGACACTCTGGGCATCGGCGGCATCATGAGGGCGCTGAGGACCATCCCTGTGCTGGAGGATTTTGCGCGGGATATAGAGGAAGTCTGCCCCGACGCCCTTTTCATGAACTATACCAACCCCATGGCGATATTGAGCGGATATATGCAGCGGTACACCGGCGTTCGTACGGTGGGCCTCTGCCACAGCGTACAGAGCTGCTCGGAACATCTGCTCACCGAGCTGGGAATGCAAGACAAGCTGGAGGGACGCAGGGAGCTGATCGCCGGTATTAACCATATGGCCTGGCTCCTGGAGCTGCAGGATCGGGACGGGAACGACCTGTATCCGGAGATCCGCCGCCTTGCTAAAGAGAAGAACTTGACCGAAAAGCATAACGATATGGTACGCTTCGATTATATCGATAAATTCGGCTACTACTGCACCGAGTCCAGCGAGCACAATGCTGAATACAATATGTTTTATATCAAATCGAAGTATCCGGAACGAATCGAACGTTTTAACATCCCCCTGGACGAATACCCCCGCCGTTGTGTAAACCAGATCGCCGGCTGGGCCAAAGAACGGGATGAACTGCGGAAAACCCATCGGCTGGGGCACACCCGTACGTCAGAATACGCTTCCCATATTATGGAGGCCATGGTGACTAATAAGACGTATCAAATCGGCGGCAACGTCCTCAACCGGGGCGGGCTGATCGAAAACCTGCCGGAGGATGCTTGTGTCGAAGTCCCGTGCCTTATCAACGGTATGGGATTGTATCCTTGCCATGTTGGGCGTCTGCCCGTACAGTGCGCTGCGATGAATATGACGAACATCAATGTGCAACTGCTAACGATTGAAGCGGCGGTCACGCGGAAGAAGGAACATATTTATCAGGCGGCGATGCTGGATCCGCATACCGGCAGCGAGTTGGACATCGATACAATCATAGAAATGGTAGACGATCTGATTGATGCCCATGGCGACTGGCTTCCAAAATATCATTAAAGATCGATAAGTCAAACCAGTATGCTGATAGGAAAAATTTCTAAAGAAGCGCCGCCTGTTCTTTACAGATCAGGCGGCGCTTTACGTTATGTGGATTTAAGGTATTGGGTGTGTTTGTCAAACGAAAATGTGAGCAAAAGGGCCCCAAAAAAGTGAGCACCTTCAGCACCAGATTTCATGTCGTGAGCAATGCTTTTCCCAAGTAC
>CAJFGS010000027.1 GCA_904377855.1 Candidatus Avimonas merdigallinarum
GATTTACTTTATACTATCAGATTATTCTGAAAAGAGCAAGAAAAAGCACCGCAACCCTGATACCCATTGTATCAAAATTGCGGTGCTTCTTTGGTGGAGATGAGGGGATTCGAACCCCTGACCTCTCGGATGCGAACCGAACGCTCTCCCAACTGAGCTACACCCCCATGGATATTCCCTTGTCAACCGTCCCGTGCCGGCAATAGCCAACCGACTTGAATTATATTAGACGAAAAACCGCGAAATGTCAAGACCCTGCCGCAAATTTTTTCGGCGCTGCAAATCCCGGCTTTTTCCGCGATCCGCCGGCTCCGCTCCTTCCTGCCGCGTCCGGGAGGAGCGCCGCGGAGCCCCCCAGTTCCGGAAAGAGGAAGCCTCCATCGGTGCGCCGCACGCCGCCCCCCAACGCCGCCGGATACGCCGGGCAGCTTCTGCCTGCGGATGCTGCCCGGCGATGTATGTTTTGGCAGCCGCTGGGAATCCTAAACGGCAAAAGGGACAAGTAGGCCCTCCGGTCAAAAAGCGGCGGGCCTTAGCGAAAAACGCCGTCCCACCGGCGGCCGTACGCCGCCGACAGAAAGGCCGGGTTGATGATGACCGAAAACACACCGTTTGCTTCCGAAAACAAAAGCACGGACGCCGGGGAGCCCTCCCGCGCGTATTACGCCGCGCTGACGCGGGAGTTCCTTGCCGAGCCGTTCGCGCCGGGTTCGCTGCGCCCCCTCCGGCGGCAGGTACGCCGCGCGCTGCGTCTGCTCCGCCGTACCGGGCAGGAGGCGGGCGCGGGGGGGCGGGATGCCAGGTTCCGGGAATGGCTGGACGACAATTACCACCTCCTTTCCCGGGAGGGGGAACAGGCAGCGGCCGACCTGCGCTTTGCCGAGCAGCAGCCCTGCGACGACGGGTGGCCGGCAACCTGCCTCCTTTTGCGCAGGCTGGTGCGGGAAAAAGGCGTCCCGGACGAAGAGGGGATTGAAATGCTGGTGGCGGAGGCCGAACGCCTCCGCCCGCTCACCGTATTTGAACTCGAACAGCTTCCCCTCTGCCTGAAGGCGGCGCTGATCCTGACCGCGGCCGACGCCTGCAGGGAGAAGGGAGCCGAGGCGACCCGCCTGATTGCCGCCGCGGTCACCGGGCTGCGGCGCGCCGCCGAACTGGATTTCACCGGGCTGACCGAACGGCACAGCATTGTGGAGCGGATCCTGCAGGGGGATCCGGCCGGGGTTTATCCCAAAATGGACGAGGCGACCCGCGCCGATTACCGGCGGCGGACCGCCCTGGCCGCGCTGCGAAGCGAACGGAGCGAGGCGGTGACCGCCGCCGCGCTGGTGGAAAAAGCGGAACGGGGCTCCACCCCGCGGGAACGGCACGTGGGGTACCCCCTCGCCGCGTTTGGGGACGGGGCAAAGCGGCGGGCGAGGGGGCGGCTCCTCCTTTTCCTGACCGCCGTACTCCCCGTCCCGGCCGCCGTCCTGCTGAGCGCCTGGGCGGGGAACCTCTGGGCCGCGCCGCTCATCTGGCTGCCGCTGTACGAGCTCCTCCGTCCCGGGGTGCAGCAGATCGTCCTGCACGGGCTGACGGCCCGCCGCCTTCCCCGCCTGGAACTGAACGGTGTCATCCCGGAGGAAGGGCGCACCGTCATCACGGTTTCCTCCCTTCTTCCCTCCGCCAAAGGCGCGGCGAAGATGGCGGAGCATCTTTTCCAGCTGTACAACACCAACGGCCGGGGGGCGGTCCAGGTCTGCCTGCTGGCCGACCTGCCGCAGGCCGATTACCCCACCCTGCCCAAGGACGAGCCCGACATCGCCGCCATGCGCCGCCAGATCCGCCGGCTGAACCGGCAGTGCGACGGGCGGTTTATCCTGGCCGTCCGCCCGCGGGAATACAGCCCGACCATGCGGGCCTATACCGGGCGGGAACGCAAGCGCGGGGCGATTGCGGAGCTCATCCGGGTCATCCGGGGAGGGGAGGCCCGCTTCCTCGCCTTTGAGGGGGATCTGGCCCGCCTGCGGCGGACGAAATACCTGCTGGCGCTGGACGCGGATACCGGCATGCTGCTGGACACGGCCGCCGAACTGGTGGGGACTGCCCTCCACCCGATGAACCGGGCCGTCCTTTCCGCCGGGGAAGGAGGGCTTCCCCGCGTCGTTCAGGGGCACGGCCTGTTTGTCCCCCGGATTGGGACTCAGCTGAAAAGCGCCAACCGCACCGCCTTCTCCCGCGCCATGGCGGGGGTGGGGGGCGTCACCCCCTACGATATCACGGCAGGGGATCCCTATATGGACTGTTTTTCCTCCGGCATCTTCACCGGCAAGGGGCTGATTGACATCGAGGCCTTCGCCGCCGCTGCCCAGCCGAAGCTGCCGGCGGAGCAGGTGCTCAGCCACGATATCCTGGAGGGGAGCCTGCTCAACACCGGGCTGGTAGCGGATGTGGAGATGACCGACGGCTGCCCTGCCGCCATGGGCGGGTGGCTGGACCGGCTCCACCGCTGGATCCGGGGGGACTGGCAGAACGCGCCGTTTTTATGGAACCATGCCCTCCCCCTGACCCGGCTGGACAAGTGGAAGCTGCTGGACAACCTCCGCCGGTCGATTACCCCCTTCGCCTGCCTGCTCTGCCTGCTTGTATCCCCCCTGTTCGGCGGGCGGGCGGGGCAGCTTCTCGCCCTGTCCGGCCTGCTGGCCCCGGCCGCCGGGGAACTGCTGGCCGCCGCCCTCGCCCTGATTCGCGGGGGATGGCGGACCCTCGGCGGGCGGTATTATTCCCGCGTCCTGCCCCGGGCCATGGGGGCGCTGACCCGGGCGTGGTACACCCTGGTGATGCTCCCCGCCACCGCCCTGTCAGGGGCGGACGCCGCCGTACGGGCGATATCCCGCCTGCTCACCCGCCGCCGGATGCTGGAATGGACCACGGCGGCGCAGGCGGAAAAGCGGCGTTCCGGCTGGAAGGAGGGGATCCGCCGCTTCTGGCCCTCTCTGATCATCGCGGTTTTCCTGCTGGTATTCGGCCGGGGCTTTGCCCGGCTGGGCGGGGTGATCTTCCTTTTCCTCCTCCCCCTGTCGGTGTCCTCCGCCCGCACAATGCCGGACGGGAACCCCCGCCCCCTGACCGGCGAGCAGAAGGAACGGATTGGCGCCTACGCCGCCGCCATGTGGCGGTATTACGAGGAGCGCTGCACCGCCTCCGACCACTTCCTCCCCCCGGACAACCTCCAGGAGTCCCCGGTCTGGCGGGTCGCCCACCGCACCTCCCCCACCAACATCGGCCTGTACCTGCTGTGCATCGCGGCGGCGCATGATTTCGGCCTGATTGACGAGGAGAGGATGCTCGAGAGGACGGAACGCACCCTGGCCACGGTGGAAAAGCTGGAAAAATGGAAGGGAAACCTCTACAACTGGTACGACACCCGCACCCTGCGCCCCCTCGCCCCCCGGTATATTTCCACGGTGGACAGCGGCAACTTCGTCTGCTGCCTGGTGGCCCTGCGCCAGGCGCTGGGTGAGCTGCACGGGGCCAGGGCGGAGAGCGCCGCCGCGGCCGCCCGCCGTCTGCAGGACGGGCTGGATCTCACCCCGATGTACAACGAACAGCGGGCGCTGTTCCACATCGGGCTGGATCCGGATACCGGGGAGCGCAGCCCCTCTTACTACGACCTTTTGATGAGCGAATCCCGGATGACCGGGTATTTCGCCATTGCCGCCCGCCAGATTCCCAAAAAGCATTGGGGGGCGCTCGGCCGCACCCTCGCCCGCTCCGGGAACTCGGTGGGGCCGGTTTCCTGGTCGGGGACGATGTTCGAATTCTTCATGCCCCGCCTCCTCCTTTCGGCGGAAGAGGGGACCATGGGGTACGAAGCCCTCCGCTTCTGCCTGCACTGCCAGCGGCGACGGTCCCGGAACGCGCGGTGGAGCCCCTCCCGTTCGCCGGCCCGGAAGGACGCACCGCGGGAGATCCCCTGGGGGATCTCGGAGAGCGGGTTTTACGCCTTTGACAGCAGCCTCAATTATCAATATAAGGCCCACGGCGTCCCCCGGCTCGCCCTGAAGCGGGGGCTGAGCGGGGAACTGGTCGTCTCCCCCTATTCCTCCTTCCTCGCCCTGACCACCGACCCGGACGCCGCGCTGCGCAACCTGGAGCGGCTGGAAAGGCTGGGCATGGCCGGGGACTGCGGGTTTTATGAGGCCGCCGATTTCACCCCCTCCCGGGCGGCGCGGGGCGGGTACTCGGTGGTGCGCAGCTATATGGCCCACCACGTGGGGATGAGCATGGTGGCCTGCGCCAACGCGGTGATGGGCGATCTTTTCGTCCGCCGTTTCCTGCGGGATCCGGATATGGCGCGGGCGGAGGAACTGCTGTACGAGAAAGCGCCCGAGGCCGGGACGGTGTACGACCCGGTCCGGGAGG
The DNA here is from genome assembly GCA_904377855.1 of Candidatus Avimonas merdigallinarum. Taxonomy (GTDB): domain Bacteria; phylum Bacillota; class Clostridia; order Oscillospirales; family Acutalibacteraceae; genus Avimonas; species Avimonas merdigallinarum. Next base: position 4,408 of record CAJFGS010000027.1, read on the forward strand.
GGCGCGCCCCCGTCCTCCCGGGGCGAGAACTCGCCGCCAGCGTGGAAATCCCCTTCCCCAACCCCCGCACCCCGCGGATGCACCTGCTCTCCGGCGCGGAATGGCAGCTCGCCATCACCGACACCGGGGCGGGCTTTTCCTCCTCCCACGGGCTGGACATCCACCGGGTGAGCGGCGACCTGCTCCGGGCGCCGCAGGGCGTCTTCGCGCTGGTGGACGGGGGGCAGGCCCCCTTTTCCATCACCGCCGCCCCGGATTACCGGACGGGCGGGGAGGAACCGATCCGCCATGTCACCTTCAGCCCCGGCGCGGCGATCTTCACCGCCTCCCAGGGGGAGCTGGAGGCCGGCATGCGGGTGATGGTGCACCCCCGCCTTCCCTGCGAGCAGCGGCAGGTGGTGCTGAAAAACCGCTCGTCCCATAAACGGCCGGCGTCCGTCCTGTTTTATTTTGAGCCAAGCCTGGCCCGCCGGGCGGACGCGCAGGCCCACCCCGCCTTTTCCCGGCTTTTCCTGGCCGTGCACAAGGACGACGCGCTGAAGGCGCTCTTTGTCACCCGGCGCAGCCGGACGGGGGAAGCCCCCATCTGCCTGGCGGCCGGGATGCTGGACGGGGCGGATTTTGAATACGAGGCCTCCCGGGAGGCCCTGCTGTTCCGCCCGCAGGGGATCGCGTCCCTGCCGGGGGCGCTGGTGCAGCCCTTCGCAAACGCGGGCTCGGGGGTGCCGGACTGCGCGGCCGCCCTCCGGCTGACGGTCGAACTGCCGCCCCGCGGGCAGCGTTCGATGACCCTGGTGCTCACCGCCGCCCCCACCCGGACGGAGGCCGCGAACCGGCTGATCGAGGCCCGGCGGGAAGGGCTCCTTTCCGCCGAACGGGCCGCGCCCTCCCCTTTCGGCGGGGTGGAGGCCCAGCTTGCCGCCCAGATCCTGCCCGACCTATTCTACCCGCCCCGGATGGACCGGGAATGGGCCGCCGCCGCGCGGGAGAATACCCGGGGGAAGGAAGCGCTCTGGGCCCTGGGCGTATCGGGGGACTACCCGATTATCCTGATAGAAATCCACAACGCGGCGGACGCCTCCCGCGCGGAGCCATATATGCGGCTCCACCGCTCGCTGCGGCTGGGCGGGGTGGAAACCGAGCTGTGCGTAGCTTACCGCGAAGGCGGGGACTATGACGCGCCGGTGCTGGAGGCGCTGCGGGCCGCGGCGGGCAACGCCGGGAGCGAGGAGGCCCTCGGCATGCGGGGCGGGGTGCATCTCATCAACCTGTCCGTCCACGGCGGGGAAGCGCTGGATCTGCTCGCCGCCGTATGCTGCCACAACGGGGCCCGGGACCTCCAGCGGGCCGGCCCCCCGCCCGCGGAATACCGCCCGGCGCCGGTCCTCCCGGCCGAGCCCGCTTCCCCAGCCGGGGAGGCGGTCGGGCAGGAGGAGGCCGCGCCCCCCTTCGTCATCCCCGGCGGGGAGTTCCGCCACGGGCGGTTCCGGGTGGATGGGAAGCCCCACCTCCCCTGGTGCCATGTGCTGGCCAACCCCGCCTTCGGCACCCTGGTGTCGGACGCATCCCTCGGCTTTACCTGGGCGGTCAACGCGCGGGAGAACAAGCTCACCCCCTGGTCCAACGACACCGCCTCCGACAACCGGGGGGAACGGCTCCTCGTCCGGGCCGGCGGACAGATCCGGGACGCGGTGTGGGGGGCCGTCCCCACCTTCGGGGAGGGCTTCGCCCGGTACGACGGCCGGCTGGAATTCCCCGGCGGGGGGAGGCTGGAAAGCCGGGTCGTCGTCCGGGTGCCGGCGCGCGGCCCCTGGAAAACGGTGGAACTCACCGTTGAAAATACCGGAAAGGAAGAAATCGATATGCAGGCAGCCTATTACACCGAACCGGCGCTCGGCGTGGACAGGACCTACGCCCGGCACACCGCCGCCCGGTGGGAAAACGGTGCGCTTACGCTGCACAACCCCTTCGCCGCCGTGAGGGGCGCGATGGTTCTCACCGCCGCGGGAGGGGCGGACGGCTGCGACTGCGACCGGGGCGGCTTCCTGTCGGGCAGCTGGGGAGGCGGCGTCCTCTCCCCCCTTCCCGATCCCTGCGCGGCGGTGATCGTCCGCCGGAAACTCCCGCCCCGCCGGAGGGAAACGGTCACCTTTGTCCTCGGCTTCGCGGCGGGACGGCAGCCGGAGGCGGCGCGGGAGGCGGCCGGCCGGCTGCCTGCGCTGGCGGTCTCCGCCCCGTCCCGACGGCCTGCCCCGCCCCGCCTGCGCACCCCCGACCCCGCGCTCAACGCCCTAGCCGGGGACTGGATCCCCCGGCAGGTGCTTTCCTGCCGCCTCTTCGCCCGCACCGGGTTCTACCAATGCGGCGGCGCATGGGGGTTCCGGGACCAGCTCCAGGATTCGCTCGCCGCGCTCTGGCTGGATCCGGCTATCGCCCGCCGCCAGCTGATGCGGTGCGCCGCCGTCCAATTTGAGGAAGGGGACGTCCTCCACTGGTGGCACCGGCTCCCGGGCAGCCTGCGCGGGGTGCGCACCCGCTGCTCCGACGATCTGGTGTGGCTCCCCTTCGCCGCGGCGGAATATATCGACTTTACCGGCGACGCCAAAATCCTGGATGTGCGGATCCGCTGGCTGGCCGGGCCGGCCCTCGGCCCCGACGAGCACGACCGGTACGGCGAGCCGGCCTCCACCGGCCATGCCGATCCGCTTTATCTCCACTGCGTGCGGGCGCTGGAACGGGCCGCGACCCGCGGCGCGCACGGGCTCCCGCTGATAGGGGGCGGGGACTGGAACGACGGCTTCAGCCTCCTCGGCGCCGGGGGGAAGGGGGAAAGCGTATGGCTGGGGATGTTCCTGGCCCTGACGCTGGACCGCTTCGCCCCGCTGTGCGAACGGCGGGGGGACGGCGAGCGGGCGGAAGCGTTCCGCCGGCAGGCGGCCGATTACCGCGCCGCGCTGGAGGGATGCTTCGCCTCCGACCGGTACCTGCGCGCCTTCTTCGACGACGGGACCCCCCTCGGCGCGGCGGGGGCAGACGCCTGCGCGGTGGACAGCCTGACCCAGAGCTTTGCCGTGCTCTGCGGCCTGGACCCGGCGCACACCGGCAAGGCGCTGGACACCGCCCTCGCCCAGCTGGTGGACCGGGAGCACGGCGTCGTCCGGCTGTTCACGCCCCCCTTTGAGAGGGAGGACGAAAACCGCCCGGTGGGGTATATCACGGCCTATCCGCCCGGGGTGCGGGAAAACGGCGGGCAGTACACCCACGCCGCGGTCTGGCTGGCCATCGCCCTGCTGGAGGCGGGGCGGGCCGAAGAGGGGGCGGAAGTCCTCCGGCTGCTGAACACCGCGCAGAAGTATGCGGACGGGCTGGGGGATCTCTACCAGGGGGAGCCCTACGCCCTCGCCGGGGACGTCTACGCGAATGCGGAATGCCCCGGCCGGGCGGGGTGGACGCAGTACACCGGCTCCGCCGGATGGTATTACACCGCGGTGCTGCGGCATCTGCTGGGGTTCCGCCCGCACGGGGACTGGCTGGAACTCTCCCCCCGCCTCCCCGCCCGGTGGGAGGGGTACGAGGCCTCCCTCACCCTGAACGGCTCCGCCCTGTCCGTCCGGGTGCGGCGGGGAAAGCCGCGGCTCACGGTGGACGGCCGGGAGGCGGAGCGCGTCCCGCTGGACGGGGCGGCCCACAAGGTGGAACTGAACGTCCCCAAGGCGGAACTGAACGTCCGCCTGGAATAACGGGGCGCCCGGGGAGCAAGCCGGGGGAGGAAAACGGTGAAAAACGAGCGGCAATTCCCATTTTCCGCCGATTCTTTGTGTTTTGCCGCTTTTCATTCCTCCCTGGATTTGGTATACTATTCTGTATGAATTGCCCGGAGGAGCCCCGGACAGCGATCCGGACAAAAAGGAGTGATTCTTTGCCGCATCCATCCTACCAGCCCCTGACCGGGGGCGCCGGCCTGCTCGCCCTTGCGGACGGCCGGTTCAAAACCGCGCGGCTGACGGCCGCTCTCCTTCTCCCGCTGGATAAGTCGTCCGCTTCGGAATACGCGATCCTACCCTATCTCCTGCGGCGCAGCTGTGAAGCGTATCCCAGCTTCACCGCCCTGAAGCGGCGGCTCAACGAGCTGTACGGCGCCCGCATCTTTGCTGAAGTCACCCGGCTGGGCGAATGCCAGGCCCTGGTGCTGCACGCGGTCTCTATCGACGATTCCTTCGCCCTGCACGGGGAGGAAGTCGCGTCGGCCTGCGCCGACCTGCTCTGCTCCATGCTGTTCCGCCCGGCGCTGGAAAACGGCGTCTTTCCGGCGGAGGATGTCGAGCAGGAAAAGCGCTGCCTCATCGAACAGATCCAGTCCGAAATCAACGAAAAGCGGCTGTACGCCCGCCGCCGGTGCGAAGAACTCCTCTGTGAGGGGGAGCCCTACGCCGTGGACCGCTACGGCTCGGTGGACGGGGTGCGGGCGCTGACCCCTGCCGGCGTGACGGAGGCCTGGAAGCGGGCGCTGTCCCGCGCGCAGATCCGCCTGATTTCCCAGGGGAGCGCCCCCTCCGGCAAAATCGGCGACGCATTCCGGCAGGGGCTTTCCGCCCTGGAGGGGCGGGCCCCCGCCCCCTGCCCGGCGCCGATCGTCCGCCGCGCCGATACGGTGCGGGAGCAGACCGAGCGCATGGACGTGGGCCAGGCCAAGCTGGTGCTCGGCCTGCGCACCGGCATTGCCGAGCCGGACGGAGGCGTGCCCGCCATGCGGCTGGCAAACGCCCTGCTCGGCGGCACCCCCCACTCCCTGCTGTTCCGCAACGTGCGGGAAAAGCTCAGCCTGTGCTATTACTGCCAGTCGAGCTACGACCGGCTCAAGGGCGTGATGCTCATTGACAGCGGGGTGGAGGAACGGAACGCGCACAAGGCGAAGGAGGAAATCCTCCGCCAGCTGGACGCCGTGCGCGCCGGCGATTTCACCGACGAGGATCTGGAATCCGCCCGGCTCAGCCTGGTCAACCAGTTCCTCACCGTCGGCGATCGGCAGGCCTCGGCCGCCTCGTGGTACCTGGGGCAGGGCCTCGCGCCCTCCCTCTCCACCCCGGAGGAAGCGGCCGCCGCCGTCCGGGCCGTCACCCGGGAACAGGTGGCCGCCGCCGCGCAGGGCGTAAGCCTGGGCGCGGCCTATCTCCTCGCCGGAAAGGGGGCGGAGTAAGATGGCCGCATGGGAAGAAATCGTGGAAAAGCGCACCGGCGAACGGTGCTTTTGCCTCCGCCACCCCTCCGGGCTGACCATCCGGGTGAACCCGAAAGAGGGATACCGGTCCTCCTACGCGGTGTTTGCCACCCGCTACGGATCGATCGACACCGCTTTCCGCATGGGCGGTGCGGCGGAGGAAACGGTGGTGCCCGCCGGCATCGCCCATTACCTGGAGCACAAGCTGTTTGAAAGCGAGGACGGCGACGCCTTTTCGCGGTACGCCAAGACCGGCGCGTCGGCCAACGCCTTCACCAGCTTTGACCGCACCGCCTACCTTTTCTCCTGCACCGACCGGTTTTCGGAATCCCTCGAAATCCTGCTGGACTTTGTGCAGCATCCCTATTTCACCGAGGAAACCGTCCAAAAGGAGCAGGGGATCATCGGGCAGGAAATCCGGATGTGCGAGGACAGCCCCGGCCGCCGGGTGCTGTTCAACCTCCTGAAGGCGCTGTATAAAAAACACCCGGTGCGCATCGATATCGCCGGTACGGTGGAATCGATTGCGCAGATTACGCCGGAGCTGCTGTACGGCTGCTACCGCACGTTCTACAAGCTGAACAACATGGTGCTCGCCGTTTCGGGCAGCGTCACGCCGCAGGAGGTGCTCGCCGTGGCCGACCGGATGCTGGCTTCCAAGGACGACGGGGAACGGGTGGAGCGCGCCGTCACGGACGAGCCGGACGAGCCCGCCGCCCCCCGCGTAGAAAGCCGGATGCCGGTGGCCTCCCCGCTGTTTTACCTCGGCTTCAAGGACTCCCTGCCGGGCGGCCGCTGCCGGACGGCGGAGGAGCTGGCGGCGGCGGACGTCCTGCTGGAAATCCTCGCGGGGCAGGCGTCCCCCCTCTACGCCCGGCTGATGAAGCAGGGCCTTATCAACACCTCGTTCGGGGCGGAATATTTTGAAGGCCCCGGCTACGCGGCCTGGATAATCGGCGGGGAATCTGCCGATCCGGACGGGGTGGCGGAGGCCGTCCACGCCGAAATTGAGCGCCTGCGCCGGGACGGGATCCCCGCCGCCGACTTCGAGGCGGCCCGCAACGCCCTGTACGGGAGGCTGGTTTCCTCCCTCAACGACGTGGAGAACTGCGGCGACATCCTGGTGAGCGACTTTTTCTACGGGCGGGCCCCTTTTGCCCTGGTCGAGGCGGCCGCCTCCCTCACCCCCGCCGCCGTGGCGCGGATGCTGGAGGACGGCCTGCGGCGGGAACAGTCCGCCCTGTCGGTGGTATCCCCCGCCGGATAATCCCCGGGAAACGGACGGCCCCGTGAACGCGGCGCCGCCCTTACATAAAGAAAGGACGAAACGCACATGAGTCATTACATTTCCTTCCCGGCGCTGGGCTGGACTTTCCACGTATCCCCGACCATTGTGGAATTCACCCTGTTCGGGCACGAATTCTCCCTGAACTGGTACGGGCTGCTCATCGCGCTGGGCTTCCTGCTGGCGGTGATTTACGCGCTCAAGCGGGCCCAGCAGTTCGACATCGACCCCGACCGGATGATCGACGTGGTGCTGGTCGCCGCGATCTTCGCCTTCATTGGCGCGCGGCTGTATTACGTGCTGTTCTGCGACGACCGGGCGCAGTATTTTGAAAACCCAATCCGCATCCTCTACGTATGGGAAGGCGGGCTCGGGATTTACGGCGGCATCATCTTCGCGTTTATCGCCGGCCTGATTATGTGCCGGGTGCGGAAGGTCAACGCCCCCGCCATGTTCGACCTCGCTTCCCTCGGGTTCCTCATCGGCCAGGGGATCGGCCGGTGGGGGAACTTCTTCAACCAGGAGGCGTTCGGCGGCAACACCGACCTGCCGTGGGGGATGACCGGCGACATCATCCAGAGCGGGGAAAACGACAGCGGCTATGTCCTGACCGATCCGGTCCACCCCACCTTCCTGTATGAGTCGCTGTGGTGCCTGCTCGGGTTTATCCTGCTGCACATACTTTCCAAAAAAGCCTACAAATTCAAGGGGGAAATCTTCTCCCTGTACCTTGTCTGGTATGGCGCGGGCCGCTTCATGATTGAGTCGCTGCGCACCGACAGCCTGTATTTCGGCGCGATGAAGGTGTCCCAGCTGGTCGCTATCCTCTCGATAATCGGCGGCGTGGCGCTCTTCTTCCTGCTGCGCGCCCATGCCAACACCCTGCCCAAAGACCTCTTTGCCGCTGAGACACTGGACGGGGTGAAAATCCCGCTGGACGAAAGCGTCGATACGCTGGAGGGCGAAGGGGATGCGCTGGCCGGGGAAGCGGCAGAGGAAACGGACGCAGAGGATTCGGCCGAATTGGCTGAAGTGGTCGAATCGGCGGAAACCGGGGCCGAACCGCCGGCGGAGCAGGAAGGCCCTGCCGGGGAAGGGGAAAATCCCCCCGCGCCTTCGGCTTCGGCCGAAGAGGATGCCGCCCGCCGGCCGGACGCGGCGGACAGCCAGGATGCGGCCCCGGAAAGCAAGAACGGGGAAGAACCGGCGGAAGACGAAAAGGATAGGAAAACGGGGCCGGCGGCGGAATAAGCCGGCCTCCGCCCTATTGGACAGGGCTCCCCGGAGGGGCGCAGAGCCGGAATATCCGGCCGCGCAAGGCCGGGGGCCCGGTTCCGCGGGGGCGGCAGGGAATTCAGGACGCGCCGGGGCATGCATTCCAGCGCGCCGACAGAAAGGAACGAGCGAACATATGGCAACCATTATCGATGGGAAAGCAATCGCCGCGCGGGTGCGGGGAGAGGTGGCGGCGGAAGCCGCCGCGTTAAGGGAAAAAGGGATTACCCCCGGTCTGGCGGTCATCCTGGTGGGGGACGATCCCGCCTCCCGCGTGTATGTCAACAACAAGAAAAAGGCCTGCGCTGAGGCCGGCATCTATTCGGAGGAAATCGCCCTGCCCGCCGACACCACGCAGGACGAGCTGCTCGCCCTGATTGCGAGTTTGAACAGCCGCAGCGACATCAACGGCATCCTCTGCCAGCTGCCGCTGCCCTCCCATATCGACGACAAGGCGGTAATCAGCGCCATCTCCCCCCTGAAGGACGTGGACGCTTTCCACGCCGCCAACGTCGGGCACATCATGATCGGCGACTACACCTTCCTCCCCTGCACCCCCGCCGGCGTGATGGAGCTCCTGCACAGCGCCGGCATCACGGCCGCGGGGAAAAGCTGCGTGGTGATCGGGCGGAGCAATATCGTGGGCAAGCCGATGGCCATGCTGCTGCTGCATGAAAACGGGACGGTCACCGTCTGCCATTCCAAGACCGCCAACCTCAAGCAGATCTGCCAAGGGGCGGACATCCTGGTCGCCGCCGTCGGCAAGGCGAAATTTGTGACGGCCGATATGGTGAAGCCCGGCGCCGCCGTCATCGACGTGGGGATGAACCGGGACGAAAACGGCAAGCTCTGCGGCGACGTGGACTTTGCGGGTGTGGAGCCGGTGGCCGGCTGGATCACCCCGGTGCCGGGCGGCGTGGGCCCGATGACCATCGCGATGCTGCTCAAAAACACCATCCTGGCCGCCAAGCACCAGAACGCCCTGCTGATAAAATAAGCCTGCATCTCCCCTGGGGATGGGCAGGCGGCAAGAGCCGGGGCCCGTGCATGCGGCCCTGCGGCGGGCGCGCCCGCCGGCAAAGGAGGGGCGCTTGCGCTCGATAAGAAACGGAGAAAAGGCAAAAACGCCGGAGGGCCATCACGATGGCCCCCCGGCGTTTTTTTCCGGAACGCTGAAAACAGCCCTCTCCATTGAAGAGGACCGTTTTGCCTCCAGAGGGGAGATAACACAGGGTTCCGGAAGCGGCGGCATCCGCTCATTTGCCTTGCGAACCGCCGCGCGGGGGAGCATAATCCTGCGGGGATTATGAAAGCCGCCGGAAAGCGTTGCTTTCCGGCGGCTTTTTTGGCTCCGGCTTCCCCGCCCCAGCAGGGAAGCGGGAGAGCTATTTTTACTGTCTTTTCATACAGGTATCGGATCAGACGACCACTTCTCCGCCGTTCAGATACGTTTCGATCTGGCTAAGCAAGTTCTCTACGTCGCTGGCGCGCACCGTATACGGGCTCATACCTTCGATCGCACAGATATAGAGGTTGGCACTCTGCTTATAGAACCGCGCCACATATGGGGCCCGATCCTCATCGAGCAGGCGCATGGTGAATACCACATCCGGCTCCCCGGTAGGCGCCACATCGGTCTCCCCGTACCGGCTGACCTGCATGAACACCTGATAGAGGCTGCGGAATTCCTCCGTCGAGTATGTTTCGCCATCTACGGTAACCGTCAGCTTCTTGTCGTTGTCCGTTTCGTCCGGGAAATGTTCCAGGTTAAAGGTGGTTTCTTCCCCGTTGGCCGACACGGTGATCGACGACACATCCACAATGTTATCCATGAACAGGAATTCGCTGACCATCTCCGTATACTGGGCCTCAGCCCAGGGGACCGACGAGGTGCTGATCAGATATACTGCGTTATAATCGTCGACCATCGCATAATAATAGCCATCGTCATTGGTGTTTCCAAGCCGGATGGTATGCTCGGTCTTGTTATAATACACCGTGGTGGTTTCCTCGTCTTCATTGGTGCTGGCGGACTGGATCGCTAGAGTCAGCACGCATGTCGAATACGGGTTATCCAGCCCGTATTCCTTCAGGTCTTCCTCCGTCGGGTGGGCCTTTTCCGCTTCGGTGGCGTACAGGGAGGTCACGCCGGCATACATCTCCGACATTTCCTGGTTCATACTCACCCCGAAAACTTCGGGAGAAGTAATGATATACCCAAAAAACGCGAGGTTGGACGGATCGCTTTCCTCCTCAAAAGCGCGGAAGGAGAAGGGCTTGCTGCCGCGGACCGTCCCCCCGAGCTCCATGCCGTAGACAACCGCCTGCGCGTTTTCGTCGTCTTCCCGCGCTGCGGGGGCGGTAATCAAGGTGGTGCCGACATACGCTTCGGCTTTATCCAGCAGCCGGCTGCCGAAAGTGGTACTTACGATATAAATCGCTTCCTCTGTGCTCAGCCGGAAATAATACCCGTCCTTCAGGGGCGTTTCATCCCCCAGCTCCGCCGTCGCTGTCGTCCCGTCTGCATAGGTGATTTCGGCTGTGGCCTGCGGCTCGTCAAGCCCGAAATCCGCCTCGTTCTCCGAGGTATCGACCACTTTCTGATTGGCGGTAATCAGCGCAAAGGCTTCCGTCATTGCGCTGACGGCCGAGGTGTCTACCGGCAGATCGTCAAACCCTTCCACCATCATCTGGCCTTCCTCGTCCGGCGCCACCGTATAGGATGTTTCCCCCTGACGGAGCACCACCTTGCTGACAGGGTCGCTGATACTCTCGCCGGCATCGTCCACGGATTTATCCAGCAGGGTGATGGTCGTACTGCTGGTGGTCGAGGAGCTGTCCCCCTCATCGGCCGGGAGGAGGAAAAGCAGCCCCAGCAGAAGGCCGACCAGCACCACGATGGCGACCCCTGCAATAATCAAAGTCCGGATCTGTTTGCTCATAGACGCCTCCTCCTGAGGAAGACCACCAGGCAGACAATCAAAATAACCACCGGGATGATAGCCACAAATACAATGAAGAAGACATTCATCTGGCCGGCCGTGAATTCCAGGGACGTCTGTTCCAGCGGCTTATTGGAAATGTTCACCGGCGTCTCGTTCCCGGTTATGCCGTTGGCCATTCCCAGCAGGAACTCTTCGTTATATACCGTGGACATACTGGTAAAGTTGTCATACGCCATCGAATTGCTGCCGAACACAAGCACATTGGTGGAAATCGTGTTGTTGTCGCTGTCGTAGCCCCATTTGGTGGCCATCGCGGCCCCCACGATCGGGTATTCGTCCGCTTCAAACGCCTCCGGCGCTTCCTGCTCCTCACCCTCTTCCGGCTCGGCAAGCGCGTCCTCCATCCTCACCAGCCGGGCGCTTTCCGGATAGGTCAGCAGCGCGGTATTGTACAGGGAAGCCTGGGAGTTGGTGGATTCATGCATCAGGATCTGGCGGGCAATCGGGGTCAGGACGCGATCCCCGACAATATCCACGGTATAGTCGTTGCTCCCGATATCTGCGTATACCCAGGAAGGCTGCCTCCAATACACCCGGTTGGCATCGGTCTCCTGAACCAGGTTGTTGGTTACCTCCAGGCCATACTCTACTTCCAGGAATTCATACAGGTTGGGGCAGTCCGCCGCATAGTTGACAAACACGATGAGCTGGCGGCCTAATTTCCCATCGTTGTCCAGCCACTCGCGCAGCCGTTCGATTTCGTCGTCGGAGTAATCCCTGGTCGGCGCAGCAATGACGGCCATGACCGCCTCTTCGCTGAATTCCTCCGACCCGGTGGTATCCAGGGTAGTAACGGAGTAATTATTGACCTCCAGAATAGACTGAAGCCCTGTCGCCGTATAGGAATCCTCATCATGGCCGGTCAGGAACAGCACTTCCGGCGTCACGTCGGAGGTGACCATCATCAGGTTGGACGCCAGCGTCTGTTCCACCATCGAATCCTGGGGGACGATGCTCCCATAATAGTTGTAAGCCGTTTCGTCATAAGTAAACATATCGACGATGTTGGTTTTCTGGTAACGGTCCCCGCAGAGGAAGAGGACGTCGTAATACTCGACCTCATATTCCTGGTACTGCAGTGCGAGCTGCGGATCGCTGTTCAGGTCGATGTACGATGTTTTGACTTTCCCGCCGGAATAGGAATCGTAGAGGCGGAGCGCTTCATACAGCTGCTTGAATATCGCGCCCACCCCGTCGGTGGAGGCGCTTTCCAATTCGCTCTCCTGGACAAAGACCAGGACCTCTACATCTTTGGTAATCCCCTCGGCGACCTCCCGGCTTTCTTCGCTCAGGGTGAACAGCTTATCCGCCGTCAGGTCGAGGTTGAGCGGGAAACGCTCGCTGAGGATATTGGCCACAACGTTGACAAGGACAATCACCACGACCACCACCGCGGTCAGCGCGGTGGCCATCCCCCCGTAACGGAGTTTGCGGGTGTCCCTTTTTACCTTTTCCTTTTTCGCCTTTTTCGGCTTCTCTCCTGCCGGCTCGGAATCCTCCTCCGGAGAAGCTTCCTCATCCCCGGCCTCCGCCGTTTCTTCCCCTCCGGCTGCTTCTTCAACTTCAGCCTCCGCCGCTTCGCCGGCGTTTTCCGGCGCGGCGGGTTCCTCCGCAGGAGAAACCCCGCCGTCTTCGGCGAGCGCTTCCTTATTTTCCATCTCCGGGCGGGATTCGCTTTCCTGCAGTTCCTCGCGCTCCGGCGTATTCTCGTTTTTCAAGCTCATGCTCCTTTCCAATTCGTGGGACAAACGGGCCTTCTCCGGCCCTCACGTTTATTGCATGCGCGGAGCGCTTAACTCCACCTCTTGCGATCCAGCACACGGACGGTAAGGAACACAAACAGCGCCTGCATGCTCAGGAAAAAGATAACGTAAGCGTAATTCAGGATCCCGCTGGTAAACTCGGTATACTTCTGGGACACCGACAGGAAATCGACCACCGTCGCTATCCAGGGGATGTTGGAGAAAATGCTGGAAAGGCTGTCCAACATGATCAGCGCCACCGATACGCCCAAGGTGCCAATCGCCGCAATCAGCTGGCTTTCCGTCAGGCTGGAGATCAGCAGGCCGATCGAGATAACCAGCCCGCCCAGCAGGATGAGGCCCAGGAAATTCCCGATAATCACGCTCCACGACGGGGTGACCTGGAAGGCGATAACCACCGCGAACACCAGCAGGATCACCAGGGAGAGCACATACATCAGCAGGGCGGCCAAAAATTTCCCCATCACGATGCCGGTCAGGCTGGCCGGCGAGGTGAGCAGGGCCTGATCGGTCCTCTGCCGCTTTTCTTCACTGAACAGCCGCATGGTCAGGATCGGCAAGATGAGCAGCACCACGGTGAACAGGTTGCTGAATACATGCGACAGATCCGCGCTCATGGAGTAGATATTAAAAAGGAAGAAGAAATATCCGGACGCGCAGGTCATCACCGCCAGCAGGATATAGCCGACCGGCGAAGTGAAGAACGATTTGAATTCCCGCTTAAAGACAGCACCCATCAGTCGCGCCCCCCTTTCTTATTTTTCCGGCTCACGGACAAATTCTCACGGGTCAGGGCCACGAACACATCCTCCAGCGTCATTTCCATGGACCGCATCCCCATAATCGCCCAGTTGCGGGCCGCCAGACGGGTGGACGCCTCGCGGCGGACGTCCACGCCCTCCGCCGGGGTCACGGCGAATTCGTAAACGCCGGCTTCCTTCTCCCCAAGGGAAACGGCCTTTTCCACCCCCGGGACGCGGGAAAGCAGGGCGAGCACGTCCTCCTCGCTGCCGGCAACCCGGAGGAGGAGCCGCCGGTCGCTGGAATATTTTTGGGTCAGGTTGGCCGCGGTGTCGTCCGCCACCAGCCGCCCCTGGTTGATGATGATGATCCGATCGCAGACCGCCTCAATCTCCTGAAGGATATGGGAGGAGAGGATGACGGTGTGATGCTTGCCCAGCTTTTTAATCAGGGAGCGGATTTCGATAATCTGGTTGGGGTCCAGGCCGACGGTGGGTTCGTCCAGGATCAGCACCGGCGGGTTCCCGATCAGCGCCTGCGCCAGCCCAACCCGCTGGCGATACCCTTTGGACAGGTTCTTAATCAACCGGCCGTACACCGTGTCAATCTTCACCAGCCGGCAGATCTCCGCGATATGGGCTTCGCGGGAGAGCTTGCATTTCTTTAAATCATACATGAAATCCAGATATTCCCGCACGGTCATATCCAGATACAGCGGCGGCTGCTCCGGCAGATAGCCGATGCTCGCCTTGGCCTGGTTGGGCTTTTCCAGCACGTCGAAGCCGTTGATCTTCGCCACCCCGCTGCTGGCCGACAGATAGCCGGTCAGTATGTTCATGGTGGTGGACTTGCCCGCGCCGTTTGGCCCGAGGAAGCCGACGACCTCCCCTTCGTCCACCGAGAAGCTGATATCGTTGACCGCCAGATGGCTGCCGTATCGCTTCGTCAGGTTTTGTACTTCAATCATGTTGTCGCTTTCCCTCCTGAGTTTCAAATTGCCGGTCCGTCGGACGGCGTCTCCCCGCCCGCCCGGAGACTGTCCCTGTCCAATCTCTCCTTGTATTGTACCGGGGAACGAATGCCGATTTGTAAACAATCTTTAAAGCTTCTGTGTTGATACTGTGATTTTTAGGCAAACCCCCAAGGGCAACGAAACTTCCTCTCAAACCCGGAAGGGCTTTGTTCCATTGCGCTAATTTTTCTTAACCCTGTTATTATAGCATCGTGCGATTCTTATTGCAATCCTGAGTTTCCTTTTCCATTTTCCGGAAATCCGTCCCTTCCGCCCGGTTTTCCCGGCGTATCCCCCTTATTTCCCGCCGGACGCCGCCCCTCCTTCCGGCCGGGGCGGAGGGGGACGAAGCGGCTGGTATTTTCCTCCCGGATGCGGTATACTGGACGAAACGGGCCGGGAAGCCGGCCCCTGCCAACACCGGCCGGTATCCGGCTGCAAGGAGGAACGTCATGCGCCTAATGCATCTCGCGGATCTTCATCTTGGAAAATGCGTGCTGGAAGCCCCCATGCTGGAGGATCAGCGCTATATTTTACGGCAAGTCCTGTCCCTCGCCCAGGAGCATGCGGTGGACGGCGTGCTCCTCGCGGGCGATGTTTACGACCGCTCCATCCCGCCGGCGGAGGCGGTGGAGCTGCTGGACGATTTCCTGTGCGGCCTGAGCGAGCGGGGGATCCCCGTGCTGGCCGTCACCGGCAACCACGATTCGCCCGAGCGGCTGGAATTCGGCAGCCGGCTGTTTGCCGGCCGGGGGGTGTACATCGCCGGGCGGTACGACGGGACCGTCCGGCAGGTGACGCTGGCCGACGAATACGGGCCGGTCCATATCTACCTTCTCCCCTTCCTCCGTCCGGCAGTGGTGAACGCCCGGCTGGGCTGTTCCGCCGCGAACACCGACGAGGCGGTGCGGGCCGCGCTGGAGGGCCTGCCCCTCTGCCCGGCGGAACGCAACCTGCTCGTCGCCCACCAGTTCGTCAGCGCCGGCGGGGAATGCCCCTCCCTGTGCGAATCGGACACCATCTCAGTGGGCGGGTCGGACAACGTGGACGTCTCCTGCTTCGACGGCTTCGATTACGTCGCGCTCGGGCATCTGCACCGCGCCCAGCGCATGGGGCGGGATACCGTCCGCTACGCCGGCTCCCCGCTGAAATACTCCCTGTCCGAGGCTCGGCATGTCAAGAGCGTCCCGCTCCTGACCCTGGGCCCCAAGGGGGAGGCTGCCGTCGAGCTCCTGCCGCTGACCCCCCGCCGGGAACTGCGGAAAATCCGCGGCCGGCTGGACGAGCTGATCGCCGCCGCCCGGGAAAGCGGCGGGGAAGCCAACCAGGATTATATCCACGCGGTGCTGACCGACGAGGCGGCGCTCGACCCGGCGGAGCGGCTGCGCACGGTGTATCCCAACCTCCTGCATGTGGAACTGGCCCCGCCGGAACAGGCCCCGCTTGACCAAGCGGAGGCCGATCCCATGGCCCACAAAAGCGAGGAGGAAATGTTTGAAGAATTCTACCGGCGGGTGACCGGCGCGCCGCTGTCCGACGAGCAGCGGGCCGCCCTGCGCCCGGTGATCGAAAAAGCTAGGGAATCCGATTAAAAGCCCGGTCGGGCCTTCCCGCCCGGCTTTCTGGAAAGGAATGTTTTTGTGAAACCGATTTGCCTTATCATGAGCGCTTTCGGCCCTTACGCCGGGCGGTGCGAGGTAGACTTCACCCGGCTGGGCGGGCAGGGCCTTTTCCTGATTACCGGGGACACCGGCGCGGGGAAAACCACGATTTTCGACGGCATTTCCTACGCCCTGTTCGGGGAAACCAGCGGCAGCAGCCGGGGCGGGGACGGGCTGCGCAGCGACTTTGCCCAGCCAGGGACCGAAACCTTCGTCTCCCTGACCTTTGAGCACCGGGGGGAGCGGTATACCGTCCGGCGGAGCCCCGAATACTCCCGCCCCAAGCTGCGGGGGGAGGGGGTCACCCGCCAGCCGGCCAGCGCCGAGCTTCACTACCCCGACGGCCGGGTGGCGGCCAAGGTGGGGGAAGTCACCCGCTGCGTGGAGGAACTGCTCCGGCTCAACCATAAGCAGTTCAGCCAGATCTGTATGCTCGCCCAGGGGGAATTTCTCCGCCTGCTGCTGGCGGGCAGCGATGAGCGGGCCGAAATTTTCCGCCGGATCTTCGACACCGGGGTCTACCGCCGCATCCAGCAGGAACTGGCCTCCCGCGTCCGGGAGCAGGGCGGAGCGCTGGCCGCGGCGCGCACCCACCTGCTGGACAACTGCCGCCGCATCCGGCTCGGCGGGGAGGCCGGCGGAGAGGCCGGCGGAGAGGCCGCCGGGAAAACCAGCGGGGAAACGGCGGGGGACCATCCCCTTTCCGCCGCGCTGGAAGCCCTGGAAAAGGACGGGCCCTTCGGCGTGCCGGCGGTGCTCGGCGCCCTCGAGGGGCAGAACCGGCAGGACGCCGAAACCCTCCGGCAGCTTTCCCGCTCCATGGAGGCGCTGGACGAGGAGCGCCGGCAGCGGGCCCTCTCCCTGGCCGCGGCGCAGGAGGCGGCAAAGAAGCGGGAGGAACTCGCCGCCCTGCTCGCCCTTTCCGGCCAGGCGGAGCAGCGGGCGGCACGGATTGCCGCGCTGGACGAAAGCCTGCTGCTTTCCGACCGGGCGCAGCATCTGTCGGCGGAACGCGCCCTGCTGCTGGACGCCCGCCGGCAGGCGCAGGAGGCGAAGGAAGCCGCGGCGCGGCTGGCCGGCCGCCAGGCCGAGCTGGAAGCGGAGCGACAGTCCGCCGCCGCGCAGTGGGAGGAAGCGGAAAAGGAGGGGGACGCCCTCTCTCAGCTGGAGAAGGAACGGGATGCGCTGGCCCTCCATCTCCCGCAGTATGTCCGGCTGGAGGAACAGCGCCGGGCGGAGGAAGAGGGGAAAGCCGCGCTGGAAAAGGCGGAGGCGCGGCTGGCCGGCCTGGAAGCGCAGGCGGCCGCGCTGGAGGACCGCCGCCGCCAGGGGGAGGAGGAATACCGTTCCCTGGAAGGGGCGGAAGCCGCCCTGACCCGGCTGGAAACCCAGGAAAAGGAGGCCCGGCGCCGCCGGGACGCGCTGGAGGAGCTCGCCGTCCTCGCCGGGCGGTGCCGGGAGAACGGGAAGGCGCAGGAGGAGGCGTATGCCGCCTTCCAAAAGGCGGTGGAGGCGTACGCCGCCGCCAAGGGGCGGTATGACAGGGCCGAAGCCCTCTTCTTCCACGCCCAGGCCGGCCTGCTGGCCGTCCGGCTTTCGCCGGGCGAGCCCTGCCCCGTCTGCGGCTCCCGGGAGCATCCCGCGCCCGCGCCGCTGCCTGCGTCCGCGCCCGATCGGGAGGCGCTGGACCACCTGAAGGCGGAACGGGACGGGGAAAGCGAACGCTGCACCGCGGCCGGGAACCTTCTGGAAAAGCGGAAGGCCGCGCAGGAAGCCGCCCTCGCCGAACTGCGGCGGCGGGCGGAGGAAGCCGGCCTGGCCGTTTCCCCCTTCTCGCCGGAGGAAGCCCTCCGGGCGGTGGAAGCGGCGGGACGGGAACTGGAGGAAGAGCAGGGCCGCCTGCGCGCAGGACGGGAGGAAGCGGAACGCCGCGCCGAACGCCGCCGCGCCATGCCCGCCCTCCTCGCCGGGCAGGAGGAGGAATACCGCGCCGTCCTCCAGCAGCGGGACGGCTGCCGGGAGGAAACGGTGCAGCAAAGCGCCCTTTTCAAAGCGGCGCAGGCCGAACGGGAAGCGCTTGCCGCCGCCCTGCCTGCCGGCGCCCCTTCGTCCGAGCAGGCGCGGGCCCGGCTGGAGGAACTGGGCCGCCTTCTCGAGCAGGTGCAGGCCCGGCGGGAAGCCCTGCGCACGGGACGGGAGGAGGCCGAACGCCGGGCGGCGGAAGGGGCCGCTTTCACCCGCCAGGCAAACGAAGCCGCCCTCGTCGCCCGGGAAAGGGAGCGGCAGCTCGCCCAAGCGTACCGCGTCCACTGCGGTGAGGCCGGTTTTCCCGACGAGGAGGCGGTTTCCGCCGCCCTGTGCGCCCCGGATAGGCTGCGGGCCCGACGGGAGGAACGGGACCGGCTTTTCGCCGAGCAGCAGGCCCGGGAAGAAGCGATCCGCCGCTTACAGGCGGAAGCCGCGCAGGACAAGGCCGATCCGGGGGAAGCCGCCGCCGCGCTCTCCGCCTGCGAAGCGCAGGCCGCCGCGCTCCGGGATGAGGCCGCCAACCTGCGTTCCCGGCTGGACGGCAACCGCCGGATCGGGCGGGAATTGTCCGAGAAGCTGGAAGAAACCGCCGCGCTGGAAAAGGAACTTCTCTGCCTGCGCTCCCTGTCGGACGCCGCCAACGGGACCATCAAGGGGAAAAAGAAGCTGCAGCTGGAAATGGCGGTGCAGGCCTCCTACTTCGACAGCATCCTGCGGGAGGCGAACAAGCGGCTGGGAAAAATGACCCACGGCCGCTTCGAACTGGTACGCAACGACTTCCAGGATTCCCTGGCCGACCGGGGACTGGAACTCGGGGTGTTCGACCATTACACCGGCAAGGCGCGCCATGTCAAGACCCTCTCGGGCGGGGAAAGCTTCAAGGCCTCCCTCGCGCTGGCGCTCGGCCTGTCGGACGTCGTCCAGCGGCGGGCAGGCGGGGTGTCGGTGGACGCGATGTTCGTGGACGAGGGCTTCGGCTCGCTGGACGCCGAGAGCCTGGACGCGGCGATAGCGACTCTGCTCTCCCTGACCGGCACCAACCGCCTGGTGGGGATCATCTCCCACGTGGAGGAACTCAAGGAACGGATCGATAAAAAGATCGTGGTCCGCCGCTCCCCCCGCGGGAGCAGCCTGACGGTGGAAACCGGGCTGTAATTTGAAATTCCCCCGCGCGCAGGGTAGATTTTTGGCAAAGGGTACGTTATAATGAAACAGAAGAGAAAAAACGGCGTGAAGGCGCTCCCTCCCCGCCTTGATTTTCCATTCCCCGCCTTATGAAAGGAGCCGATTGTCATGCCCGCCAAAACCCGTGTCAAACTGGATATCTGCGGAAGCGAATACATCATTACCTCGGACGAGCCGGAGTCCTATGTGCTGGAGCTCGGCGCGGAACTGGACCGCTCGATGCGCGCCCTGATGAGCAACGATCCCCGCGTCTCCACCACCATGGCCGCGGTGCTGACCGCGCTGACGGTGCAGGACGAGGCGCGCAAGGCCAACGCGTCGGCGGACAACCTCCGCAGCCAGATTAAGGAATACCTGAGCGACAGCGCCCGCGCCCGCTCCGAAGCCGAGGAAGCCCGCCGGGAGGCGGAACGGCTGCGCCGGGAGCTCAACGATCTGCGCAAAAAATACGTCCCCGGCTATCCGGTGGGCGATCAGGCGAAATAACCCGTGAGCGGACAGAACCAGCCCCCGGCCGGACAGGGGGTTCCGGGAACGGGCGGGCTGGAGATCCTCTCCCCAGCCGGTTCCATGCAGGCGCTGGCCGCCGCCGTCCGCTGCGGCGCGGACGCGGTTTATCTGGGCGGCGGCGGGTTTAACGCCCGGCGGAACGCCCAAAATTTCGACGCCGCCTCCTTGCGGGAGGCGGTGGCGTTTTGTCATGCCCGGGGGGTGAAGGTGCATTTCACCCTCAATACCCTCGTCCGGCAGGACGAACTCCCCGCCGCCCTGGCGCTGGCGGAGGAGGTCTGCGCCCTCGGGGTGGACGCGCTGATCGTGCAGGACCTCGGCCTGGCGCGGGCAATCCGCGCGGCCGCCCCGTCGATGCCGCTGCACGCGTCCACCCAGCTTTCCTGCCACACTCCCGCCGGCGTGCGGGAGCTGGCCGCCCTCGGCTTCACCCGGGTGGTGCTCGCCCGGGAGATGTCGCGGGAGGAGATCGCCGCCTGCGCCGGGCAGGGGGCGGAACTGGAGATCTTTGTCCACGGCGCGCTGTGCATGTGCGTTTCCGGCCAGTGCCTGCTCTCCGCCATGCTCGGCGGGCGGAGCGGGAACCGCGGCCTGTGCGCCCAGCCCTGCCGCCTCCCCTTCGCCCCCGCCCGCCGGGAGCCGGACGGCGGAAGGCAGCCCCTCCCCCGCCCGGGCGAGGCCGCCCTCTCCCTGCGGGATCTCTCCTTGTGGAAATACGTCGGCGGGCTGGCGGAACTCGGGGTGTGCTCCCTGAAAATTGAAGGGCGGATGAAACGCCCGGAATACGTTGCGGCCGCCACCGCCGCCTATGCCGCCGCCCGGGACGGGAAGACGGAAAAGGAGTGCGCGGCCCTGATTCAGGATTTACAATCCGTATTTTCCCGTTCCGGATTTACCGATGGTTATTATACTTCCCGCCGCGGCCCGGCCATGTTCGGCGTCCGGCGGAAGGAGGACGTCACCGCCGCCGCGCCGGTGCTCGGCCGGCTTTCCCGGCTGTACGAAAAGGAAGCGCCCCGCGTCCCCGCCGCCCTCACCCTCACCATGCGGGCGGGGGAACCGCTCCGGCTGACCGCCGCGGACGGCGACGGCCATACCGTCGCCGTCGAGGGGGAGCCTCCCGTCCCGGCGGTGAACCGCCCGCTCGAGGCGGAGCGGGCGGCGGCCCAGCTTTCCAAAACCGGCGGCACGCCCTTCACCGCGTCGGTATCCTGCCGGCTGGAGGAGGGGCTGACCGTCCCGGCCTCCGCCCTCAACGCCCTGCGGCGGGAAGCGCTGGACAAGCTTCTCGCCCTGCGGGAGGCGCCCGTCCCGGTGCCGTTCGACCGCGGGCGGCTCCCGGCGGAGGCGGCGGAGGCGCGTTTCTTCCCTCCGGCGCCCGCTCTGGCGGCCCGCTTCGCCTGCGCAGAGCAGGTGCCGGAGACGTTCGAAGGGGATGCGCTTTTCCTCCCGCTGGGCACCGGCGCCGAAACCCTCCGGAAGTGGGCGGACCGCGCCGCAGCCGGGGTGTGGATCCCCCGCGGCCTCTTCGGCCGGGAGGAAACGGTCGCCGCCGCCTGCCGGACGGCCGCCGCGGCGGGGGCGCGGCTTGCCCTGTGCAGCAATATCGGCGCGCTGGAGCTGGCGCGGCAGGCCGGGCTGTCCCCGGTGGCCGGGGCAGGGATGAACCTGTTTAACGCCGGCAGCCTGCGCTCGCTGGCGGAGCGGGGGGTGCGCGCCGCCCTGCTGTCGCAGGAGCTGTCCTTCCGCCAGATGGGCTTCGCCGCGTGTGCCCCCTTCCCCGTCGGGATCCTCGCCTACGGCCGGCAGCCGCTGATGCTGATGCGCGCCTGCCCCTATCAGGCGGGGGCGGGCTGTGCGGCCTGCGGCGGGCGCGGCGCCCTGATCGACCGCAAGGGGGTCCGCTTCCCCGTCGCCTGCGAAGGCGGGCCGGGCGGGAACGGGTGCGCTCAGCTGCTCAACTCCGCCCCCCTGTATCTGGCCGACCGGCTCGGGGAGATCCCGCGGCTGGACTTCCTGCTGCTGCATTTCACCGACGAAACGCCTCAGCAGGCGGCGGCCGTACTAAAGGAATACCGGACGGGCGGGCTCCCTCCCGCCGCCTTTACCCGCGGGCTGTACCGGCGGGGGGTGGAATAGCCCGGAATCCGGGGCGGGAACGCGACCGGGCCCCTCGCTGCGCCCGGTCGGAAATACCCTGCCGTTTCCTATCGCGGCGTCCTGCCGCCTTCTGCTGCCCATAAATCAATTCAGGAGGTTTCCCATGCCGAATATGACCTTAAAAATCAAAAAAACCGATCCGCGGGCCGTCCTTCCGACCCGCGCCACCCCCGGCAGCGCCGGTATGGATCTGCGCGCGCTGCTGGACGAGCCGCTGACGGTGCTCCCCGGCGCGCGGGTGAGCGTGCCGACCGGGATCGCCATCGGCCTCCCCTCGCCCGAGACGGTGGGGCTGGTCTACGCCCGCAGCGGGCTGGCCACCAAGCACGGGCTGACCCTGTCCAACTGCGTGGGGGTCATCGACAGCGACTACACCGGGGAGCTCCGGGTGGGGATGGTGAACCTGTCGGACGAGCCGTATACCATCGAGCCGGGGGAGCGGATCGCCCAGCTGGTGATTGCGCCGGTCCTCCTCCCCGCGGTGGAAACCGTCGACGAGCTGGAGCAGACCGCCCGCGGCGACGGCGGGTTCGGCTCCACCGGCCGCCGGTAAGCCCCGGCGTCCCCCTCATTCCAGAGACGCGTCACAGACGCAACCGAAAGGACGGAAGCCTTCGATGAACAAGACAAAGAATACCCTGATCCTGATTTTCCTGGTCCTGGCGGCCATCATCCTTTCCGCGCTGATCGGCACCCTGACCCAGGACGTCGGATTCCTGAAATGGCTGACCTGGGGGGAAAGCGTCGGCTTCGACGCCGTGAACCTCGATTTGTCGATTATCGATATCAGCTTTTCCTTCCACATGCAGGTCAACGTCCTGCAGGTGCTGTTTATCGCCGCCGCCCTGCTGCTGTACAAGAAGGTGCGGTAAGGCGCCGGCCGCGCTTCCCCTTCCCGCTGAAAGGAGCTTTGCCATGGATTTTCACCACAGCCCCCTGATTCTTGCGTCCGCCTCCCCCCGCCGGCGGGAAATCCTTTCCCTGCTCGGCCTGCCGTTTGAGGCTGTCCCCGCCGCCAGCGAGCCGGCAGTGGATCCGCTCCTCCCTCTGGACGAAGCGGTCTGCGCGGTCGCGCGGGGAAAGGCGGCGGAGGTGGCCGCCCGCTTCCCCGGCCGGGACGTGCTCGGGGCCGACACCGTGGTGTCGCTGGACGGGCTGGTGCTCGGCAAGCCCCGGGACGAGGAGGACGCCCGCCGGATGCTCCGGCTGCTGCAGGGGCGCTCCCACACGGTGCACACCGGCGTCTGGCTGTTCGGCCCGGAATTCCCGGCGGAGGGATGCGGTTTCGCCGACCGCGCCAGGGTGACGTTCTTCCCCCTCTCTCCCCGCGAAATCGACGAATACATCGCCACCGGGGAGCCCATGGACAAGGCCGGGGCCTACGGGATCCAGGGAACCGGCATGCGGCACATCCGCGGGATCGAGGGGGATTTTTATACCGTGATGGGGCTTCCGGGCGGACGGCTCTGGCGGTTCCTCCAGGGCCGCCCCATAGAATAAGCCCTCCCGGCCCGGCGGAAAATCCCCCGCTTTCTTCCCATTTCCACCAGAAAGAAAAAGGGAAGATTAAGAAAATTTTCAGCAAAACCCGGTTGTACAAAACGCCGGGGCAGTATATAATAAATACTTGTCATAGTGTTTCATTGTGTGCCCTGAACAGGTTTCCCCGGCAGCACCGGCGCCCCGGGCGGGCATCCGCGCCCTTTTGCGCTGGAAAGAGTTTCCTCCGCCTGTATAAACGGCCGGCCGCCGGCCAAGACTCCTGTTGCAGAATGTTTGCCGCAGGGCGCATCCTCCGGAGGGGCGGGGGATCCCGGGCCGGTACGGGGCCGCCCGGGCGGGTTTTGAGAAGAAAAAGCATGCGGCGCCAAAGCTACGGCCGCTTATGAGGAAAGGAAGAAGCAGGATGTTTTTTAACCGCGATATCGGGATTGACCTGGGTACCGCCAATACGCTGGTGTATGTCAAAGGCAAAGGGATCGTCATGCGGGAACCGTCGGTGGTCGCCGTGGACGTGAAGACGGATACGGTCATGGCAGTCGGCACCGAAGCAATGGAAATGATCGGCCGCACCCCCGGCTCCATCTCCGCCATGCGCCCCCTCAAGGACGGCGTTATCGCCGACTTTGACGTGACGGCGGAAATGCTCAAGCATTTCATCCGCAAGACCACCCACTCCTCCTTCTTCAGCCGTCCCCGGGTGATGGTCTGCATCCCCTCGGGGGTTACCGAGGTGGAGCGCCGCGCGGTAGACGAAGCCGCCCGGAGCGCCGGCGCCAAGGACGTGGAACTGATTGTGGAGCCTATGGCGGCGGCGATCGGCGCCGGCCTGCGGGTCGGCGACGCGGCCGGCTGCATGGTGGTGGACATCGGGGGCGGCACCTCCGAAGTGGCCGTCATCTCGCTGGACGATATCGTGACCTCCTGTTCGGTCCGCACCGCGGGGGACGATTTCGACGAGGCCATTGTTTCCTATATTAAGAAAAAATACAACCTCCTCATTGGCGAACGCACGGCGGAAAACATCAAAATCTCCATCGGCTCGGCCTTCCCCGGGCAGGAGGAATCGTCGATGGAGGTCAAGGGCCGGAACCTGCTGGACGGCCTGCCCAAGAACATCACCGTCTCGTCCGAAGAGGTCCGGGAGGCCCTCGCCGATCCGGTCGGCGCGATTGTGGACGCCATCCGCTCCACGCTGGAGAACACCCCGCCGGAACTTTCCGCCGACATCATCGACAACGGCATCATGCTCACCGGGGGAGGCGCCCTGCTGCGCGGCCTGGATGTGCTGATTAACCGGGAAACCGGCATGCCGGTGCATATCGCGGAGGATCCGCTGGACTGCGTGGTCAACGGCACCGGCAAGTGCCTGGACCGCGGCATGATAAGCGACCTTCGTTCGAAGCATTCGCGGTGAGTGCTTCCGCCCCGCTTCCGCCGACCGCGGGCGCGGGGCGTTTTGCTATTTGTATTTATCTGATTGGATAATACAGTTTGTATAGGAGGGACTCCGTGAAAGAATTTCTGAAAAGCGTGGCGTTCAAGGTCATTGTGGTAGTGGCGCTGTTTTTAATCGGCATCATGATTTACGCCGCGTCGACCGGCGGCGTATCCACCATCCCGGCCACGATCACCGGCGCGATCGTCACCCCGCTGCAGTCCCTCGCCTCCACCATCTCCAACGGCTTCAACGATTTTATCGGGATTTTCACCGACTCCAACGCCCTGCGCGCCGAAAACGAGCAGCTGCAGGCCGAGATTAACGAACTGCGGAAAAACCAGGTGGAGACCGACGAGCTCCGCCGGCTGAACGAACTGTACCGCGAGTTTTTGGAGCTGAAGGAGCAGCACCCGGATTACCAGTTTGCGGACGGGCGGGTCATCTCGATGGATCCGGCCGATAAATACGGCAATTTCACCATCGACGCCGGCTCGCTCAAAGGGATCGAAGCCAACGACCCGGTGATTACGCCGGAGGGCCTGGTGGGCGTGGTGTATGAGGTGGGGCTCAATTACGCCAAGGTCCGCACCATCCTCGACCCCGCCACCCAGGTGAGCGCCTACGTAAGCCGCACCCGCAGCGGCGGGGTGACGGGCGGCACCGCCTCCCTCGCGCAGGAGGGGAAGCTGCGGCTCAACCTGCTCGCCAGGGACAGCGGCGCGGCGACGGGGGATTATGTGGTCACCTCCGGCCGGGGGGGGATCTACCCCGAACAGCTTCTGATCGGCACCATTGAGGAGATCCAGCCCGAATCGGACGCCCTGACGATGTATGCGGTAATAAAGCCGTTTGCCGATCTCCAGAACCTGTCTTCCGTGTTTGTCATCACCGGCTTCGACGGGCAGGGCGAGGACGCCTCTTAAGGCGGAGCGCCCCCGGATGCTTTGGAAAGGAGGCGCCTTATGCCGGACAACAACCCCGTCGGCTCGCACAACCCGATGCCGAAACTCAGCCGCCGGTATCTGAAATGGACGGCCTACGGCCTGATCCTGCTGGTGGCGCTCCTGCTCCAGTCCGCCCCCCACGGCTTCCCCGAGATTGCCGGCGGGCGGCCGATCCTCCTGCTGCCTCTGGCGGTGGCGATTGCGATGTTTGAAGGGCCGGTCGGCGGCGCCGCGGCCGGGGTGGCCGCCGGTTTGCTGTGGGACCTGTTTTCCGACCGCCTGTTCGGCTTCAACGCCCTCCTCCTGATGCTGCTGTGCTGCGGGTGCGGGCTGTTTGTGCAGCTGCTGATGCGGAACAACCTGCTCTCCTTCCTGATCCTGACCGGGGGGACGCTGGTCATCCAGGGGATCCTCGATTTGTTTTTCAACCATATCCTCCTCTCCCAGGCGGAACCGGGATACGTGCTGCTGCATCTCCTCCTTCCCAACGCCCTTTATACCCTGGCGCTTTCCCCCCTGCTCTACGCCGCCATATACGGGACGGCCCGGCTGCTGCGCAAAAGGGAATAGGCGGCTCTGTTCCAAGCGGCGGCTTTCGCATTTTTACATCCTTCCCCCGGATCTGCCCGGGAAAGCGCAGCCGGGATGTCCTCCGGCTGCACCGGCGTCCTGCGGCGCGCCAACCCGCCCGCTCTTTCACCCCCCTGCTTTGAAAGGATTCCATTATGCAACGAACCAACCATGGCATCACCAAACGGCGCATCATCGCCCTGGCTGCGGCGATCGCGCTGATATTCGGCGGCTATTCCGTCCGCCTGTTCCAGATCCAGATTGTGGACGGGGACGAGTACGCCGACCTCGCCAGCCGGAGCGCTTCCACCGAGGTGCCGATTTCCGCCTCCCGGGGGGAGATCCTCGACCGGTATATGCGACCGATGGCGGTCAACCGCACCAGCTTTTCGGTGGTGTTCGACTGCGCCTTTTTCCCCCAGGGATCCGGCGAGGAAGAGCAGTACCAGCAGAACACCATCATCCTGTCGCTGACCAACCTCCTGGCCCAGAACGGGGAGGAATGGAGCGACACCCTGCCCATCACCGACACGGCGCCCTACGAATTCGAGGAAGGGCGGGAAAACAGCATCGCCACGCTGAAAAGCAGGCTCCGGATGGCGGAATACGCCACGGCGGAGCAGTGCATGGACGCCCTGGCCGAGCGGTACATGCTCGCGGGTTACAGCGAAACCGAGCAGCGGACGATTGCCGGCGTGCGGTATGAGATGGAACTGCGGGAATTCGCCCTCAAAAACCCCTTCACCTTCTCCTCCGACATCTCGGAGGATACCTACAACTGGATATTGGAAAACAGCGCCCGCTTCCCCGGGGTGAACGTGCAGACCACCCCGGTGCGGGAATACGTCAGCAAGGATATCGCCGCCCACCTCATTGGCACCGTCGGCCCCATTTACGCGGAGGAATACGAGGCGCTCGCGGAAAAGGGATACCAGCTCAACGATATTTTGGGGAAAAGCGGGATCGAGGCCGCGCTGGAGGACTCCCTGCGGGGGCAGAACGGCGTGAGCACCATCCGGGTGGATTCCACCGGGACTGTGGTGGACAAAACGGTGACCGCCGCTCCCGTCCCGGGCGATACGGTGATCCTGACCCTGGATTCCAGCCTGCAGAAAACCGCGCAGGACGCCCTGGCCAAGCAGATCGCCGAACTGCGGGGGCAGGCGGAAGGGACCAAGGGGCAGGACGTGCGCAGCGGCTCGGTCGTGATGCTGGACGTGAAAACCGGCGGGGTGCTCGTCTGCGCCACCTGGCCGAACTACGATCTGTCCACCTATAATGCGGATTACAACGAATTGATCGCCGATCCGGACAACCCCCTGTTCAACCGGGCGCTGAACGGCGCCTTCGCTATCGGCTCCACGATGAAGCCGGGGGTGGCGCTCGCCGCCTTGAACGAGGGGATCATCACCGCGGATTCCCGGCCGGTCAGCTGTACCCCCGCGCTGGGGAGGCGGACCGGCACCTATACCTATTACGCGGACAGCGGCTACGCCCCCACCTGCCTGGGGATCCACGGGCGGTCCAATGTGGTGTACGCCCTGCAGGAGTCCTGCAACGTCTTTTTCTACGACGTGGGCCGGATGCTTGGGATTGACAAAATGAACGAATACAGCACGGTATACGGCCTGGGGCAGAAGACCGGCATCGAAGTGGGAGAAAGCCAGGGGATCCTGGCCGGGCCGGCCTACCGGCAGTCCCTGGGGCTGGCCTGGAACCCCGGCGACACCTGCTCCGCCGCCATCGGCCAGTCGGACAACGCGTTCACCCCGATCCAGCTGGCCGCTTACGCCATGACCATCGCCAATAACGGCGTGCGCTACAAGACCCATCTGGTGCAGAGCATCATCAGCTACGACGGCACCGAAACGCCGGTCGAGCCCGAGGTGGCGGCCAGCGTGGAGCTGTCCCAGTCCGCCATCGACACCGTGCGGCAGGGGATGCGCCAGGTGATGACCGACGGCACCGCCAGCTGGGCCTTCCGGAACGCCTCCTATGAGGCCGCGGGGAAAACCGGCACGGCGGAAGCCGGCAACGGCGGCTCGGACCACGGCACCTTTATCGGCTACGCCCCCTACGACGACCCGGAGGTGGCCATCGCGGTGGTGCTGGAAAACGGCACCTCCCACCCTGCTTCCGGGGTTGCCAAAGAGGTGCTGGACGCGTATTTCGAATCGAAAACCGCCGGCACCGCCCCCCTCCCCGAAGGGGAACTGCTGCCGTAAAACGGAGGCGGCCGCAGGCCGGAATATTTGCGCCGGCGGCGGGAAAGGGCAGCAGCCCGCTTGTACAGAACAACAGGCGGCAAGGGCAGGCCGATTTGACAGGCGGGGAGCTGCTTCCCTGCGCACCCTGCACCTCTTTTGGCGGGATGCGGCCCGGGAGCTCCCTCGGTCGGCCCACTGCTGCATGCGCCTCTGCTATTTTTAAAAGGTTCCTCCCTTTCATAGAGGAGCCGGAAAGGACAGGATATCCCATGAAAATCGCCGTCAGTTCTTACAGCTTCTCCCAATACTTGAAAGACGGACGGATGACCCAGCTCGACTGCATTGCCCGTGCCAAAGAGCTCGGCTTTGACGCCATCGAGTTTACGGATCTCCTCCCCCCCGAAGGGGAAACGCCGCTCGACTACGCCAAAGCCCTGCGCGAAGAGTGCGAACGGCTGGCCATGCCCGTTTCCAATTTCACAATCGGGGCCGAACTCCTCCACCCCGCCTCTTCGCTGGAGGAAGAGATCCAGCGGGTAAAAGGGATGGTGGATCTTGCCGCCGTCCTGGGCGCGGGCTCCCTGCGGCACGACGCTACGGCCGGCTTTGAGCCGGGGAAACGGGCCTACCGCGGCTTTGCGGACGCCCTGGCCATGCTCGCGCCCGCCTGCCGCGCCATTACCGAGTACGCCGCTGAAAAAGGGATCCGGACAATGGTGGAAAACCACGGCACCTTCTGCCAGGACAGCGAGCGGGTAGAGGCCCTGGTGAACGCCGTGGGCCACGAAAACTTCGGCCTGCTGGCCGATATGGGCAACTTCCTGTGCGCGGACGAAGACCCCGCCCACGCTTTCGGCCGGGTCGCGCCCTATGCTTTCTATGTCCACGCAAAGGATTTCCATGTCAAAAGCGGGAACGGCTTCTCCCCCGGCGAGGGTTTCTTCTGTTCCCGCAACGGGAACTACCTGCGGGGCGCCATTATTGGGCATGGGGACGTCCCTGTCCGCCACTGCCTGGCGGCCCTCAAGAACAGCGGCTATGCCGGATCCATCGCCATCGAATTCGAGGGGATGGAGGACTGCCTGACCGGGCTGCGGATCGGCCTTGCCAACCTGCGCCGGGCGATTGCCGACGCGGGGCTGGAATAAAGCGGGGCAACGGCTGTTCCTTTTTCCTTTTCTCATAAATCCATGTAAAAAGGCCCGGCGCAATGTGAACCGGTTCAGAAAAACCGTACAATAGACAAAAAGCCCCCTATGTAGGAAAATAGAACTACATAGGGGGTATTTGTATGGCAGGGAAAAAAGGAATG
>CAJFGS010000028.1 GCA_904377855.1 Candidatus Avimonas merdigallinarum
CTCCCTTGGAAGAAGTTGTGTGCAAACTTCATTCTACCATGTGGGGAAAATCACTATGGATTTTTTCTTAGGTGTCCAACTTCATTTTACAATCGACCGGAATATTCTTTTGAAGGAGCCAAAATAGAAGGAAAGCGGAAACGAACCAGCAAAAGCGGATTCCGTACAAAAGCTGACGCATCTGCTGCCGGGATCAAGGCCAAAGCAGAATTCAATGAAGCCGGATTTCATTTCGTTCCGTCTGAAATCAGTTTTAACGATTTTCTTGACTATTGGATGGAAACATATTGTAAAGCGAATTTGAAGCAGGTCACCATTACAAACTATGAAAAGAAGCTCCGGTTGCACATCAAGCCGGAATTGGGAATCTATAAATTGAAGGCTCTGACCACGCCGGTACTGCAAAAGTTTATGAACCGAAAAGCCCAACAGAATTACAGTCGAATTACCCTATCTGTCATAAAAGGGATACTGTCAGGCAGTCTCAATTATGCTGTCAAACAGAATATGATCCGGTATAGTCCCATGGTCAATGTAACCCTTCCAAGCCCGCGTAATGAACAGTTCAACCCCAGAACCGCACCGCATGTCTACATTCCGCCGGACAGAATACAACAGATATTCACAAGATTTCCGGAGGGGACATCCACTCATATTCCCATGATGTTGGGGTATAGAGGTGGGCTTCGCATTGGCGAGGCCTTTGCCGGTATGTGGGAAGATGTCAATTTTGAAGAAAATACATATACCATCAGCCGACAGGTGCAGTGGAATGAGCAGGCAAAAGCTTGGTATTTCAGTGCGCCCAAATATGACAGCCGTCGCACCATTGAATTGGACGCAGACACAATGGAGTTATTAAAGCGAGAAAAGGAACGTCAGGAGCGAGCCAGAGCCTATTATGGGAAGCATTACACACGTCTGTATGTCAATGACAAACATCAGCTAAATACGACAGGTGACGGCAGGGAGGTCTATTTGATAGCTATACGCGAAAATGGAGCGTTTATCATTCCGCGAAGTATGCAGCATACATCACGGGTTGTCCATAAGGAGCTGAATTACCCGGAGTTTGATTTTCATTCTCTGCGGCATACCCACGCTACCATGCTGGCGGAAAATGGGGTGCCGCCAAAATACTTGCAGGAGCGGTTGGGACATAAAGACCTGCAGGTGACGATGAAATATTATCTGCATCTGACCGATAAGATGAATGATGAGGGGCTTAAAATTCTGCGGCAGCTATATCAGAGAACGGAGAAAAACGAATCCGATTGACAACATCTCATTTTGTGGTTGGCAAATGGTTGTCAAAACAGCTTCTGAAGCAGTAAAACAGGGCATTTGGTGTCTATCACACCAAATGCCCTGTTTGTCCAAAACCCTTATTTTATGCGGCCCCGCACCTTATTTCAGCGCTTCGGACACCGCTACGGCGCAGGCCACGGTGGCGCCAACCATCGGGTTGTTGCCCATGCCGATGAGGCCCATCATCTCGACGTGCGCCGGCACGGAGGAGGAACCCGCAAACTGCGCGTCGCCGTGCATGCGGCCCATGGAGTCGGTCAGGCCGTAGGAAGCCGGGCCGGCCGCCATGTTGTCGGGGTGCAGGGTACGGCCCGTGCCGCCGCCCGACGCCACCGAGAAGTATTTCTTGTCGTTTTCGATCGCCCACTTCTTGTAGGTGCCGGCCACCAGATGCTGGAAGCGGGTCGGGTTAGTGGAGTTGCCGGTAATCGACACGTCCACATGCTCATGCTGCATGATCGCCACGCCTTCGAGCACGTCGTTCGCACCGTAGCACTTGACCGCCGCGCGCTCGCCGTCGGAGAACGCCTTTTCCCGCACAACCTCCAGGTCGCCGGTGTAGAAATCGTAATCGGTTTCCACATACGTGAAGCCGTTGATCCGGCTGATGATGTAGGCCGCATCCTTGCCCAGGCCGTTCAGGATAACGCGCAGGGGGTTCTTGCGGACCTTGTTGGCGGTACGGGCGATACCGATGGCGCCCTCCGCCGCCGCAAAGGATTCGTGGCCGGCCAGGAAGGCAAAGCACTGGGTATCCTCCGAAAGGAGCATCTTGCCCAGGTTGCCGTGGCCGAGGCCCACCTTGCGCTGCTCGGCAACCGAACCGGGCACGCAGAACGCCTGCAGGCCCTCGCCGATCGTGGCGGAAGCCTCCGCTGCGTCGGCAACGCCGCGCTTGAGGGCGAGCGCCACGCCGAGGGTGTACGCCCAGACGGCGTTTTCAAACGCGATCGGCTGTACGCCCTTCACAATCGCTTCTACATCAATACCTTTGGAGAGGCAGAGATCGCGGGCCGCTTCCATGCTGCCGAGATCGTTTTCAGCCAGGAATTTTTCGATCTTGGCCATTCTTCTTTCTTTGCCTTCAAATTTGACATCGTTCGCCATTCGTATGACCATTCCTTTCTAGCTCAAGTAGGGAAACGCAGCGTCGCTGGACGCGGGCTTCCCGAGGCTTTCTTATTCCTCGCGGGGATCGATATATTTGGCGGCACCGTCGAAACGGCCGTACTGGCCGATGTTCTTCTTATACGCCTCG
This sequence comes from Candidatus Avimonas merdigallinarum, assembly GCA_904377855.1. Classification (GTDB taxonomy): domain Bacteria; phylum Bacillota; class Clostridia; order Oscillospirales; family Acutalibacteraceae; genus Avimonas; species Avimonas merdigallinarum. Next base: position 2,567 of record CAJFGS010000028.1, read on the forward strand.
TTCGGCTCCGTGCCGTGACGGATATCCTCCAGCATTTTGCCCAGACGGACGAACTGATACCCGATCACTTCGCCTTCCTCGTCCAGCGCGAGCTTGGTCACATAGCCCTCGGCCATCTCCAGATAGCGGACGCCCTTGGCCTTGGTGGAATACATGGTGCCGACCTGCGAACGCAGCCCTTTGCCCAGATCCTCCAGCCCGGCGCCGATCGGCAGGCCGTCCTCGGAGAAAGCGGACTGGGTGCGGCCGTAAGCGAGCTGCTTGAAGATTTCCCGCATCGCCACGTTAATGGCGTCGCACACCAGGTCGGTGTTCAAACATTCGAGGATGGTTTTACCCGGCAGGATTTCCGCGGCCATGGCGGCGGAGTGGGTCATGCCCGAGCAGCCAACGGTTTCCACCAGCGCTTCTTCCACCACGCCGTCCTTTACGTTCAGCGTCAGCTTGCAGGTACCCTGCTGCGGAGCGCACCAGCCCACGCCGTGGGACAGGCCGGAGATATCGGAAATCTGGGTGGATTTGACCCATCTGCCCTCCTCCGGGATTGGTGCGGGTCCGTGGTGCGGGCCCTTTTTGACGACACACATGGATTCCACTTCATGGGAATAATTGATGTTGGCCATATTTGTACTCCTTTCGGCTTTTTCTTGCCATGACGGGCCCGGAAAACGGCTCGCCTCCTGTGTATACCACACGGAATTTATTATACCCAACTTTTTCCCGCCATGCAAGAGCGGGTGCGGAAGTTGACGGAAAATTAACAAATAAATCCGCTTGTCCGCCCGGCAGAATTCTTGTGGAAATTGTCCGAAACGCGGCGGCGCCGGCAGGTCTCCCCGCCGGCGTCAGCGTTGGGGAGGGGCCGGATTCGCCGGGCCGTCCTCCTTCGTATATTCCAGTAAATCGCCCGGCTGACAGTCCAGCGCCCGGCAGAGGGCGTCCAGCGTCGAAAGCCGCACGGCGCGGGCGCGGTGGTTTTTTAGGATGGACAGGTTGACCAGGGGAATCCCCGCCCGCTCGGACAGCTCGGTCAGCCCGATTTTCCGCTTTGCCATCATCCCGTCGAGATGGATAAGGATTGCCATGAGAAGCCTTCTTTCCGAGCCGCTTGCCGCCGGCCCTAAACCGTCATTTCGTTTTCTTCCTTGTACGCGATCGCCTGCTGGAAGATCTGTGCGAATACAAACAGGATGAGCCCCACCACGGAGAAGGCGACGAACACCACCACCATGAAAAAGCGGGTCACCACAAAAACGGACAGGAAATAAAACGCGGACAGGACCAGGCATTCCACGCCGATCCTTCGGAGCCGGCGGACCATAGCGGGGACAAAGGGGTTCCCTTTGTTGATGATGCGCATGATCCCGCGCGCCTGCCAAAGGATGAGGATGGCCAGCACGCCGGAAACGATCAGGACGGCCAGGTATTTCTCAAACCAGAAGCCGGCTTCGCCCGGCTGGTGATGGGTGACGGCCGGGATGCTCCACCACAGGGTAAGGGTCAGCACCAGGGCCAGCACCATCAGAAAATCCAGCGCGTATTCGATCCACCGGCTCAGCCCGCCTTTGCCGTCTTGACAGAGAATGGTCATGCGCGGCCCTTCCTTTCCTCCGCTGCTGGAGTCCGCCCCCCCTGCAGAGGCCCTCCGGCGGCAAAATTTTTTCCATTATACCGCAAAGGGGAAAGAAGGTCAATTGCCGGCCAGTGGAACTGGGATTTCCAGAAAATGGCGGGCAGGCGATTTCCGATCTTGTAACCGTCCCGCAATTATGCTATATTAAATAAGATACAGGAATAGAAGGCAGGGGACCGGCAGTCGTCCGAATGCCCGGCGCCCCCGCTTGACAGAATCTTTTATGCTGAACGAGGTGTCTGTGGAATGGGTTTGCTCAAAGCGCTGTTTGGGGATTACAGTCAGAAGGAAATCAAACGGATCCGCCCCCTGTGCGACAAGGTCCTCGCGCTGGAGGAGAAATATAAGGCCATGAGCGAGGAGGAGCTGAAGGGCCAGACCGACGTGCTGCGGGACCGGCTTTCGGTGGGGGAATCGCTGGACGATATCCTGCCCGACGCGTTCGCCGTCTGCCGTGAGGCGACCGACCGGGTGCTGGGCACCCCGCACTATCCGGTCCAGATTCTGGGCGGCATCATCCTGCACCAGGGCCGCATCGCGGAGATGAAGACCGGTGAAGGGAAAACCCAGACCGTCGTCCTGCCGGCCTACCTCAACGCCCTGACCGGCGAGGGGGTGCACGTGGTTACCGTCAACGATTACCTCGCCCGCCGCGACAGCGAGTGGATGGGGAAGGTGTACCGCTATCTCGGCCTGACGGTCGGCCTCATCACCCACGACATGGACTCGAAGGCCCGCAAGGAGGCGTATGCCGCCGACATTACCTACGGCACCAACAATGAGCTGGGCTTCGACTATCTGCGGGACAATATGGTCATTTACAAGCAGAATAAGGTGCAGCGGGGGCATCATTTCGCCATTGTGGACGAGGTGGACTCCATCCTGATTGACGAGGCGCGCACCCCGCTTATCATTTCCGGGCAGGGGGATAAATCCACCGACCTGTACGAGCAGGCCGATCGCTTCGCCAAGACCCTGAAGATGATTAGGGTAAAGGAGCAGGACGCCAAGGAAGAGCAGGATAATGTGGACGGGGATTATATCGTGGACGAAAAGGCCCGCACCGCCACCCTGACCCAGGCGGGCGTCAAAAAGGCGGAGGCCTATTTTCGCGTGGAAAACCTGACCGACCCGGACAACATGACCCTGGCCCACCACATCAACCAGGCGATCAAGGCCAACGGGGTGATGACCCGGGACGTGGATTACGTCGTCAAGGACGATCAGGTCATCATCGTGGACGAGTTCACCGGCCGCCTGATGTTCGGCCGCCGTTACAACGAGGGGCTGCACCAGGCCATCGAGGCCAAGGAAGGCGTGAAGGTGGAACGGGAAAGCAAGACCCTTGCGACCATCACCTTCCAGAATTTCTTCCGTCTGTACAAGAAACTCTCCGGCATGACCGGTACGGCGATGACCGAATCCGCCGAATTCGAGCAGATTTATAAGCTCGACGTGGTGGAGGTGCCGACCAATAAGCCGATGATCCGCGTCGACTATCCGGACAGCGTGTACAAGACCGAAAAGGGCAAATTCAACGCCGTCATCGATCAGATTGTGAAGTGCCACGAAAAGGGCCAGCCGGTCCTGGTCGGCACCATTTCCATCGAAAAGTCGGAGGTGCTGTCCAAGCTGCTGAGCAAGCGGGGCATCAAGCATGTGGTGCTCAACGCGAAGTACCACGACAAGGAAGCGGAAATCGTCGCCCAGGCCGGGCAGCTGGGCGCGGTGACCATCGCCACCAACATGGCCGGCCGCGGCACCGACATCAAGCTGGGCGGCAATGCGGAATTCCTGGCCAAGGCGGAGATGCGCAAGATGGGCATCCCGGAGGAGATTATCACCGAATCCACCGACTTCACCGGCACCGATAACGAGGAGGTCGTCGCCGCCCGGCAGACCTTCCAGGAGCTGGAGCAGAAATACAAGGAGCAGATAAAGCCCCAGGCGGAAGCAGTCTGCAAGGCCGGCGGCTTGTTCATCCTCGGCACCGAGCGGCACGAGTCCCGCCGGATTGACAATCAGCTGCGCGGCCGTTCCGCCCGCCAGGGCGATCCCGGCGAATCCCGTTTCTTCCTCTCGCTGGAGGACGATCTGATGCGTCTGTTCGGCGGGGAGCGGATCAACGCGCTCATGGACACCCTCGGGATCGACGAGGATACCCCGATTGAAAACAAGATGCTGACCAACTCCATTGAAAGCGCCCAGCGCAAGGTGGAGGAACGCAACTTCGGCATCCGCCGCAACGTGCTGCAGTTTGACGATGTAATGAACCGCCAGAGGGAGATCATCTACTCCCAGCGGGACAAGGTGCTGGACGGCGAAAGCGTGCGGGACAGCATTATCGGCATGATTAAGGAGTCGATCGAGTCCAACTGCAAGCTGTACCTGTCGAGCGACGATCAGCACGACACCTGGAACATCGAAGGGCTGCGCGACTATTACGCCGGCTGGCTTGTCAAGCCGGACGACTTCCAGTTCACCGCCCAGGAGCTGGAAGACACCAGCCGGGAGGAGATCGCCCAGTCCCTCGTCGACCGGGCCATGGCGATTTACGAAGCCAAGGAAAAAATGTACGGCGACTCGATCATGCGGGAGATTGAGCGGGTGGTCCTGCTCAAGACCGTGGACCGTTACTGGATGGATCACATCGACAACATGGACGAACTGCGCAAGGGCATCCATCTGCGCGCATACGGCCAGAAGGATCCGGTGGTCATTTACCGGCTGGAAGGCTTCGAGATGTTCGACCAGATGGTGGCCTCTATCCGGGAGGATACCGCTCGCCTGATGCTGACCGTCCAGCTCCGCGCCAAGGAGGAGCCCAAGCGGGAGCAGGTGGCCAAGCCGACCGCGACCTCGTCCGACGGGACGGACGCGAAACGCCCGGTGCGCAAGACTGTGGCGCAGAAGGTCGGCCGCAACGATCCCTGCCCCTGCGGCAGCGGCAAAAAGTATAAGAAATGCTGCGGCGCAAAGGATGAGGAATAAGCCGGTTCCCTTCGCTTCGCGGGCGCTGCGCCCGTATGCAGACGTTTGTCCCGGCCGCCCGGCCATGGCGGGCGGCCGGTTTCTCCTGTGACCCGGCGGCTGTCTGCGCCGCATCCGGCCGGGCTGCCGCCAGGGCTGGATGGCTTTTGACGGCAAACGCATAGGCCGTATTTATCAGTAAAGGAAGATTTGACTGTGAAACTCGGAATCGTTGGGCTCCCCAACGTGGGGAAGTCCACCTTGTTCAACGCGATTACCAACGCCGGCGCGCAGAGCGCCAACTACCCCTTCTGCACCATTGACCCGAATGTGGGCGTGGTCAGCGTGCCGGACGAGCGGCTGGACAAGCTGGCGGAGATGTACCACCCGGAAAAGGTCACCCACGCGGTGATTGAATTTGTGGACATCGCCGGCCTGGTCAAGGGTGCCAGCAAGGGGGAAGGCCTGGGCAACAAATTCCTGGCCAACATCCGCGAGGTGGACGCCATTGTCCATGTCGTGCGCTGCTTTGAGGACGACGACATCATCCATGTGGAGGGGAGCATCGATCCCCTGCGGGATATTGAGACCATCAACCTGGAACTCATTTTCGCGGATATGGAGATGCTGGAGCGCCGCATTGACAAGACCGCCAAGATGCTCAAAGGGGACAAATCCCTGGAGCCGGAGCTCACGTTCCTCAAGCGGGTTTACGCCGCGCTGGAGCAGGGGCTCCCGGCCCGGTCGGTGGAGTGCACGCCGGAGGAGGAAGCCATCCTCGCCACCGTGGCGCTGCTGACCAAAAAGCCGGTGATCTACGCCGCCAATATGAGCGAAGCGGATTTCACCGGGGATATTGAGAAGAACGGGAATTACCAGAAGGTGAAGGAACTGGCGGCAAAGGAAAACGCCGAGGTGCTGCCCATCTGCGCCCAGCTGGAGGCGGACATCGCCGGCATGGACGAGGAGGAAAAGGCGCTGTTCCTGTCCGAGCTGCATCTGGAGCATTCGGGGCTGGATCGGCTGATTCAGGCAAGCTACCGCCTGCTCGGCCTGATTTCCTACCTGACCGCCGGCGCGCCGGAGGTGCGCGCCTGGACCATCACCCGCGGGACCCGCGCGCCGCAGGCGGCGGGGAAGATCCACACCGACTTTGAACGGGGCTTCATCCGGGCCGAGGTGATTTCCTACGACGATCTGATGGCCTGCGGATCGATGGCCGCGGCCAAGGAAAAGGGGCTTGTCCGTTCGGAGGGCAAGGAGTACGTCATGAAGGACGGCGATATCGTCCTGTTTCGGTTTAATGTATGATATGGCGGCGGGAAGGCCGCGGCGGGGGAAGAAACTCGGCCGCGGCCTTTTGCTTTGCCTGCGGGGACGCTTCCGCGCCGGCGCATCAAAAAAATCGAAATAAATCGAAAAAATTTTGGCGCCGGGGCGAATGATTTCCGGTCCTGAATCGTTTTCTTTATGAAGGGCGGTGAAGAGGGTGGCCGAGACATGGACTGCGGCGGGCGCGTCCGCCGCCGACCGGATTGTGGCTTGCTATGCCGACACCATTTTCCGGGTTGCGGTGCATTACCTGAAAAACCGGGAAGACGCGGAGGACGTTGTGCACGACGTCCTGCTCAAATGGCTGGAGACTGCCCCGGCGTTCCAGGACGGCGGGCATGAAAAGGCCTGGTTTATCCGGGTTGCCGTGAACGCCTGCAAGGATAAGCGGAAAAGCGCGTATTTTTCCCGCCGGGTCGGGCTGGAACGCTGCGCCGAGCTTCCGGCAAAGCCCTCCTCCACCCTTTTGCGGGAGGTACTCCTCCTCCCGCCGCAGTACAGCACGCTTTTGTACCTGCATTACTACGAGGGGTACAGCGTGCGGGAACTGTCGCGCATGCTTGGCAAAGGGGAGCGGGCGATCCAGTCCCAGCTCTACCGTGCGCGGCAGAAATTGAAATCGGAAATGGAGGAAAGCGAAGATGGATAAGATGGATAGAGACAAATACCGGAGGGAAGTGGAGCAGGATCTCCGCCTGGACGAAACGGCTAAGGAAAAGCTGGCGGCGGAACTCAGGGGCGAAGCCCCCGCGCCGGTGAGCTCGGACAGGGCGGCCCGCGCTGCGGAACAGCCGTACCTGCCGGGCGGACAGAAAACGCCGGCGGCTCGTTCCCCGCGTTCGGTCTGGAAGATTGCGGCGCCTTATGCGGGATTGGCGGCGTCGCTGGTCTTTGTGGTTGCCGTGGTGTTCCATTTCCTGCCCGGCGGCGGGAACAACGGGCTGGCCGCAGCGGGGCCGGGGGACGGCGGAGCGAGCGGGACTTCCACCGCTGCCATCGCGTCTGACGAGACTACGACTGCCGCAACCACCCAAACCCTTCTCGAGGCGACGTCGTCCCAGGATGGTCCTCCCACTACCGCGCCCGAGGACGAGCCGTCCACCGCCACCGCGATCGATGACCTGCCGCCCAGCACCGCGCCGGAAAACCTGCATCGCCCCACGACCCCTCCTCCGCCGGCGGAGACGACGGCGGCCCCCGCCACGACGACGACAACCAGCCCGTATGACATCATGGGGGAGAACGATATCGTCGTATTCAACAGGATATACGATATGCTGCAGGTGCTGCTGCCGGCGGAGGACGCGGAGCGGATCCACCGTATCCTGGACGGGAAGACCTGGAATTTCTTCGGGGAACCTGCATGCGATCGGGACTGCGTTTTCACCCTGTGGGGGGTCGATGTGGGGTATCACTCCGACTGCGGAACGTTTTATAATGAGTGGGAAGGCAGTTCGCTCGAACTGACCGAGGAAGAGCGCCTGGAGGTAAACGCCATCCTGGAAAAGTATATCCCGCTGGGCCACGGCTACCAGTGGAGCACGAGCACCACCATGCCGACCGTAACCACCCGCCGGTGACCCTCCGCCCGCCGGGCAGGACGCCATACTCCCGCGCACCAACGGACAAGCGGCGCATACAATAGTCGTGGGGAGGTGCCTCTCCCCAAAACCGAAACCCGCTGCCGGGGGGAGGTGAGACTATGTGTGAGAGGCGTTGCGGCAGCGATCGCCTGGGCGATTCCGGTTCCTGCTCCTGCTCCTGGAATGAAAGCCGCCGCGCGAGCGGCTGGTGGATTGTCGTCATCGGCCTGCTTTCCAGCCTTCTGCTCCTGACGGTCGGCCTGATACTGGGCGCGCTGCTGGCGTTGATTGTCCTCATCAACCTGCCGCTTTTTATCGCGCTGTCCATTGTCTGGCTGGTACTTCTGTTTATCGCCGTCCTTGTCTGGCGGCTGAGAGGAAATTGCTGTTGCTGAGGGAAAGGGCGCGCTCTGCGGAGCGTGTCCTTTTCCTTTGCCATATAAAGGCCGCCTGGTGCCGCAGGGGATTCCGCAGCCTGGATACCGCCCGGCGCCGGGGCGCAAACCAGGGCCCGCGGGGAGGAGGCGGGGGATCCGGCGCGTCTTCCCGCGGACCCGGCCTTTTAAACCGTCCCCTCCCGTGGTATACTTATCTCGAATAAAAGGCTTCGGCCGGACAGGAGGAATCCGCAATGCCGAAAACCATGGAGTGGAGCTTCCCCAGCACCAATGGGGTGGATACGGTTGCTGCCGCCGTTTGGGAGCCGGACGGGGAGCCCCGCGCTGTCCTGCAGCTCTGCCACGGCATGAGCGAACACATTGGGCGGTACCGCTGGCTTGCCGAACAGATGGCCGCCCGCGGCTTTGCGGTAGCGGGGGACGATCATCTCGGCCACGGAAAGACAGCCCCCTCTGCCGAGGAATTGGGATATTTTGGCCCGAAGGACGGATATGTCCATATGATGGAGGACGAGCACCGCCTGCGGCAGGAGATGGAGAAGCGGTACCCGGGTCTGCCGTATTTCCTGCTCGGGCACAGCATGGGCTCCTTTCTCACCCGCTTTTATGTTTCCCGGCACGGGGAAGGGCTCGCCGGCTATCTCTGCTGCGGCACCTCCGGCCGGAACCCGTTGGTGAAAATTGCCATCCTGCTTTCCGGCGCGATGGTCCGCCTGCAGGGCGGCCGGGCGAGGGGGACGCTTCTGAACGCGCTGGCGTTCAAGGATTACAATAAGCGTTTTGCCCCGGTGGTGACCGGGCACGAATGGCTGTCCCGGGACGCCGACGCTTACCGGCAGTATGCCGGCGACCCGTACAGCGGATTTGTGTTCACCAATGCGGGCTTCCGCGACCTGTTCCGCCTGCTGGATACGGTGACCGGCAGGAAGTGGAGCGGCAGGGTGCCCAAGGACCTGCCCATTATCCTGCTTTCCGGCGATCAGGATCCGGTGGGGGATTATGGGAAGGGGGTCCGGCAGGTTTATGGCTGGCTGAAAAAGTCGGGGGTACGGGATTTGTCCCTGAAATTGTATCCGGGCGCCCGGCACGAACTGCACAACGAGCGCAACCGGGAAGAGTTTGTGGAGGACATCGCCGCCTGGATGGAAAGACGGATGGTTCCCGGCATGCCTCCCGCCGGGGAATAGGAGGCGGGGAAGGAAGGGCGTGCCGCTCCCCCCGACAGAACCAATCGGTGGTAAGGGACGTCCCTGCCGTCCAGGCGCCAAAGGACCGCGGCCGGACGGCCGCGGTCCTTTGGCTTACTTATCGCCCGCCAGAAGATTCTCCGCATACCGCCGCAGGGTATCTTCCGAATGGATGCGGTCGGTCCGCTGCTGGATCATGCCTTGGATATAATCCGGCAGGGAGAGAAAATAGTCTTTTGCCTGGCGGTTTTGGCTGAGCAGATCGTTCAGCCCTGCATAGTGCTCCACATTCCTGCTCCTTTCTTTTTGCGCCGCAGCATTTTCCATCTGCCGCGGCCCTACCTCTTCCCGCCGCTTCCGGCTCCGGAGTCCCGGTGGAGGGAAGCGACGTACTCCTGCATTTCTTCAAACGATCCGATGTCCCGGCGTTCGATTTTTTCCTGTATATTTCGCGGCAGCCCGTGAAAATATTCATAGCAGGAAAGGTTTTGATCCAGGAGATCGGACAGCCCAAGCTGATAACTGCCTTCCAGCATGCGAGTCCCGCCTTTTTTGGTTTGATTTGTTTTTTGACGCGTTTCAGCGTCCTTCCTAGTGTTTGCAATCTGCCGGCGATTACTTCTGGGAATGGCTAGCGGCAGAAAGATTAAAAAATGAAAAAGCCTGAAAAAACCTGAAACAAAGAGAAAACAGGCGATTGAAGGGGGCTGTTTGTATCCAGAGATGGCCCGCGACGGGGGCGGCGGCAAACGCTTTCCCCGCCGGCCGAAGGCATGTTGTGGGGAATGGGGAAGTATGATATGATAAGCACAATCCCGTTGGGACGCCGACGGGGGCGGCGATACCGGCCCGCGGGCGGGAAAATGCGCCGCAAATTTTGGGAACAGGCCTGAACAACGCCGCCTCTGCCGCATCCTGGCAGCCCCCCGCAGCAGGCGCCGGCCTTTCCCGAGTGATTACGAAAGGAACGGGTCATTACAGATGAAACATATCACCAAAAAGCGAGTCCTGGCGGTTGTCCTCGCCACGCTGCTGTCGGCGGCTGTGTTCTGGTTTATGCTGCCGGCTATCAATCCCGTGGATCCCAATTTTTGGCTATACCTTGTGATCGTCATCGCCGCTTACACGGCCGCCATCGTTTTTACCGGCGACCGCCAGTCGTTTTCCACCACGGCTATCCGTGTGGGGAACGGCCGGGACGCCCAGAAAATTGAAGTCCGCCTGCCGAAAGCCAAGGGGCTGAAAATCACGGCGCTGGTCCTCCTGGGCGGGCTGGTTATCGCCGGGATCCTCTGGCTGATTGGCCTGCCCATCTTCAACGCTTCGCGGTATAAGGACCTCCTTGTCCGCGAGGAAGGCAATTTCACCGAGGATATTGCCGAGCTTTCCATGAACCAGATCCCGGTGGTGGACCGGGATTCCGCGCAGCGGCTGGGGGCGCGCAAGCTGGGCGAAATGTCCGATTTGGTCTCCCAGTTTGAAATCGCGCCCGATTATACCCAGATCAACCTCAACGACCGGCCGGTGCGGGTGACGCCGCTGGTGTACGGCGACATCATCAAATGGCTCAACAACAACAGCGCCGGTGTTCCCGCGTATATCCAGGTGGATATGGTGACGCAGGAAACATCGCTGATCCGGCTGGAGCAGGGGATGAAATACTCGCCCTGCGAGTATTTCCTGCGCGACCTGGAGCGGCACCTCCGTTTCCATTACCCCACCAAAATTTTCGACAACTTCAGCTTTGAGGTGGACGAGGAAGGCACGCCTTACTGGATCGCGCCGACTATCCGGTACCGCATCGGCGTCTGGGGCGGCCGGGACATCGGCGGGGCGGTGCTGGTCAACGCCGTGACCGGCGAGCACCGGTATTACCCGGTGGAGGAAATCCCCCAGTGGGTGGATCAGGTGTACCGCTCGGATATCGTGATGGAGCAGCTCACCTACAACGGCAAATTCCAGGACGGCTTCTGGAACTCCTATTTCGGGCAGAAGGGCGTGCTCCGCCCGACCGAAGGGTACAACTACATCGCCATGAACGACGACGTATACCTCTATACCGGCATGACCTCCGTGGCGTCCGATCAGTCCAACGTCGGGTTTGTGCTGGTCAATATGCGCACCAAAGAGACCCGGTTTTACAGCGTGCCGGGCGCGGAAGAACTGTCCGCCATGTCCTCGGCTCAGGGGCAGGTCCAGCACCTAAACTATACGGCGACCTTCCCGCTGCTGCTGAACGTGGCGGACCGGCCGACCTACTTCATGTCGCTGAAGGATGCGGCGGGGCTGGTGAAGATGTATGCTTTCGTCGATGTGGAACGGTACCAGGTGGTGGGGACCGGGGCGACGGTGGACGACGCCCGCGCCAATTATGTGAAAACGCTTTCCCAGGAGGAGGATGTTGACGCAGGCGGCGGGGAAGAGAAGTCCGGCGTCGTGGAAAAGGTGTCCTCCGCCGTTGTGGACGGGAACACCAATTATTACTTCACCCTCCAGGGGGAAGATACGGTGTATGTCGCCGCTATCCAGGTTTCCGATCGGCTGCCCTTCCTCGCGCCGGGGGACAGCGTCACCTTCCGGTATGCCGGGGACCCGTCGGCCGAAACCTGCGAGGTACTGACAATCGCCTAAGGCTCCCTCCGGCTCTGCAAACCGATTGCGGCCGGGCCTCTCCGCGCATTGTTTCGCGCGGAGAGGCCCGGCCTTTCCTTTTCATATGGCATAAAATTTTATCGATATCGCATCGCTTTGCTCGAAAAGAAAAATAACCGCATATCCGCGGATTATAACAGGGCATATAGGAAGCTGCGTTTGCGTCAAGCTTTTTTCAAATTTCGCCGCTGTGGTTTGGCCAACCGCAGAGAACGCGAAGCAAGGCCCACACAGCGGGGCCTATTCCTCCTCCAGCAAAACGCGGAGCATGTCCTCCGGCTTATTGAGAAAATGCCGGAAAATCTGGTAATGGGCGGTCTGGTCATACGGGGTCAAACGCGGCCCGGCCTCTCCCAGTTCATAGACGTCCGCTCCCGGGCAGGCAATGAGCAGCGGGGAATGGGTGGCGATGACAAACTGCGACCCCTGTCCCGCCAACCGGTAAATCCGGGCGAGCAGGGCCATCTGCCCCGTCGGGGACAGCGCGGCCTCGGGCTCGTCGAGGAAATAGAGCCCGCCGCTGCGGAAACGGTTTTGCACCAGCGCCAGGAAGCTCTCGCCATGGGACTGCTCATGCAGGCTCCGCCCGCCGTACGCGCCGATGATGGAAGGAGAGTCGCCGTCCAGCTGCTCAATATTGGTTGCGACATTGTAAAAGCTTTCCGCCCGGAGGAAGTACGCGTCCCGCGGCGTCAGCGGATTCTTTTCCAGCCGCAGGGCGCGGTAGAGGACGGAATGGGAATCCCGGGTGGAAAACTGGAAGTTGCGGCTCCCGCCTTCGGGGTTGAGGCCGGAGGCGACGGCGATAGCCTCCACCAGCGTGGATTTCCCCATCCCGTTTTCCCCGATAAAAAAGGTGATCGGGCGGCGGAAATGCAGTTCGCCGCACCGGACGGCCGGCAGGCCGCGCAGGTAGCTGTCTTCCGGCAGGGAGGCGCGGTCAATGGTCAGCTTCCGGATAAAAAGCGGGTTCACGGCCCATCCCCCTTCCTGCGGCCCGGCTTACAGCATCCGGGTTTCGTTGATGATCAGCTCAAAATCCATGCCGAGGAAAGCGGCGGCGGAACGGCAGAGGGTCATGCGGTTGAGGAAAATTTCAAAATAGTCCATCACCGCGCAGATAGACGTATCGATCCGGATGCACAGGGAGATGATTTTTTCTTCCTTCATCACCGAAAGGGAGGAATCCACCACCGCGTAATTCACCCGGTCGTGGATATCGAAGGCCTGCTCCTTGCTGCGCACGCGGGAACGGCGCACGTCGCTTTTGTCCGCCAGGATGAGCGCCGCGCTCAGGGGGGTGACCGGGGCGGCGGTGCCCTCGTCGTGGTTGCCGATCGCCGTCATGACGGCGGCCGCCTCCCGCACATCCATCTGCAGCCCCTTCAGGATGTCGAACGCCAGCAGCGCGCCGGACATCGCATGGTTGCTGCGGTTGATGGCGTTGCCGATATCGTGCATGTATCCGGCGATGCGGGCCAGCTCGCAGGTCCGCTCGTCATAGCCGAGGGTTTCCAGCAGATCCCCCGCGGTTTTGGAGGTGAGGCCGGCGTGGGCGTAGCCGTGATCGGTAAAGCCCAGCACCCCGAGGGCGTTGTTTCCGGCCTCAATCAGGGCGTTCACGTCGTCGTTATGGCGGATGTCGTTGTAGGTAAGCATGGGAATCGGTTCCTGCCTTTCTGAAGATTGAAGATAAGGATGTCGGTTGGAATGCAAAGGAGAGGGCGCGCCGGCTGAAAAGAGGGGAGGGTCAGCCGACCAGGATGCCCCAGTGGTTCATTGCCAGCCCAATCGCCAGCGTAACGGTGTTCGCTGCCAGGGTATAGGCTGCGATCCGGCGGCGGGATTCCCCGCGGAAAAGGGAGAGGTAGGCGATAAATTCCGCCAGATAGACCACGATTTCCCCCATGAACAGCGCGGTATAATAGATTATCCCCGGGCTGCAAAGGATCAGGGCGGCCAGCAGAATCTGGGTGATGAGATTGACCACCGCAATTTTCCAGAGAGGCCGCAGGCGGAAAGGGATCCCCAGCAGCGTTTCGATGCCAATGGACAGCGCCATGCGCGCCAGGACGGCCAGCAGGAGGGGGAGGGTCCACGGCCGGGAACTGGGGGAAGACCCGGTATAGAATGGCTCAAACTGGATTTCCAGCGTATCCTCCGCCGCGTTGTACCGCAGGGAGCGGGGGAACGTGTTTTCCTCCGCCGGCAGGAGGCTCGCCGCTTCGGACACCTGGAGGATGTTGCCGCCGGTATCCAGCAGCGCCACCTTCAGGGAGGGGGCGAGTTCGTCCAGCGAGAGGGAGCCGTCCTCCAGTATAAAGTAGCAGGAGGGCAGCGTGCAGTTATAAGCGTCCACCCCGCGGCAGTGGAAAAACAGGCTGCGGTAGCCGTCTTCGGCGTACCGGACGATGGGGGAATCGCTCCCGATGCCCCCGAGCTGCTGCGGGTTGAATTCCACATACCACTCGTCCGACGGATCCAGCGGGATGAGGATGTCGGCGAAAGCCGCTTCCGCCGGGGCGCCGGTGATTTCGCCGTAGAAGTAGGAAGGCGGCGCCGGCGCGTTGGCGCGTGCGGTGAGGGGAAGCCACAAAAGGAAGAAAAAAATCACCGGCAGGGAACGGAAAATGCGTGCGGGGTCCTGCCGAGGGGATAGAGCGGAGCGATCGGAAGGACAAGCCTGCTTTTTCATCCGGGATTCTCCTTTCTGCTTTCAGACAGCCTGAGCATCGCGGACAGCGGCGGGGAAAGCCGCCGCTTGGATTGTATCCCCTTTTGCCAGACGGCGCCGGGGAAGCGCGGCCGTTTCTCTCCGCTTTTCAGGGCCGGCGGCGGCCGGGGCCTTCCCGCCGCCCGGAACAGCGAGCGGTTCCGCAGGCAGGGGAGACAGCGGGGCGCCGTTCCCGCACGCCCTTCTTTTCGCCGTGCCCGGCGTCTTCCCTCGTTTAGTATACTATAAACAGGGCGGAAAGCCAACCCATTGCAGCGCGGGAAGCGAAAATGCACGGGATTTTTTCCCAATTATCCGAGAACCGCAAGGGGCGGTTGGACATTTTGCTTAACGGGACGGGAAAACCGGAAATAAGGTCGGATGGTTTGGAGATTGACAAAATTGAGACAATCGCTCTATAATATGAAAAAGAAACAAAAGCGGCAGATCAGGGATGGTCCCATTGCCTGAAACGGAAACCCGCGAGGAATTGGAGTGAGGAACATGGGTTACACATTGGCGCAGAAGTTAATCAAAGCCCATCTGGTGGATGGGGATATGTCCAGCCCCGGCAATGAAATCGGGCTGCGGATTGATCAGACCCTGACCCAGGACGCCACCGGGACGATGGCCTATCTGGAGTTTGAGGCGATGGGCGTCCCCCGCGTCAGGACGGAGCGTTCGGTTGCGTATATCGATCACAACACCCTGCAGACCGGCTTTGAAAACGCTGACGACCACCGGTATATCCAGACGGTATGCAAAAAGCACGGCCTGTATTTCTCCCGCCCCGGCAACGGCATCTGCCATCAGGTGCATCTGGAGCGGTTCGGCATCCCGGGTAAGACCCTGATCGGCTCGGACAGCCATACCCCCACCGGCGGCGGCATCGGCATGCTCGCGTTCGGCGCGGGCGGGCTGGATGTGGCGGTCGCCATGGGCGGCGGCCCCTACTATATCTCCATGCCGAAGATGGTGCGGGTCAACCTGACCGGCCGCCTGCAGCCCTGGGTAGCGGCCAAGGACGTGATCCTGGAGGTGCTCCGCCGGCTCTCGGTCAAGGGGGGCGTGGGCAAAATCATCGAATACGGCGGCGAAGGAGTCAAGACCCTGTCGGTGCCGGAACGCGCCACCATCACCAATATGGGGGCGGAGCTCGGCGCCTCTACCTCCATCTTCCCGTCGGACGAGATCACCCGTGAATTCATGCGCGCCCAGGGCCGGGAGGCCGACTGGGTGGCGGTCGGGCCGGACGACGACGCGGTATACGACGAGGTGGTCGATATTGACCTCTCCGCCCTCCGCCCGCTGGCCGCCTGCCCCCATTCCCCCGACGCGGTCCGGCCGGTGGAAGAGCTGAAAGGGATGAAAATCGATCAGTGCTGCATCGGCTCCTGCACCAATTCCTCGCTTATGGACATGATGAAGGTGGCGGCTATCCTGAAGGGAAAGACGGTGCATCCCGACGTTTCCCTCTCCATTGCGCCCGGATCCAAGCAGGTGTATAACATGCTGGCGGAAAACGGGGCGCTGGCCGATCTCATTGCGGCGGGCGCGCGGATCCTGGAATGCGCCTGCGGCCCCTGCATCGGGATGGGGCAATCTCCGAATTCGGGCGGCGTGTCCCTGCGCACCTTCAACCGCAATTTCGAGGGACGTTCCGGCACCGCCGACGCGCAGGTTTACCTCGTCAGCCCCGAAACCGCCGCGGCCTCCGCGCTGGCCGGGGTGTTCACCGACCCCCGCACCCTGGGCGAGCCTCCGGTGATTGCGATGCCGGATCGCTTCCTTATCAACGACAATATGATTGTGCCGCCCGCCAGCGAGGCGGAGATGGACACGGTGGAAATCGTCCGCGGCCCCAATATCAAGCCCTTCCCCAAGACCTCGCCGATGCCCGAAACCATCGACGCGCCGGTGCTCCTCAAGGTGGGGGACAATATCACGACCGACCATATTATGCCCGCCGGGGCGAAAATCCTCCCCCTGCGCTCCAATATCCCGGCGATTTCGGAGCACTGCTTCGTCCGCTGCGATCCGGAGTTCCCCGCCCGCTGCAAGGCGGCTGGCAAAGGCATCATCATCGGCGGAACGAACTACGGGCAGGGCAGCTCGCGGGAGCATGCGGCCCTCGCGCCGCTGTACCTGGGCATCAAGGCCGTGATTGTCAAGTCCTTCGCCCGCATCCATGTGGCAAACCTGATCAACGCCGGCATCCTCCCGCTGACGTTTGAGAACGAGGCAGATTACGACCGGATCTCGCTGGGGGATGAACTCTGCCTGCCGGATGTGCGCCGGCGGCTGGAAAACGGCGAGCCGATTGTGCTGGAGAACAAGACCACGGGCGAAACCATCCCGCTTGCCTCCCGCTTTTCGGCCCGGCAGACGGGAATGCTGCTGGCCGGCGGCCTGCTGGATTATACGCGGGAAAACAAGGCGTAAGCCCGGCGCAGGCCCGCCGCCGATTTTGCCCGTGGGCCGCTTGTACCGCCCCGTTCCTGCCGGGGCTCAACCGCGCAGTATGGTTAGGAAGGATCGTCTATGGCTAGGAACGAACATATTTCCATGTCGGTGGTGCGGCGTCTGCCGCGGTACTACCGCTTCCTGTATGATCTCAAGGAAAATGGGATTACCCGCATCTCCTCCCGGGAACTCAGCCAGCGTATGGGATTGACCGCCTCCCAGATTAGGCAGGATCTCAACTGCTTCGGCGGGTTCGGGCAGCAGGGATACGGCTACATCGTGGAACAGCTGTACGAGGAAATCGGCCATATTCTGGGGATGGATCGGCTATCCCCGGCGGTGATGCTCGGCGCAGGCAATATGGGGCGGGCGATTGCCAACCATATGGATTTTGAGCACCGCGGGATCCGCCTGGTCGGGGTGTTTGACGATTCCCCCGAGGTGGTGGGGCAAGTAATCCGCGGCATGACCGTACTGCCTACCGAGCAGTTGGAAGCGTGCTGCGAGCGGGAGCGCCCGGAGGTAGCCATCCTCTGCATCCCGAAGGAGGCGGCCCCGGCAATTGTGGAAACACTGATTCGCCACGGGGTGCGCGGGTTCTGGAATTTCAGCCATTACGACATCAATTACCATTATCCGGAAGCGGTGGTGGAGAACGTTCACCTGGGCGACAGCCTGATGACGCTTTCTTACCAGCTTAAGGCAACGGAAGACAAGCAGTAAAAGAAAACGGGGCGTTCGCCGGCCAAGCCGCGGCGGACGCCCCGTTTTTTGGCCGGGCATGTCCGGCTTGCGCGCAGGGCCGGCCCAGCCCGTTGGCTTTCCGCCGGCGGGGGACAAGCGGGCGCCGGCAGGATAGTGGGCGGGCCTGCTCCGCCGGGGAAGCGGATTCGAATGCGGCGGGCTTTTTCCCTTGCCCCTTCCCGGCCGCTCCATTTCCAAAGGCGACGGCCGCCTGGAGAACAATTTTCGCCGGAAGCAAGAAAAACAGCGCCCTGTCAGTCGGCACACCGTCTGGCAGGGCGCTGTTTCTTGTCTGCTGTGCGTTATTAAAAACGCGGGATCTCCTCGCCCTTCGCTTCGATTTCTTCAGCAGGCGTGGCGCAGGAGCAATCCAGCCTGTCGCGGCGGGCGGTCGGGGCCGCCCAACGGACGGCATTCACAATGACCTTCTGGATGTTCGGGTTGTGGTAGGTCGGGTTGGTCTCATGGCCCGGCTGGAAATAGAAGATCCGGCCGTAGCCACGGGTCCAGCAGCAGCCGGAGCGGAACACTTCGCCACCGCGGAACCAGCCGGTGAAGACCACCGATTCCGGGTGCGGGACGTCAAAGAACTCGCCATACATTTCCTCCTCGGCAAGTGAGAACGCCGGTGGCAGACCCTGGGCGATCGGATGGCCGGGATCGGTGCACCAAAGCCGCTCAAATTCCCCATCGCGCCAGCGCAGGGTGCAGGAAGTGCCCAGCAGCCTCCGGAAGGGCTTGGACATATGAGCAGAGTGCAAGGGGATAAAGCCCATGCCGCGGTTGACATGTTCACGGATTTTGTCAGCCAGTTCGTCCGGCACCTTGTCGTGCGCTAGGTGCCCCCACCAGACGAGCACGTCGGTTTCGTCCAGCACGCTGTCCGACAGGCCGCATTCAGGCTGCTCCAGGGTGACGGCTTTCGCCTGAATCCCATCCGCCTTGTTTAGAAAGCCCACGATGGTGCCGTGAATCCCCAGGGGGTAAACCGCTTTCACCTCCGGAGAGCTGTCGTGGATATTCTCGTTCCATACGGTTACACGGATCATATTGCTCGCTCCTTCCTTTCTCTCTCTCGGACGGACCCCCGCCCGCTTATTGGATATTCTTTTAGAAACGGCCGTGGATGGTTTCCCCCGTCCGATCGGATTCGAAGCAGGCTTCCATCACTTTCATTACCCGCATTGCCTCCTCCGGCTTCACCCGCAGTTCTTCCGTGCCGTCGAAATAGGCGGCCAGGTTGCGGTAGAAGATGTCGTAGTCGGTTTCCACACCTTCGCCGCTGATTTCGATCTCCTCCAGCGTATCTTTAGAACGAGGGGCCATCGTCTTGGTTGGGCCGGCCTTGGTGTAGATGATGTCCTCCTCAAACGTCACTTCGCGTTCTTTTGCACGGACAATTTTTCCGTCAAAGCTCCAGGTGGGGATGGTAATGGCGCCGCGGTCGCCGTATACCAGCCAGCGGGGGGCTTCAATGTAATGGCTGGTGCCGACTTCCACCATAGCGGTGGGGCCGTCCTCGAATTTCATGATGAGCTTGAAGCCGTCGTCGCACTCTTTGTAGGCTACGTGGTACATTTCGCAGCTAATGGAGACCACCGGACGGGGGATCAGCATCAGGAGCTGGTCGATCAGGTGGACGCCCCAGTCGAGCATCATCCCGCCGCCGGCCACTGCATACTGGCGCCAGCCTTCCGGGATGCCGCGGGAACCGGTCACCCGGCTTTCGATGGAGAACACCTGGCCGAGCAGCCCCTTTTCCAGGGTATCTTTGATCCGCAGGTAATCCGCGTCCGCCCGGCGGTTCTGGTGGACGGTGAAGGGCACGCCAGTCCGCCTGGAGCAGTCCATCATTTCCTGCAGTTCGGCGCTGGACATCGCCACCGGCTTCTCGCAGATGACAAACTTGCCGGCTTCCATTGCCTGGCAGGCCAAATCCTTATGGAAGTTGTTCGGGGTGGCGATCAGCACTGCGTCTACATTGTCGTCGGCCAAAACCGCTTCGAACGATTCATAGGCGCGGGGAAGGCCCTGCTGCAGCGCGAACTCCATGCGTTCCGGGTTGATGTCGTAGACGCCGCAGAAAGCAATCCGATCGGTTTTGCGGATGCCGTTGGCATGCCAATGGCCCATCCCGCCGTAGCCGACGATGGCGATCTGATATTGTTTCATTAAAAACGCAACCTTTCTGGTTCAGAAGTGATAGGCAAAGGATCCTGTGCCGGGATAGGAAAAGCGGAAGGAGGAACAGCGCCTCCCCACGGCGGATAAAACCGGCCGGAGCCTTCTGCGGAGAAGGGACAGGCTTTTAGACCCGTCCCTTCCCAAAATACATGCCGATGCAAAACCCATCCGAGGGAAGCTCAGGACCACCACATGGCGCCGGTGCCTTCCCGGATAATCAGATCCTTCAGGAAGGAAACCGCCTTTTCCAGCCCCTCACGCGGGGACATCAGGCCGTCCTCATGCTCGATGCTGATGGCGCCGTCGTAGCCGGCCATCCGCAGGGCAGAGAGCATATCTTTCCAAGTTTTCACATCGGAGCCATAGCCGACCGTGCGGAAGACCCAGCTGCGGGTAGCCATGCTTTCGAACGACTGGGTATCCAGCACACCGTTCTTGGCGCAGTTGTACGGATCGATCCGGGTATCCTTAGCGTGGAAATGATAAATCGCGCCTTCCAGCTCGCGGATCGCGGCGACCGGATCGATACCCTGCCAAAACAGGTGGCTGGGATCGAAGTTGGCGCCGAGGATATTGCCTACCGCTTCCCGCAGGCGGAGCAGGGTGCGGGGGTTGTATACGCAGAAGCCGGGATGCATCTCAAACGCAATCTTTTTCACCCCATAAGACTTCGCGATATCCGCCGCCTTTTTCCAGTAGGGGATCAGCACTTCGTCCCACTGCCATTTCAGGGTTTCGCCGTAATCCCCCGGCCAGGCGCAGGTGACCCAGTTCGGCCGTTTGGATTCGGGGCAGTCTCCCGGGCATCCGGAGAAGGTGACCACGGTTTCCACGCCGAGCTTCTGGGCAAGACGGCAGGTGTCCACGAACACCTGATGATAGCCCTCCGCCTTTTCCTTGTCCGGGTGGACAGGGTTGCCGTGGCAGGACAGCGCGCTGATGGTCAGTTCGTTTTTGGCCAGCAGGTCCTTCAGGTTCTGAAGCTTCTTTTCGTCGTTCAGGCATTCCTGCACGCCGACATGGCAGTCCACGGTGTAGCCGCCAGTGCCAAGTTCCACCTGCTCCACACCAAGGGAATGCAGGTAGGAAAACGCCTGTTCTGCCGGGATCCCCTGAAGCGGGACGGTTAATACGCTGAGTTTCATATTCCACCAAACCTTTCTGCATAAACGCGGTTGTTTCCTATCGGAAGAAATTAAAATTTTCTATCCTTTCCTTTTAAGATTATAATAAAAATCCGTGGAAATGCAGTAACTTTCCCTGCGGATTTTCTAAACTATTTTTAACTCTTTTCTTTTTGCCCATTCCCGCCGTCGAAAGAGGAAGGATCGTTCAAAAGGGTCCCGTCTTCCCGGCCGCGGCGGTAAGAAGCAGGGGTACGCCCGGTGACGCGGCGGAAGGCTTTATAAAAATTAGTACCGTTGTTGAACCCGCAGGCCATCGCGATCTGGGTCAGGTTCTGGGGGGTGGTACGGATGAGCTCGATCGCCCTCTGCACCCGCTTGTGGACGATATATTCTACCGGGGATACGCCGTTAAACCTCTTGAACAAGGTGGAGAAATACGCGGGGCTGACGTGGACGATCGCCGCCAGATCCGCTAAGCGCAGATCGGAGTCGAGATGCTCGTCGATATAGCTCAGCACAGCGTTGAGCTGGCTGATATCCCCCTCCGGAAGGGGGTTGCTGGCCTTTTTGAGATCGACGTAATCGTAGTTGCGGATGATTTCCGCAAAAATCGTCTGCAGTTTGATTTTGATCATCAGTTCATAGCACACGCGGCGTTCTTCAAATTCCTGCCGGATCTCCTGCAGCAGGGCGAAAATATGCGGCGTGGCGGGATTATCCCGGTCCAGCACGTTGGAAAACCGTTCCCCGCGTTCGAAAAAAACCAGGAGGAAATTGTAGTCCATCGCGTTGGAAAATGAGTTCCAGATAAAAGAAGGCGCAAAGTGGACTACCAAATGGCGCAGCGTCTCCCCGTCGGGGATTACTAGGCCGTGCGGTTCGGTATTATTGAGGATAACGATATCCCCCGGCTGGAGATCGTACTGCCTGTCGGCAATGCGGTATTGCCCGCATCCCTGCAGCACGCAGGAAATCTCCAGATTGTGGTGGGTGTGAGGGACGGGGCGGCGCGGGCCGCTCAGAATATGTTCTTCGATCATGATAAGCGGCGTTCCGTCCTTGTCGCGCAGAGGATTGGCCATGAAAAAGTGCCTCCTTCCAATCCTTGAAAAGTATACCGTGAATCGGGAAAGATGTCAAATCGCCCGGGGAAAAGGCGGACGCACCGGGCGGCCTTGGCATAAGATGAAAAGGAAGCACATGGGCGGCTTGCCGGCATGGGCCGTCTCCCACCCTCCGTATGACGCGGCATACGCCGGGGAAGGGGGGCGCAGGGGAGCCGGCCTCGCCAAAAGCCGCCGCTGCCTGTTCGACTGCATGAAAGGAAGGGATCCTGGATGTTTTCCGCCAATCCGAATATGCGGGAGTTCGCCCGCATCCTCCTGAATTCTCCCCCCGCCGCTCACGCCTGGGTGCAGGGGGACGCCGCCCACCGGGGCCTTCACGGGACCGTCCGCTTTTATCCGGCGCTGGGCGGCACGTTGGTCGCCGCGGAGATCCACGGCCTGCCGGCAAAAATGCCGTCGGGCGTCTTCGCTTTCCATATCCACGACGGGAAGGCCTGCCGCGGCAACGCGGAGGATCCCTTCGCGGCGGCCGGCAGCCATTTCAACCCGGCCGGCCGGGAGCATCCCTACCACGCGGGGGATCTCCCGCCGCTGTTCTCCAACAACGGGTTTGCGTTCCTCGCCGTCTATACCGGCCGCTTCACCCCGGAAGACGTCGTCGGCCGGACGGTGATCCTCCACGGGGGCGTGGATGATTTCACCTCCCAGCCGGCGGGCAATGCGGGGAAGAAGATTGCCTGCGGGGAAATACGGAAAGGATAGGAGAAGGGTTCGCCGGAAAATGGCTCATTTTCCGGCGAACCCTTTCAATGTTGACGGAGGGCGGAAGCGATGAACCCGCCCTCCGCTTTGGGAAAACGGGCCGCATGCCCGCCCGTTTTGAACGGAAAGCCTCCCTTTAAAATGGCAGCGGCTTTTTGCCGGACTCCCGGCGGCTGCGGAGCCTTCGGCAGACCGTTTGAGGCAAACCGGCGCTTATTTCCGCCCGTCCCCGAACATCACGATCCCCCGCTCCGCATCCAGGGTGACGGTAGTGCCGCTCTTCAGGATGCTGGTCGCGTTCCGGGCAGCGACCACCACCGGCTTTTCCAGAGCCATGCCCACAATGGCGGCGTGGCTGTTCAGGCCGGGCTGCTCGGTCACGATGCCCGATGCCTCCCGCAGCAGGTGCAGGATGTTGTTGGAGGTCTGGGGGATCACCAGGATGTCGCCGGAGCGGAAATTCTTTTCCGCTTCCTCTTCGTCCCGTGCAACGCAGAGGTTGCCGCAGGCCGCGTAACGGGTCGCGCCCTTGCCCTGCACCAGGATGTTGCCCACCAGGTGGACCTTCAACAGATTGGTGGTGCCGGAAATCCCCAGCGGCGCGCCGGCGGTGATCACCACGAGGTCGCCGCTTTCCAGCAGTCCGGCGCTGGTGGCGAGTTCCACCGCATGGTCGAACAGCTCGTCCATGCTGGTTTTCATCTCGGCCAGCAGCGGGATGACCCCCCAGGACAGGTTCATCTGGCGCTGGTATACCGGGCTGGTGGTGCAGCAGATAATAGGGCAGGAGGGGCGGTATTTGGAAATCATCCGCGCGGTGGAGCCGGATTTGGACACCGTCAGGATGGCCCGGGCCCCCAAATCGTGCGCCGTGGTCACGGTCGCATGGGAGATGGCGTTGGTCACATTGGGCGACTCGTTCATGTCGCGGGTGGAAAAGCGCTTGCGGTAATTGATGTCCTGCTCGGTCCGCAGGGCGATCCGGGCCATGGTTTTGAGCGCCTCCACCGGATAGGCGCCCGCGGCGGTTTCGCCCGAGAGCATGATGGCGCTGGTGCCGTCGTAAATGGCGTTGGCGACGTCGGTGGTTTCCGCCCGGGTGGGGCGGGGGTTTTTGATCATGGAGTCCAGCATCTGGGTGGCGGTGATCACCTGCAGCCCGGCGTTATATCCCTTGTGGATCAGCTTTTTCTGGATGATCGGGATTTCCTCCAGGGCAATTTCCACCCCCATATCGCCGCGGGCGACCATGATGCCGTCCGACACCTTGATGATGTCGTCAATATTCTCCACCCCTTCCGCATTTTCAATTTTGGCGATGATGCGGATGGTGTGGTTGTCGTTTTTCTCCAGTTCCTGCCGGATCTCGAGCACGTCGTCCGCCCGGCGGGTAAAGGAAGCGGCGATGAATTCCGCTTCCACCTCGCAGGCGAAACGGATATCTGCCCGGTCACGCTCACTCATGAACGGCATGGAGAGCTGCGCGCCGGGTACGTTGACCCCTTTGTTGGAAGAAACCATCCCGCCGTTAATCACGGTGCAAAAGATTTCCGCAGGGGTCGTCTTTTCCACCCGAAGCTCGATGAGGCCGTCGTCAATAAGGATGGTCCCGCCCGGCTTCACATCGCCCGGGAGCCCGGCAAAGCTGACGGACGCCCTCTCTCTGCTTCCTTCCACCGTCTTTGTGGTCAGGACGAAAGGATCGCCCGCTTTGAGCTCCACCTTTTCCGGGAAGGTCCCCAGCCGGATTTCCGGGCCTTTGGTGTCAATGAGGACGGCAATGGGCAGGTTCAATTCTTCCCGCAGCTTTTTCACCTGGTTAATCCGCGCAAGCTGGTGCGCGTGATCCTGATGGGACATGTTGATGCGGGCAACGTCCATGCCGGAGAGCATCAGTTCCCGCAAGACAGCGGGATCGTCGGTGGACGGGCCAAGGGTGCAGATGATTTTTGTTTTCCTCATAGCAGACAGACCATGCCTTTCCTGAAGTTTTCCGGGTTCCGGAGGCTGGACGGCATGCGAGCCCCCGCGCGGATAGGTTTCGGAAATAAACGGGTTGGCTCCGGAAAGCCGTTTTATAATTTTCGAATTTTCCCTAGCTTATACTATATCACAAATCCCCTGAAAAAGGAACAGAAGAGCTTTTTCAGCACAGGCTTTTCTGGGATTTGGATAAAAAGGAGGGGGGATTTGCGGAAAATTCGTCATATTTTGACCCATCCGTCCTTTCCGGCCACGGCCTGCCGGGGCTGAGGGCTGCAGGCGAGAAAGTGCGGAGGCAGCGCCTTCGGAAAATTTTTGATTTTGGTTGCATTCCGCATGGGTTTTGTGTAAACTTATACAGTTAGAAAGTACCGCTGTAACTGCGCAAAGGGTACGGCAGCTCCGGCAGTTCCGGAAGCCGCCCGCCCCCCCTGTCCCGCGGACTGGGGAAAGCGGCGCAGGCAGCGATGGATAAAACGGAAAGGACGAATTAAAAGCAATGAATACCCGGAAGAATAAAGGCGGCCGGCGTGAGGACGTTCCATATACCTCCAAGGTGTCCCGCCAATCCTCTTCGCGCCGCCGGCGGCGCCTTGCCCGCCGGATTGTCCTGGCGGTGATTGTGGTCCTGATTTTGGCGGCTTTCGCGCTGTTCCTGTGGGGGATTTTCGGCAGGGTGGAGGTCGGCTCGGACGACGTCAGCCGCGACCCCAGCGGCACCGCCCCGCAGACCAGCGGATCCTCAACCACAACGGGCAGCTCCTCAACCACAACGGGCGGCTCCGCGGACACTACGCCGCCGACCTCCACGACCTCCACGACCACTGCGCCGACGGTTCCGGATCCGGTTTCGGCCAAGACCTACCTCCAGCCCTCCGGCGCGGCCTGGAACCTTATCCTGGTGAACGATTATAACGCCGTCCCGGACGGGTATGAACAGAATACGACGATGGAATGGGTTTCCGGCGGGCAGATGGACACCCGGGCTGCCGACGCCTACCGGCAGATGCTGGCCGACGGCGCGGCCTACGATATCCGCGGCGTCTCCCTGTTCCGCCCCCAGTCCCTGCAGGAGTCGCTGTTTTCCAGGGAAGTGGAGAAATGGAAGGGCCAGGGGTATGATCAGGAGGCGGCCGAACAGAAGGCCAACACCATTGTGAAGCGCCCTGGTTACAGCGAACACAACACCGGCCTGGCGGCCGACGTGGGGGGCAGCGGCAATTACAGCCTGAACCAGGATTTCGAGAATACCGACGCTTACCGCTGGCTGATTGAGCACTGCGCGGATTA
This sequence comes from Candidatus Avimonas merdigallinarum, assembly GCA_904377855.1. Taxonomy (GTDB): domain Bacteria; phylum Bacillota; class Clostridia; order Oscillospirales; family Acutalibacteraceae; genus Avimonas; species Avimonas merdigallinarum. The sequence goes on from CAJFGS010000028.1 coordinate 28,655, forward strand.
CGGGTTCATCCTCCGTTTCCCGAAGGATAAGGAGGAGATTACCGGCGTGATCTTCGAACCGTGGCATTACCGGTACGTCGGGGTAGAGGCGGCGCAGGAGATCATGAGCCGCGGTCTCTGCCTGGAAGAATATCTGTACGAAAAGGGCCTGTAAACAACGGCTCTGCGGGACGGGGGCGCGGAACGGGACGCCGGCGGAAAAGCGGCGCGGCGCGGAGGGCGCCCCGCTCCCTTCCGCTGCAGCCGATCCCCGGGCGTTTTGGCTGCTCGGGAGAGGATGCCCGCGGGCCTGCTTGCCCGGGAAGCTCTTTTCAGAAAGGACGGAGGAGAGAATGCGTCTCAAATTGCTTGCCTGCAAAGCGCTGTCCAGGGAATTGTCCTATCTGTCGTCCCTTTCCGACAATAACATCGACGTGACCTTCATCCGGCAGGGGTACCATTCCGCCCCGGACGTGCTGCGGAGGACGCTGCAGGAAGAGATCGACGCGGTGGAATCCGGCCGGGACAGCCACACCAATGAACTCGGCGGGATCGGGGAGGAGCCCTCTCCGTACCTTCCGGAGGATTTTGACGCCATCCTGATAGGCTACGGACTGTGTTCCAACGGTGTGGTCGGCCTGCGCAGCAAACGGCACCGGCTGGTCATTCCCCGGGGGCACGACTGCATCACGCTTTTCCTCGGCTCCAAGGAGCGGTACGCCCGGTGTTTCCAGGATTGGCCCGGATGCTTCTGGTATACGGCGAGCTGGATTGAAAATTCCAGCATGCCCTGCGAGGCGGCGCAGAAGCGGCAGGTGGAGTACTACCGGGAAAAGGGTTACGACGAGGACGACCTGGATTACTTCCTGGAGAGCATGAACGACTGGACAAAAACTTACCGCAACGCCGCGTACATCCGGATGCCCTTTTTCGACAAGGCGGAATACCAGGAATTCACCCGGGACGCCGCCCGCTTTTACGGATGGGATTACAATCTGGTGGACGGGGAGATGGGCCTGCTGGAGCGGTTTATCGCCGGCGACTGGAACGAGGAGGATTTCCTGGTCGTCCCGCCGGGGAAGACCGTCGCGGCGTCCAACGACGAGCGAATTATCTGCTGCGCGGACTGACGCCGCCTTGTCCCGCCCGGCCCGGCGAGGAAAAAAGCCGGCGGCGTGTAGGATTGTCAAACATATTGGACAGTGAAAGATTCAAAGAAAGCAGCAAGTTTTTCTTTGGGAGAGAGCCAGGCCAAGGGGCGCATAGGAAAGTTGTTGGAGCGATTTTGGTGTGCAGCGAGCTGCACATCAAAATCAGCAAGAGAAAAGAAACGGTGTGTATTGTAGAAACGTTTCTGGTCTTCCCAGTGGCTGCGTTCC
>CAJFGS010000029.1 GCA_904377855.1 Candidatus Avimonas merdigallinarum
GCTGGTCAGCGTGTTCAATACCCTCACCGACCCCACCACCAAGGGCCTTTCGGATTCCAAGCAGGCCCTCACCTATACCCAGCCTAAGGCGGATTAATCACAAAGGTCGCGCGGAGGCGGTTCATACTACCGCGCAGAAGAAGACTGATGCATATGGAAGGGCCCCCAGGCATTACGCCTGGGGGCTTTTTTGCGTTTATATCGCGAATCCGGGACAACGACCAAACTTTTTTAAAAAGTAGTCAAAAAGTAGTCAAAACAGAATTTACGTAAAAAGAAACCCGCATGAAACAGCCGAAAAATGGCCATTTCATGCGGCTTTTCGTGGTGATCCATCGGAGATTCGAACTCCGGACACCCTGATTAAAAGTCAGGTGCTCTGCCAGCTGAGCTAATGGATCGCGATTTCTTGACTGCGCCAGAATATTATATCCAATCCTCCCTGGCTTGTCAAGAAAAACCTGCTTTTTGTTTTAAAACAACATCATTTTTCTGCTTTTGCGGCGATAAAAGCGACCCCAACGCAGCCCGGTCCGGCATGGGTGCCCACAATCGGCCCAATCGCGCAGCTTTCCGAAATATCCATCGCGACCTGCGGTTCAATCAGCCCGCGCAGCTCCCACATGGCGTCGGGAACATTGGAATGGCCGAAATACGACGGATAGGAGGAATCCACGCCGTCCGCTTTAACCCGGTCGAGGATCGCCTGATACCCCGCCTTCAGGCCGCGCACTTTATCAATGCTGCACACTTTCCCTTCTTGAATCGCCACAATCGGTTTGATGCCGAGCAGGGAGCCCATCACCGCGCCGGCGGCCGAAAGCCGCCCCCCCATGCGGAGGTACTTCAAATCGTCAATCACCGCATACAGCCGCACCCGCTCTTTCAGCTTCTCCAGCGACGAGGCAATTTCCTTCGCCGAAAGCCCGCTGTCCCGCATCCGGATCGCGATTTCCACCAATAGGGCGAGCCCGAAGGTCACTGCCAGGGTGTCCACCACGTAAATTTCCGCATCCGGGAACTGTTCCCGCGCAATCCGCGCGGACGCGGCTGTCCCGCTCAGCTCCCGGGAGATCGGGAGGATGACGATGGCATCGCCCGCCTGGGCAAACGGGCGGATCGCTTCCTCAAATTCCGCCGGCGTTATCTGCGCGGTCTTGGGCAGTTCCTTCGCCTGGGCAAGTCTGGCGTAAAACTGCTCGGCGGTCAGATCGCGGCCGTCCACAAACTCCTCCTCCCCAAAGCGGACCCGGAGCGGCAGAATGGTAATCCCCCATTTTTCCTGATAAGAGAACGGCAGATCGCTGGAACTGTCGGTGATAATCCGTACAGACATGGCATTTTCCTCCTGAACGCCATTGGCGGCATGTATTGGGAGCGCGGCTTTTGCCGGCGTATATTTTGATAATCAAAATAATGAGAACCAGTATAGCATACCCCTTTTCTAAAGTCAAGCGCCGCCTGTTCACGGGCGGTCCCTCCGCTTCCCCGTCCAAAGCGGAGGAGCAGGCGGCAGCAAAGACGCGGGCCGCTGCGCGGCCCGCGTTCCTGTGTCCCTTTTATCCTTTTCGACCCGTTTTGTCCCTGTGGATCTGAACGGCAAGGACGGTCACGTCGTCCTCCTTCCCCTCCTGCCGCCGCCTCGCTTCCGATGCGATTTCCTCCGCAAGGGCTTTCACATCGCCGGCCTTGGCGTCAAACGCCCGCAGCTTTTCTTCCATCCATTCCAGCCCGCCGGCCATCGCGCCATCGCTGAACATCAGGAGGATATCCCCGTCCACCAGCGTATCCTGGCTGAGTTCCGCCGTGATATCCCGCAGGATCCCCACCGGGAGGGAGGAACGCTCGATCCGGGAAACCCGCCCCATGCTGCACAGCAGGGAGGGGGCCGCGCCGGCCTTCCGGCTTTCCATCCGCCCGTCAAACAAATCCAGTTCCACAATATCCAGGGTGGACAGGCTCTCATCCCCCGATTTCACCAGAAGCGCGGAATTCACCATGCGCAGCACGCTGTCCGGGCCAAACCCTGCCTGGATCAGCCGGGAGGTCAGCCCGGAGGCCATGGCGCCGTCCACGGCGGCCCGGCCGCCGCTGCCCATGCCGTCGCTGAGCACCGCATACCATCTCCCCGCGCCGTCGGTAAAGGTCTCAAAGGTGTCCCCGCAAAGCCGCTCCCCCGTGCAGTGGAGCTGGGCGGTCCCCATCGTCACCTGGAACCGGGGGCGTTCCGCCAGCGCAATCTTCACCGCATCCCCCAGCCGGGTTACCACCGGCCGGTCGAGTTCCCGCCCGCAGGCGTCGCTCAGGGCGGCAAGCCACCGCTTCTGGTTGAGCCGGACGCCTGCGTCGGAGGCCAGGATTTCCACCGTCATCCGGCCGCCCTTCCCCAGGATGCAGACCGCGTCCTGCACCGAAAGCCCGTATTCCTCGCAGACCGCCGTCACCCGCGCCGCCGCTTCGGTGTCCACCCGCTCCGCCTGGGAAAAATCCTCCGCCAATTCGTCCAACAGCTCGGACATCCCGGAAAACTGATCGGTTACCACCGCCCGGATTTCGGAAAGCCGCCGCCACGCGCCCTCCCTCACCGCATATTCGACATAGCCGGCGTTGATTTTCTGCAGCACGTCCTCCAGCCGCCCGCAGTGCTGGCTGAGCACCGGGGAGACGTCCTGCCGTTCCACCCGCCCTTTCTCCCGCAGGACGGGGGTCAGGTCGTTGAGCGCCGCCATGGTGTCGCTGAAATGGCTTTCCCAGCAGTGCATGCGCAGCCCGCACACCCGGCACACGTCGTCCGATACGCTGCGGTACACCGTGCCGAGGTCGGGCGCGCTCAGCCCCGCCAGCTTGTGTGAAACCGCGTCCACCGTCTGCGCCACCTCGTTCATGGCACGGGAAGCGTAGTCCAGCCGGAGCACCACCGAACGGCGGAGCCCCTCCACCGCGGGGATATCCCGCGCGTTGCCGAAATAACGGTTGATCAGCCGGTCCACCGACGAGGGAAGGGCGACAAAAATAATGGAAGCCCCCGCCACCTCGTAAACGCCGACCACCAGCGTTTCGCTCGCGCCGCCGCCCATGACCGCAATCAGGTTGGACACCACGAACGCCCCCGCCGCGGCAAACCGGCCGAAGCGGGCGAAAATCCCGGCCATCAGCCCGCCGAAAGCGTAGGAGACGGCCAGCACCGGCTGCTCCGGAGCGCTCATGGCCATTGCCAGGCCCAGCACGATCCCGGCAATGCTGCCTCCCTGCTCCTTCCCGCAGCGGGCCAGCAGCAAGATCATCACCACCGCTATCATACGGCCGGGGGAAATCCCGCTGAAGGTGAATCCGGCCGCCGCCGCAAGCACCACCGCCCCGGCGGTGACCAGGCTCGCCTGCTCCTGCGCGGTCAGCAGCCGGTGATCCCGCCCTTCCTCCAGCAGCAGGATCGCCGTGGCGAAGAAATAGGACGCCCCCGCCGCCAGGAGCCCTTCGGACACCGCCAGGAGCACATCGTACACCCGGATCCCGCCGGCGGCGGAAAGCGCCAGGCCGGTCGCCGATACCGAAAGCAGGGAAACCGCCGGCGCAAACAGCGGATGCCGCGCCACCGACGGAAGCCCGCTGAGCGACCATTTGATCCCCGCCACCGCGATCAGGGCGGCGATATACCGGATCGGCACCGCTGCGCCGCCCGGCAGCAGATACCCCACCACGCCGCCAATATAGGCCGCCAGCGCCCCTGCGCCGGGAACCGCCGCGGCAAAGCTCACCCCAAAAGGGGTCAGCCCTCCGTACACCTCCGCCCGCGGCATCACCAGCCCCAGCAAAAGCCAGAGCACTATCAGCGCAAGCCCGCGAGAGGCCCCTTCCCATTCCGAGGCCCGTTCCCGCCGTCCGCTTTCCACGCCTCCTCCGACGCGGGCCTGTCCGCCCTGCGCCGCCAACGCCTTTTCTTTCAACATCCTCACCATCCCTGCCAGTCTCCGCGGATCTTCACCCCGGGACGAACCCGGTAATCCGTTTGCCGTATCGGCTCTATACGGCCGGTATTACCCATTATATGGCGGGCCATCCCGCTTTTTTGTCGGACGGTGGGCGAATTTTCTGCGTTTTTGGGGCGAAAACCGCCGTCCCGCGTCGTTCCTCGCGCCCGCCGCCTGTGGGAGGTTATCACGGCTTTTTCAACTCCCCGTATTTTTCGGCAAAAGCAGCCAAACCCCGACAATCCCGGGTGAAACCGGCCGCTTCCCCGGCGTTCCAAAGGCTGGGCCAAGGCATAGCGGCGCCCGCCGGCCTTCCCCTGCGGGAGGAGGGACGCCGCGGCGTCCGGAAGGCCCCGCCGGCGTCCGGGAAGGGCGGCGGAAGGCGCGGCCGACCCGTATCCCCCGCAAAAGCGGAGCGGCACGAGGGCGACTTTTCGGATGTGAAAAAGCCAGCGCCGTCCCGGCGCTGGCTTTTTCTTCGTTCAATCCGCGCAGGGCCCGGCTTCCCGGCAGCGGGAAACCGGGCCCTGAAAGAAGCGTCCTGTTTTCCGGGGTAAAACGCAAAATGCGGGCCGCATTCCGCGGCCCGCATGCGCTTTCGGGAAGTTTCCAAGGGAACGATCCCCCCGCACCCCGGTTTTCACGGGTCCGGCAGGGGGGCCGAAAGCCCGCCCTATTTCCCTTCGTCGGTTTTCTGCGAGAAAATCTTGGTCGCATCCAGCCAGAAGCCGTCCGGCCGGGCGATCAGCCGCGCGTTCTGGTAGGCCATGTCCAGGGTGAGGACGGTGGTGCCGATATACTGCCCGTGCACCAATTCGATACTCAGCGCCACGGTGGGCGGCAATATATCCTTTTGCTCCCCCTTCTTAATCTCCTGCACGCCTTCCAGATAGATCGGCATCAGGAACTGGATTTTCCCGGTAGCGGGCCAGAACTGCGGTGCGACCAGTTTATAATTGCGCTTGGACAGTTCCAGCGACGCCTTGAGCGCCCCCTCGAACATCTGCCGGCAGCGGGCGACGTCCTGCGAATTTTCAAAGTTGAAACGGACCGAAGGATCCCGCAGGCCGTCGTTTATCCGGCTCATATTATCGATGAAGATGTGCTCGTCCGCGATGTTGATGCCGCCCGGCCGCTGCGCGATTTCCCAGTTGAACAGCAGATCGCCCGGGTTCTCGTAAAACGTCGCCATCGGCAGCGGCACGTTGCGGGAGTAATTGCAGAACACCCGGTTGCTGGACTTGTAGATCTCGGGGTTCCGGTATTCCTGCCGGAACAGCGCGTCCCGGGCGGAATCCCGCTCGATATCGCATACTAAGAACAACTCGTTGAACGACGCGTCGATAAGCCCGGTGTTGAACAGCAGCTTTTCCTCGTCCTCATTGATATAGGTTTTCCGCTGGTGGACCAGCTGGAAATAGGTGTTCTCCAGATAATTCTTGAGGATCGGGTGGCTCACCTTGGACGTGTAGTTGGTAAAAGACCAGTTTTCATACAGCGCTTCCTCCGCCAGCCGGGAAAGCAGGGCGTTCATCTCCTCCATATTTTCAAAGACGATGTCCCCGATATGCCAGCGGTTGGTGCGGGAACGGATGTTGTCCCGCAGCATGGTCTCCCGTTCGATAAACAGGCCGTAATAATTTTTCGGCTTCTCCTCGTCCTTACGGGTATTCTTCAGCGTATAGGCGAAGATGCGCTCCTGCCCGTTCTGGAAACGGAAGCCCGTGTCGAACGCATACAGCGTGTTGCCCGACCGGTTCCGCCCGCCGCATTTATACGTTAAAAAGCGGTTTTTGGAAAACGTGCGGTCAACCACCTGGTCCAGATGCCGTTTGGCGTCCTTGATGGTCATTTCCCCCGCCATCTGCACGAATTGGAAAATGGAACGCTCATACTCCTCGTTGGAATTAAAGCTGATATAGTCGTGGATTCCCATAATTTCACCTCCTTTCGCCTGTTGGGAGCCCGCCGGTCAAAGGCAGGCGGCGGGAGGAAACCCCTCCCGCCGTTCGCCGCCCCTGTTTTGCCAGGGCCGCGCCGCCTTATACCAGGACAAAGCCCATCTTCTTCATCGCCTTGGACAGGGTCCGCCGGGCGACGGCGGAGGCGCGTTCCGCCCCCTGCTTCATCAGGGCTTCAAGCTGCGCCTTATCCTTCATATACTCGTCAAACCGCTGCTGGATCGGCCGCAGCTCCTCAATCACCGCCTCGGCCACCGCCAGCTTGAAATCGCCGTAGCCCCTGCCCTCGAACTCCCGCTCGATCTCCTCGAGGGAGCGGCCGGTGACGGCGCTGTAAATCTCCATCAGGTTGTTCACGCCGTCCTTGCCCTCGGCATACCGCACGCAGGCGTCGCTGTCGGTCACCGCCCGCTTGAACTTGCGCAGGATGGCGTCCGGATCGTCCTTGAGCGAAATATACGCGTTGGCGTTCTCGTCCGACTTGGACATCTTCTTTGTGGGTTCCTGCAGGGAGCGCACCCGCGCGCCGTTTTTCATGATGTACGGCTCCGGGACGGTGAAGACGCTGCCGTACAGGTTGTTGAAGCGGACGGCGATGTCCCGGGTCAGCTCGCAGTGCTGCTTCTGATCCGCGCCGACCGGCACGTAATCCGGCTGGTACAGCAGGATGTCCGCCGCCATCAGGGACGGGTAGGCGAACAGGCCGAGGTTGATGTTGTCGGCGTGCTTGGCCGCCTTGTCCTTGAACTGGGTCATCCGGGACAGTTCCCCGAACTGGGTGTGGCAGGCCAGCAGCCACGCCAGTTCCGCATGCGCGGGGACCTGCGACTGCACGAACAGCAGCGATTTCTCCGGCTGAAGCCCGATGGCCAGCAGCAGGGCGAACATCTCGTTAATCTGCCGGCGGAACTTGGCCGGCTCCTGCCGCACGGTGATGGCGTGCAGGTCGGCCACCGCAAAGGCGCACTCAAACTCATCCTGCATCCCCACCCAGTTGCGCATCGCGCCGAGGTAATTGCCCAGCGTCGGGACGCCGGAGGGCTGGATGCAGCTTAACGCCCGCTTTTTCCGGGGGGCGGCGTTTTCAGCTGCGTTTTCGGCGGGGTTCTTGGTTTCCATGGTTATGACCATTCCTTTCTGAATCCGCGCTTTCGCGCGGTTTTGGGCAGGCGCGGCAGAGCGGGCGGAGCCTCCGCCCGCCGCTTCGGGGAAAGGGGCCGGCGCAGGGGCCGGCGGGCAAGGATAAGGCGCCGCTTCCCTTTTGGAGCGGCGTCCCTTTGCGCCCCCGGGCAGGGGACGCGCCTGCCCCCCGCCGCGTTTCCTTCCGCGCCTCTTACCGGCTCAGGTACTCCCTGGCGAATGCGCCCAGCCTTTTCATCCCGCGCTCCATGGCCTCGTCGGTCGGGGTGGAGAAGTTGATGCGGAAGGACTGGCAGGGATCGGTCTCGTACGGCATGAAGGCGTTGCCCGGCACCACCGCCACCTTGTGCTCCTTGACCGCGAGGGTGCAGAATTCGGGCATGTTCACCCCTTCGGGCAGGTGGCACCAGACGAACAGGCCGCCCTCCACCTTATCGTAGGTGATCCCGGCCGGGACCAGGTGCTCGTCAATGAGCGAAAGGGCCTTTTCCGCCTTGGCCCGGTAAAGGGAGCGCAGCTTTTCGAGATGCGCCTCGTAATCGTAATGGGCCATGAACTCGTCGCAGACAATCTGGGACCAGATGTTGGTGTGCACGTCCTCCCCCTGCTTGCAGACGATCATCTTCTGCAGCAGCGTCTTGGGGGCGATCGCGTACCCGACCCGCATGCCGGGGGAGATGACCTTGGAGAAGGTGCCGGCGTACATCACCACGCCCTCCTCGTCCAGCGACTTGATGGCGGGCAGATCCTCCCCGGAATACCGCAGGTCGCCGTAGGGGTTGTCCTCCGCGACCAGGATGCCGTATTCCTTGGCCAGCGCATACACCCGGCGGCGCTTGTCCATACTCATGGTGATGCCGGCGGGGTTCTGGAAGTTCGGGATGGTGTACAGGAACTTCGCGTTCGGGTTGGCCTTCATCGCGGCCTCCAGCGCCTCCACGTTGATGCCGTCGCTCTCAAGCGGCACGCCGACCAGCTTCGCGCCCACCGAGCGGAAGGAGTTGAGCGACCCGACAAAGCTCGGCGACTCGCAGAGCACCACGTCGCCGGGGTTAATCAGGGCCTTGGCCAGCAGTTCCAGCGCCTGCTGCGCACCGGAGGTCACCAGCAGGTCGTCGGAATCGCGGCCCACCCCGTGCTTTTGCTTCATGTAATCCTTCAGGCGGTTGCGCAGGGGGGTGTACCCCTCGGTCGTGCTGTACTGCAGCGCGTCGATCGGCCGCTCGTCAAAAATCCGGGCGGAAATCTCCCGGATGGCGTCCACCGGGAAAGCCTCCGGCGCGGGATTGCCCGCGGAAAACGGGACCACCTCCGGGTCGGCGGAATACTTCAGAATCTCGCGGACAGCCGAGGGATTCAGATGGACGATTTGGTCGGCGAAACGATACTCCATAACGATGTGCTTCCTTTCCTCTGCTTTGCTGCCGCCCGCCGCCTCCTTGCCGCGGCGCCGGCGCCCCTGCCCCTTCTCCGGCCGAGGGCGTCCCCGCGGCGCGGCCGGGCTAAGAATACAGTAGATTTACTATTTATCATAGCACACTCGTGTTGACTTTTTCAACCGAAAACGGTAAAGTAATACTATCGTTCCCAAATTCTTCTATTGCCGCCGGGACAGGCGGAAAAGCCGTGGATTGGGAAAGCCGGGGGCATGGCCGCTTCCCGGCAGGGCCGCGGCATTGGCATATCAGGAAAGGGAGTCATCATCATGACTGTGCGCGAAAAGCTGGCAAACGCCATGTTCCCGGACGTGTCCTCCACGCCGGAGCAGCTGGAAGACCGGTATCCCCCGCGGCAGCTGAAGGAGGGCGCGCGGGTCACCCGGATAGCGCCCAGCCCCACGGGTTACCTTCATCTGGGGGTGCTCTATTCGGCAATGGTGAACAAGCTGACCGCCGACGCGACCGGCGGGCTGTTCTACTTCCGGCTGGAGGACACCGACAAAAAGCGCGAGGTGGAGGGCGGCGCGGAGGACATCCTCCGCGGGCTGACCGCCTACGGCGTCACGCCGGGCGAGGGGTTTGTCGCCCCGGGGGAAATCCGCGGCGAATACGGCCCCTACCGGCAGAGCGAGCGGGCCTCCATCTACCATGTCTACGCCAAGTCCCTGGTGGAGCAGGGGCTGGCCTATCCCTGCTTCTGCTCGGAGGAGGAGCGGCAGGCCGCCCGTGAGAAGCAGGAGGCCGCCAAGGTCCGCACCGGCTACTACGGGGAATACGCCCTGTGCCGGCACCTGACCGACGAGGAAGCCCTCGCCCGGGTGGAGGCGGGGGAAAGCCATGTGGTGCGGCTGCGCTCCCCCGGCAGCGAGGAGCGGCGGATCCAGTTCGACGATCTCATCAAAGGGAAGATCGAGATGCCGGAAAACGACGAGGACATCGTCCTGCTCAAGTCGGACGGCATCCCCACCTACCACTTCGCCCACGCGGTGGACGATCACCTGATGCGCACCACCCATGTGCTGCGGGGGGACGAGTGGATATCCTCGGTGCCCAAGCATCTGCAGCTTTTCCGCGTGCTGGGCTTCAAGCCGCCGAAATACGGCCATATCAGCCCGATTATGAAGGAAGAGGGCGGCAACAAGCGCAAGCTCTCCAAGCGCAAGGATCCGGAGGCCGCCGTCCACTATTTCGTGCAGCAGGGCTACCCGGCCGGCAGCGTGATGGAATACCTGATGACCATCGCCTCCAGCGATTTCGAGGACTGGCGCCGCCGCAACCCGGACGCGCCCCGCAGCGCCTTCCCCTTCAATCTCAAGAAGATGAGCGTTTCGGGCGCGCTGTTCGACATGGACAAGCTGCGCGACGTGAGCAAGGCCGTCATCTCCCGCATGGACGCGGACGCGGTGGCCGACGCGGTCACCGGCTGGGCGGCGGAGTATGCCCCGGAATTCCATGCGCTGCTCGTCCGCGACCGGGCCTTCACCCGCGGCATCTTCGCCATCGACCGGGGCGGGAACAAGCCGCGCAAGGACATTGCGAAATGGGCGGACGCGCCGGATTACGCCGCCTACTTCTTTGACGAAACCTTCGATGGCGCCTTCGCCCTGCCGGAGCATATCGCCCCGGCGGACGCGAAAGCCGTGCTCGCCGCGTATAAGGGCGTATACGATCCGGCGCAGGACAAGCAGGCCTGGTTCCAGGCCATCAAGGATCTCGCCCCCTCGCTGGGCTTCTGCCCCGAGGTGAAGGAATACAAGAAAAACCCGGACGGCTACAAGGGCCACGCCGGGGATATGAGCACCGTCCTCCGCCTGGCGGTCACCGGCCGGGCAAACACCCCCGATTTGTGCAGCATTATGCAGCTGCTCGGGAAGGAGCGGGTGCTCCGGCGGATCGACGGGGCCATGGCCCGCCTGTAACCCGCCAATCCAAACGCAGAAAGGACAGAGGGAAATGCCCGAGGAGAAGAACCCAAACCATAAACCGGCGCCGGAAAGCGCCCCGTCCGCGGCGGGGAACTTTATCCACGACATCATCGACGAGGAACTGGCCCCCGGCGGGCGCTGCGAGGGGATGAAAGTCCACACCCGCTTCCCGCCCGAGCCGAACGGCTACCTGCATATCGGCCACGCCAAGGCGATCTGCATCGACTTCGGCACGGCGCTGAAATACGGCGGGATATGCAACCTGCGCATGGACGACACCAACCCCACCAAGGAGGACGAGGAATTCGTCGATGCGATTCAGGAGGACATCCGCTGGCTCGGCTTTGACTGGGACGACCGCTTCTATTATGCCTCCGATTATTTTGAAAAGATGTACGAACTGGCCCAGGGCCTTATCCGGAAGGGGCTGGCCTATGTCTGCGAACTGACGCCGGAGCAGATGCGGGAGAACCGGGGCGACCTGACCCACCCGGCGGTCAGCCCGTACCGCGACCGGCCGGCGGAGGAAAGCCTCGACCTCTTCGCCCGCATGCGGGCCGGCGAATTTGAGGACGGGCGGATGACCCTGCGGGCCAAAATCGACCTGAACAGCGGCAACTTCAACATGCGGGACCCGGTGATCTACCGGATCAACCACCTGCGCCACCACCGGCAGGGGGACGCCTGGTGCATCTACCCGATGTACGACTTCGCCCACCCGATCGAGGACGCGCTGGAAGGGATCACCCACTCCCTGTGCTCGCTGGAGTTTGAGGATCACCGCCCGCTGTACAACTGGGTGCGGGACAATGTGGACTTGCCCGCCAAGCCGCGGCAGATTGAGTTCGCCCGGCTGAACCTGACCCACACCGTCATGTCCAAGCGCAAGCTCCGCCGCCTGGTGGAGGATGGGGTGGTCTCCGGCTGGGACGATCCGCGGATGCCCACCCTCAGCGGCCTGCGCCGCCGGGGGTATACCCCCGCTTCCATCCGGGATTTTATCGACCGGGTGGGGGTGGCCAAGGCCTCCAGCACGGTGGAAATGGCCCTGCTGGAGCACTGCCTGCGGGAGGACCTGAACCAGAACGCCGCCCGCGCCATGGCGGTGCTCCGCCCCCTCAAGCTGACCATCACCAACTACCCGGAAGGGCAGCGCGAAACCTTCCCGGTGGAAAACAACCCCAACCGCCCCGAAGAAGGGACGCGGGAGGTTTCCTTCTCCCGCAGCCTGTGGGTGGAGCAGGACGACTTCCTGGAAACCCCGGTCAAGGGCTACTTCCGCCTCTTCCCCGGCAACGAGGTGCGGCTCAAAGGCGCCTATGTCGTGCGCTGCACCGGCTGTGAAAAGGATGCGGACGGCCGTGTCGTGGAGGTCTTTGCGGAATACGATCCCGCCACCCGCGGCGGCGACACGCCGGACGGCCGGCGGGTCAAGGGCACCATCCACTGGGTGGACGCCGCCACCGCCGCCGAAGCCGAGGTGCGGCTGTACAGCAGCCTTTTCCTCGACCCCGCTCCGGAGGAAGGGGACAAGGATTTCATGGACTGCCTGAACCCCGCGTCGCTGGAAGTGCTGACCGACTGCAAGGTGGAGGCCGCCCTTGCCGACGCGCAGGCCCCCGCCTCCTTCCAGTTCATGCGGCTTGGCTACTTCTGCGCGGACAATAAGGACAGCCGGCCGGGGCGCCCCGTCTTCAACCGCGCCGTTTCCCTGAAGGACGGCTTCAAGCGGTAGGCCCCGGCTTGCGGGCCGCGGGAGGGAATCCCGCCGGACAGGCCTCCCCCAAAAGGACGCCGATCATCGATTCTAAATACACGGGCCTGCGGACAGGGAATCCTGCCCGCAGGCCCGTGCTTTTGCAGGGGGATTTACCGGCCGCCCACCGGCTGTACAAAATCGATGTTGTTGCCGTCCGGATCCCGGAAGGCGATCGCCCGCCATCCCCAGGGATAGGTTACCGGCGGCGAATCGAAAACAACGCCCGCGTCCCGCAGGCGCCGGTATTCCGCATCCACGTCCTCCACCTCAAACTCCAGCCCGCAGCAGTCGGGATTGACCGCCACCGGCAGCCGGGTTTTGCACAACACCAGCAGGACGCCGCCTTTGGTGAGGATTTCGCAGCGGTCCGGCCCCCCGTGGGATTCGTCGTATTCGGCGTTAAGCGCCAGGGCATAGAAATCCCGCATCCGGGCGACGTCGTTGGTCACCATATTCACGCAGCGAAGCCGCATTGCTTTCACCTTCCTTGAGCCGGGCCGGACGGCCCTGTTTTACGCGGGGAGGACTCCACCCGCCGCCCCACACCGCTTTCCTTTTCCATGGGCCGCGTGCCGAGCACCACCCGCTCCACCCCGCCGAGGTCGCGGGCAGTCCCGATCCCTTCCAGCCCCGCCTCCCGGAATAAATCGGCGACCTGCCCGGCCTGGCCGACGCCTACCTCTACGGCGCAGAACCCGCCGGGCGCGAGCTTTCCCGCCCAGTCCCGGGCGATCGCCCGGTAAAAGAGCAGGCCGTCCTCCCCGCCGTCCAGGGCCATCCGGGGCTCCCGCTGCACCTCCCGCATCAGGCCGGCCAGGTCGGGCGCGGGGATGTAGGGCGGATTGGCCACCACCGCCGCCAGCCCGCCGGGGAACTGCCCGGCGTCCTGCAGGACGTCCGCCTTCACCGGCTGCACCGGCAGCTGCGGATACCGCCCGCAGTTACGCTTTAAATACGCCAGCGCGTCGTCGGACCATTCGACCGCCGTCACCGACACGCCGGGCGCCAGGCTCGCCAGCCCCAGCGCAACGCAGCCCGACCCGGAACAGAGGTCCAGCACCCGGCGGGGATCGCCCGGCCGTCCCTCCATGGCGTTGAGCCGCCGGGCCGCCTCCTCGCAGAGCAGCTCGGTGTCCGCCCGGGGGATCAGCACCCCTTCGCCCACTTCCAGGGTAAGGTTCAGGAAATCCCATTCCCCCAGCAGATATTGCAGCGGCTCGCCCGCCGCCCGGCGCCGCGCCGCCCGCAGCGCTTCCCGCTCCGCCTCCGGAGGGGCCGGCTGCGTCCCTTTGAGCGGGAGCTCCCCCCGCCGGACGCCCGCAAACCGTTCCAGCAGGCATGCCGCGTCAAAGGCGGGGGCGTCCGCGCCCCCCTGCTCCAGGCAGGAGCGCAGCGCCCGATACAGTTCCCGGTTGGTCATATCCCTCCGGCCTCCCCTTGCGTTTCCTTTCCGGCTTCTTTCCAGCTTCTTTCCAGCTTCTTCCCGGCTTCTCCTCTTGCCCTTCCGGGGCGCGCAGGCCGCCGGCGGGCAGCGGCCCCCGATGCACAGCCCTGCCCGCTCCCGCGGGGAACCGGCCGGCCCGCCGTCTCAAAATGCGTTTGAAAGGCCTGCCGCAGGGCGCTTCCCCGCGGCAGGCCCGCTTCTTTACAGCCTGTCCATTTCCGGATCCTCCGGGATCACCCGGTTGAGCGCGGCGATCGCCACCTCAATCATGGAATCGTCCGGTTCCTTGGTCGTCAGCCGCTGGACCCAGAGGCCCGGCGCGGAGATGATCCGCACCGCCAGCGAATCGGAGCGGCCGGCCCATTTGATCAGCTCGTACCCGATGCCCACCACCAGCGGGATGGTCAGCAGCTTCACCCCCGTGCGCAGGATCGGCACCGATATCGGGATGAACATGGAGATGACAATCCCCACAATCAGCATGAGGATCATAAACGACGTGCCGCAGCGGGGGTGGAACCGGATTTGCCCGCGCACATTCTCCACCGTGAGGGGCAGCCCCTTCTCATAGCAGAAAATGCATTTGTGCTCCGCCCCGTGATACTGGAAGACCCGGCGGATATCCTTCATGAGCGAAACCGCCGCGATATAGGCTATAAACAGAAGGATGCGGAGGATCCCTTCAAAAACAGCGCGCCACACCGTGTGATCCAGCGCCGGGAACGGCTTGGTCAGCAGGTTGA
Source organism: Candidatus Avimonas merdigallinarum (assembly GCA_904377855.1). Taxonomy (GTDB): domain Bacteria; phylum Bacillota; class Clostridia; order Oscillospirales; family Acutalibacteraceae; genus Avimonas; species Avimonas merdigallinarum. The sequence goes on from CAJFGS010000029.1 coordinate 14,380, forward strand.
ACAGGAAGGAGGGGAGGTAGAAAAACAGGGCGATGGCCAGCGCTACCCCCAGCACGGAACTCAAAACCATCAGGAAGGTCATCCCGTACCTGGCAAAGAACCCCTCTTTATCTTCTTTACTTTCTTTATCCGCTTTGTCCCCTTTATCCTCTTTGACGGCCCCTTCCGGCGCGGCCTGGTGGGCAGAATCCGGCGAAAGCGGCGCGGCCGGTAACACTGCCGGCGCTGTTTCCGCCTCTGCCGGCAACGGCTCCGCAGGCGCTTCCCCTGCCGGGACGGCCGGAGCAGAAAGGGCCGGGCCGTCCGTTTCTTCTGCCGTTCCATCCAAGGCAGCCCCCGCAGCGGGAACCACGGCCGGCGCCGGGGACGCCTCTTCCCGGGCCGCGGATTCCTTCCGCTCCCCTTTCGCCGGCTGCTCTTCTTCCTCTTCCAGGCCGGAGAGCTCTGCCGAACGCATCAGGCACTTGTAGCCGAAAACCATCGAATCCACAAAATTATACACCCCGCGGAACAGGGGCAGCTTCCAGATCTTCGCCCGCTTGCTCCCGGACGTCGGCCATTCCTCCACCACAATTTCGCCGGAAACATGGCGGACCGCCATCGACGTTTTTTCCGGCCCGCGCATCATGATTCCTTCGATCAGCGCCTGTCCGCCGATCGACGTCTTTTTCTTGACCTCTTCGCGTTTCGCCATAGGGGGCTCCTTTCATTCCCGCCGGGACTATGCGGGGAGCTGGGCGTCGGGCGGCGCAATCGGCAGAAGGATGGTCACGGTGGTGCCCACCCCTTCCTCGCTGTCGATATCCAGCCGGCCCTTGTGCCGGCGGACGATCTCATCCGCCAGCGCCAGCCCAATCCCCGATCCCGGACGGGTTTTGTTCGCCTTATAGAATTTATTTTTGATATTGGGCAGGTCCTCCTTCGAGATCCCCACCCCGGTATCGCTGATGACAATCTGCACATGCGCGCCCATTTCGGCCGTTTCCACCCGGATGAGCCCGCCGCGGTTGGTATACTTGATGGCGTTTTCAATGATGTTGATAAACACCTGCTTGAGCCGGGCGGGATCGCCCAGCACCGGCGGCAGGGATTCCGGTTCGATATACAGCAGTTCGATGCCTTCCCGCACCGCGCGGTCCCGGAAGAGGAAAACCGCTTCGCTGAGTTCCGCCAGCACGTCGGTGCGGCCGAACTTCATCGCCATATGCCCGCCCTGCATGCGGGAAAAGTCCAGCAGCTCCTCCACAATGCCGGAGAGCCGTTCCGCTTCGCCGACGATCACATCCAGACCCTTCTCGGTCAGCTCCTGATCGGCCGGCCCCGCCTGCCGGAGGGTTTCCGCCCACCCCTTGATCGCGGTCAGCGGGGTGCGCAGTTCATGGGAAACCGAGGAGATGAAATCGTTTTTCATCCGTTCGGCGGCGGAGATCTCCCCCGCCATATAGTTAATCGTATCGCAGAGTTCACCGATTTCGTCGTCGGTCTTTTTCTCAATCCGGGATTCGTAATCGCCCAGCGCGATCTGCCGCGCGGCGCGGTTGATCTCCGCCACCGGCCGGACAATCGAATTGATAAAATAGGAGCCCGACAGCATCACAAAGAAAACGACCGCCGCCGCGACCAGCACCATGATGCCTATGAGCAGATATATCTGCCTGTCCACCTGGGCCAGGCTGGTGATATACCGCAGCCCGCCGAGGACCGTTCCGTCCGGCCCGAGGACAGCCAGGGTGACCGCCATGACATGCTCCCCGCCGGAGGTATGGCCGATCCAGACCCCGCGGTGCTGCTCGTCCGACAGGGCCTCCAGGAAATCCGGCGCCTGCGTCTGCTCCGGCGGGAAGCCGGAGGAGGAAACCGTAGCCACCCCGTCGGCGCTCAGCACCTGCATCTCCATTTTTTCCTTTTCCTGAAAGCTCTCCACAAATTCGCGGACCGTCCCGTCAAAGGCATTGCTCAGCGAACTGCTCAGATTCACCTGCTCCAGAAAGGAGTCCAGCGAATCCACCCGGGAGGAGAGGGAGTATTCCACGCTTTTGTAATAATACGAACGCATGGACAGCACGAACGCCACGCTGAAGACAACCAGAACCGCCATAACAATCGCCAGGCTGTTAAACATCCAGCGCCGGGTGATCCCCCCCTTGCGCATCGCTCTCTCCTCCTTTTCCGTGAATTTTTACGGGCGGATCACCCCACCCATTTATAGCCCAGCCCCCACACCGTCAGGATATGCCGCGGCTCGGACGGATCCTCTTCGATCTTCATGCGCAGGCGGCGGATATTCACGTCCACAATTTTTTCTTCCCCGAAATATTCCTCGCCCCACACGCGGGTCAGGATATCCGTCCGGCTGAGGGCCTTGTCGGGATTGGTGAAGAAATATTCCATAATCTGGAATTCCACCTGGGTCAGTTCCACCGGCTGCCCTTTCTTCTTCAGGGTGCGGGAACGCAGGTTCAGCACAAAATCGCCGCTGGCGATTTCCTCCAGATAGCTGACCTCTTCCCGGCTGCGGGCCGCCGCCACCCGCCGCTGGAGCGCGTCCACCCGGGCCATCAGCTCCGACGGGCTGAACGGCTTGGTGACGTAGTCGTCCGCCCCCATCATCAGCCCGCCTACTTTCTCCATCTCCTGCGTGCGGGCGGTCAGCATGATGATGCCGATGGTGTCGCTGCGTTCCCGCAGCCCCCGGCAGACGGCAAAGCCGTCCATCCCCGGCAGCATGATATCCAGCAGGGCGATATCCACATTCCCCTTTTCGTCGTCATAAAGCTGCAAGGCCTCCTCCCCGGAGCCGGCCTCCAGCACCTCATAGCCCGAGCGCTTAAGGTTAATCACCACAAACTCCCGGATCGCCTTCTCATCCTCGCAGACCAAAACCCGTTTCATACTCTCCCCTACCTCCGTTTTCCGCCGGCCGCCGGCTGTCGGCTGCCTACTGCAGAAAGATAAACATATACCGTATATACTCCATCGTCAGGTTAAACGGTTCCTTCGTGCTGAACCATACTTCGTAGGTCGTCCCATCCTCACGCTTCTCCAGCAGCTGGTAGGAATACCGGCTTTTGTCCGCATAGGACGGATCGGGCAGGCCGTTCGACGCCGCCGCTCCCCCTCCCGGCAGCGTCGGGGCAGCCTCTCCTTCCGCCGCCCCTGTCGGCGCCCCTGTCCCGGAAGAGCCCGCGGCGTTCGTGGTGGCCGCGGTATTCGCGGTGCTGGTGGTCGCGGCGGCCGTCGTGGCGCCCGCCGGCCCCTCCGTCCGATAGACAGTCGAATTGGTCCGCAGGGCGAGGATGGTTTCCTGCCCGTCTGTGATATCGTACAGCCGCAGGGTGGATTCCTCTTTATCATAATCCGCCGAAATCTTCCCATCCCAGCTATCGTCCAGCCGGAGGAGGTACTCGTCCCGCAGATTGACCACGCTGGAAAATTTGCGGGAGGCGGTGCCGCTCTCATAACTCCAGCTCAGCCAGTCGGTTTTCCATAGGGAACCCGGCCCGGCCTCCTCTTCACCCGGGAACAGCTGGCAGGAGGGCCATTCGATCGTCCCGTCCCCGTCCACATCCATACAGGGGATCTTTGCGTCCCGATAGCTGATCTGTGAAAATCCGGTGGTTTCATCGTAAAACGGCGCAAAAAGCCGGGTGCCGTCCCAATAAACCAGTTCGGTCACCAGGCCGCCCGAAACCCGCTCCCCGTCGATGTATACGCCGGTCACGTTCTCGCTCAGCTGGCCGGTCTGGATGGAACGGAACTGCTGGATGGTGGAATCCAGAGAAACGGTGCCCTGCTCCCGGAATACCTCTTCCTCGTCCCTGCGCACCGCGCTCCAAAGCGTCGCGCTGGGGCTTTGTTCCGCCGAACCCGTCTGCAGCACCAGCAGATCGTCCCGGCCGTCGGCCGTCAGATCCGTCACCAGGGCGGAAGAATACAGCCCGTCATACCATTTGACAAAGCCGCTGCTGCTCAAGGTATACAGCGTCAGCTGCCGGCCGTTGACATTGTAAATGTTCCATCCCACAATCACTTCCAGAACCCCGTCCGCGTTGAGGTCGCCGAACATCACTTCCTCCACATCGTTGCCGGCCCCTTCGATATCGCTGACGGATATCCAGCCTTCATCCGCCTTCCGGAGCAGGTTGATATGGATGCTGCCGGTTTCCGGGCCGGGCTGGTACAGGGCGAGCGCCTCGTCCTCCCCGTCCCCGTTGAAATCCTTCAGGATAAATGCAGAGCGGTACTCCCCCGATTTGGGATACTTCAGGGTATATCCCCCGGACGAGCCCCCCTTCCCCACATCGTTCAAATAGGCTTCCAGCGCGGATTGGATGGCCTCCTGCCCCCCGACCGAGCGGGGAGGGCGCATCAGCCCCTCCACATCCGTCCCCAGGCTGCAGCCGGACAGCGACAAAGCCGCAGCCAGGACAACCAGGCCTTTTGCCAGCCGGCATACCGCCGCTTTGAGCCGATTCACCGTCCGCCCACCTTCCTTTCCCGGGATTTTTCGCATTTGCTGAGGCGGCCGCCAGCCGAACAAAGGGCCCGCCTCCCGAGCATTTTGTATTTTTTATCATACCACAAATAGGAATAGAAGTCGAGCGGTTTCCCGCCCGGCTCCTCCGGAATTTTCGGAATTTCTTTTGGGAATGGGGAGCCTAGAGGCGATTGCTTCTTCCTGCCCACAGCATTTCCGGACGTCGATGCGTCCAAAGAGCCCTTGCGATGATCCAACGCCCGCTTCCCGGTATGATAGGCTGAGTCAAACCGACGCCGCTGCCAAGCCCGCTCGTATTCTAGCGAAAGGGCGTTCCTGTATCCAATTTCATTGACACAGCCGAATTTCTTTTGGCAAAAGCCACAAAAACCGATGGATTCCTTGCCCGGAATCCATCGGTTTTGGCTTGTTCGCTGATTGCCGTTACACTATCCGATTATTGTTCCGCAACAACCGTAAACAGGACCAAGTCATCCGTTCCGGTGTTGACAATGCCGTGCCACGACCCTTTTGGGCAGTATTGGCACACGCCGCTTCTTAATTCTTCTTCTTGCCCGTCACAAACAGCTTTTCCCGTACCGCTGAGGACATAATTCATTTCACTGCTTGTCAAGTGTTCGTGCAAGCCAATCGAGGATTTTGCGGGCAGCCGGCTTACAAAGAGAATGGCAAAAGCCAAGAGGGGGCGTTCTGGCCCGTCCTTTTTATGCCGCTGTTTCCGCCGTTGTCGGCTCAGTCGTGGTGGGAGAAGCAGTCGTGCCGTCCGTCGGGGCCGTCGGCTCCGTTTCCGTCGTTACCGTCCCGCCCTGAAGGGTGGAAAGCGCCGCTTTCAGCTGGGGATCGTCCTCGTCTGTCAGGAAGGGGAACCGGCTTTCCTCCTGAGCGGAAAGGGCCACCACCTGGTCCGGGGTAATCCCCTTTCCTTCAATCTCGCCGCCCTCCAGAAGGGAAAGGCTGGCCGTCGACAGTTTAATCGCCGAGCCGTCGGAAGGGACGCTGTAATACTCCTGAATCTTCCCCCTCCCCTTGGTGGCGACGCCTACCACCGTGGTCTTTTTAAATTCCTGCAGGACGCCGGCAAAGAGCTCCGCTTCCCCCGCGGTTTCCCCGTTGACCAGCGTCACCGAGGATTTTTCCAGGTCATACGTGCCCTCGGACACCAGCTCGGTTTTGGTGGCGTCCGATTCGATCCGGGTGGCATAGGTTCCCCGCGGGAGCAGCATGGAGATGACCTCCTGGGCCGCCGTCAGGACCCCGCCCTCGTTATACCGCAGGTCGAACACATAATTCTGCGCCCCTTTTTCCTGCAGCGAATCCATGACCGCGCTGAACTGCGCGGGCGTATTGCTGTAAAAAGCGTAAATGCGGACATAGCCGGTGGTTCCGATCGTCCACCCTTCCACCGAGGTATAGGTGTAGGTGCTGGGCGAAAGTTCAAACGCGTTGGATTCTTCGCCGCGGCTGACCGTAAACAGCACTCTCGTCCCGTCCTCCAGCCGGCTGAGGATCTCCGCATAGCCGGCGGCCTTACCGTCCAGCGCGGTAATCACGTCGCCCTTCTCCACGCCCGCCCGATCCGCGGCGGAACCGGAATGCACCGCCGTAATAACGACGCTGCCGTCCTCCTGTTCCGCAATCTCCAGCCCGAGCCCGGTCCGGCTGCCCGACAGCCGCTCGGTTTCCTTCTGGTATTCCTCGGCGGTCAGGTATTCCGCATACGGGTCGCCGATGCCGCTTAAATACCCGTTTGCCAAGGCGGTGCGCAGCTCTTCCTCGCTGATATCGCCCACGTAATTCTGGCGGATCAGCTTATCGATCTCGTTGATATAATCGAACATCGCCTGCCGCTGGTTCACATCCCCCAGGTTATTGTTGAACCGCCGCATGGCGACCACCATGGTGACCGAAACGGTCAGCGCCATAAACACAATAATCAGCGCAATAGCCGCGCCAATGGAAATTTTCTTATTCACAAGCAAACCCCATTCCCAAGCCATTTATTATACCATGAAGAGGCCGGTGTGCTTCAGCGCGCCGGTGAAAACAGCCGGTTCCAAGCCGGCTTTCCCATTATCCGCATTGATTATACCAGGCGGAAAAGGATGCGGCAAGCATTTTCGCCGCCGCATCCCCCTCCGGTCAGAATCGAAGCCGCTTTCCGAGCCGCTGTGCTCAAAGGCTGATATATCCGTTTTTGATCGGATCCACGGCGACCCCGTTCACCCGCACCTCAAAGTGCAGATGCGGGCCTGTCACATTGCCGGAATTCCCGGCACGGCCAATGACCGTCTCCCCCCGCTTCACCGTCTGCCCGACCGACACCCCCACATAGGAGCAGTGCGCATACAGGGTGGAAATCTTGTTCCCGTTGGCGTCCAGCCCGTGGTCGATAATCACATGGTAGCCGTAGCCGCCGCCCCACCAGTCGCTCGAATTCGCGTAGATCACCACGCCGTCGTCCGCCGCGACGATGTTCTCCCCATAGACCGGGATCGGGCCGTTCGCGATATCAATCCCACGGTGGAGCTTTCCCCACCGCATGCCATAGACGGAAGAGATAGCCCGCACCGTCGGCACCGGCCAGGCCATGGTGCCGCCGCCGTACTCCCCAGTGGACTGGCTGGAGTTGATGATTTCCTGAATCCTTTCCTCCAGCTGTTCTTCTTCGTCCTTCGCGTCCTCCAGGTCACTCTCGCTGTCCGAAATCTGCCCTTCGATCGTCTGCGCCGCCTTGTTCGCTTTGCCGTACAGCACGTCCAGCGACGCTTTCTCGCTGTCCGCCTGCTTCTTCAGCTCCTGCGCCTGCTCCAGCTGCTCAGCCGCCTCCGCCTTCTCTTCGTTCAGCGACGCCTTCTCCGCGTCGATTTCCTGTATCGCCGCCTCCGTCTCGTCCATGAGCCGCTGGTCGTTCTCCGCCACCGTCTCCATCATCTTCGACTTTATCAGGTAATCGGTATAGCTTCCGGTGTCCAGCAGCATCTGCAGCATCGACAGGTTCCCCGTCTTCGAGATCGCACGCAGCCGCTGCCGCAGTTCCTCATACTGCGCCGAGATTTCCTCTTCTTTCTGCGCTATCGCTTCTTCCTTCTCCGCGATCGACGCGTTGAGCGTTTCCACGCTGGCGTTCAGCCCCCGTACCTGGCTGTCGTACCGGTCGATGATCTGCGTCGTATTCTGGATTTTCTTCTTCAGATCGCTCACATACTGCTGCTGCTCCGCCAGGGACGCCTTCTGATCGGCGATGTCCTGCTCCAGCTGATCAATCTTTTCGTCCAGCTCTTTCTGCTGCTCATACAGGCTATCCAGCGAATCCTCTGCCTTCACTTCCACGGCCGATAGGCCGGCCGGGGACATGAACAACAGCAGGGCCGCGCAGGACGCCGCCGCGAAACGCACAAAACCGAATCTCTTACAAGACACCCGCCGTTCCTCCTTCTTCCTTCAAATACTTCCGCATCGAAATCGCGCTGCCGGCCACACCGGTCAGCATACCGATGGCCAGAAATCCCACCAGCACAATCCACCAGACTTCGGAAAAGTCCACCAGCCCCTGCATCAGCGAGCCGAACTGGAACAGCCCGGACAGCCGGGTGTAAATGAAGTAAAGCAGCCCATACGCAACGCCGCCGGCAACCAGTCCCAGCACCATCCCCTCGATGATAAACGGGATACGGACAAAAGCGTTGGTGGCCCCCACGGATTTCATAATCGAAATCTCCAGCCGGCGGTTATACACCGTCAGCTTGATGGTGTTTGCAATAATGAACAGCGAAACCAGCAGCAGCATGACAATAATCCAGCCGCCTACCACCAGGATGATATGGCGGATATTGGTCAGCGTCGAAGCAATGTCGGCGTTATAGGATACGTCCTCCACTTCTGGAATCTGCTGGATCCGGGCCAGCGTAGCGTCAAACTGGGTCAGATCCTCAAAGGTAACGACGTAGGAATCGGGCATCGGGTTGTTCTCCCCCTGCATGTCCTGGTAGGTTGCCTCCGGGATCGAATCCTTGTACTTTTCCAGCGACTCCTCTTTGGAGATAAACTCCACATCCGAAACGTTGGGCAGCCCCCGCAATTCTTCCAGCAGCGCCGCCGCCTGTTCTTCCGTCGTTCCTTCCTCGGCAAAGGCAACCACTACGTTCTGGCCGTACACCCAGTCAAAGGCGTTGTCAATATTGACAAACACCAGATAGGCGCCCCCGGTCAGCAGCAGGCAGGAAACCAACACGCCAATCGAAGCAATCGACATAAAGCGGTTCTGCCAGATGTTGCGGAACCCTTCCTTTATTAAATACCGCAGGCTACCGAATCTCATAACGGCCTCCTTTCTGGCTGTTATGGGACAGGCCCACCTCGCTGAGCACATCGTCCACCGAAAGCGCCTTTTGCTCCGGCTTTTCCTCTTCTGCCGGGATCGCGCCGGTATCGGAAACGACGCACCCGTCGGAAATTTCAATCACCCGGCGGTGGAACATCCGGACCAGATCGTGCTCATGGGTGACCATGACGATCGTCGTCCCGCGGCGGTTGATCTCGGTCAGCAGTTCCACGATTTCATAAGAAAGCTCCGGGTCAATGTTGCCGGTCGGTTCGTCCGCAATGATCATGGAGGGGTTGTTCACCAGCGCCCGCGCCAGGCCGACCCGCTGCTGCTCGCCGCCCGAAAGCTCCTTGGGATAGCTGCGGGCCTTGTTCTGCAGGCCCACCAGCCCCAAAATATACGGCACCCGCTTGCGCACGTCCCGGTTGGACGCCCCGGTCACCCGCATGGCAAACGCCACGTTTTCATATACCGTCATGTGGTTAATCAGGCGGAAATCCTGAAACACGATCCCCATGGTTCGGCGCAGGTAAGGCACTTCCCTCCGCTTCAATTTGGAAAGCTTGAAGTCGTTGATAATCACTTCCCCCGCGCTGGGCACCTCTTCCCGCATCATCAATTTCAAAAAGGTGCTTTTCCCCGCGCCGGACGCGCCGACAATAAACACAAATTCCCCTTTGTCAATATGGATATTGACATCTTTAAGGGCCTTAATTCCACTGTCATATGTTTTATACACGCCCCTGAATTCGATCAAAAGCCATCCCCTGCCCTTCCCTTTCGTCGTTGTCTGCAGAACTCATTCCATATTTTCAAGCGTGCTGACCCACGCACCAGTTATCCTCTTTATAAACCCCGGGGCCGTCAAAACGCGGCCGGCGGGCAGTCCTCATCCTCCCAAACGCGGGGGCGCCCGCGCCGATCCGGATTCATATACTCTTTTATCCTACCATTCGACAAAGCAGAAAATCAAGAGCCAGCAATTACCATAGGAAAATCTTAAGGTTTGCCCCGTTGCTTCCACAAATCCTGCCCAAAGGGGCGAAGGCCCTCTAAAGGCCGTGGGCAGGGCCGAGCATTTTCATTTACAAGGCCATCCAAAATTTACCAAAAACAAGCTTTACGCCGGCCAGGACCCCTGGCCGGCGTAAGCAATTCATATCGGGTAAACACGGGGATACGCAGCCATTTCCCACCTATTCAGATAACTGCGTCTTAATATTTAATCGGGTTGGCAATCAGATACCTCTTCACCATGAGCGCCACTTTGAACACAATGGCGTCGTCAAATTCACGCAGATCCAGCCCGGTCAGGCGCTTGATCTTTTCCAGGCGGTAAACCAGCGTATTGCGGTGGACAAACAGTTTGCGGGAAGTCTCGGACACGTTCAGGTTGTTTTCGAAGAAACGCTGAATCGTGAAAAGGGTTTCCTGGTCGAGGGAATCGATCGAGCCCTTCTTAAAGACTTCGCGCAGGAACATCTCGCACAGGGTGGTCGGCAGCTGATAGATCAAGCGGGCAATGCCGAGATTGTCATAGCTGACGATGGTTTTTTCGGTGTCGAACACCTTCCCGACTTCCAGCGCCACCTGCGCCTCTTTGAAAGAACGGGCCAAGTCCTTAATCCCTTCCACTACGGTACCAATACCCACAGTGGCCTGGGTATAGAATTCGCCGCCGAGCGTATCCACAATGGAGCGCGCCAGCTTCTCCAGATCCTGCGAATCGATGCCCGCCCGGATTTCCTTGACCAAAGCGATATCGGTTTCATTGATATTGATGACAAAATCCTTGTTCTTGTCCGGGAACAGGTTCTGGATAATGTCAAAAGCCGAAATATCGGTGCGCGCCGCAATCCGGATTAACAGGACGACCCGGTTGACATCGTTGTTGAAACGAAGCTCACGCGCTTTCAGATAAATATCGCCGGGCAGGATGTTGTCCAGAATGACGTTCTTGACAAAATTCCCACGGTCATACTTCTCGTCATAATATTGCTTGATGCTTGCCAGCGAAACCGAAAGAAGCGCAGCAAACTTCGCCGCCTCGTCGTCTGCCCCTTCCACAAACACAATATATTCGCTGCGGGGGCGGGAGCCAAACGTTTTATAGGTATAGCCGTCCCGTACAAACGCCTCCGTCGTCAGAAAGGAGTCGGCGACCACCGCCTCACAGGACTCCCCGATCCGCCCAAGGTCGCTGCAAGCAATAATGGCGGAAGTTTCGTCCACAACGCCGATCGTCCGATCGATCGCATCCTTCATCTGATGGACAACGCCCTGGAAAAGTCTGTTGGACATGGTATATCCCTCTTTCCTTAATTCTTTACATACCGGAACCAGATACCTAACCCTTCGGCAGCACCGTCCGGAGCCGAAGGGAAAAGGCTCCTATATATAGTGTACAAAGCAGGCCCGTATACAAGCGGTGCATCCTTGGTCTTCCCTTGTATATACCGCCGCATTATATTAACACTCTTATTGTACACAATCGGCGTCTTTTTTGCAAGGACAAACTCAGGAAAAAGTACAAAAAGAAATATGTTTTTCACTCATTTTACAAATTAGACACAATATAGGCACGGAACAAACCAAAGAAGCGTTTAAAAAAGGTTCCAAAAAGCGGGAGGGCAGTAAAAAATTTCCACGCCTTCTCCTCCTGCTAAACTCTGCAAGGCGCCGCGCACCGCTTTTTTTCGATTCCTTCCCTCTTCTTCCTTCCTCTTCCCTGCTGCCCGCCGTCCGCCCGCAACGGCGGCATGCAAAAAAACCGTGCCGGGCAAATCCACCCGGCACGGTTCCCTGTGCAAACGTCCAATCAGTTGCAGATCGTGCGTTCCGTCTCCTTGTCAAAGAGATGAATCTTATTGTTATCGAGCACAACGTCGATCTTGTCGCCCGGGTGCGCCGTGGAAGTCGGCTCCACGCGGGCGGTAAAGCTGTACCCTTCGGTGTTGAAGTACAGATAGGTTTCCGCACCCATCATTTCCGTCACTTCGATGTCCGCTTTAATCAGGCAGTGCTGATAGCTTTCCAGATAGCGGGGCTCGTCGTGCACATCTTCCGGACGGATGCCCATGATGACTTCCTTATCGACATATTCGTCCAGAGCGCCCTTGGCGTTCTTGGAAGCCGGCAGCGGAATCTGATATTTCACGCCGCGGGTGGTCTTGGTATCCTCGGAGCCGAACTCCACGAAGAACTCATCGCCCTTCTTGAGCAGCTTGGACTCGATAAAGTTCATCTGCGGGCTGCCGATAAAGCCGGCCACGAACATGTTGCAGGGGAAATCGTACAGATGCTGCGGGGTTTCCACCTGCTGGATGAAGCCGTCCTTCATAACCACGATGCGGTCGCCCATGGTCATAGCTTCGGTCTGGTCGTGGGTAACGTAGATGAAGGTGGTACCCAGTTTCTTATGCAGCTTGGACAGCTCGGTTCTCATCTGCGCACGGAGCTTTGCGTCCAAGTTGGACAGCGGTTCGTCGAGCAGGAAGACCTTCGGCTCACGCACGATGGCGCGGCCCAGGGCAACACGCTGGCGCTGACCACCGGACAGAGCCTTCGGCTTGCGGTCGAGCAGGTGGGCGATGTCCAGGATACGGGCCGCTTCTTCCACGCGGCGCTTAATCTGATCCTTCGGCGTTTTGCGGAGCTTCAGGCCGAACGCCATGTTCTCAAACACGGTCATGTGCGGATACAGAGCGTAGTTCTGGAACACCATCGCGATATCGCGATCCTTCGGCGCCACGTCGTTGACCAGCTTGTCGCCGATGTATAACTCGCCTTCGGTGATCTCTTCCAGGCCGGCGATCATACGCAGGGTGGTGGATTTACCGCAGCCGGAAGGACCGACCAGGATGATAAATTCCTTATCCTTGATTTCCAGATTGAAATCGGAAACCGCAGTCACGCCGCCGGGGTATTTTTTGTAAATGCTTTTGAGTGATAAACTAGCCATAAAGAAACCTCCCAAAATTTGCACACGAAATCAGAAATCATGTGAAAAGACGTCGTTTGCTTCTTTAAATAATATAGCAGATTCCGCGCGGTATAACCATCCGTTTAATCCACAAAGATTTAAAACTCGTTTTATCAAAGTTATCCAATGTCAAAATTCACAAAAACACCGTCTGTTCAAAAACCGCCGAACATTCCCCGGGCCCCATTTCCCGGCACTCTCCCTCCTCTAAACAGGGGTCCAAAACAAGTTTCCCGATGGATATCCGCTTAAGCCGCAGGACCCTGCGGCCGACCGACACAAACATGCGCTTTACCTGATGATACCGCCCTTCGGTGACGGCCACCTCCACCAGGGGATGCTCCGCCTCTTCCAGTATCCGCAGGGAGGCCGGGCGGCAGAGCGTCCCGTCCTCCAGGCTTGTCCCGGCGGCAAAGGCCTGGATTTCCCTTTCCCCCACCGGCCCGTCGATGAGCGCGTGGTACCGTTTTACGATTTCCTTTTTGGGCGCCAGCATCCGATGGGCGAAGTCGCCGTCGTCGGTAATGATCACCAGCCCCACCGTATCCTTATCCAGCCGCCCGGCGGGGAAAAGCCCCTGCCGCCGGAGATCCGGCGGCAGAAGGTCTATCACCGTTTCCGCCTTGGGGTCGCGGGACACGCAAAGCAGCCCCGCCGGTTTATTCATCATCACATACAGATGCCGGCGGTACCTCAGCGGCCGGCCCTGTACGGTGATTTCACACTGTTCCGGCTCCGCCTTAAAGGACGGATCCCGGCAGACCGCGCCGTCCACCGTCACCTGCCCCGCGCGGACAAGCCGCTGCGCCTCCCGCCGGGTCGCCGTCCCTTGCGAGGACAGGATTTTGTCCAGACGTTCCGCCATTTACCGCGTCCATTCCTTTCCGTTTTCCAGGCATGTCAACCGGTTGACCGTACCAAGGATACCATAAAACATCCCCGCCGTCAACCGATTTCCGTCCCTGCCGTGAATTTGGTCAGCCCCTGCATAAAGCCGTCCAGCGCCGTGGAGGAAATATCCCCGCCGATGATCTTATCCTTATATACATATAGATTGGCGCGGACCTCCCCCTCGCCGGGGATGTTGAGGATTTTATAGGTCCAGCATTTCACCCGCTTGCCGTGATAGGGTTCCAGATCCATCCCCGCGTCCTTCTGCAGCTCGTTGTACTGCTGAAAAACATCGTCAAATTCGTCGGGGATCAGGACCTCCCGCACGGCCGGGGACTCCGAATCCACCGTGTATCCCAGTTCGGTCAAAAAGGCAATCCGCTGCTGGTCGTCCTTCCCCACCACCGGGGAAAGGGTTTCTTCCGCGGCGCTGCCGGAGGGCCAGACGATGGCGACAATCAACACCGCAATCAAAGCGAGAACGCAGACCAACATGGAAAGGATCTGCTTTTTCGACGTCTTGAAAGAAAAGACAAACACGCGCTCACTCCCCCGCACTTCTGTTGTTACTTCACTATATGAGGAGGGGGAAAGGGATATGAAGCCCCGGCAAAAATTCTGCCGCCGCCGGCTCAACGAAAAAAGGGGGCCCGTTTTGGGCACACCGCCGTAATCCCCGGACGGTTACGGGAAAGCCGGGGCGTACAACCCGCACGGGTTTGTTTCCCAGGGGGAGCAACGCCTTTTGGGCGCCCGCTTTCCTCTTTTAGGACGGGAACCGAGGCGCCGGCCCAGCCCTGTTGCAGGATACTGCCGGATTCCAACGGAACCGCCCCGCATGAAAAAGCGGGCCATGCATCATGGCCCGCCGAAAAAGTGGGATTTTGCAGCGCCGGCATTGCCGCCCGCGCATCCTAACGAAAGAGCGCCCGCGGCCTTTTCCGCCCCCCAGGAGGAAAAGGAGCCGGCGGGGAACCCTCCGGCGGTTATTTTTCCTCCAGCGCCCGCTCCAGCCAGATGGCGCCGATGTCCATCGCGTTGTACAGGCCGGTTTTCTCGCTCTTCTTCAAAATGCGCTCCTTCATGCGCAAATCCGGGTCGGTGGACAGCAGCTGCACCTGCACCTTATCCGCCACCGTCATATCCTTCACCGTTTTGGTGGAAAGGATTTGCAGCATCACCACGCATTTATCGGCCATATTCCCGTAATAGATCACATTTCCGGAACGCACCAGCGGGCGCCCCTTATACATCAGGAAGCCGCCGGCTTTCTTCCCGCCCTTTTTCTCCGGTTTCGTCTCGCTTGTTCCATTTTTCTTCTCTTCCTGCTTTTCCGCCATTCCCGTTTCCTCCTTATCCGCCGGGATTCAAGGCGCTTCCCCGGCGCACGCTGTATTCCAAATCAAATCACATACAAATCATTTTAACATAAATGCCCCTGGGTGTAAAGCCTTTCTCCTCCGGCGCGGATTTTCTCTATGTAGAGCTACAATACAAATTGGACAGAGAGAAAAAAGAAGAGAGAAAAAAGTAGAAGGACAGAGCCTTCATAGGGTATAGTTAAGTTGCGACACCAAC